>JAFSTB010000037.1 GCA_017450685.1 Paludibacteraceae bacterium
CGTTTTGCTTGCCCTTTTTCACTACCGAAAAAGAACAACATTTTATGCATTTTTTTGCCATAATACAATAAATTACTCTCAAATGTAGTATTTATCGGGCGTACAGCAAAATTTAGGTACTAAAAATGTCATATAAACCCGTCTTGTTAGATACTGGGACGAGGAGAGTAAACGAGAGTTTACATACCTGACAAATGCCAAACATTTAACGGCTTAGCAGATAGCAGATTTGTACAAAAGTCGTTGGCAAGTAGAACTGTTTTTCAAATGGCTTAAGCAGCATCTCCGAATCAAACGATTTTGGGGAACAAGCGAAAATGCCGTTCGAATCCAAGTCTATGTAGCGATTATTACCTTCTGTTTGGTCGCCATTATGCAACACGACATGAAGTTGAATCGCTCTACCTACGAGGTTCTACAGATACTCAATTCGTCGCTGACAGATACGACACCACTAGTCGAACTGCTCAACAAAACTAACTTTCAAAATGTCAAAGACCAACTTAGTTGCACTGAACTATTGTTATTTTAAAATACTAATTTTTAATCGTCCAAATTTTTAGTGGACACTAATGATATAAATTCATATACAAAGAAACAGTTACGTTGGATAGAAGATGAACTACAAGTGACCGAGGAAGATACTTTACAATCTATTAGACCATTATCGTTTATCGAGGTGCTATACAGTGGTGAAATGAGTGTAAGCCACTTTGCGGTTTATCCGTAACGCCACAAAGATTAAATGATAAATTCTATCCCCTTGTATTTGTGCGATTCACGGAAAACAACTACCTTTGCCGCAGCTATAAGTACCGACGTTCAACGATGACTAATTATAGACTATTCACCATATAGACTATTCACCGCATATTAGTAATCTACTCGCCTCCTTATCTATTCAACCCATATTATTAACCCTCTAAATCTTACTGTTATGACATTAGGTCAATCTGTTTCTTCCGTGTTCAAGAAGTATGCAATTTTTTCAGGTCGTGCTTCACGCTCTGAATACTGGTACTTCTATTTGTTTAATTTTCTGATGAGTATGGCTATTGGTTTTGTTGCCGGACTCATTACCGGTCTGACCGGCGTTACATTTACTTGGTTAGTATATGTATGGAGTATAGCTGTATTTATTCCGAACCTTGCTGTTACCGTTCGTCGTTACCACGATTCTAACCATAGCGGTTGGTGGTTTATTTGCCCGATAGTGAACATTATTCTTTTGTTTTATGCTTCCGATGAGGGCGCTAACGACTACGGCGTTTTGGAAGAGGACGAACCCCAATACATAGCTTAATAGCTGTAAATAAGTCTAAAAAACATAAAAAAGTGTGCAAAGATTTGCGCAATATAAAAAGTTGCCTTATCTTTGCACGCTTTTTCGCGTAAAAAGGAAAATATAATACTTATATACTATGAAACGTACATTTCAACCCTCACAGCGCAAACGTCGCAACAAACATGGTTTTCTTGAGAGAATGGCCACGGCTAATGGTCGCCGCGTGCTGGCTGCTCGCCGTGCTAAAGGTCGCAAGAAACTTACAGTGGCTGACGAGGGACGCCACAAACGTTAATCTTATCGGACGAGGGCCGCTCTCTGCGGCATAGCCGAACAATAAGAAAGTTAGGGAAAAGAGAGCGCTCTCCTTTCCCTTATTTTCAATAAGGAAGGATGGTTACGATTATATTCGGACGTTGAACCTACAATAATCATTTCTATGCAAACAACAAGACAACAAAAGATTGAGCGTCTTATACAGAAAGACCTGAGTGATATATTTCTGCATTATGCTCGTTCGTTATACTCTCAGTTTCATGGCATACTGATTTCCGTTAGTGAAGTGCGTGTATCGCCTGACCTTGCCATTGCTCATGTTTACTTGAGTATCTATCCGCAGAAAGATGCTCAGGCGGTGATGGAGCAGATAGAAGCCGACACTCATCGTCTGCGTGGTGAGTTAGGCAATCTGGAGCGGCATCAGTTGCGTATCATTCCCGAATTGCATTTCCATTTAGATCCCACTATCGACCGTTTGGAGCATATCGACCAATTGTTGCATGAGCAATGAGAGTATCCTCTTTCATAGCGTGGCGTTATCTATGGACAAAGAAGAGCCATAGTGCCATACAGGTGGTCAGCGGAGTGAGTGCTGCTGCCGTGGCTGTGGTGACGGCTGCTATGATATGTGTACTCAGTGTGATGAACGGTTTCGGGGTGGTATTAGAGCAGATGTTCTCTCGCTTTGATGCTGACCTACGTATTGTGCCGGTGGAAGGTAAGGTTTTCACTACCGACAACGACCTGTTTAATGCTGTACGCAACTTTCCATATATTGCTGTTTTTTCCGAAACAATTGAGGAGACGGCATTGGTAGAATATGCCGACAAACAGATACCTGCATTGCTGAAAGGTGTGGACGAAAATTTCCGAACGTTAAGTAAGATTGATTCCACTATTATTGACGGAGAGTATAGTGTTTGGGATGGTGCATTCGACCGTGTTGTTATGGGTTATGGTTTGTCGGCTCAATTAGGTGTGGGTGCACGTTTTGTTAAGCCTGTTCATGTGTATGCTCCCAAGCGCAACGGGTCGGTCAACCTGTTGCGCCCTGACGACAGTTTCAGGCAGGCGACATGTTTCATGTCAGGTGTCTTTGCCGTTAATCAGGCTAAGTATGATGAGCGCGTAATGCTGGTGTCTTTGCCGTTGATGGAGCGCCTGTTTGATTATCAGTCACATCAAGTGTCGGCTGTTGAGTTGCGACTTGCCGATAATGCGCCGCGCAAAGCACAGAAACAGATACAGCAGATAGTGGGTGACCGATATCGGGTACTCAACAGATATGAGCAGCAAGAAGATTTTTTCAGGATACTGCGTGTGGAAAAACTGCTGACAGCCCTGCTCTTAGCCTTCATAGTGCTGATCGCTGCTTTCAATATGGTAGGTTCATTGACTATGCTCATGTTAGACAAACAGGCTGACATCGTCTCTTTGCACCATCTGGGAGCGTCCGAAAAGCAGATCCGCCGTATCTTTCTGTATGAGGGTTGGCTGATCTCTGTTCTTGGAGCCGTGGCAGGTTTGTTGTCAGGAGTGGCGGTGTGTTGGTCACAGCAGACTTTCGGTTGGCTCAAACTGGGTAACGGTGTCGATTATGTGATTAGTGCTTATCCCGTATCACTGCAAGCAACGGATGTGCTTATTGTAGCAGCCATAGTGATTGCTATTGGTTTTGTTGCGGCATGGTATCCGACACGAAATATGAAAATAACCTCACAAGAAGTATGAAAAACAGGATTTTTATATTCTTTCTGCCTTTGTTCTTTATTGCCTGCCAGCAGCCTAACTCGCTTTCTACACAGCGTGTTACACGTATTGATACAGTCTTCACACAGGCATATTTCACTCAGTATGGTCACTATTATCAAGGCTTAGATTGCGAGGTGTTGTCCTTGGACTTTTATAGTGACGGTCTGAGCCTTAATGGAGATACGATAGAGGGAACGGGTATTAATCTGTATTTATCGGATGTGTTTGTTCCTGCTAATCAGTTAGAAGCGGCTGAATACAAGGTTGATACGACGGCTGCCGTGCATACTGCTTTATCCGGTATGTCGTTTGAGGGCAGAGTGACAGGTGCTTATCTGTTGCTTGTCAATGATTCGCAGGTAGAGAAGATTTATCTTTTCCCGACCGGCACATTTATAGTGTGGTATGAAGATGAATTATGCAATGTGGAGTTTCATTTGGTCACTCCGGACCAACAGACTTATGATGCCGTCTATCGGGGTTTCCCGCACTATATAACCCGTGAATAATGGCTCAAGACATTGTCAAGGCATATCGTACTTATCTGAAGTTGGAACGAGGTCTGTCCGACAATTCCGTTGTCGCTTATCTGCAAGATTTAGATAAACTGTTTGTGTACTGTGCCAATCATTCTCTTGATCCTGTCACTCTTTCTTTTGACGACCTGCAAGACTTTGTCTATGAGTCCTTCGAGGCTGATTCCAACGCTCGTAGTCAGTCGCGTGTGTTGAGTGGCATACGTTCTTTTTATCGTTTTCTATTGTATCATCGTGAGCGGGATGACGATCCGTCTGAGTTGCTTGAGTCGCCTCGCAAAGAACAACATCTGCCTGAGGTGCTGACAATAGAAGAAGTGAATAGGTTGGTTAATGCGGTGGATCTGTCCTCGGCTGAAGGACATCGAAACAGGGCTATCATTGAGATGTTATACGGTAGCGGATTACGTGTGAGCGAACTTACTAATCTCAAGTTGTCGGATATGCACCGTGAGGAAGGGTATCTGCGTGTTAGCGGTAAGGGGTCTAAGCAACGATTAGTGCCCTTATCACCTGAGGCAGACAAGTGGTTTGCTTATTGGATGGAAGACCGTAGCCGATTGACTGTCAAGCCCGATGCAGTGGATATAGCCTTCCTCAATCGCAGAGGAGGACAGTTGACAAGGGCGATGATCTTCACTATTATCAAACGGTTAGCCGTGGCTGCAGGTATCACCAAGACCATCTCACCGCATACACTGCGACATTCGTTTGCAACACACCTCTTGCAGAACGGTGCCGACCTCAGAGTGATACAGCAGTTGCTCGGACACGAGAATATAACCACAACTGAGATATATACGCACGTCGATATAAACGATTTGCGTAATGTGATACTTCAATACCATCCTGCTAACAGATGAGACGGTGTCTGATTCGGATAATGTTTCTTTTCTTCTGTCTGCCTCTTTGGTCGCAGAAAGAGACTATATTGGTGGGAGAGGTGTATGATGAGTGCACAGGTGAACCGATGGAAGGTGTGAGTGTTTATCTCAAGAACACACCATACGGTACAGCCACCACACCGGAAGGTGTCTTCCTGTTACGTGTGCCGCTGAAGAAAAAATCGACAATGGTGGTCTCTGCCGTAGGCTATCGTAAACAGACTTTCACTATTGAGCCCGGCATATCGGCTGGTATAGATGTGGCATTAAGGGAGAAGAGTGAGTCGCTGGCTGAAGTGTTCATCGTTCCGGGTAGTAATCCCGCTTTGCCGATAATGGAACGAGTAAGGCAAAAAAAACAAATCAATAATGTTCCGGTGAACGGGGATAATGCCGACAAGGATATAAGCGTGAGTGTGAGTGATATACGCGCCAAGCATCTGAAACGTGCACTGTGGCGTTCGCTCAAAAAGGCAATGCTGACACAGGAAGACTCCACTTTGCTGCTGCCTCTCTATGCTAAACATTCGTCAGCGGGACAAACCAAAGAACAAAAAGCATTGCTCACTTCCACCCATTGGGAGATGTTGCTCTCTGATTTTGAACAACCTAAGAACTTCTATAACAGCACCGTACCGTTTCTTGCAGCCTCTTTCCTCAGCCCTTTGGCTGCTGATGCCAATAGTTATTATCAGTTCTATCTCGCTGATTCACTAACATTGCCAAGAAAAAATTATACTATTCATTTTCGGACAAAGAACCCTTATTATCCCACATTCAATGGTACGCTGTGTGTCGATTCGCTCACTGCTGCCATAACATATATTTCGGCAGAAGTGCCATCGGATGTCAATGTTAATTACTTGCGCGGCTTAACCATTGAGCAGACCTATCAATGCAACCAAGATTGTTCGCGATATGTAAAAGAAACGGAAGATATCAGTATGCTGCTTGATTTCGCCATTAAAGCAGATACATCACATGTCTTTCCTTCACTTCTGCTCCGCTCGAATAGTCGCTATCCGCTGACGATGCGTAATACGACAACGACACTTCCTGCCGATGCCCCAACAGAGAAAATATATCAAACCGACACCTTATATAATAATATACCTCTCTTTCGCGCTGCCACTTGGATGGCACAAATCATCCAAACGGGATATATCCCGACCGGTACGATGGTGGACATAGGCAAGGTGACCGAGATCATTCACGCTAATCCGCACGAGGGCGTTCGCTTGGGATTATCATTGCGAACCAACGAGCGTATGTCCAAGACCGTATGTTTAGAAGGCTATCTGGCTGCCGGCTTAGGTGACCACGCTTGGAAAGGTGCAGGTATGATTCATCTCAACCTGCCGACACAACGCCGACATATACTCACTTTTCGCTATGCCGACGAGTATGTTCGCGCCGATGTCTCTACTCTCACCAGGCAGCAGCGAGAGAATAGTGTCTGGTTCAGCGATATGAGTGTCACAATGCAACTTATGCAGATGGCACGCTATTGGGAGACCTTACGCAACCCTGCCATAAGACGAAGAGAAGCGTCCGTTAGACTGGACAACGATTGGACCGACCATCTTGAGACACGTCTCGCCCTCAACATAGGAAAAGAAGGATACGGTATGCCTACTCGCAACTATAACGCTCAACCCACCTATCGCTATGCCAATATAAGTGCCACTGTTCGTCTTGGCTGGGATGAGAGAAAACTCGATTTCTTCTTCCAACGTCTGCACCTATATGGTGATAAACCCGCACTCTTCCTCAATGCCGAATTAGGAAGCATACGTATGGCAAGAGAGGATAACTATCACGTCTATGGCAAACTCGGATTCCTCCTTCGCCAACGCGCTAACCTTGGTATGGGTGGTATCTTGGATTGGCAAGTGGCTGGCGGACTGCTATTAGGACACCTGCCTTATACACGCCTGCACCTCTTTGAAGGTAACCAGAGTTATGCCTATGACCCCTATCGTTTTACACTAATGGACTATACACAGTTCGCCGCCGACCGCTATCTGCTACTACATGCACAATGGAACGGTAAAGGATGTGTGTTCAACCGTATCCCCTATATCCAACGACTGCGACTGAGAGAACTGCTCATCTTCAAGTTAGCCTACGGCGGTTGGACACGCAGCAATACACTATGCCTGCCTAACAACTATGCGTTGTCCACGCTGACAATACCCTATATAGAAGTGGGTGCCGGCATAGGAAATATATTCCGTGTGGCAGACCTGTATGCAGTGTTCAAACTGACACATAGAAACGATAGCCACAACCCCTTCTGGGCTATACGTTTCCGACTGCATATCGACACTTAATAACTGCTGCAACTAACTATTAGGTTGCACAAATAACATAACCAATATGAAATGTTTTATCGAGACTTACGGCTGCCAAATGAATGTGGCAGATAGTGAGGTGGTTGCAGCCATTCTGCAAACTATCGACACCACTCTTACCGACACACCCGACGATGCCGACATCATCATCCTTAATACTTGCTCCATACGCGAAAAAGCCGAACAAACCGTTCAACACCGTATCGAAGAGTTGCACGCTACCTATGGCAAACAAAGCAAACAAAAACAACCTTTGCTCGGTGTCATAGGATGTATGGCTGAACGTATGGCTGGCGAGTTACTGGATAAGCACGGCGTGGATTTTGTGGCAGGACCTGATGCCTATCTTGACCTGCCTAACCTCATCGGACAAAGTATGCAAGGACATAAAGCCATCAATGTGCAACTATCACTCACCGAGACATATCGCGACGTGATGCCCGCACGCATAGGTATAACCATCAGCGGATTCGTCAGCATAATGCGAGGGTGCAATAACTTCTGCTCATACTGCGTAGTACCATACACCAGAGGGCGTGAACGCAGTAGAGATGTGGAAAGTATCATCGCCGAAGTCAAAGACCTGCAAACAAAAGGATATAAAGAGGTCACCCTATTAGGACAAAACGTCAACTCCTATCGCTATGTCAATAACAATGGTACTCCGACCGACTTCCCTATGCTGCTCGAACAAGTGGCACTGGCAGTACCTGATATGCGTGTGCGTTTCACTACCTCACACCCTAAAGATATGTCCGACCAAACACTCGAAGTGATAGCACGACATCCTAACCTCTGTCGATTTATCCATCTGCCCGTGCAAAGCGGTTCGAACCATATACTCAAACTCATGAACCGCAAATATACACGCGAGTGGTATCTCGAACGTATTGCCGCCATTCGTCGTATCCTGCCCGATGCCGCCATCGGAACAGATGTCTTCTGTGGCTTCCACGACGAGACTCTCGACGACCATGCTCAGACACTATCACTCATGCGCGAAGTGGGATTCGACACCGCCTTTATGTTCAAATACTCCGAACGACCGGGCACCTACGCTCAAAAGCACCTGCCGGATAATATACCCGAAGAAGAAAAAGTGAGACGACTCAATGAAATCATCGCCTTGCAACAACAACTATCCCTCGAAAGCAACCTGCGTGAAGTTGGCTCAGTGCAAGAAGTGTTGGTCGAAGGTTACTCTAAACGCAGCCACGACGATATGTTCGGACGTACTTCTAAATATAAAACCGTCGTCTTCCCGCGCGAAGGCAGACATATAGGCGAGTTGGTCAAAGTACATATCCTATCTGCCACCGCTGCCACACTCAAAGCAGAGATAGCACAATAGATGTTCCAACTTATATATCCCTTTCTTTCCCCCTAAGAGCAGCCATTTTAGGCTGCTCTTAGTTTTTTAAGCGTTTGCCACTGATTTTTGTCACAATTTTTGCAATGTTGATTATCAGGTATTTGCAAGGTTTTTCACAAAAAAGTGTGCAAGATATTTGTCAG
>JAFSTB010000003.1 GCA_017450685.1 Paludibacteraceae bacterium
ATAAAATATCAATTTTGAATCCGTAGGTATGGTTTTTCTATCAGAATTTAACTATTAGTGGCAAAAATATAACAAAAAAGTGCGCAGATATTTGCACACTTGCTTTCTTTGTTTTACCTTTGCCGCTGTTAGAGAACAAAAAGACTTGTCCCAACAAAACCGTTCGGTTTTGTTGGGACAAGTTCTTATAAATACCTGATAAACAGTACGACATAAGTTCACCTCTAAACCTCATAAAACCGACAAACATTTTGTTCGGCAACAACTGCCTACAATCAAAAACAACCGCATAGCCCTAAAACGGCACCAAGGCTAAAAACAGCGGCATAAACTAAAAATAACCGCATAAATTGTATAAGTAAGGAAAAATCAATACCTTTGCCGCGTATTTGGAGCGCGGTCGTTCTCGTCCGCAACTTACTGAAGCATTTTTTGTTCATAACCGACCGTAATGAAAAAGAAGAACTTACCCTTACTTGAGCATATCACTATCACCGGCATAGCAGCCGAAGGCAAGGCTCTTGCGCGCGTGGACGATCAGGTGGTTTTTGTGCCGTATTGTGTACCGGGAGACGTGGTGGATCTGCAAGTGACGAAAAAGAAACATTCGTTTATGGAAGCCCGCGTGGCAAGACTTATCACGCCAGCCGAACAACGATGTGAACCTGTATGCCGGCACTATGGCACATGCGGCGGATGTAAATGGCAGATATTACCTTATGCCGAACAACTCAAATGGAAGCAGCAACAGGTGACAGACAACCTTCAACGAATAGGCAAGATCCCTTTGCCCGACATCTCACCCATCATCGGCAGCCGACAGCAATATGAGTATCGCAATAAGTTGGAGTTCACCTTTGCCGACCACAAATGGCTCACCTCTGAACAGATGCGTGAAGGCATACCTTTTGAGCCGGGAGTAGGTTTTCACATCCCCAACTGCTTCGACAAAGTGCTGGACATAGAGCAATGTCATCTTATGCCCGACATCAACAACCGTTTGCGGCTCTTTATCAAGCGTTTCGCACTCAACAACGATATGACTTTCTACAACGAGCACACCCATACCGGTCAGTTGCGAACGATGGTCATACGCACCAACGACCTACAGGAGGTGATGCTTATTCTGGTGTTTGGCGAACCGCTGACAGAAACAGGCAACAGGCTCTTAGACGCTGTCCATCAAGCCTTCCCTGAGGTGATAAGCCTTATGTATTGCATCAACGAGAAGATGAACGACACCATTGGCGACCAACAAGTGATGGTGTGGGCAGGACAGGATCACCTGATCGAACACATGGAAGACCTGCAGTTTAAGGTCGGACCCAAATCATTCTACCAAACGAACACACATCAGGCCTACGAACTATATAAGGTGGCACGCCGTTTTGCTTTCGAGGGTGAGTCCGCCTTTTCGCAACCACTCATCTACGACCTCTATACCGGCACCGGCACCATCGCTAATTTTGTGGCAAGACAAGCCGCCAAAGTGATAGGCATAGAGTATGTTCCCGAAGCCATAGAGGATGCCAAAATCAATTCCGACATCAATGGTATTACCAACACCGAGTTCTATGCCGGTGATATGAAAGACATACTGACCGACGGTTTTATCTCCCTTCACGGCAAACCCGATGTTATCATTACCGACCCGCCACGCGCAGGTATGCATGAAGATGTGGTGAAGGTCATTCTCAATGCCGAACCGCAAAAGATTGTCTATGTCAGTTGCAACCCTGCCACACAGGCACGCGACCTCGCATTGTTAGACGCTAAATATCAGGTAATGGCAGTGCAACCTGTTGATATGTTTCCTCACACCCAGCACGTGGAAAACGTGGTATTGCTCAAAAGAAAAGACCATTAACCCAAACTTAAAAATACCTTTACTATGGAAAAGCCTTACGTTATCGGAATCGACATGGGTGGCACCAACACCAAGTTCGGTCTTGTTGATGCACGCGGCAATGTGCTCAACTCTTCGTCCATCAAGACACAACAGTACACCGACATCAACCTCTACTGCGACACGCTGTGCCACGAGATGATGAAGTTGGTGGATGCACAAGGCGGTATCGACCTCGTGCGCGGCGTAGGTGCAGGAGCACCTAACGGCAATTATTACACCGGCAACATTGAGAACGCTGCCAACCTGCCTTGGAAAGGGATAGTACCTTTCTCTGAGATGATATCCGAGCGTATGGGCGTTCCATGCCGTACTACCAACGATGCCAATGCAGCCGCTATGGGTGAGATGACCTACGGCGCTGCCAAAGGAATGAAGAACTTCATTATGATTACTCTTGGCACCGGCGTGGGCTCAGGTATAGTCATCGACGGCAAGGTGGTCTATGGTCACGACGGTTTTGCAGGTGAGTTAGGACACACAAAGATCATACGCGACAGTTCGGCACGTCTCTGCGGCTGCGGACAGAGAGGGTGCATCGAAGCATACGCCTCTGCCAACGGCGTGGCACGTACCGCACAAGAATGGCTGCAAACAACCGACAGACCATCTATCCTAAGACAACTGCCTATAGCCGACATCACTTCCAAAGATGTGTTCGATGCCGCTATGCAAGGCGACGAACTGGCAAAAGAGATCTTCCAATACACCGGCACTCTGCTCGGACAGAAACTGGCGGACTTCATCGCTTTCTCCGCTCCCGAAGCCATCATCCTCTTCGGCGGACTGACCAAAGCAGGCGACATACTCAAACGACCCATCGAAGAGTCGATGAACCAAAACGTGGTGCGCTTCTGGAAGAACAAAGTCAAACTGCTCTTCTCCACCCTCAAAGACTCCGACGCGGCTATCCTCGGTGCTTCAGCACTCGTATGGGACGTGCAAGCACATGCCCCAATGAGCAAATAAAAGAATGAAACGAATACTTTATCAGTTCCCTACGTGGCTTCAACGCCTCGTTTATAAAGACGCTCTGTGGCGTGGTGACACCACCCGCAGATACGTCTATCTCACTTTCGACGACGGACCGGTGACTGAAGTGACACCGCAAGTGCTTGATATACTGGACCAATACAATGTCAAAGCCACTTTCTTTTGGGTGGGCGAGAACCTTATCAAGTATCCGCATTTAGCACAAGAGGTGGTCAGACGCGGACACCAAGTGGGCAACCATACCTACAACCATATATCCGGTTGGCAGACCTCACACAAACGATATATCGACAATATCCTCAAGACCGACGATATCATGCGTGACACCTTAGGTCCGCAATGGCAGCCCTCACACCTGTTCCGACCACCCTATGGCAAGGCAGGACAAAGGATGCATAAATGGCTCAAAGACAATGGATATAAGGTGGTGCTGTGGGACGTGGTAACACACGACTACAACCCTCATTACAGCCCCAAACGAATAGAACAGATAGTGCTCCGATATGTCCGCAACGGCAGCATACTGCTCTTGCACGACAGCCTCAAATCGAAAGACAACACCTTGGCATTGCTACCCTCGCTCATTCACCGACTGCAACTGGAAGGATATGAGTTCTTAACACTCTGAAAACCTACCTCGTGCGCATACGCCATAGTTGGTAGGAGTTGAACAGGTTCTGCACCACCATATAAGCAGCCGGACCGATAGCGGTCAGAGGAAGCAAATAGGTTTGCGCCATCCATATAGCAAGGGTGGTGTTTTTTTGTCCTAATGCCTGACCTGCCGTTAGGCGAGAGATACCGGCTTTCGTCTTTGGTGCGGCAGCAGGATTGATGACCACATCCTGATAATCAGCGCCGTGACTGCCTGCCGGAAAATGCTCGCCTATATACCAACCCAACATAAACTGCACGGCGCAACTGACACCGGCACCTATCACCATACCTGCCAATGCCACTCCGTCTAACGGCTCATTAACCAACGTGTTCACTATCTGACCCATCAATATCACTATGGTGCCAACCCACAGATAGAAAGGCCATTGCGACATGCGCGTAGGCAAAACGAACTCGCCACCCTCTTTGCGGTGAGCGTAGTTCCACACAAGACGAAGCAACCATGCACTGAGGAAAGGTCCTAACAGAAGAGGTCCTACACGACGCAGGATAAGCCACGATGCCATACAGAAAGTCATACCTTCCACCGTATGTACCAAAGGGAAAAAGACGGGTACGACAACAGCCGTGGCAAGATTGCTGATGAGAGTGAAGGTGGTGAGGTTCTGTATGCTGCCACCCAACTTACCGGCAATGATAGGTGCGGCGGTGGCGGTGGGCATAAGGAAACAGAGCATAGCACTCTGAGCAATAAGCGGATGACTAATCAAAGGACAACGCCTGCCTAACCATAACAATAAGTAATAGACACCTATGGCAAGACACAGTTGCACCGTCAAGGCTATGATATGCCACTTATGCAGACGCAAATCCAAAGGATTGACCTTGCAGAAGGTGAAGAAGAGCATAAAAAAGATCATCGTGGGCAGCAACGGCGTGAGATGCCTGAAGACGGGAAAACCGATAGCACCCACCACTATCGACACAAACAAGGCATATCGGTCAAACCACTTCAAAAACATCTGTTTCTCTCTTTCCCTCGCCATTCAAAGCGAGACGTTTCTTCGCCATTAAGCACTATGCATACGCTTAAACAGTATCGAGCGCATGGTCAGGAAGAAATACTTGCAATCGGTCAGCCACGGATGACGGAAATACTCATCCAAATACTTATTCTCACTCTCGCACAACTCCTCGAAGGTCTTTGGGTGGTCGATATAGAAAGGCGGAATGAGTCCTGGTTTGCACTGCGTGCGTTTCTCTTGCAAATCAGCAGGATAGGTGTCGAACATCGTCTTCGAGAGCGGACGCACACCCACCAACTTGACATCGCCTTTGAGCCAGTTCCACAACATAGGCAGTTCGTCTAACCAATAGCGACGGAAGAAACGACCCCAAGAGGTGATACGAAAATCGTCGTCACTCTTATCGGCTATGTTCATACCGCCACGACGGTCAAACACATATTTCTGTATATACTCCGAATAGGGGTGCATAGTGCGCAACTTATAGAACATCACCATCTGCTTATATTGGCACACGCGAGGCAGTTTGATAAGCGGACCATACACTTTGAGTTGTTCTTGCTCGTAGGGCTGCGAATGACGACGCGCAAACACATACTCTATATGCCCCATCGGGACAATCTTCTCCACCTCAAAACCGCAATAATAGAGCCTGCCTAACACTTCGGCTTTCGACAACATACGCTTCCTGCCTTTCGTCACATCATAATACAAACGCGACATAAGCATCAAACGAGGCAGGATACGCTTCCAAAAGAACCACAACGAATAGACAATATAATTGATGCCACGAGGATAACGCTGCAAGATCTTCGCCTTGACATATTGTTGCGGACGATAGCAACATACATACCTGCCATCATCGGGCAATTTCTGATTGACAATGCAGAAACGCCTGTTGATACCTTTGGCATCGTTAAGCAAGGTCAAGTCCACTAAGGTATCGTACTGATAGTCTTGTATCTGCATAAAAGAGAAACGGTCGCGATTAGCCACCACTTTTGTGCGCTTATTGTCCAACCGTGCCTCACTAAGCAACATCTGATAATCGTCCTCCGTGGTTAGCGACAACACAGCCTGATGCACCGTCTCCAACGACTCAGCACTGCGCCTTCCGTCAGGATTGCGAACAACGGCATTACGGCGATGCTCTATCTCCATCTTGGGGACGGTCATATTAAGTGCATACTTCCAATAGTGCTTGATAACCAACGAGACAAAGTTGATGATCATCACTATCCCCACCTGCCATAACGCCACTATCAGCGACAAACCGTAACTCAAACGAGGCAAGACCTGCCACGTGAGCAACATCAGTCCGCCACCTGTCAAGACAAGACTCAACAACTCCTGCCATAACCAACGCTCCTTATAGGACGAACGGTACTTCAGGCATACCAAACCCAACACTATCCACACACCCATCATAGCGGCAAACAGCGTCATATAATCGCTGATTATCGCTTTCTCAGCCAACAGACGCCAAGCAATACAGATGGCGGCTGCCAACACCCATATCAATATGTCGGATAGAATACGCCTAAACATACACTACGCACCTAAACGGATGATAATACGCTTCACTATGTTCTTCATGGTCTGTGTCACTCTCTCTTTAAGCCACGGCAACCACCTGTCTTCCCACCTCTGCGGATGGGTGGTGATCATCACTTTACCACCCGCAAACGGTCCTTCATTGGCTGATAAGGCTTTCACTATGTCATCTGTAGTGTGATACACCCAACCGCGACGCTCCCACTCACCCTGCATCGACACCTTATCACGCACCGACACACAAAAACCGTCCCAACGACCACCGGTGTCCGTCAGATAAAAGACCTTGCGCCAATCAACATCGAAATACGGCTCACCTATTAGACCATAGCGGCGATAGTCATACTCACCGCCGTCAACGCGACTGCCGTCAGCCGACAGCCATAGGTCGCGACCGTCATAACGATGCGCAGGTGCACCATGCATACAACAAGTGCGAACCGAATAGAACTGACGGAAATATGCCAAATGGCTAATGAACGACTGCAATGCCTGCACCTTATCGCCCTTGCACAGCGTCATATCCTCATAGTGGTAACCTATCTCATGACCCAATGCCGCTATCTGACGAATGATATGAGGCTTATTGCTCTCATCCACTATGCGAAAATAGTAGGAGGCACGAACGCCTAAACGCTTCTCTATCTGAGCCGTAAGCAGACTTTGCTCAGGACGCTTATCCACATCATGACGCAAGATAACCACCTTGTCCGTATCTGAGTACGAACCTGTCAGATAGTCCTCAAAGGCTATCATACGATAACCGGCGGCAACGAACGCCTGCAACAAGTGCTTATATGTATATAAGGTGAAGTCGCGCATCAACGGTATAGGTCGTTCAGTATCTTGGCAAGCCTCACACCCGCACGATACAACTGACGCTCACAGTCGGTATGCCAACGATAGATATAATGATAAGTGCTGCCGTCAAAATCGTTTTGATAGGAATAGATGAGTTGCGTAAGATGATAGGTGTCCAGCACCATCTGCTCCACCGTGGCTTCCTCTGTAGGCTGACGCTCGGCTACAAACTTATCGCACAGATACTGCGCATATTCGGTGTACGAATAGCCCTGCGACTCAATGAGGTTCTGATCCCACACGCGGTGTAAGTTGGTCTTCTCACCAAACCAACGCATCTTCACTTTGTTGCCGCCAAGGTCGTCCTCATGACCCAAATGCATCGGACAATAACTGTCACCTGTCAGATGAACCAAAAAAACGAGTGCGTCATGGTCGGAAGGATGAGTGCGCAACACCTGCAACACGCTGTCACGCAAACGCCACAAGTTGCCGCCATGGGTGGGATAATCGGTCAATGTGCGAAGAACATCCTCGTCGGTCAAACCACCCGGCAGGTCTTGATAATGCCCCGAAAAAGAGGTCTGATGCAGTTCCGTGTCACTCTTTATCTCATCAGGCCAATTGGACCAATACACCATACCGTGCTTACCTAACACCTTATCCACTTGCTTAATAGCACGCTTTGACATATACTGATATGCCACCTGAGCCACTATACGATGACCCTTCTGACCCCACGCCCATACCGACGACGAAAAGCACACTGTAAAAAATAAAACCAACGAAAAAAGACTTAACGACCTTTTCATATCATATCCTTCGTTATACCTTATATATATTCCACTTGCAAAGGTACGGCGATTTTCAGTTTTGAGCAAAAAAATGCACAAAAAAATAAGCATATATTTGCGCAATAAAAAATCTTGCCTTACCTTTGCGGTGCGAAAAGGTAGGTATTGGTGTGCAATAATGCGAACAAACCATTGCCAGAACATACGAGTTTAGGAGTGAACTAAACCATTTGTAACGAAAAAGGGCGTAACCAATACGCCAAATGATATAACCGAAATTTATACCAAAAATTTGGTTTATTATTAACCTTAATTAACAAACAAACATGCGAAAAATTTATTCAGTTATGCTGACAGCATTAGTTATGCTGTTTAGTGCTAATGTTTTTGCAGAGACCGTGGCTACTCTTGCCGACCTGCAAAAAGCTATTGATAACACTGCTGTAGGTGGCACGGTGGATATCACCCTCACCTCCGACATCAGTATTGCTACTACCGACAAGCCTATCCGTATCTTTGCTAAATATGCAGAGAAGGGTAAGACGGTCAATCTCGATCTTAACGGTCACAACATCGTGGCTTCCACTACCCGCGTTATCGAACTGTTCAAAGGTACACTGAACATCACCGGTACAGGTACTATCGAAAAAACTGCAAAAGGTAGCTACGTAGATGCTATTCTTGTTGCAGGTTCATACAACAGCACCGATGCTAATTGGTCAAACCTCACCATCGGTAAAGATGTGACTGTCAATGCCCACGGACCACAAGATGCAAGTGGAAAAGAGACTACAAACGGTATTTCCGTATTTGAAGTAGGGATATATAATGCTTATAGTACTACTTATTACGCTACTGAAGCCGGCTATACAATTGAAGATGTAAGTGCACACATTCAAAATGGCAATAACGGTGGTGGTGTGACATTCTCAAAAGCAACTTATTTTAGCAATGTAGATGTTGACTATACAACCTACGGCAAGCAGCCTAAGACCTTCAATACAACAGCTGTGGCAAGTGGTACTTACAAAGGCAAATACAAAATTGCTTCTCATGGAACGCAGTTTGGCTATGCCTATGGTGTAAACATCGAGGTTCTGGGTAAAGTCTATGGCTCGAAATATGGTATTAAGATTAATGGTGTTATTCAAACAGATCAAGGCGATAATACTCCTTACGTTCATGTGGCATCCTCTGCAGAGGTTTGGTCTGCTCCTAACTCAAGCAACTCAACCGCTATCTACTCTTCGGGTGTAGGTCGTTTCCTCATCGAAGGTTATGTACACGGTGCAACAGGTGTATATGCTAAGTCAGGTTCTGTTACACTCAATGACGCTGTAGTCGTTTCCGACTATACAGGCGACTATCATGAACTCGTAGGTCAAGGTTCAGGTATAGATGGTGGCGGTAACGCTATTGCCGTTGAGTCCAACAAAGCGTATAATGGTAATATAGAAGTTACTATCCAAGGTGACACCAAAGTGGAAGGTGGTTCTGGATATGCTATCGAAGAGACTATCACTACCGCTACAGATACAAAAGTATCAAGCGTGGCCATCGAAGGTGGTACTATCGAGGCTGGTGAACAAGGTGGTATCATTGTTGAGGAAGCCACTGTTAACTCAGAAGAAGGCGGTAAGATTACTATCGTTGGCGGTAATGTGGAAGATGTTATCGAAGTGAAAGGTGAAAATAACGAGGTTACTGCAGTTGAGATAACCGAGTTCATCCCCGCAAGTGATGGCAACGCTTATCAGACCACTTCTATTACCGACGAGGAGACCGGTAAGACCACTATCGTTGTAACAAAGTTCGACAGCGTAGAAGACATGCCACAAGAGGCTAACTCTGTTGTAGAAGCAGAAGATGAAACCGGTATCAAATGGGTATCTACCGCTGACACAGAAGAGACACTGACCGAAAACAAGACCCTCACCTATTTGGAGGCTATCGGTTCTAACAAACAAGTGCTCAACGTTGGTGATGCAGAACACAATGTAGAACTCACCATCGGTCGCGTCGTTCTTGGCAACAACGCACAGATAGTAGTAGCAGCCGGTTCAACCCTCATTATCGACGGCGAGCAAGGTTTCGTAGCAACCAAAAACAGCAATATCGTGCTCGAAATGAACCCGACAACCTCGTCACAGTTCAAATATGATCCTTCAGTTTCTTCTAACCGTCACCCCAATGCCACTATCAAATATACCTCTCAAGGTTATCGCGATGGTGCAACACGCGTATATCAATATTTCGGTATGCCTTTCGTAAGCGTTGACGAGTTCACCACCTCATCTGAAACATACGCTACGCAGATTGACATTTGGGATCGTACAAAATACAACACCATTGGTGTCCTCAATTATGACCTCGTTGAATTGAGCGCATCTTATGCTATCGACTACAGTAAGTTCCAAATGTTCGGCTTCTACCGTATGAATGCCAACAACCCGCAATCAGAACTGCAGACCTACACCATCAGCGGTCAACTCACAGGTAACGAGAATGCTACTATGCCTCTCTATATAGGCTGGGCTACCCTCTCTAACGCCTACACCGCCGAAATGCCCGTTAAGGCTATCGAATACGCAAACAACGAACGCATCAACAATGGTTCAGGTGTAGAACTCGCTATCTATACTTACAAACAACTGGGTAATTCACTGATATGGCAAGCCAACAACGGACTTCGTCGCACCACTGAAACCCTACTGCCAATGCAACCCTTTATGCTGCACAACACAGGCAGTTACGAAGAGATGACTCTCAATTATGAGACTCTCGTATGGGATCCTGTACTCATTGAAAGTGCTCCGGCTCGTATGGCACAACAGATGACCAAAGCCACAGTTCGCATACAAAACGCTGAAGGACTGAGCGATATCGTTACACTCGCACAAGCCGACAACTTCACCGCAGGTAAGGATATGTTCGATGCTGAGCAATATATGAACGATGATATCAACATCTATGTAACCGACGATAAGAGAATGGATATCTTCGCTACCGATAACATCCAAAACACTTATATTGGTATCACAGCAGCTCAAGGTGGTACATATACCATGAGTTTTGAAGATGTAGAAGGTCAAGACCTCGTTCTTATCGACCTCGCTAATAATCAAACTATCAGCATCGCCGAAGGTCAAACCTATACCTTCAACGTAATGGACAACGAGCAGAGCGACTATCGCTTCAAAGTGGTTGGTCGTCAAGAATTGCCCACCGACATAGAAGATGTTGTTAAAGCAAACAACAACAGCGGTATATATACTCTTACAGGCGTGTATGTTGGTGAGATGAATATATGGAACAACCTCCCCGCAGGCGTGTATATCGTTAATGGTGATAAGAAAATTAAATAATTAAGTAATGAAACGCAACTTTATTTCGCCACTAACAGCGATAAGCGAGGCTGAATTGATGCAAACAATTATGCTTGTAAGCCAAACGGGTGATCAACCCGGTACAGGTGGATCAAATGATTTATTTGCACCCTCGCGTTCAAAGTTACCTTTAGCAAACTAAAAACAAGAATTTAATAAATTTCTAAACGATGAAAAAGATATTTTTATCACTGCTCGTATTAGCAGCAACTTTCAATGCTTTCGCTATTGACTATACAGCCAAAGCCACTCTTACTCTTACCGATACAGATGGAGACGCTTGCGAAATAGTTATCGCACAGTCCGACCAAACAGATATTAGCAAGTATTGCGCTGAGATGTATATGGAGAACCGCGCTATTGCTATCTATGTTTCTGCTAATGACAAGAAGTACGAATTGTACGCAGCCAACGACCTGACAGGTATAGCCTTTGGTATCATGCCCAAAGAAGGTGTTACAGACTACACTCTGACTGTTACTGATCAAGAAGGTGAAGTACTTATCTTCAAAGATAATGTTACCGGTGCTACCTATCCTATGACAAAAGGTGCTATTATTCCGCTGGCTAATGTTACTGCCGAGACTATTACCTCTTTCCAAGTTGCAGATGCCGCTACTCCTGTTGAGCCGAATATCTGCCACCGTTATGGAAAACTCGAAGTGTACGGTTCTAACAGAAAAAGCGTAGAGATTCTCTCTCAAAACGGCGCAACCTCTATCTACACCAAGGTTATGACCTCTGACTATCAAGAGATAAACCTCGCTGATGTTCTCGCAGGTCAAACAGCCGAGTACTTCATGGTTAAATGGAACGGCAAAGATCTCATCATCAAAAAGTAAGTCTTGATATCCAACAGCAAGAAGATTATTCTAACTCAAAGAATAATATCTTACACAAAAATAGGGAGGATGCACATCCCCCCTATTTTTGTGTGATTAGTACTACTGATGCTTACACACTCAAAAGTTTTGTCGGTTTTGTTGTGTTCTAAAACAAGTCTATGTATCTCATTCAAATGTTGCGCACCCATTTCAATATCTTTACTTCCCAACTTACATTCAATCAATGCATATCTGCCATCTTCCAAATGAAGAACAATGTCAGCATCTAATCCGTAGCGATCATGATAATACGATAAATCAATCGGTGTTTTTGTGGCAATGCCGATTTATATGCTACTTATTTTGATTATCTCGCAGATATGCCGTACCTTTGCACTGTATTATAACACGTTATAATACTACTAATATAGTTGTTGAATTATGCGAACACCCCCCCTATTGCAGAAATTGCCCCTTCGCGTTCTATTCCGCAAAAGAAGAATAGTGAGACATTGCGGGATAGCGGAGTAGAGATGTTAAGGATAGTAGCAATGTTCCTAATTGTACTTGAACATCTGATTATCAACGGAACAACATTCTTTACTAATCCTATCGGCTCTCAGACGTTGGTAGCCAACACCATCATAGGATTTGCGTATGTAGGTGTTAACTGTTTTCTTCTAATCACAGGCTTCTACGGCATACGCTTCACTTTCAAAAAACTGTTCAGCCTATATCTGCAACTCGCTTTCTTTGAGGTTGCCTGTTGGGTTGTCTTTTATCTTTTAGGTATGGCTACCCTTTCCACGGATATGGTAGTGAATATCCTTTTTCCCATATCGCACTCCGGCACTTGGTTCATACGCTGCTACGCCCTGTTGATGCTGATGGCACCACTGCTAAACGCAGGGTTGGATGTGTTGAACAAGAAGCAATTTCAGTATGTTTTGCTTTTGCTCACCATCGCTAATATCTATTTAGGTTGGTTTTGGAAATATCCCCAGTTTAACGACCGAGGCTTTAATATCCAGCAGTGTATCTATCTATACGTTATAGGAGGTTATATAGGTCGTTATGTGGATATGCGGTCGGTGCGCGCCAAGCGTTACTATTGGCTCGCAGGATATGTGCTATTGGCTGTGTTTTGGGGAATACTGCAGAACGTACACGATAATATACATATCGTTCCGCATTGGAACGGATGGGCTTATTCCTCACCTTTCGTTATTCTGCCTGCTATCTGTCTGTTGCTTTTCTTTAGCAGTTTTAGTTTCAAGAGCAAGGCGATTAATATAGTGGCTAAAAGTTCGTTTGCCGTTTTTATCCTCCACATGAACCACTATGTAGGTGGTTGGTTGTATGCTTATTGCCGGCGTTTGACCTCGTCTGTCGTCACTGAGGTTAATGGTGAGTTAGTCTGTTCGGTAGGCGAACAGGTCTTCTTGGTTATAGCCCTGACCGCTGTCGTTTATCTTGTTTTCACTCTGATGGATATCCCTCGTGCTTGGTTGCATAACCGCCTTTTTCACTCTCCCCAGTTGTCTCGGTCCAGTCGTCGGTAGGAGATGGCTTCTACGAGATGTGCTGCTTGAATGTCTGTTTGTCCTTCGAGGTCGGCTATTGTTCGTGCCACTTTGAGGATACGGTCGTATGCTCTGGCAGACAGTCCGAATCGTTCCATAGCATTGCGCAGGAGTTGGTCGCCGACGTTGTCGATGGCGCAGTACTGTCTGACTTGTTTGGCTGACATCTGTGCATTGCAGTGTATAGGTGACTGAGCAAAGCGTCGCTGCTGTATCAGTCGTGCTGCCACCACTCTCTCGCGCACTACCGAGGACGGTTCTCCGGGTGCGGTCTCACGAAGCAACTCGTAAGGCACTGCCTGCACCTCACATTGGATGTCTATACGGTCTAAGAGCGGTCCGGAGATACGACTTTTATAGCGGTGTATCTGTGTGGGTGTGCAAGTGCAGGGATGGTGCGGGTCACCATAATGACCGCAAGGACAGGGGTTCATGGCTGCCACCAACATGAAAGAAGCCGGATATTCAATTGTCTGTTTGCTGCGTGCCACCGTTATCTTTCTATCTTCTAAGGGTTGTCGGAGTACCTCTAAGGCGGAGCGTTTATATTCAGGCACTTCGTCGAGGAAGAGCACGCCGTTATGTGCGAGGCTTATCTCGCCCGGTCGTGGGTTAGTGCCACCGCCAATGAGTGCTATGTCGGTCACGGTGTGGTGCGGTGAGCGGAAGGGTCGTCTGACCACTAAGGCGCGCCCTTTCTCCAACAGTCCTGCCACAGAGTGTATCTTTGTTGTCTCTAATGCTTCGTCGAGAGTTAGTGGGGGAAGGATGGTTGGCAGTCGTTTGGCGAGCATGGATTTACCTGCACCCGGTGGACCTACCATCAAGAGGTTATGTCCGCCTGCCGCAGCCACTTCCATTGCGCGGCGAACGGCTTGCTGACCGCGTATGTCGGAGAAGTCGATATCGCTGTCTGTTTGTGCGCGCATCCACTCGTCTGCCAACTCTATATGAAAAGGTTCTATCACCTGTTCATCGCGTAGGAACCTGACCACATCCAATAGGCTGTCAGCCGCTATCACTTCTACGCCGTCCACCACAGCCGCCTCCTGAGCATTCGCCAGAGGCAGGATGATACCTTTCATCTTCTGTTCGCGCGCCAGCAGGGCAATAGGCAAAGCACCGTGGATAGGTTGCAACTGACCGTCTAACGACAACTCACCTGCCATCATATATTCCTCCAAGTGTTTGGAAGGCACCTCTTCGGCAATATGCAGCATACCTATAGCCAAGGGCAGGTCGTAACACGTTCCCTCTTTCTTCAGGTCGGCAGGTGAGAGGTTGATAGTGAGACGTTTGACGGGTGGTTTGAAGCCATTGACCAACATTGCTGCGCGTATGCGGTCGCGACTCTCCTTGATGGCATTATCGGGCAGTCCCACAAGTGAGAAGTCGGCACCGGAGACAGCATGTATCTCAATGGTAACCAGTTCAGCATGAATGCCTTGCAGAGCAGCCGAGAAACATTTGATAAACATATAGTGTTTTTATTCTTTTTTGCGTTGTTTTTTGCTCTTGGGGTTGAAGTCGTGTCGGAAGATGAATCCCACGCCTTGCACTGTGTTGGCTTGTTTGAGCGAATACTTATCCACTGTATGCGTAAAGGCTTTGGCTCTTATCTTGCCATTGGGAGTAAGGCTGTACTCTATATCCACGTCCCCATAGAACGGTCTGTTGATCAGGTCGTTATATCTATATCCGAAGTTGCCGTTAATGCTCAGTCGGTCCACCGGTCGAAGTTGGAACTGCGTCTCATACTCTTGCGAGGCAGATGCACCTTCGCCGTCGGTGCGGAAGTTGAAGCCCACCGACACCACGTCTGTGAGGCGTGACAGCCACGCGTTGATCTGTCCTGTCACGGTGGAAGAGAGCAAGGAGTAGGTCTCGTTGGCAACCGACGAAGAGGTGTTCTGCATATATTCGGGTGTGAAGAAGCGGTTGAAAGCGAGCAGATAGACCACTTGTCGCATGAGCATCTCGTCGGAGTTGATGACCGCTTTCACTTGTGAGGCGATAGCCTCGTCGGACTGTGGCAGTTCTATCCCGAAGCGCAGTACGGGGTTGAACAGATGTCCTGTTATATAGAGCATACACTCCACGGGTATGGACGAGCGGTTGGTAGCCACTTGTGAGAGGTCGTTGCCGAAGAGGTCGCGCAGCGAGGCTGTCACCTTATATTTGGCAGCAGCGTTGAGTACGGGTGAGAGGGGGTCGCCTGACCAAGTGACCGATGAGCCGCCCACAATGGAGAAATTGCGGCGTATGATGTTTCCCACGGCGTAGGAGAAAGTGCCATCGAGCATAGTATAAGTGCCGAAGAGTCGGACATCGCCTCCTGCATCCATAGTGAAACGCAGGTTACCCTCACCTCGACCCACCATACCATCACCGTTATGCGAGTCCAGCATAACATGAACGGTGGCATCAGGCGTGGCATCAATCACCATCGAGAGTTTGACTTTAGAGGAAGACGTTTGTTTCTCTTCTTTTTCTTTTTTCTCCAGCGGTGTGAGATAGATAGGCTTGCTATAATCGACAAACTCTATAAAACTATTGTCAGAGGCATCGGATGCTGTATTGACACACAGGTAGAAGTCGGTTTTCTTCTGTGTGCGGGCATAGACATTGATGTCGGTCTGTTGTTCATCGCCCTTGATATCCACCACGCCGGAAGCATAGACTTTGCCATAGTACATCTCTTGCGAGGAATAGGGTATGTCCAATGCAAGGATATTATTCACTTGACCTGAGATATGATATTTGAAGTCTTTGAACAGTTCGTGTGTTATCTCACCTCTTATTATTCCAGTATGTCCTTCAGCATCACGTATATGTACTGCGGGGAAAGTGATATTGGTGGTGTCCATTCTTATGGAGTCGCTCAGGTAATATCTTGCTCCTGTGAAAGGTATGGTAAGTGCCGCACTATCGGCATACATCTCTGCCGTCACCCATGTATTGAGTCGTCTGCCGAAGACGTGCAGGTTGCCGTAACCCTTGCCTTCGATGTCGGAGAGGAAACCTTCAGTCCAGAAATTGACTAATCTAAGGTCGGCACCATCGGCATTGATAAACAGTTCCCAATAAGAGTCTTCTGGTATGACATTGCCTAAGAGATGCACATCGTGATGTCCGTTGCGATAGGCATCGGCTTCGATAAGGATATGATGTGTTTCTCGGTCTAAAGTGGCGGTGGCAGTGAGGTCACCTATGGAAGTGTAGTTGAGTTGTGCATTAGGTACACTCACGTTGGCTTCGAACATCGGTGTGGAGAAGAGTGCATACAGTGTAGCCCAGCCGCTTACTAATCCGTCGATGGCGATAGCGTCGTTGATGCCCACATATTGCAAGAAATAGGGAAGGTTGATCTTCTCCAGTTCGATGTGTATGGAGTCGGTCATACGTGCTGATGCCTTACCGTCGGCGCTGACGCGCTGTGAGGCGCTATGCAGGTCGAAGTCGCTCACTATGAGGGCGGTATCGGCGGCTGTATAGCGTATATGCGAGTCGGCAAGAGTCCATACCGTATCGCGCATATAGAAGACGGACGGCAGTATATGTACGCTGACGGCAGGTTGGCGCCGGTGTTTGCCAATATGGGTGTTGATGCTTATGCCGGCGTTGTCGTCGTCAGCGTTATTGACATCATCGAAGAGGATATACGACAGCAGTGAGTCGGAGCGCACTTGTGTGAGCATACTCATATTGATATCGCCTATACGCAGTTGTGTGGAGTCGTAGTTGACTGTATGTTCGGTGAAAGACAGTCCCACCAATGCCTCTTTTCTCTCATGCTGCATAAAGAAAGTGAGGTTTTGCAATTCGGCATTACCTTTGTTCATTTTCGGGAGCAGGAACTGCAGGTCGTACTTACCTTCGGCATCATTGAGTGAGCCTTTGATGGTGAGTGTCTGCGGAATGCTGAGACGATTGTAAGAGGTGACAGGTAAGATCCTGTCGATGTGTTTTATATAGCAATAGAACTCCAAGTCGTTGTCATAGGTATGGTTACGTGGGTAAGAGAAAGTGGTGGGCAGTGTCTCGTTAAGGAAGCGTTGTATGGAGTACGGCAGAGCCGACCATCGGAAGTCGCCTGTCATACGTGCCGTGAGGTAGTCGGAATGTACGATGAGTGTCGTCTTCTCTTTGTGTGTGAGGGTAATAAGCATCTGCTCCATCTGCATCGTTTGGTTGCGATTGGCTATCCATAGCGAGTCCATCCATACCTGTCCTTGCAGACGGTCCACCCACAGGCCATCACCTTCGGCAGCGGACAACTTAACACTGCTCATAAACCGCAGGTCTTGGTCGATGGTGCCGTCAATGAGATGCAGGTCGCCTAACCGCAGATGATCGACAACCAGATTGCACTCCGCCTTAGGCATATCGGCATTGGAGGAATCCAGCGTGCCGTCGAAGTTAAAGGCAAGGTTATTGTCTTTCATCCGCATCTTGCCAACGAAGATATTGTCAGCCATCTTCCCGTTGATAGTCAGTCCGCGATAAGTGTAACGCTTATAGGTGAAAGCGTCTAATCTCACTTTGCCGTTCACTTGCCACGGCTTGTCACTGCGATAGCGTGTATCCACGTCGGCGGTGAAAGAGAGGTTACCAATCTGTTTGCCGGGGAAGAGACGACCTAAGCGGAAGCGTTTAGTGGTCAGTTTACCTTTCATCCGTATGTCGGCAAAAGAGGTGTCGGCTTGCAGGATACAGTCGGTGGTGACAGACCCTAAGTCGGTGATGAACACGCCGTTAAGCACGAGGTTCTCCAATCTGCCTTGCAGTATGCCACGGTAGTGTACATCGCCTAAGCGGTTCAACTCCTGCGGCAGGTGCACAGGGTGCGCCAACACTTCGGAGAGGAGGTCTTGCAAGAGCAACTGATTGCAATACAAGTCCTGACAATCCACTTTGGCTTCCGTCTTTTGCAGGTTAAGCGGCTCGTTGATATCCACCCTTCCGAGCAACATCCGTTGCCCGTGATAGACTATCTCCAAGCGTTGAGCCACCACCGTATCCAACGAACCGTAGAACTCACCCTCGGCGTAAGCATTCACACCGTTGAGTTGCATACGCAGCCTAAGAGCATTGAGACGAGCATCAATACTGTCAGACGTAAAATAAGGCATACGGAAGTCCGTATTGACGCGACTTATTAACACATCCCTACCCGATGGCAGATGATTATAGCGAAAACGAGCATCGCTCACAGTCACCTCGTCCAAACTTAGGATAAAAGGGAAATCAGTATGTGTGGTGTCGTTGGAAGCAAAAGCGCGAAGAAGAAAATCTATGTTATTGGAAGCCGTATCTTGCTTTATATAGACGTAGGGCTCCACCACTTCCACAGAGGGGAAGAGCAGTTGGTCGTCGCGCAAAGCAAAAGGGTTGAACGACACTCCCACACGATTGACATAGAGGAGAGTGTCACCCGCCTGATCGCTCATATAAATGCCATAGACATCTAAACGGTTGAGCAAGTGCAGTTTGACACGGTCAATCCTCACCTCCGTATGCAAGCCTCGCGACAACTCCACCGTCAGATAACGAGTGACGGCTGTCTGTACTCTGCCTGACTGCACTAAAGCCACTGCCGCAACCAAGGTCATCAGGGTGCAAGCCAACACAATCAGCACTATGTACAAAGCACGCTTCATAAACGCCACAAAATTACGGCGTTTATCTCGATTGTGCAAATTTATGCTCAATTTGAAAAAGGTAACAACCTCTGACTGAACCTGTCAAGCCTAAACCCAACTCGGATATCGTACTGACAGAGGTTAAAAGAGACTGTTCAAACGATTGCCTGAGATGAACAGCATCACCACTTTGCCGTCAGCGGTATAACGGTAGGCAGGCAAAGCAAACAGATGTCTTACTATATCTTCCATATCCTTGGTTTGCAACTGTTTACCGGATGGAATAGCGGCACTCTGCGCTAAGGATGAGGCTATCTGTTCCTTGAACTGCTGTCGGGCTGAACGTTGCTGCTCTCTTAAACGACCAACTATCTGTTGCAACGAAGCAATAGCCTGACCCGCAGGCAGAATGGCAGGCACTGCCGACAAAGAGAAACTGTATTTAGCCATCCTCTCCAAATCAAAACCTAAGGCTGACAGTTCGGGCAACACCTCTTCCACCAATGACATATCCTCCGGATTAACATCCCATATATCAGGGAAGAGCAGCGACTGCCTCTCACCGTTATGTTGCTCTAAACGGCTCATTATCTGTTGGTGCAAGACGCATATATGTGCTCGATGTTGATGGATAAGCAGCACACCGTCTGCCACCGGCAACGCTATGAACCTACCCGACACTTGCACCAACTGCTCTTGCCAACCGTCGGTATTCAGCACCGAGCGAATCATCACATCGCTCAACGCCTGTTCGCTCTCCTTATCCTGCAAAGGCTTATCCTCAACCGCCAAATCGAGCGTAGGCTGCACACGTGAGCCGGCATAGAGTGATTGCCATTGAGAAGGTACGGAAGCACGCCTGTGCTCCGCAAAAGGATTATAGTCGGTATGCTGACCGCTTAACGGTATTTCCACCTTACCCGACACATCAAAATCAAGCGGTGCCGTCACATTGAACTTACCTAACGACTCACGTACCGCGGCTAAGATGATGGGATAGATAAGTTGCTCATCGGCAAACTTTATCTCCGTCTTGGTGGGATGGATATTCACATCTATAGCCTCAGGCGAGATGTCAAAATAGATGAAATAGGATGGCGAAAGACCTTGCGGCAACAGACCTTCGTATGCAGACATCACCGCCTTATGGAAATAAGGGTGACGCATATATCTGCCGTTGACGAAGAAATACTGTTGCGGTGAGCGTGAAGCCTCTTCCGTCTTCCCCACAAAGCCGTGGATAGTGATCAGTTCCGTTTTCGCCTGTATATCCACCAGTGCTTGCGTATATTGGTGTCGCTGTGTCTTGCCGAACAATGCTTCAATGCGCTGTTTCTCTGTGGCAGCAGGCAAGTCGAGCAGTATCTCGTCCTGGCTGACGAAGGTGAACTGCACCTGCGGATAGACCAGCACAATGCGATAGAAAGCCTGCAATAGGTTGCGCAGTTCCGTTTGGTCGGACTTAAGGAACTTGCGCCGTGCAGGTACATTGAAGAAGAGGTTGCTTACTCGTATGTTAGTGCCTACCGGACATTGCACAGGCTCTTGCCGCATCACCTGCGAACCGTGTATCTCCAGCAGTGTACCTAACTCCGCGTCTTTCGTTCGGGTCTGCAACTGCACTTGTGCCACGGCACATATACTGGGTAACGCCTCGCCCCGAAAACCCATAGTGTGCAGAGAGAACAGATCAGAAGCCTGCTTTATCTTGGAAGTGGCATGCCGCTCAAATGCCATACGAGCATCCGTGTCACTCATACCGCAGCCATTGTCAATCACTTGCAACAGGGTGCGACCGGCATCGCGCACAATAACCTGTACACGAGTGGCACCGGCATCCAAAGCGTTCTCCACCAACTCTTTCAAACAACTGGCAGGACGCTGAATAACCTCACCTGCCGCTATCTGATTAGCCACATTATCGGGCAAAAGACGAACAACATCCATCTCGCTATCCTCACATTAAACAGAGTTCACTTACACACTAAAAATACCACGTGATAAACAGATAGACGAGCAACACACCTAACGCCGCACTCAACCAAAAAGTGAGTCGTGAGACGTGACTCATCTTCGTAGGCGGACGGTTTTGCTCCATCTGCTCACGCAGGTTTTTCTGACGAAGGCGCGCAAGTTTATCCTTGCGCGCCTCTTTATCCGCATCGTAGTAAATGGGGCGATAGTCCCAACCACGAGGCTTATTTAGTTTCGGAAATAATACCGACATTTATTTTACGATTGCAGCAAATTGGCTGTCTTCCATATATTTAGCGAACTCAATATCTTTCTGAGCGCGTGCTTTGAGCGAACCGTTCATTTCAACGGCTTTCTTCATGTTGTTGTACACGCCGTCACGGTCGTTGGTGCGAGCCGAAACGATAGCGCAGAGATAATAAGTGGTGCCATTGGGGTTCTGAACGGCTGCCAAGGTCTTGCGAGCACCGGCATAGTCCTCATTCAGAATCTGTTGAACAGCGGCGTTGTTAGAAACGTTGTTCTTGCCATATTGAGAGGTGGCTTTCTTGTACTCACCGGTCATAGTGTAGTAAGTACCCATTGCAGAAGCCATATCACCTTCAGTGTTGCCGGCTTTGCCAAGATACTCATGAGCCTTTGCCATATCGCCGTCAATCATAGCAGCCACACCTGCGTTGTAGTTAACGTTAGCATTGGTGGGAGCAATGGTGAGAGCCTTAGCATAGCAGCGACGAGCCTCTTGGATATTGCCTTGCTGTTGGTAGCACATACCGAGGTTGTTCCAGCCACGATAGTCATTGCCATAGATCTGGGTCACTTTCTCATAGATGGCTTTCTTCTCGTTCACGTTCTGAGTGAGGGTGGCAGCATAGAGCAACTCTTCCACTGTCAGAGCCTTAGCATCGTTCTTTGCCAAAGCGGCTATCTCTTCGTCTGATTTGCCGATGATGTCGGTGGTCAGGATAAGACGGCTGCGACGGAGTGCAGGCAGAATGTCGGTGGCAATGTTTTGATAAACGGCTGCCAAGTTCTTAATCTGTGCCTCACGCTCTTCGGGGTCGGAATACATTTGCAGAACACGCAGAACCAACTCTTTATCTTGGATATTGCTGCCTTCCAATTGTTTTTGGAAACCTTCCCAGTCTTCAGCAGTGATATTGGACTCGATATCCTTGCTCACTTTGTTTTGACGGAGCATACGTTGCAAGTAACTTTGTGCGTTGGCTTGACGGCTCTTAGCGAGGTTGGTGTTCAGTTGCAGACCACCATCGGGACTTGCATAACCGGAAACTTCCAGTTTGTTAATCTCTTTGTTTTCAGCCTTGTTAGCGTCAAGGATAGCAGCCTTCAGGTCTTTCATCTCCTGAGTTGACAGCTGTGAGCCACGGAGGTTAGACTGTTGGATAAGGAACAGAATGTCAGCCTCTTGCATCTCTTGGATGATGCGTTGGAACTTGTCGGGAGTAACTTGTGCTTTCACCTCTTGAGGATCAACGAGCATAGCGGTGTAGTTAACGCCGTCAGCCACTTTCTCTTCAGGAACGGAAAGGGTGTAAGGTTTGTTGCCTTTACGAGCCTCATAGCGAAGCCACAACTCGGCTTGAGCCATCTCAGGAACGAAGTCAAAACTTACTGATTGTGAGAAAGTGCCACCTAATTTGTAGTTCACTGTCTTACCGTTTTCTTTCACGCGCTCGCCGATGTAAGTAACAGGAGTACCTAACACCTCTTTACCGGCGTATTTAAGAACGGGGGTAACAACAAGCACACCTTTCTTAGCGAAAGATTTTTTGGGGAATGTACCCGTTATTTCCACGTTAATCTTACCACCAACCACGGTCATAGGATTGGGATTTGCGGTGATTTGACGCGGCGATGTGGGAGCACCGCATGAGGTCAACATTGCCATTGCAATGATGGTCGCAAAAAAGAGAATTTTTTTCATAAACAATTGTTTGTTATTAATTTTTTGTTTGTCTTTATATCCTTTTTTATTAAGCACATACGATAGCATAGTGTGCATAACGGCTGCAAAATTACGGCATATATTTCAATTGCGCAAGAATTTGCAAAATAATTTTATGAAAATAAGGAAAAAATCAATTATTTAACACTTTTTAGGTTATAATTTGTATCTTTGCAACGATTTTGAAAAGACCACACTTTTTACGTAATATTTGCCGAAAATGTTTGATTTGTTCCGCAATATTTGTTCACGCCGTTGGTGCATAGCAACACCTTTATTATGTCTGTTTATCTCCCTACTCGTAGGCAGTTGTCAGTCGAAGCCTAAGAAAGTGGATGTATTGCGTGAAGAGAAGCGCGTAAAAGACAGTGTTGCATTGGCACGTGCGCAGATGTCGGTGGCATACGCCGACTCCCTTTTGCCGTGTTTGCAACAGGAAGCCGACTCGCTGCTTAAGTTGTTCCGCTATGAGAAGAACGAACAGTGGGAAGACCACGGAAGGTATGTGCACCGCCTTTTGCAGACTTCGCAGAACACGCAGCGCAACTACCTGCAACCCGTTTTGCAGGACAACGGCGTACTCAGCATGCAGAGTTTTTACTATGGCAGTCGTGCCATTGAGCACCATACAGTCAAACTGTCGGCAGGTGAGGTATGGGTGGCTAAAGAGGGCAGCAACCACACTTTTGAGGCTGAAGGCATACACGAGATAGTGACCATTCAAGGAGATGACGCTTTGCAACTGCTACGGTTCATAGCAGAGTATCAACACGATAGAGTATTGGTCACGCTTCAAGGGAAACAGAAAGCAACCTATTATTTGCAAAAAAACGAAAAACAAGCACTAACCGACACTTACCATCTGGCTCTGGTAATGCACGATATCCTAACCTTAGAGCAGAATGTGAAAGTGTCTAACCGCCAAATAGAGGCACTAAAATTACGAAGAGATGGCAGAAACAACTTATGAAAGTAAAGTGTGTTCGTCGCCTAACGATGCGCATACTATCTATACGGTGTTGAGCAACTTGGAGAACCTCAACCGAGTGAAAGACCTATTGCCGCAAGACAAGGTGCAAGAGTTGGAAATAAGCCCTGACACCATCAAGATGAAGATTGACGGTTTGGGTCAGAAGATCACCATTCGCTTGGTGGATACTATCCCGGATAACACCGTCAAGTTGCAAGTGGACACACCTTTTATGCCTGTCACTGTGTGGATTCAACTTAAAGAGGTGCATCCTGTTGACACACGCATCAAACTGACCTTGCGTGCCGACTTTCCGCTGATGATAAAAATGATGATTGGCGGTAAGATGCAGACAGGGCTGGATGAAGCAGCACGTATGTTGGCACAGTTCCCATATAGAGAATGGGCTATGTAAAGAAACAGCCATTATAAAACTTATAAACGATACAACTATGAAGATTGTTCGCATACACCGCGAGGGACGCACCATTATCCTCTCTTTCGTTTTGATGATTTTGCTTATGCACATACCTATATATATGTATGCGCCATTGTTCGTATTTATTGCTACCTTAGTGATAATGGCTGCTATGTTGGCTTTTGTCACCTATTTTTTCCGCAACCCAGTACGCGTTTTGGACATGGACGATCCGCACCTGATGGTAGCCCCTGCCGACGGTCGTGTGGTGGTGGTGGAGCCGGTGATGGAAAACGAGTATTTTCACGAAGAGCGTCTGCAAGTGAGCATCTTTATGTCACCTTTCAATGTGCATGCCAACTGGTATCCGATAGAGGGTGATGTTTTAGAAAGCAGTCATCAGAAAGGTCGTCATCGCGGTGCGTGGTTGCCTAAGTCGTCCACCGAGAACGAACGCAGTTTGGTGGTTATCAAAACGCCTTTTAATGCCATCATTGCTCTGCGACAAGTGGCAGGTGCTATGGCAAGACGTATTGTGACATACGCCAAACAAGGCGACAAAGCCAAGCGAAACGAACATCTCGGTTTTATTAAGTTCGGTTCACGCGTGGATCTCTATCTGCCGCTCAACACAGAGATGTTAGTGGGGTGCGGCGACCATGTAAGAGGCAATGAGACACTCATTGCCCGACTCATTCCCGAAGGTAAGAATAAATAATATTATATTTTTCAACATGAATAATATCAACGAATTACTATCTGCTTATCCGTTCGCACAAACCGACGAACAGGTTAAGCATGCCACCGCAACGCTTCTTCGTGAGCACGCCCAAGAGAATAATAACAAAGAGGTATGGAAACAATGTCTGAGTCAGATTGACCTCACCACCTTGAATGTTGATGACACCGTGACTAAAGTACGCACTATGGCAGAGCGTGTCAATGAGTTTAAGTCGCACTATCCCGACCTGCCCAATGTGGCTGCTTTGTGTGTCTATCCCGAACTGGTGGCAACAGCCCGTGAGGCACTCACCGCACCGATAGGTATAGCAGCGGTGTCTGCAGGTTTTCCGGCTTCGCAAACGTTTATAGAGGTGAAGGTGGCTGAGTCGGCTATGGCAGTCAGAGCCGGTGCTACGGAAATAGACATCGTCCTCTCGGTGGGCAAGTTCCTCGAAGGCAATTATCAAGAGGTGTTCGACGAGATACGCGAACTAAAAGATGCCGTTCGCAACGCACACCTGAAAGTGATATTAGAGACGGGAGCATTGAAGACTGCCGAGAACATCTGGAAAGCCTCTATTCTGGCTATGGCTGCCGGTGCCGACTTCATCAAGACCTCCACAGGCAAGATCGCCGTTAATGCCACACCTGAGGCTGCATACGTTATGTGCAACGCCATAAAAGAGTGGAACAACCGCACGGGAGAGAAAGTGAACTTCAAACCAGCAGGCGGCGTGAGCACCACCAATGAGGCAGTGCAATACTATACCATAGTGAAAGAGATATTAGGCAGTCAATGGCTTAATAACCAATCGTTCCGCTTTGGTGCAAGCCGCTTGGCAAACAACCTGCTCACCTCTATTCAAGGCACAGAGACCAAGTTCTTCTAACACGCTTTTTGCATTGCTACAAGCAGTAATGTTTTGCCCTAACCCACTTGCTCTTCAAAATACTTCCACAGCGGATCGTCAGGTACGGGAGCAGTCAGAACGATGGTCTGATGAGAAACGGGATGTACGAACTCTATCTGCCTTGCGTGTAACGAGATACCGCCATCGGGATTGCTACGTTGAGCACCGTACTTGAGATCACCCTTGATAGGGCAACCTATGGCGGCTAATTGGCAACGGATCTGATGATGTCTGCCAGTTAAAAGATTTATTTCCAGCAATGTATATCTATCCGACTGCGCTATCTCACGGTAGCGCAGTTGTGCTAATTTGCCTTTCTTGCCTTTGGCTATGTCAGCAGAGGAGACGACATAACTCTTATTCTGCTGTTCGTTTTTGTTCAGATAGTGTTCCAGCATAGCCTCTTTCTGTTTGGGCTGCTGTTGCACTATAGCCCAATAGGTTTTGTGAATGGCATCGTGCTGCTGAAACATAGCGTTGAGTCTGACCAATGCCTTGGATGTACGAGCAAACAGCACTATGCCTGAGGTAGGACGGTCGATACGGTGCGGCAAACCCAGAAAGACCTCACCTGGCTTATGATACTTATCCTTTATATAGGCTTTCACTTGGTCGATAAGTGTGGTGTCACCTGTCTTATCACCCTGTACTAACTCGTTGCAGGTCTTATTCACTGCAATGATATGATTATCTTCGTATATTATGGTCATAGTTCAGAAGTATTCTTTTATCCACGGATAAGTGCGGCTCAACAGTTCTTTTCTCTCTTGTGTCTTTGTCTCGAACAGTCGTGTCTCTTCGCTATCAGGATGTATGGGACGGTGGTTAAGGTCGAGCCACAACTGATGCAACTCACGCATAGCATTTTGAGTCTGCCGATCTGTCATATAGGTACTCACCAACCTTTCCCATATATAGTCCACTGCCGTAGTCGATGGGTGCAACATATCGGAGGCATAGAACCGGTAGTCGCGCAGTTCGTCCAGCACAATCTCATAAGCGGGGAAGTAATGGATACGTTCAGTGTTGAGACTCACTATTTGGTCAACGGCTTGCAGCAGTATGCCTTTCGACACTTGGTTCTCATGCAGTCCGTCTTTTATATGTCGGATAGGTGACACTGTGAAGATAAACCTTGTGTCGGCATATCGGCTTACTATCGGTTGCCAGAGGCTGACTATCTCATCTATTGTCAGTCGCCTTCTATTGAAGTCGTTAGCAGGGCGTTTAAGGCAGTTGTCCACCACCTTATTTGTTTGTTTATCCACATAGACCCAAGCCGTACCGAAAGTGATAACAACCACATCCGTCTCGCGTGTCAGCAAGTCAGGTATATGCCGCGCGATAGAGACGGGGTTATACAGAGTGCCAAAAGGGTTGGCAGTTACTTGCAAGAAGTGTTGCCTCATCTTGCCGGCGATATTATCCGTAAAGCACGAACCGAGCATCAGTATCTTATCGGTGTATGCTATCTGCCACGAGGAGGTTGGGATAGTGACCTGAGTGAAAAACTGCATAGTGATTAACGTTTTGTGTTGCAAAGGTAGGCTAAAATTCTGATTACTCACTTCTCTTTTTGCATATTTTTCAAAAAAAGTGTTCATTTTTTTTTGCAATGTAAGAAAATTGGCGTACCTTTGCACCCGCTTTTTAGCAGAGATGGCGAGGTAGCTCAGCTGGTTAGAGCGCATGATTCATAATCATGAGGTCCCCGGTTCAATCCCGGGCCTCGCTACAAAGAAGAAATCAGTTAGTCGAGTCGGCTAACTGATTTCTTTTTGTTTTACCCCCAATCAAGTCATAAGACCGATTGGGGGTAAAATCGCTTTGAGTAATAACTATCCTCGTCTGTTTTATGGTACGAACACCTCTAACAGTTTGACCTTGTTTTGAGGCATTACGGTGACAGGGTTAGCGGCAGCCGGTATAAGTACAGTATCGCCGGTGTGCACTCGGATATCTTCCAACGTTACTTGTTCTTCGCCATCGGCAAGTGTATCGTTGTCAATGTCGGTATGCAGGACAGCATCACCTTCCACCACCATATAGACCACAAATGAGTCGAGTTGAGCATAGTCGAAGGTCTGAGCCTTGGAGAGGTTAAGCAGGCTGGTATGGAAGTGTTCGTCTTCCACTAAGGTACAGCGTTCATCGTTGTTACGCGGATAGTTAGTCAGAGGCTGTTTTGAAGCGTTGTAGTCAAGCACTTTGAGCGACTGCTCAATATGCAGCGGTCGGAGTTGTCCATCCAGACCGGGACGGTTATAGTCGTACAGACGATAGGTAAGGTCGCTTGTCTCTTGTATCTCTGCCACTTGTGTACCGTGGCGAAGAGCATGAACTGTGCCGGCGGGTATATATGCCACATCGCCTTGCTCAACAGACACAATCTGCATAACGTCCATAATAGCGTTCTCCTGCAAGCGTTGCGCCACCTCTTCGGCACTTGTGGTACGACTGAAACCTAAGATGATAGACGCTTCTTTCGATGCCTTGGTTACGTACCACATCTCTGTTTTCCCCGTCTCCCCTTCTTGTGCAACCATACGGTCGGAAGGATGGACTTGCACGCTCAAGTCGTCTTGTGCATCTATTAACTTAAACAACAACGGGAAACGCAGACCATAGCGGTCATACACTTTTTGTCCCACCAGTTCGTCCATATACACTTCCAACACTTCCGAGAGCAGGTTACCTTCCAAGAAACCGTTAGCCACTTCCGACTGGTCGTCACCATAGCCGGAAAGCGACCACGTCTCGCTACCCCACACTTTTTCTTTCACTATAGGCTTAAAGAGCAAAGGGTATAGTGCCATAATGTCAGTTGTTTAGATTGCGTATATGTTTTTCCCAGTTCCAAGCCGAGAGCAGCACTTCTTCCACGGGTGTGTCAGCTTTCCATCCCAGCACTTCATTGGCTTTCTTGGGGTTAGCCCACACTTTTTCTATGTCGCCTTCGCGTCGCGGTGCTATCTCGTAAGGGATAGTAACACCTGTAACACGCATAAAGGTGTTGAGTATTTCCAGCACGCTGAGACCTCGACCGGTGCCGAGGTTAAACACTTCCACCTGCTCTTTAGTTTTGCCCTGAAGCATACGTTCCACGGCGCAGACGTGAGCCTTGGCAAGGTCAACAACATATATATAGTCGCGAATGCATGATCCGTCGGGTGTATTGTAGTCGTTGCCGAATACGCGCAGTTTGTCTCTCAGTCCGGCAGCGGTCTGTGTTACGAATGGCAGCAGGTTATTAGGAACGCCGTTGGGCAACTCACCTATAAGTGCCGACTGATGTGCTCCTATGGGGTTGAAGTAGCGAAGGATGATAGCGTTGAGAGAGGCATCGGAGTGAGCCGTGTCGCAAATAATCTCTTCGTTGATCTGCTTGGTGTTGCCGTATGGTGAGAGGGCTTTTTGTATGGGTGCTGTCTCGTCCACAGGCAGGTGGTCTTTATCGGGCTGCCCATAGACGGTGCAGGACGACGAGAAGACGATATGCTTAACCGAGTGGCGATGCATAGCCTCTAAAAGGTTGATCAGTGAAAGGATGTTATTGCGGTAGTAGAGCAAGGGTTTTTCCACCGATTCACCTACAGCCTTGCTGGCTGCAAAATGAATGACTGCCTCTATATCTTTGTAAGTATCAAACACTTGATTAAGGGCTTGTTCGTTCAAGCAGTCCACTTGACAGAAATCGGGGCGTTTGCCCACTATCTGTTCTATGCCGTCCAACACGTTCTTGTCGGAGTTGCTCAGGTTGTCCACTATGGTCACATCGTAGCCTTGTTGCATCAGGCTCACGGTGGTATGCGAACCTATATAACCTGTTCCCCCGGTAACTAATATACGCATAAAGAGTTAGGATTTAGGGTTAAAACAGTTGGTTGGGATAAACGCCTTTTTGTATCAGTTCGCGAATTTTCTGCACTGTCTGTTCGCGGTCTTCCGAATAGGTTACACCGAACCATTGAGCGGGTGTATCGAGTACACGGCAAGATGCTATACCTTTGCCTATCAGTTCATTAACGAGTGTCGGGATATAGAACTCGGATTTCATTTCTTGTCCGTGCTCTTTGAGGAATTGTACGAAGGCCTCTTCCACATATCCGAAGTATTCGGGTGTGAATCCCCACATGTTCATTGACACAGGTGTCATTGGGTCGATGACTGTATCAACGCCGTTTTCGGTGAAGACCACCGTTCCGTCTTTCTCTTCTATCTGTGTACGTTCCACCACGCCTGTGAGCAGTCCGTCATCGTCGGTGGTGCATATACCGCGACTGACGCTGCCGTTCTCGCTCAAGGTGTTCATCACACGATAACCGATCATACAGTACTTGCCCTGTGTTCCTTCCACCGATTGGAGGTAGTCAGCCAAGACCTCGAACGACTCTTTGCCGTAGAAATCGTCGGCATTGATGACTGCAAAGGGTTCATGTATAAGGTCTTTACCCATCAAGACAGCGTGGTTGGTTCCCCATGGTTTTTGGCGTTCGGGGTTGTAAGTGCAACCTGCGGGCACTTTGTCGATCGACTGAAAACAAACCTCGCAGTCAATCTTGCCTTCATATTTGGACAGAACGACTTTGCGAAAAGCCTCTTCAAAGTCTTTGCGGATAACAAAAACGACTTTGCCGAATCCGGCACGCATAGCATCGAAAACGCTATAGTCCATGATAGTCTCACCGTTAGGACCTAAACCGTCAATCTGTTTGAGTCCGCCATAACGACTGCCCATACCGGCAGCCAAAACGAATAATGTAGGTTTCATAATTATGTACAAATGATAATTGACTTATTCAGACACTGACTGTCTCTATGTGTCCGTGTATTTTTTTATGTTTAGCCCAGTTGCCATACACTTCGGAGCAGTTGCCGGCAGTGATGAACGCGTGGATATTATTATCTTTCACATATTCGAGCAGAGCGGAGAACTCATCTTTGGTGAGCAGTGTCTGTATCTCCACTTGGTCGTCTTTGTGGTATCCGCCTTTGACGGGATAGAGGGTGCAGCCGCGCATATAGTCGGACACTATATGTTGGCGTATGCGTTCATAGTCGGGCGAGATGATGCAGACGCGTTTGCGGTTGTTGAGCGAAGCGGTGAAATAGTTGATGACCAAGCCGTTGATCCAAGTGCCTATCAGACCAATGACCACCAGACGGAAGTCGTTGATAGCGAACGCCGAGCAGCAGATGATAGCACCACCTATGGAGACCGACATACCGAGGTCAAAATGCAAGTACTTATTGATTATCTTCGCCAGTATGTCCAGTCCGCCTGTTGAGGCATTGATATGGAACTCGATGGCTTGACTTGCCGAGAGCACGAGGACAAAGCACACAAGGTCGAACCACAGGTCGCCCATCCCCAAGCCTGACGACATAACAGAGTCTTTGACTTGCATCAGTACCTCACCGGCGCGACTGAGCAGGTAAGGGTTACCGTTAGCGTCCAGCACCTGTTCACCGGCTTGCAGTTGCGACAACACAGCAGGGTTGTCGATAACGGTATGAGTGAAGTTGGTGTAAGGATAGATACGATCCCATAGTTGTGTCATCGGACCGAGAATCATTGCCGTATATACGGTCTTAGCCCCAAACTCATTGCCTATAAGCAGGAAAGCCAGCACAAGAAGAAAAGCATTGATACCCATCACTAAATAGGAGAAGGTGTCAGGAGTGCCGTGAATGAGGGTGTTGATAACGATACTCAAACCTGAGATAGTGCCGATGATAAGGTGAGAGGGCATAAGGAAATAATAGACGGCGGCAGCACCGATAAAAATGCCGACGGTCATCAACACCAATTCCTTCCAAAACTTGACTGTCTGTACAGCCGACACAAAACTCTTAAAAAGAGCCACCCAATAGCCTTTGGTGAAGTATTGTTTAATATGTTCGCTTGACATAAATGTATTATTTTATTTCCATATTCATCATTTGCCCCAATTGACTTGAGTCAGCAGCCGTTGTTTGGTGCTGTGAATGACTGTACCTGCCGCCTGTGGATTGGCAAAAGGTTTGACATACAGAGGTATGTCTTTTTCTATTAGCGGTTCGATGGTTTTTTTATGGATTATCTGTGCACCGCTTTCAGCGAGGCGTGTAGCGTCGGAGTAGTCCAACTCTTTTATCAGTGTGGCGCTTCTGTCTTTTCTGGGGTCGGCAGTCAGCACTCCCGGCACATCTTTCCATATAGTGACCGAATCAGCGTGCAGCATATTGGCCAAGAGAGCAGCCGAATAGTCGGAACCTTCTCTGCCTAAGGTGGTTCGTCGTCCGTCGTTAGTGCCGCCAATGAACCCCTGTGTGATCCATAGGTGAGTGCCTATCTCGGCTGACATAATGGCTTTGCGCCACCGTCTGCCACTGACGGCTATATCCACATGCGCCTGACGAAAAGTGTCGTCGGTAAGCAACAGTTCAGTCATATCTTTCCATTCGTTATCCACACCTACGAGGCTCAGATAACGGCTTACAATGCGAGTGGAAAAGATCTCACCCCAACTGACCACTTGGTCGTACAGTTCGTCGTATGATTGTGAGGACACATCCGTCTCGGGCATTTCCAATGGAAGGGATATATTCAGTTCGCGGCAGACTGATTGGTGATAGTTGTTTATCGATTGCCATTCCCTTTCCACCTGCTCATATTCGCGCAGCCACAGAGCATTGACAACACGCTCTAAGGCGTTGGTAGTCTTGCCCATAGCCGACACCACCACCACTAAGTCGCCCTTCTGCTCCGACACTATCTGTTTCAAGTTGCGTATGCCGTCGGCATCCTTGACAGAAGCACCGCCGAACTTATAAACCTTCATACGTAAACGGCTGTTATACATCGATATTGAGGTTAGCCATCCTTACGGCAGTGACTGCACCTTCCACACCTTTATTGCCTAACTTGCCGTCGGCTCTATCTTTGGCTTGCTGTTTGTCGTCAACGGTCAAGACGGAGAACACCACGGGTGTCTTACCCATTGTGTTCAGTCGCGTCATACCCTCAGTCACCGACTGACATACATAGTCGAAATGCGGTGTATCGCCTCGTATGACACAGCCGATGATGATGATGGCATCAACCTTACCCATATACTTGGCGGCGGCATAGGTCAGTTCTACCGTTCCGGGAACATGAGTGACGTGTATATGACGGTCTAACACTCCCACTTTGTGCAGTGTATGCAATGCGCCATTACACAGTTTGTAGGTTATCTCAGCGTTCCAATCAGCCACTATAATAGCATAATGCTGATGTTCGAGTACATCAGCATTAGGCAGACGCGAAGCGTCATATTTACTTAAATCAGTAGTCACGACTATTACTCCGTTAAGGCGATAAACTTATCTATATCGGCTGCTTCAGCAGAAGTCGGGTACAACTCCTTCACGGTGTTGAACACTTTGTTGGCGGCATTCTTATCCTCGAGATGCAGATAGACTAAACCGGCTTTTTTCAAAGCGATAGGCGCTATATAGTCGTTCTTTGAAGCGGCAGCAGCCTTGAAACAATCGGCGGCTTTCTTCATCTCGTCCATCTGAACGTATGCATCGCCGAGCAACATCTTGGCGGCAGGATCGATGGTCAGGTCGGAAGCAGAGAACTTCTTCAGATAGTCGGCTGCCTCCTGATAATGACCTAATTGATAGTGACATATACCGGCATAGAGGGCTGCCAACTCTCCTTGCTGATACATACTGTATTCGTCGGCAATAGCCTCAAAACCAATACATTCAGCATCGTCACCGGCAAGGGCTTTCTCCCATTCGCCTTCAGTGAAATAAACCACTGCTTTGGCGTTCTCTTCACTGGCTGCCAAGCCTTTAGGCTTAATAACATAAATATACAGAGCAATAATACCTAATGCTACTGCTGCAATTATCAGCGTCACCCATGTGATGATATTGCTGTTACGTTCAATCCATTGACCTGTAGTGGACAAGGCTTCGTTAACGCTCTCCAATTGCGCATCTTCTTTCTTGAAATCTTTCTTTGCCATAAAATATTTTTATTTACGATTTTACCATTTGCCATTTCTTTTCGGGCAAGCGACTCACTGATTGTTCACCTGCCGTACCAAAAAGCGCGGCAAAGGTACGGATATTGTTCAGATTGTGCAAATTTATGCACAATTTTCTTTTCTAAACTACCGCCAAACGACTCACTTAGCATAAAGAGAGGTGCAAAGGAAAAAAACACGACCACCAACCTGTTTTCGGTTGGTGGTCGTTTGTATGAACATTATCCGTATTTGATTAAATCGGACAGGTGGTTATTTCACTTCTTCAAAGTCCACATCTTCAGCACCTTTGTCGTTGCGATTGTCGGTAGGACCCTGTTGTCCGCCGAACGGACCGTTGGCACCATTGAAAGGATTGCCTGCATTGCCTTGTGCACCTGCATTAGCGGCATTGTACATCTCTTGTGAGGCGGCTTGGAAGGCGGTCATCAGTTCGTTGTTGTATCGTTCGCAAGCATCAGCATCTTTCTTGTCATATGCCTCTTTGAGGTTCTTGAGAGCAGCCTCTATCGGTGCTTTCTTGTCGGCAGGAATCTTGTCGCCTATCTCGGCGAGTTGTTTCTCTGTTTGGAAGATGGTGGCATCGGCTTTATTGAGTTTATCAATACGCTCTTTCTCGCGTTTGTCGGCTTCGGCATTTGCTTCGGCTTCGGCTTTCATACGTTTAATCTCGTCCTCGCTCAAACCGCTGGAAGCCTCAATACGTATCTTCTGCTCTTTGCCGGTGGCTTTATCTTTCGCGCTGACATTGAGGATACCGTTGGCATCTATATCGAAGGTGACCTCAATCTGCGGTTCGCCACGACGCGCCGGCATAATACCGTCCAAGTGGAAGATACCAATCTGCTTGTTCTGTGCTGCCATAGGACGCTCACCTTGAAGCACCTTAATCTCTACTGAAGGTTGGTTATCAACGGCGGTGGTGAACACCTCTTGTTTCTTTGTCGGGATAGTGGTGTTGGCTTCAATCATCTTCGTCATCACACCACCCATCGTCTCTATACCGAGGCTAAGCGGGGTTACATCGAGCAAGAGCACATCTTTCACTTCACCGGTGAGTACACCGCCTTGAATGGCTGCGCCCACTGCCACCACCTCATCAGGATTGACACCTTTCGAGGGAGCCTTACCGAAGAACTTCTGTACAGCCTCTTGTATGGCAGGGATACGTGTCGAACCACCTACGAGGATGATCTCATCTATATCGCTTGTTGTCAAGCCGGCGTTCTGCAAAGCGGTGCGGCAAGGAGCAATAGTGCGTTGGATAAGGTCATCGATGAGTTGCTCAAACTTAGCACGTGTCAGTGTCTTAACAAGGTGAGCAGGCACACCGTTGACAGGCATTATATACGGCAGGTTGATTTCTGTGGTAGTGGTGTTCGACAACTCAATCTTGGCTTTTTCGGCAGCCTCTTTGAGTCGTTGCATAGCCATCGGGTCTTTCGAGAGGTCGGCACCGCCATTGTCGTTCTTGAACTCTTGTACGAGCCATTCGATGATACGGTGGTCGAAGTCGTCACCGCCAAGGTGTGTATCACCATCGGTGGCTTTCACCTCAAACACGCCGTCGCCTAACTCAAGGACGCTGACATCGTGTGTACCGCCACCGCAGTCGAAGACCACAATCTTCATATCCTTGTTGGCTTTATCCAAGCCGTAAGCGAGGGCTGCAGCCGTAGGCTCATTAACGATACGGCGTACGTTCAAACCGGCAATCTCACCTGCCTCTTTGGTGGCTTGACGCTGCGAGTCGTTAAAGTAAGCGGGAACGGTGATAACGGCTTCCGTCACTTCCTGACCCAAATAGTCTTCGGCAGTCTTCTTCATCTTCTGCAAGATGATAGCACTTATCTCTTGCGGGGTATAAAGACGGCCATCGATATCTACGCGAGGTGTGTTGTTGTCGCCGCGTACCACTTTATATTGCACGCGTGAGATCTCACCTGAGAGGCGGTCGTAACTCTCACCCATAAAACGTTTGATAGAGTTGACTGTCTTTGTCGGGTTGGTAATAGCCTGACGTTTGGCAGGGTCACCCACCTTGCGCTCGCCGCCATCGATAAAGCCGATGACTGACGGAGTGGTGCGCTTACCTTCTGAGTTGGCTATAACAATAGGTTCATTTCCTTCCATCACTGCTACGCAGGAGTTAGTTGTTCCGAGGTCGATTCCAATAATCTTTGACATAGTTGTATGTTTTTTAATTAATTTTACTTTTTTGTTTGGTTTTTGCTTTTTCAAAAACTCACCTTCATTAGGTCAAAAGCCGTGCCAAGAGCCTCATTTACCCCTTTTCTCACACTTTTTCTGCCAAAAAGCATCATAAAGGCGGTCCTTTTCTGCCATTTTGGCAGATATGGGGGGATATTTATTTTTCCTATTGAGCAATATTTGTGCAATTGATTTATTTGCAGTACCTTTGCCGTGAGTAATTCAAAACCTTATCTATTATGACCACGCGAGAGTACATTGATCAGAACCGTGAGCGGTTTTTAAGCGAGTGGACGAGTCTCATTCGTATTCCTTCTGTCAGTTGTCAGAGTGAGCACAAGAGCGATATGCTGCGTTGTGCGGAGCGTTGGCGTGAACTGCTTATGGAAGCAGGTGCGCAGAAAGCGGAAGTGATGCCTTCGGAAGGCAATCCGTTTGTGTATGGTGAGTATCGTTGTGATGCCTCAGATGCTCCCACAGTGCTCGTCTATGGTCATTATGACGTGATGCCCGTGGAGCCGCTCGAACAGTGGAAGAGCAACCCTTGGGAACCCGATATTCGCGACGGCAGACTATATGCACGTGGAGCAGACGACGACAAAGGTCAGACAATGATTCAAGTCAAAGCCTTTGAGTATATGCTCCTTACAAAGCAGATGAAGTGCAATGTTAAGTTCATATTGGAAGGAGAAGAAGAGATAGGTTCACCTTCGCTTGAGGCTTTCATCACCCGTCACAAAGACCTGCTCCATTGCGATATTATCCTCGTTAGCGACACTTCTATGATAGGCAAGGACACCCCCTCTATCACCACCGGCCTACGCGGTTTGGCTTATTGGCAGATAGAAGTGACCGGTCCGAACCGCGACCTGCATAGCGGCCATTTCGGCGGTGCCGTCAAAAACCCTATCAACGCACTATGTGAGATGCTCGCTCAGGTGGTGGACAAAGAGGGCAAGATCACCATCCCGCATTTCTACGACGACGTGCTGCCTATCCCTCAAGCCGAGAGAGAGATGATAGCACAGATACCGTTCTCCGAACAAGCCTATTGTAAGGCTATCGATGTGGACGCGGTGGCAGGTGAGAAAGGATTCTCCACCTTGGAGCGCAACTCCTGCCGACCCTCATTCGACATCTGCGGTATATGGGGCGGATATACAGGTGAAGGAAGCAAGACCGTACTGCCTTCCAAAGCCTACGCCAAAGTGTCGTGCCGACTGGTTGCCAACCAAGACCATAGCATCATCTCACAGGCTTTTGCCGACTATATGCAAGCCATCAAGCCTCAAGGTGTGCGCCTCACCGTCACACCTATGCATGGCGGACAAGGCTACGTCTGCCCTATTGACATACCTGCCTATCAAGCCGCCGAGAAAGGGTTTGAACGAGCCTTCGGCAAACGACCTCTCGCTGCCAGACGAGGAGGCAGCATACCCATCATTGCAGCCTTCGAACAGATACTCGGTGTCAAAACGATACTGATGGGCTTCGGACTCGAACAAAACGCCATACACTCACCCAACGAATCGATGGACCTCGAAGTGTGGGAAAAAGGGATCATCGCCGTCAGTGAGTTCTATAAAGAGATGGGAAAAGAGAGTTAAGGACTAAGCAGCAATAGAATACAGGATATAATTATTATTAAGGTGAAAATCCTAATTATCGGCAAAGGGAATGTGGCTTGCAACCTCCTGCAAGCCTTCCGGCAGAAAGATATCGACACGCAGATGGTTTCCTCCCGCGAGGGATTAGACACCATTGCTGCCGACAGAGATGTATATATCTATGCCGTTCAAGACAAAGCGCTCAAAGCCGTGATTGACCAAGTGCATGTGTCGCCACGCGCTTTGCACCTGCACACATCCGGCACTATGCCTTTAGAGGTGTTTGGCGAAGATAAAAAGCATTGCGGCATCATCTACCCTTTCCAAACCTTTTCCAAAGCCAGACTAATAGACGATTTCTCCACAGTGCCTGTCTTTATTGAAGCACGACAGATAGATGATGTGAGTGCCACCTATACCGTTGCACTCACACTCACACCTCACGTCTTTGAAGCCTCACAACATGACAGAGAAAGGTTGCACATGGCAGGGGTCTTCGTCAATAACTTCCCTAACGCACTATATGGCATCGCCGCTAAAATACTAAAAGAGACTAATATCCCCTTCAGTGCACTGCTGCCGATAATTGACCAGACGGCACTCAAAGTGCATACCCTTACGCCCGAACAGGCACAGACAGGACCGGCTAAAAGAAACGACACGGAAGTGATGACACATCATCTATCACTTCTCAAAAACGATAAACTCAAACAACTATATCAACTATTAAGCGACTTGATACAAGAGTCAAACTGAAAGTTGGTGCAAACAAACTAAAACCCGTTATTTTGCCTATGGACAACGAATAGTACATCATACCGACATATAATAGCGTTATAAGCCTAACTTGATCTTTTGGAAACTGGACACTTTCAAAAAATCATTTACACTTCAAGCACAGGTTTATGCACGCACGCGTCTTTCAGCGTGAGTTTTCTGTGTATAGTTTGAAGTGTAAAGGTAGTCCAGACCTCCAAAGATCAAACCAAGCGACGAAAGTTCACGCTTCTTTTGTGTCTATCCTATTGGATTTCTGTCAGTAACCGCAGGTGATACACCTGGGTATCCCACAAGTCAATAACTTTTAGTATTGATAGCAACCTGCGTCGGGTTGTTCGGTGAGGGGTCGGCTGTTACCTAAACGGTCGGTGGCGTACTGCGGGTCTTGCAAGACCTCTTTTAGTCCTATACCGCGTGCGGGTGAGACACTATCCAAGCGGAAGTCGTAGTAGTGGTACTCGCGGTACATATAATAGGTATTGACGAAGACGGTATCACTATCGCGGGCATACGTATTATCGTGGCACCACGGTGCGTTGATAGTGTCGGCACGGAGGTAGTTGCCGCTGAACTCACCCGTATAATAGCCGGCAAGCGGTGTTGCCACCACGAGGTTATTGTCTCTTGCGCCGGTGACGATGCAGTTGCGCATCTGCACCTCCGTGGGTTGGTTCTGTTTGCTTAGGTTATTGATATAGACGGCAGCCACGTTGTCGCGTGTGACGTTGTGGATATTGATATTGGTATTGGGCCAGCCGAAGAAGGATGCTATGGTGTTGTGTGTTAGTGTCTGTTTGCCACCGTCAAGATAGAGGCAATAGGAAGCGCAGTTGCTTATCTCTGTATTGTAGATATGCGCGTCGGTGTTTTGCACTATGATGCCATAGGTGGCGTGGTTGTGAATACGGCAGTTGGCAACGGTGAGTGAAGGCAGTTGGTCGGTCTGTTCGCTATAAGCATACAGACCTACGTTACCACTCAATATATCCGTATAGTTGAGGGTATCGTTATGCAGTGCTGTTTGTTTGGGTTGCAGCAGATATATGCCTCCCCATCCACCGGAAGCCACTTGATATGGCACGTGTGTGAAGAGTCGGTCGAGTCGGTCGCTTGTTATGCGTATGGGGTTATCTTTCGTTCCTCTGGCAGCCAACCCGCCGTGGAAGAGCAAACTGATGCCTGAATGGACATATAGAGTGGCACCTTCGGCAATAACGGCTTTGCGGTGGAAGACCAAGGTGTCGAAGATAAGGTAGGGCTTGTCGTTTGAGAAGACAAAAGGTACGTCAAAGGTTTGGCATTGCTCTTTTGAGCGAATGAGATGAACGTTTTGTCCATAGGCTTGCAAGGGTATCATCTGCTCGTTGCCGTTGGTAAGGAAACGGATAGTATCTGCGATAAGTACGGGTGTGTTTTCTGTCTGTTCGGGTATATAGACTCTGACAAAGAGGTAGAGACTATCTTTGCCGTTGATGGTTATGTCGTGCAGTCTGTTTGGGTCGTTCTCACCGTCGAGGTTTAGTTGAAAATAGTCGGTTTGTGTGGTGACGCTGCTTATCTTCACAGCGTTGCGGTTAGGGTTATAAACCATCATCACTTGTGTGGCGCTGCCCATATTAGTGAACACGGTATCGAACCAAATGGAGTCTTGCGAGAAGGCAAGTCGCAACGAAGGGTCGGATGAGAGGGTCTCCTCGCGACAAGAGGCAAAAATGAAAGCAAAGACTATCAGAACTATATAGAGATGGTTTTTCATTTGTCGTTTATTCGAAGTTGAAGGTGAGGGTTATCATTTGGTTGGTTAGTCGTTTGATGGCTCTTGTATAGAACTCGTTTTGTACGGGAACGTTGTTTCGTTCTTCTATCGGAGTGAGCATATTAGCGAAACCGATGTGGTATTTTATCTCGGGGCAGAACTTAAACCATTGTGTATAGAAGTCGCAACCGAAGCCCACTTCCACGAAATAGTCGAATTTGCGTTGATAGACAGGACGTTCTTTCTGTCCGCCGAAGTCGAAAGAGACACCTCCGCCGCCAATAAGATATGGTCGGAAGTTATTATGTCGTTCGGCAGACCATTTGAGGTAGAGGGGAATAGAGATAGGCAGTGAGATGAGTTCGGCTTTATTCTTGAAACTGTCATCTGCACCTCTGATGGGGTTGCCGCTCTCGTTTTTATACTTGATGGATTTTTGTCCGAAGTGCAGTGCCGGGCATAGCCTGAGGTTAAGGTGTCTGGATAGTCGGACATCGGTGATAAAGCCCACAGAGAAGCCCGGCATCAGTGAACTGACGCGTGCATGATAGACCTCACCGTTGATAGTATCTTGTGTATCCGTTATGTGGTAACTCATCAGGTTAATGCCCAAAGAGAAACCGAAATGGATACGTCTTTCGTCAACGTATGGGTTAATCATCTGAGCCGTGATCCGAATAGGAATCAGCAGCATCATCCATATTAACAGTCTTTTTCTCATTTCGTTTGGCTTTCATATTGCCGAAGTTGTATGTCAGTCCGATGCCTATAGTGCGTGAGTGCCAGCGGTTCTCCTGTTTTTGCCAGAAGCCGTCACCTTCGGTGGTGTTGCGTCTGGCGCGTGAGTCGAGCAGGTCGCGTATATTGAATTGCAGGGCTAAGGTATTGTTCAGGAAGGTCTTGCGCAAGCCAAGGTCGATGGAGTAACTGTGCGATGTCGTTCCTTGTGCCACCACTCGCGGACTGCGATAGTTGCCGGATATCTGTCCGGAGAAAGTTTTGGTAAAGAGGAAATTGAGGTTCAGCCTTGCCGACCAAGCGAAGATGTTTTGTTCGGCAATCACTATTCGGTCGAACACTTGTCCGTTGAGCGTTGGTGTATAGGATGACCTATCCATACGGTTGTAGTAGAAGTTGAGCGAGGTGGTTATCTGCAACAACTCTTTGAACAGTCGGTTTTTGGCAGCCAGTTCGACACCTGCTTCGTGTCGTGTGCCGAGGTTGATATAGGTGTTACGCATTATGTCGTTGTCGCGGAACTTGACATTCTGTGTAACGCGTTCGGCATAGCGATAGAAGAGTCCGGCTGAGAGGGTATGTCTCTCCCAACTCTTGAGGTAGTTAAGTTCGAGAGCGGAACTATATTGCGGGTTAAGGTCAGGATTACCGTAGGATATGTTAGTTGGGTCGCTCAGGTCTTGACGCGGGTTTATTTGGTGTCCGCGCGGACGGTCGATACGTCTGGTGTAATTGAGTTGCATCTCGTTGCCTTTGCCGAAGTCGTAACTTATGTATGCAGAGGGGAAGAGTTGGAAATAGAGAGTGTCACGTTTGGCGGTGGTTTGATTGTCGGTAGCGTCATAATAGGTGGATATTATTTCCCGCTTGAATATCTCTCCTCTCAGTCCCACTTGCAGCGACAGTTTACCGAAGAATCGATTGCCGTAGGTTACATACAGAGCATGTGTCTGTTCGTTGTTCTTAAAGTCGTTGTAATAGGTATTGAGCGATTGTTGTCTTGTATGACTTATCTCCGTTCCTTCGTTGTACGTACCGCAATCCCATGCTTCGCTCAGTGTCCTGCGCCATGCGAAGTCGGTTTGCCAACCTGCTTCAAACCTGCTTTTCTCCGTAGGTTTCCATTCGTAGTCGGCTTTGAGTTGCACCGTTCGGTCGGTGTTGCGGTTGCGCTGCTCTTCCACTGTGGTATAGGCAGGTGAAGTGAGGGTGGAAGGCCAACCTTCATCGTAATAGATATCTTGGTTGAAGGCGAACTGCATGAACTGTGCCGACATTGACAGTTTATGTTTTTTATTTATTTCAAACTGCCAGTCTATCATTCCGTTACCTCCCGGATGTCCTCCTCCGCCCCGTTCGTTGCGCGAATAGGCTTGCATCAGAGTGTCGGTGTTGGCAGCATCGCGAGGTGAGACATAGTTGATAACGTCCCACGTCTCATAATCGACGAGGTTCTTATTATCCATTGAGAACCAGCCGCCTGTCTTATCTTGGTCGGGGTCGAGCGACACCATACCGAAGCCGCTCAAACCGATGGTGGAACGGTCGGTGATATGTATATCCAATCCGGCACGCAAGAACAAGCCGCCGCCGCTATGCTGATTCAGTCCGTTCTTCTTCAGTCGGTTAATGGAGGTGGTATCACCATTGAGGGTGTTGTAGTTATATCTGTCGATGATGCTCTTGCCGTTGGAGGAATGGTAGTGGTAACCCACATTGACATATCCGTCCACGATGGACTTGGAGAAGTTAAGGTTAAAGCCTCCTCTTCCTCCGGGAGGTGTGTTCCACGGTTCGGACAGTGCATAATCGACATTAGCGTTGATGCTGCCGTAGTAGCCTGCTTTGCGGTCTTTTTTGAGGACGAGGTTGATGATACCTGCCGTTCCTTCGGGTGAGAACTTTGCGCTGGGGTTAGTGATAACCTCAATGGACTGTATGCTTTCGGCGGGCATCTGTTTGAGTACGTCAGCACGGTTGTCGGATGTGAGTCCTGCCGGTTTACCGTTAATCCATATCTCCACGTTCTCGCTGTTGCGCAGACTGATGTTCCCTTCTTGATCCACGTCCACGGAAGGTACGTTCTCCAGAGCGTCGGTCACACTACCGCCTGCTGAAGCGAGGTTCTGATCGACGGTGAACACTTTGCGGTCCAACTCAAAACGCATCTGACTGCCTTGTCCCACCACCTCCACTTCTGCCAGGTCCTGCGCCTGCTCTTGCATATAGACCTTACCAATGTTCAGCCTTTTGCCTGTGAGTTGAATGGTTCGCTTTTGTTCGTCGTATCCCATAAACGATATATGTAGGACGTAAGTGCCATTGTCTATGTCGGTAAGGACGAATAGTCCGTCGGTATCGGTGGCAGTACCTTTCAGCGGTGCTGTCTCGCCCTCGCGCGTAAGACTGACATTGGCAAAGTCGATAGCCTTGCGGGTGGAAGCGTCCAACACCCTACCCTCTATAATATTCTGAGCGTAGGACAGGAGACCTACAGCCACAAATATAACTGTTGTGATTAACTTTTTCATTGACCTGAATGGGTTATTATCTTTATTGCTTCTGTATATCCCGGTATGCCTTGACCGATGACGGAGGCTGTGCAAACATCGGATAAAAGACTTTGTTGTCGGAATGTCTCTCTTTTGGTTATGTCGCTTATATGCACTTCTACAACGGGTATTCCCGTTGTTACGGTATCTTCCACTGCGTCACGCAGGCTGACGCTGTTGTGGCATAATCCTCCGGGGTTGAACACCACACCTGCTATCGGTTCTGACTCTGTATCACCGCAAAGGAAGGCTTCTCTCTCTTCCAAGGCTGATTGAAGGGTGTCGATAAGTACTCCTTCGTGATTACTTTGGCAATAGGAGAAACATACATCGGTAAACTGCTCTTGCAAAAAGAGCATGAGTTGCTCCGATGTGGTATGCCCATACACAGCGGGATTGCGTTTACCCAGACGGTTGAGGTTAGGACCGTGAAGAACGAGAATGCGCATAACTCCTATCTGTTTATCGTCCGCCGTTGACAGCCAAGAGGAACTCGTCGTTATCATTGGTTTGCTCCATATAACTCTTCAGTTTCTCCATTGCTTCCGTGCCGTTCATATCAGTTAGTTGTTTGCGTATCATCCACATACGTGTCAGCACTTCGTTGGGCAGCAACAGTTCGTCGCGTCGAGTGCTACTGGCAGGTATATCCACGGCGGGGAAGATACGACGGTTAGCCAACTTACGGTCTAACTGCAACTCCATATTTCCCGTACCCTTAAACTCCTCGAAGATAAGGTCATCCATCTTGCTGCCGGTCTCGGTAAGTGCGGTGGCTATGATGGTGAGGCTACCGCCGTTCTCTATGTTTCGTGCAGCACCGAAGAACCGTTTGGGTTTATGCAGTGCTTGTGCTTCCACACCACCCGACAGCACTTTTCCGCTGGCAGGTGCCACCGTGTTATACGCGCGCGCCAAACGGGTGATACTATCCAAGAGGATGACCACATCATGTCCGCTCTCCACCAAACGTTTGGCTTTCTCGTGAACGATATTAGCCACTTTCACGTGATTATCAGCCGGTTCGTCGAAGGTGGAAGCAATCACTTCCGCATTAACCGAACGTGCCATATCGGTCACCTCTTCTGGACGCTCATCTATAAGCAACACTATCATATACACCTCAGGGTGATTGGCTGCTATCGCATTGGCTATCTCTTTGAGCAACATGGTCTTACCTGTCTTTGGCTGCGCCACTATCAGTCCGCGCTGACCCTTACCTATAGGTGCGAACAGGTCGATGATACGCACTGACAGAGGGTCGGACTTATCACCTTTGCACAGATGGAACTTCTCGTTAGGGAAGAGAGGCGTAAGATTCTCAAATGCCACGCGCTCTTTTGCCAACTCAGGTGCCAAACCATTGATACGCACCACCTTATCCATTGGAAAATACTTCTCATTGTCGCGGTTGGTACGGATGGTACATTCCACCGTATCACCGGGTTTGAGTCCATACTGGCGTATCTGTTGCTGACTGACGTAGATATCGTCGGGCGAGGAGAGGTAGTTGTAGTCGGCCGAACGCAAGAACCCATAGCCGTCAGGGGCACACTCCAACGTACCCATCACCACCAACTTATCTCCAAAAAGGACATTATTGGGGGTGGCAGGATTGGCAGGTTGTGCAGGTGTATTTTGAGTGTTAGTTGTGTTCGCTACATTCTGACTCTCATGTTCTTTATCAGTATCTTGCGGTGCAGCGTCAAACAAAGGCAGTTCGGCTGTATCTGTTTTGGCAGCCTCGTTCTTTTTCTTTTTAGGCTGTTTAGCAGGTTGCGTAGCAGGCTCCGTTTGGGCAGGTTGCTCGGATATGAACTTATCGATCTGCTCCAGTGGTCGCCTTGCTTCGATGGCGGTTATGGTCTTGTTCTTCTTATGGTTATTGGCTTCGAGCGTGGCTTGCATCGACTCCATCTGCTCTTGCTCCGTACCGACGGTGGCAACCATACGGTCCACCTTCATATTATCGGTGCTCACCTTCTGTGCGGGTCTCTTCACTCGTTGGCGTTCACGCTTATCGCTCGAAGCGCCATTCTGACGTGCAGCCATACGAGCATCCTCGCGAGCCTGAACCTCCTGCGCACGCTTGTCAGCCTGAGCGTCTAAGATATTGTAAATAAGCGGCTGAGGGTTCTTCTGATGACCCACTTTCAATCCCAATTCTTTGGCTACTGCCTTCAACTGCTCGAGCGTCATTTGCTCTAATTGTGTAATGTCGTATATCATAAAAATTTAGTGTTTGCCTTACTCTGCCTTTTCGCATAACAACCGTGTTCGCACATACGCACAAACACCGCTAAGCAACGAAAAGTTACAAAAAACAATATGAAAATGAAATAAAAATAGTAGGTTGAAAGATTGCGGAAACAGAACATTTCCTTCTATTCGGCGGCAAAGGTACGCCGTTTTTGCGGATTGTGCAAATATTGTGTCACATTTTTTGTGACTGATTATTTGCCGGATTGGCAAAAACTTTGTACTTTTGCGCGGTTTTTTGAACACTATTATGAAGGATATTATACCGCGCGTTGATCGCGAGTTGCTAAAAAAAGAACTGACAAGAAAGAATTTTCTTCGCCCCACCAATAAAGCCGACAACGAGATTTACGATTTTGTGGCTAAAGATGCTCCCAACCTTATGCGTGAGGTGGCACGCCTACGCGAATTGAGTTTTCGCTCCGCCGGCGGTTCCACCGGTGAGGAATTGGATATGGACGAGATGGATACCATGGAACCGCACCCCTATCACCAACTCATAGTATGGGATCCTGTCAATGAAGAGATAGTGGGCGGTTATCGCTACTTGTGTTGCGACGAATGTACTTTCGACGAGAAAGGGCAACCAAGAATAACCTCTGCGCACCTCTATTATTACACCGAGTATTTTATTCGCAATTACCTGCCTGAGACCATCGAGTTAGGACGCGCCTTTGTGCAACCTATGTATCAACAGCGCAGTATGGGTGCCAAAGCCCTGTACGCCTTGGATAATATATGGGACGGCATAGGTGCTGTGCTCTACAACCACCGCAAGACCGTTCATTATCTGATAGGCAAGGTAACTATCTATCCTCAATACGACCCTGTCTGTCGCAACCTTATCTACGCTTATCTGCGCCGCTTCCATAACGATGACAAAGACCTCTTCCGCCCCTACCACCCTATCGACATCTCCGTCGAGGGACAAGAGTTGGCAGACGACGTGTTCGTGGGAGATAACCCCGCTTTCAACTATCAGATGCTACAACGTGCCATAAGAGCAAGAGGCTCCGTCATCCCGCCTATGTTCTCCGCCTATCTCAACGTAACCAGCACGCTGCGCTTCTTCGGCAATACCGTCAACGACGAACTGGCTGACGTGTATGAAACAGGTATAATGGTGCACGTTGACGATATAAACGAAGACAAACAGTTGCGCTATTTAGGTTCGTATATCGACTATCTCAAACGCCTCTTCGCTGAACGACGACAAAACAGAACATCTTTTCTAACCGAAGAATGAGCGAGATAAAAGAACATATACAAGTACTTCGACATAACCTCAAAGAGGGTGTTGACTTGCTGTGCGTGAGTAAGTTTCAGTCGGTGGACGCTATTCGTCAAGCATACGAAGCAGGCGAACGTGACTTCGCCGAAAGCCGTGTGCAGGAACTAATCGACAAGTACGAACAACTGCCTAAAGACATACGCTGGCATTTTATAGGACATCTGCAAACCAACAAAGTGAAGCAGATCGTTCCTTTCATACATCTTATTCATAGTGTTGATAGTGAGCGACTGATGGCTGCCATACAAAAAGAGGCGGCACGCATAGGTCGCACAGTGGACGTACTGCTCGAAGTACACGTGGCAAAGGAAGAGACGAAGTCGGGTTTCGACCCCGACCAACTGCCAACAGACCTCACACCCTACCCCAATATCAACGTTCGCGGCATAATGGGAATGGCCACCAACACCGACGACCAAACAGAGATACGACGCTGCTTCCGTCGAATCCACGACATAGGACAACAACTGCCTATCACCTGCCGACCTATCATCTCCATGGGTATGTCAGGCGACTACCAAATAGCAATGGAAGAAGGTAGCACCATGGTTCGTATAGGCTCCTACATCTTTGGCGAACGACACTACAACACAGCACCTTCGCCATTAGCACTCATACTCCTGCTCCTATGCCTGAATATAAGCGTCGCCTTTGCCCGCACAACACGTATATACGGGTACGTAGTGGACACACACAATGTAGGTATAGAGTTGGTTAATGTCTATTTGAGCGACGGCATAACAGGCACCACCACCAACAAAAACGGCTACTATTCGCTCACCATTCCGCAGCAAGATACCACCATCGTCACCTTCTCTTTTTTAGGCTACAAGACCCTCCGGCAACAGGTATATACCGACCGTGATGTGCTCAATATCAACGTTGTGTTAGAAGAGGAGACTACCCTATTGAACGACATCGAAGTGCGCGGTCTGGACCGACAAAAGACGATGATGGAGACAGGCAGAGCCGATGTGGTTAGACTAATGCCCGATGCCACCGGAGGCAGCATTGAGAGCCTGCTTATCACCTTCTCAGGAGTAAGCCAAAACAATGAATTGAGCACACAATATAATGTTCGCGGCGGCAGTTTCGACGAAAACAGCGTGTATGTCAACGGCATAGAAGTACATCGCCCTCTGCTCATACGCAGCGGACAACAAGAAGGACTCAGTTTTGTCAATACCAATATGGTGGAACAAGTGGAGTTTTCGGCAGGAGGCTATAATGCCGAGTATGGCGACCGTATGTCGTCGGTGCTCGACATACGATACAAACGACCAAAGAAATTTGAGTCGAGCATATCAGTCAGTCTGTTAGGTGCCAACGCCTATTTCGGATGGGGCGACTCCCTCAGGAGCCAAATGCACGGCATACGCTACAAGACCTCCAAATATATGCTCGGCGCACTGCCCACCAAAGGCAATTATCAACCTAACTTCGTTGATTATCAGACACAGATGACGTGGCAGTTGAAGCACCCGTCACTCAAAGAAGGCAAATGGGACTTGGCAGTGTTGGGCAACTTCTCTCTGAACAACTACTCTTTCCGTCCGGACTCCGAGAGCGAAGGCTTCGGCACTTATACACAGTCCGTTAACAAGACCATCTGGTATGAAGGACGCGAAAAAGACCGCTTCCTCACCGCTTTTGCAGCCTTCACCTCACACGGCGCATACGAACTGATCGACAAATCTGATTTAGACATCAGTTTCACCCTCAACGGCTTTTACACTCGCGAACAAGAGACCTACGATATATTAGGTGAATATGTTCTTTCCGAGCAGTCGTTAGACGGCAGCAGCACCTCCGTCTCTCGTCCCGGCGAAGAGGGTCTGTCAGGCGACATCAACGACAGCGGTATCCTCGGCACGGGCAACAGCCATGAACACGCACGCAACCAACTGCAAGCAGGCGTTGTCACACTCTCACACAGAGGCGACTGGACAAAAGGTCGCAACACACTCTCATGGGGTGTCAAAGCACAAGCAGAACTGATAAGCGACCGCCTCAGCGAATGGGAATGGCGCGACTCGGCAGGCTACAGTATGCCCAACAACAGCCGCTATATGCAACTCTATTACACTCTGAAAGGCTCAACCGATATGTCCAGCGGCAGGGTGGAAGCCTTCGCACAAGACTCCTACAGATGGCTCACCAAAGGTGGCAATGTGACGCTGACCGGCGGCGTTAGAATGAGCGCGTGGACCTATACGGGCGAGGTGCTGTTCTCACCACGCGCCAACATAGTGTGGATGCCCGGCTGGAAACGCGACTTCACCTTCCGCTTCGCCACCGGACTATACTACCAAGCACCCTTCTACAAAGAGTTGCGCGAACAAGAGAGCGACCACGGCGTGACACGCATCACTCTGAATAATAACCTCAAATCGCAACGTTCCGTACATACCGTCATCGGGGCAGACTACTACTTCCGCGCATGGGGCAGACCCTTCCGCTTCACAGCCGAACTATACGCCAAATATATCGACCGTATGATTAGTTATACCGTCGATAATGTGCGCGTTCGCTATTCGGGTAAGAACGACAGCAGAGGTTATACTCTTGGTGCAGACTTGAAGTTATACGGAGAATTGGTACCGGGAGTGGACTCTTGGGTCAGTTTCTCTCTTATGCGCAGCCGTATGCATTTTAACAACGACTCACTCGGCCTTGGCTGGATACCGTCACCACAAGAACAACGATGGGCTCTCACATTCTTCTTCCAAGACTATATACCCAAACTGCCACAATATCACTTGCACCTGAAGTTCCTCTTCAGCGAAGGTCTGCCATTCGGCTATCCGCGCAGCCAACAATTGCGATACTTAGGCAGACTGTCAGCCTACAAACGCATCGACATAGGTCTGAGCCGTACCTTCTCCGCACAAACGGATAAGTTTATGCGTAAAGAGTCGGCGCGACACGTCGCCGCTTGGAGCATCTACTTCGAGATCTTCAACGTCGTGGGTTGGAAGAACGTGAATAGTTATTACTGGCTCACGGCAGCCAACGGCAGCCAATGGGCAAGCCCTAACTACCTCACCGGCAGGATGTACAACCTCAGACTATCTATCGACCTCAAATAACCTTACTCCATATAAGATGACGACAGCCAAGCCCACTCCGATGATGGAGCAGTTCAATAATATAAAGGCACAATACCCTGATGCCCTTCTGCTCTTCCGTTGCGGCGACTTCTACGAGACATACGCCGATGATGCCATCAAAGCCTCTAAGATACTCAATATCACTCTCACTCGCCGCAATAACGGCAATAAAAACAAAGAGACAGAGATGGCAGGCTTCCCCTTCCATGCCTTGGACACCTACCTGCCTAAACTGGTGAGAGCCGGTATGCGCGTCGCCATCTGCGACCAACTGGAAGACCCTAAACTGACAAAGAAACTGGTCAAACGCGGCGTAACGGAACTGGTAACACCCTCACTCAGTTACTCCGACACTACTCTTAATGCAACGGAAAACAACTTCGTTTGTTGTCTGCATTTCCCCGACAACAAACACGGCGGACAACGATTAGGCATAGCCTTTTTAGACTTGAGCACGGGTGAGTTTGATGCCACCGAAGCAGACGACACCAAAGTGGACAAGTTGCTTGCCTCATACGCACCGAAAGAGGTGCTTTTCTTGCGCGACAAAAAGCAAGAGTTTGAGTCACGCTTCGGAAACAAGTTCTTCACTTTCTGTCTCGAAGACTGGATGCTGACAGAGACGACTGCTCGAGAACGACTGCAAAAGCAGTTTCAGACCACCAACCTCAAAGGTTTCGGTATGGACACTATGCCCAACGCCCTTATCGCAGCCGGCGGCATACTCCATTACCTGGATATCACCCAACATCTGCAAACAGGTCATATACGACACCTGAGCCGCATAGAAGAGGACCGTTATGTATGGCTGGACCGCTTCACTATCCGCAACCTTGAACTCACCGACGGACAACGCGCTGAAAGCAAGACACTGATATCCGTACTTGACCATACCCTTACGCCTATGGGCGCACGACTACTCAGACGATGGATATCCCTGCCTCTAAAAGACTTGCGCCCTATCCACAACCGACAGCAGACAGTGCAATGGTTAGTGCAACACCCCTTAGAGAACCAAACGATACGGCAGGACTTGAGTCAAGTGCAAGATATGGAACGGTTAGTGAGCAAGATCGCCACCGGACGACTGTCACCTCGCGAGATGCGACAGTTGGCAATAGCCATGCAGGCTATCAAACCCATAAAAGAGACGATGCAGACAGCCTCCGTTCAGTATGTCAAGACCTTGGCTGAACAACTGACGCTGAGTGAGCAGATGGCACACCGTATCCTTCAAACCATAGTGAACGACCCGCCTGCCACACAAGGGAAGACCGGCACTATAGCCAAAGGAGTGGACGACGAACTGGATAAGCTAAGAGAGATGCAGACCAACAGCCGTCAATACCTGCTGCACCTGCAACAGAAAGAGGCTGCCAACACCGGTATTCAAAGCCTGAAGATAGGGTTCAACAACGTGTTCGGCTATTACCTCGAAGTGAGAAACACCTACAAACATCTTGTGCCGCAAGAGTGGATACGCAAGCAGACACTGGTCAATGGCGAAAGGTACGTTACACCCGAACTCAAAGAGTATGAGCAACAGATACTGACCGCCGACGAGAAGATACAGATAATAGAGAGCCGCGTCTATCAAAAGTTGCTCACTGCCTTGTTGGACGAGATGAACAAGTTGCAGCAAGACGCACAATGTCTTGCGCAGATTGACTGTCTGCTCTCATTGGCGCAGGCGGCAACGGAGAACAAGTATGTACTTCCCGAGGTCAACGAGTCATTGGTGATAAACATTGAGCAAGGTCGCCACCCCGTCATCGAACAACAGATGCCACTTGGCGAAGAGTATGTGCCTAACGACATTATGCTGGACAACAACTCGCAGCAGATTATCATCCTTACCGGTCCGAATATGGCAGGTAAGTCAGCCCTCTTACGCCAGACGGCATTGATAGTGCTGATGGCACAGATAGGCTCGTTCGTACCTGCCGCTAAGGCTTCGATAGGCTTAGTGGATAAAATCTTCACACGCGTTGGTGCCAGCGACAACATCTCGCTGGGTGAGAGCACTTTTATGGTGGAGATGAACGAGGCAGCCAGTATCCTCAATAACCTCAGTGAGCGTTCGCTTGTTCTCTTTGACGAACTGGGTCGCGGCACCTCCACCTACGACGGCATCAGTATCGCTTGGGCTATAGTGGAGAGTCTGCACGAAGGACGCTATCACGCTAAGACGCTGTTTGCCACACACTACCACGAACTGAACGAGTTGGAGCAGTCGCTCAACCGCGTTCGCAACTATAATGTGTCGGTCAAAGAGGTGAACGGAAAAGTGATCTTCCTTCGCAAGTTGGCGCGCGGCGGATCGGAACACAGTTTTGGTATTCATGTTGCCCGTTTAGCCGGTATGCCACGCTCCATCGTTGAACGTGCAGAGACAGTACTCAAACAGTTAGAAGGCGACCACCAACATCTCGCTCAACATAAAAAAGAGGCTCTCACCGCCGCTAATAAGCGTGAGGGACTACAACTGAGTTTCTTCCAATTGGACGACCCTGTCTTAGAGCAGATAAGAGATGAAGTGAAGGCGTTAGATATCAATAACCTAACGCCCATTGAAGCACTGAACAAATTAGCGGAGATAAAGAAGTTGGTCGGCAAATAACCGACCAACGTTCACTTATTTGCCATACATCTGCTCGTAGTATTTCTCATACTCGCCTGAGGTGATATTATCCAGCCATGCTTGGTTGGACAAGTACCATTGTACCGTCTTTTCTATACCTTCTTCGAACTGCAATGACGGTTCCCATCCCAACTCTCGTTGCAACTTGCGGCTGTCGATAGCATAACGCAAGTCGTGTCCGGCACGGTCGGTAACGAAAGTGATGAGGTTCATATCTTCCCCTTCCTTGCGCCCCAACAGACGGTCGGTGGTCTGAATGAGAACCTTGATAAGGTCGATGTTCTTCCATTCGTTGAAGCCGCCTATATTATAGGTATCGGCAATAGTGCCTTTGTGGAAGATAAGGTCGATGGCACGTGCGTGGTCTTCCACATAGAGCCAGTCGCGCACATTCTCACCTTTGCCATAGACGGGCAGCGGTTTGCGGTGACGTATGTTATTGATAAAGAGCGGTATCAGTTTCTCAGGGAACTGATATGGACCGTAGTTATTGGAGCAGTTGGTCACAATGGTTGGCATACCGTAGGTGTCGTGGAAGGCGCGCACGAAATGGTCGGATGCAGCCTTGGAAGCCGAATAAGGACTATGGGGCATATACTTAAGGTCTTCGGTGAAGAACTTCTCTCCGAAAGCGAAGTGGTGCTGTGAGGAAGAGGCTTTGGTGGTAAAGGGTGAGTCTATGCCTTCGGGATGTGTCAGTTCGAGTGCACCATAGACCTCGTCGGTGGATATGTGATAGAAGCGTTTGCCCTCATATCTTTCGGGCAGCGACTCCCAATACAGTTTAGCGGCTTGCAAAAGCGATAGTGTACCCATCACGTTGGTTTGAGCAAAAGTGAAAGGGTCTTTTATGGAACGGTCCACATGGCTCTCTGCGGCTAAGTGAATAATACCTGTAACATGCTCTGTTTGCATAAGTTGCAGCATAGCCGGAAAATCACATATATCGGCTTTAACAAACCGATAGTTAGGCTTATTCTCTATGTCGGTGAGGTTAGCCAAGTTGCCGGCGTAGGTCAGTTTGTCCACGTTAATGATACGGTAGTCGGGATATTTATTCACGAACAGGCGTACTACATGACCGCCAATGAAACCGGCACCGCCGGTGATGATGATGGTATTCATAATAAGTAGTGGTTAGATTGTCTTTATTGTAATTCTTTTATTGTTTTGGCTTTTGTCTTGAAGAAATTGCTTTCTTGGTTTATGCCGTCTGAGCTGTCACCGCTAAGCAGTCGGTACATCGGGTAGGCACTCCATCTTGCCGGTTGGTCACTGAGCAGCATATCCTCACCGGTGTCGTTGGGAACGAACTCTCTTATCATCTCTTGCCAACGTTGCACACGCTGTATAGCAGCATCGGGCTGCATCAGTTCCATGTCGGTAACCAACTGACAGAGATACTGTTTGTATTGTTGTCTGAAAGCAGGTATGGACATCACTTTTCTCATCAATATACGACTGCCGTCAAGCGGTCCCCAGTTACGAGGGTCTTTCGTTCCGGGATTGCCGAATGCCTCTTGTCCGGTGCCGAGTGTGTTGTCATAGTCAAAGGGAATGAAATAGAAACGGTTAAGATTATCAATGTAGAAATAGTAGTTATTGGCATTGCACCAATAGTCGTCCCACATACCTGTAGCCACCGTCACTGCTGTAGCACGCAAGAACAAGTCTATGTCCACGTGCTGTTCAAGCCATTGACTAAGAGCGTCTGAGCCTGATTTGAGAGGTGTCATCTCATCGATGAAGGCTTTGAGTTGTGCTTGAGCCGAAGCCAATCTGTCTGGTGACGATTTGAGCGAATATATGTAGTTTTTCTCCCCTTCATCGTCGCTTACCCCCATTCGCCTTATATCGCTATTGCTAAGGTCGGCACCTGACCAATTGCCATCGCCGTCAACACCCCACGCGGCTTTCCATAGGTTGCCTTCCGTATCTTGCAGATAACCTTTCCTTTGTCGCTCTTCAAGCCACCCTTTGCGCGGGTTCTCCACCATAAGATAAACGCCCATATAAACGGGTATATCATCACCTTCAACACTGATGGTCAGTCGGCAATAAGAGGCTTTGGGAGCCGACCACACCTGAAAGCGATGCATCAGGTCGTAGCAGAACATCTCACGGCAATAGGCAGGATCGTTGTTATGCCATTTGAGAATGATACGATCGTAACCAAAAAACTTCTTCCCCGTTGCGTACTTATTAAACCGTATGCCGAAATGTGCGTGGTGCCATTGGTTATCAGTCAGGTATTCGGCTTGCTGTCCCCCTTCTACCGGTCGCACGCGAGAGGTGTTGCCTCTTGGTCGCAAACCAACACTATCGCGCTTATAGACCTCCTCTCCTTTCTGAAAAGTGAAAGCGGCAGGCACATACAGTCGGTTGTTGGGATTGGTGTCATAATTACGAAGATAGGTCTGCCAATCTTTTTTAGTAAGTGTCAGAGTGATGTGCGGCACGGCTTCCGAGTCGAAGAGATAATCGGCATTTGCCTCACGGTCAGCACTCTTGCCGTTGTTCTCCACCTCGTTGCCGCCTTCACCACCGCTCTTGCTCACTTTTTCCGGCGGATTGAAGAACTTACATTGAGTGAAAACAAGACATACCAAAGCCACGATGCCGACTCTGACAAAGTTGTTAAGGCTCGGTATGTTGCTTCTAATCACCATTTTATATGACGTATCTTATCTGCTTGAAGTGATAAGTATGGCACTTGCCGTCTCTTTGCAAAAGTACTAACTGTCCTTGTTTATCCACCTCTACTATCTTTGCTTCAAACACATCCTTCTCTTGCGCTTCCGCCATTGGCAATGGCATTGTTGGTGTGAGGTCCACTTCGCGATGGGCAAACAAGTGCCACCCTTCACGGCGATAGAGACAGCCTGAATACTCTTGTCTAAACGGCTCTATATCACCGATACGGCAGGCAGAAAAGAGTTGCTGCAATCGTCTTTTCAAGCACTCCAGTATACTATCCATCAGGCGATTAAGGTCATAATTTGTGCCGGTTATCTCTTTCATCGATATGGGGTTAGGTGCTACCCCATCCCACTGTGTCTGATTGACATTGAGTCCCACTCCGGCAATGACATAAGCGATGGAAGAGCCTTGCAGCGAAGCCTCTAACAACATACCGCACAACTTCTTATCGCCCCAATAGATATCGTTGGGCCATTTGACGGTGAGCGGGTCTGAAGGTATATGTTGCTTATCCAACTCTTCTTTTACCATATCTCTCACAGCCAGCGACACCGCCATTGAGAGCAGGAACTGCTCATCCACAGGTATGGCAGGTTGCTTAATGAGAGTGGAGAAGAGCAGGTTTTGTCCTCTTTGCGCCTCCCAACGATTACCTTTCTGTCCGCGTCCGGCTGTCTGATAATCGGTGCGAACGGTGAACAGATCGGGTTGGTCAAGATATTGCTCTTGAATAAGGGAGTTGGTGCTATGTGTCTGTGCAACGTACATCTTATTGCTGTGACCGATAGAGGTTTAACAGGTACTTTTCTATGAGGTGTTGCACATTCTTCGTTTTGCCTGACGCGCTATTAACCAGTACGGCAAACGTCCACATATCGCCATTGGGCAGACATATATATCCGGCATAGTTTTTTGTTCCGCCTATGGTACCGCTTTTGGCGTGTACTCTTCCCTCCAATGGTGTGCCGTAGAGGAAACTTCTCAATGTTCCGCTTTTACCGCTCACGGGCAGTGAGGCAAAGAAAGCGTCATAGGTTCGGCTATGCTGCATATAGTCGAGCAGCGATACAAAAGTGCGTGCGCTCATAGCATCTTGCGGAGCCAATCCGCAGCCGTCTTTGATGATGGCAGTAGAGAGGTCAACACCACGACCGCACCAAAAACTGCGCACCATCATCTCTGAGTTATGCAGCGTACAAGGCACTCCTATTCGCTCTGCCAAGACGCGGTATAACGACTCGGCATAGAGATTGACGCTGTGCATATTAGTGTGTGCCACAATGGCTGCCAACGAGTCCGACCAATGGGTATAGACCGTTGTACGCGGTATGAGTATCGCTTCGCTTATATATGAGGCTTCGTCAGACACCGTTACACCTGCTTGCCGTAGCGATTGTGTGAAGTGTTGGGCTAAGAGCAGTCCCGGATTAGGCAAATCGCCTTTCACTCCGAAAGTGCCTCTATTGGACGGCACGCTGCCTGTCAGATGACGATAGAAATGGAAGGGCACGCCGGAGACGTATGCTCCGTCCTCTTCTGTCTGCGTACAACGTATATGGTTATCAAAAGTTATACCTTGCACCTGCGGCTGTGTATATAGCACTTTAGCAACGCTACCCACCGGACCGCTTTCCAAGACAATGTTCATTGTGTTGTCCATATACGAGAGGGCAAAGATACCCGGCGCATAATAGTTGCCGGCATCCTCCCACAGCCACGCGGGATTGAGGGCATTGCCATCGAAGAAAGAGAGGTCAGCCACCACTTGACCCTCAATAGCCTCGATGCCGACATCCTTAACAGCCTTCACCCACTGACGCAAGAACCCTTGTCCCTCACGCAGATTGCCCAAGGAAGGATCACCTTTGCCTTTGATATACAGGTTTCCGTATAGCACTCTGTCTTTTATATATCCGCTATATTCGAGCGTTGTAGGGAAGCGATAGTCGGAGCCGAGCATCTCAAGTGCAGTGGCAGTGGTAAGCAGTTTGATAACCGAAGCGGGTGGCACCACGTTCTGTTCACGATAAGCATCTATCACCTCGCCAGTACGTGTATTACGCACATAAACGCTCATATTAGCGGAGCGCGTCTGCGGGTGTTGCAACAGCGTCTGCAAAGCATCCGACTGAGCACTGAGCAGCACCGACAGAGATAGTAATAATATAATCAGTCCTTTTCTTTTCACTCTTTCATTCCTTTTATTACCGCCTCACGCACGGCTTCAATAGCCTCGTTCTCATCTTCAAACACGCTCAGATTCATCGGTTCGCCTATGTGCAGGTGTACGGGATGGTGTTTGATATAAGCCTTTCCTTTGGGCATACATTCAAAACAGCCTGTGATAGAGAGTGGTACAACAGGCAGATGTAGGTCTAAAGCGATATGAAAAGCGCCGCGTTTGAAGCGTTGCACCTCACCTGTAGTAGTGCGTGTACCTTCAGGATAGATGACGGTGCAAACGCCGTTACGCAAGGTCTGCTCCATCTTCTTCACACTCTGTGCGGCAGCACGGGGGTTACTCCTATCCACATACACATGTCCGCATACCTCACATGCCCAACCCACCAAAGGTATCTTCCGTAACTCCTTCTTCATCATATACTTGAACACAACAGGCAACCAGCCATACACTAAAAAAACGTCGCAGAATGACTGGTGGTTAGTGACGAACACGTATGACTGTCCGCGCTTGACATTCTCTTTTCCCGTCACCGTCACGGGCAGGAACATAAGGTAGAAGAACGACTTGGACCAGCACGACTGCACAGTATTGATAAAGCGCGAGTTAGGCCAACGCGCACAAAGGATGGTGGTGATAGCGGTAATGGCAGTGTTAATGATGAACAGCGGCCACGCCACCAAGTATTGATAAATAATATAAATAATTTGCATAATCCTTACCCTTAAACTCTCAACTCTAAACTACCCTCACAGCAGTCCTCCGTTTTCTGTCTGGACATATTTTTGCATAAAGCCTCTATATAGTGCGCAAATACGTCGTATCTCGTCCCACGTGTCATCGCTTAGTTTGGTGCCGACCACTTCCACCACACGTCCGGCGGCTATTGTACCTATCTCGCCACATTTGCGCAGGTCGAAACCGTCGCTTAGAGCGTGCAAGAATCCTCCGGCATAGAGGTCACCTGCACCGGTAGAGTCGGTACAGGAAGTGGTGATAGCACCTATATGACAGAGATTGGAGCCTTGCTGCACATAACTGCCACGCTTACCTACTTTGACCACGGCTATGTCGCACTGTTCGGCTATCTTTGCCACCGACTCTTGCGGATTGAGGTGGGTATAAGCAAAACTCTCATCTTCGTTGGCGAAGACGATATCCACATACTTAGTGACCAAATGTTTGAGGAAATGGTGGTTTTCGTTTACTATATTATAAGAAGAGAGGTCGATGCTGACCATACAGCCTGACTCTTTAGCCATTTTTATTGCTTTTTCTATAAGGTCGTGGTCTTGCACCATATATCCTTCTATATGGAAGATGTCGTATCCTATGAACGCTTCTTTCTGTATATCTTCAGCCGTGAGGTCAGCAGCGGCACCGAGGTAGGTGGCAAAAGTGCGTTCACCATCAGGTGTGATAAGCACTATACTGCAGCCCGACATCTTATCTTCGGAAGTAAGAAGGAGCGGTTTGACACCGTTTTTTACGAGGTCTTCTCGATAGAAGTCGCCCACCTCATCATTACCGATCTTACCGATAAAAGCGGCTTTACCGCCTAACTGAGTGATGGTGGTGACTGTATTGCTGGCGCTGCCGCCTGCCACCATTCGTTTTCTGACACTGGCGAAGCGGCACTGTATATGCTCCGCCTGCTCCATTGAAATAAGGTTCATACTGCCCTTTGGCAATCCTAACTCGCGCAAGTCATCTTCCGATACTTGCAACAACATATCAGTGAGCGCATTGCCCAAGCCTAAAATCTTCCTCATAGGTATATCCTTTGCGGTGAAAAGTTGATTTTCGGTGCAAAGGTAGCGTTTTTTTTCAAAAAAAAGCAAAAAAATTTGTTCATATAAAATTATCGCCGTACTTTTGCAGCCGCAATCGGGAAGGGTACTGCTCCTTGCAAGTGATTCTTGATGCAAAAACACTGCTTCCTTAGCTCAGTCGGTTAGAGCATCTGACTGTTAATCAGGGGGTCCTAGGTTCAAGTCCTAGAGGGAGCGCGAAAAGAGATGGCTTAATAGTCATCTCTTTTTCGTTGTGCAAAGCAAAGATAGCAATTGTAGTTTTTATGAAAAAAAACGTAAAGAATTGATTATTCCGAAAAAACGCTGTAACTTTGCGCAATTTTATGCAGAACCTGTGGAAATTCATATTGCGATATAGCAATACCTTATTATTCGTCTTGATAGAGGTGTTGGCTATGGTATGGTTTTTTCTTTCTGAACACAAGCCTCGCAGCGGTATGTTCGGAGCAGCCAACACAGTTGTTGCCACGCTCAATAACGGTGCGTCAGGGGTAAGTGAATATTTTTCTTTGAGAAGCACTAACGACGAGTTGGCAAAAGAGAATGCTCGTTTGAAGGAGGAGATAGACAGGCTGAAAAACCTGCAAGAGCCTCTGTTAGAAAGAGACAGCATTTATCGCTATGCTCATTTAGGTTGGCACTACAAGATAGCGAAGGTGGTGGATATACAGACCAACACGCAGCATAACTATCTTGTATTGAACAAGGGTGAGCGCGATAGTATAGCCGTAGGTCAGGGTGTGATAGCCTCTGCCGGAGTGGTGGGAGTGGTGAGTGAAGTGAACAGCCACTATTCGCTGGTAACGCCCACCATACATCCGAAGATGCATGTTAGTTGCAGGATAAAGAAAAACGGTCATACAGGTTTTTTGCAGTGGAACGGTCCGTCAACCCATTATGCTTATCTCACCGATGTGGCACGACATATATCTGTGGAACAGGGTGATACGGTTGTTACCAGCGGACTGACACATATCTTTCCCGAAGACATAATGGTGGGTGTGATAGATGAGGTGTCGTTAGGAGAGGGTGATACTTATCACACGTTGCGTCTGAGATTGTCAACTGACTTTTCCTCATTGCGCTACGTTCAGGTGGTCAATAACCCGTTGGCAGGTTGGCAAGACAGCCTGATAATAAACGCTAAATGAGCCGTAAAAGGAAGCCGAATGGATAGCATGAACGTCATAGGAAACAAGTGGTTATCGCTGTTATTGCAAGCGGTGATATTACTCTGCTTGCAGGTTTTTCTGTTCAGCAACTTGCATTTTGACGGTTGGTGCCTACCCTTTGTTTATATCTCTGTGCTTATCTGTATGCCCGTTATGCCTCGTTGGGCAGAGGTCTTGGTGGGTGCGGTGATTGGTTGGACGATGGATATATGCTGTTCGTCGGCAGGGATGCACACCATAGCCTGCACTTGTCTGTCATGGCTTCGTCCGATGCTATTGGAACGTATGGTGCAGGATGCTGACCGCATAACTGGTGATGTGACTCACCGCAGCATAGGCTTATCGGCATTCGTGCGTTTGACGCTTATTCTGTGTCTTCTGCACCACGGTATGGTGTTCATGTTAGATGCTTGGAGCATTATGCAGATAGGCTATACCACTCTCAGATGGCTATTGAGTTCTGCCATCAGTATTCTGTTCGTTTACGCATACAGTACACTTCGCGCATCATGACCTCCGATCGCTATTACAACCGCTCATACATCATTGGTGGCATTGTTGTGGCAGTGGCAGCCGTTTTTATATGTCGTCTGTTCTATCTTCAGGTCATCGATCGTTCGACAGTGGGCAAGAGTGAGAGCAACGCCTTGGTCAAACAGACGGTCTATCCTTCACGCGGAATGATTTATGACCGTAGAGGTGAGTTGCTGGTCTATAACCGGCCTGTGTATGACGTGATGATGGTTATGCGTGAGATGGGCAAAGAGTTCGACACGGTGGCTTTTTGCCGGACGATGCATATTAGTGAGCAGACTTTTAATGAGCGTATGCAGACGATGAGCAATCGCCGCAAGAACCCGGGGTTCTCTCGTTATACTCCGCAGCCTTTTCTTAATCTTCTCACGGCGGAGGATGTGTCGTTATTGCAGGAGCAACTGTATCGTTTTCCGGGCATTCGTATTCGCAAGCGCACACTTCGCGACTACACTTATTCAGCCGCTGCTCACGTGTTAGGCAGTGTGGGTGAGGTGAGCAAGCGCGACTTGGACAACGACCCTTATTATGCCATAGGCGATTATGCCGGCAGAGACGGTATTGAGCGTCAGTATGAGACCTTGTTGCGTGGAGAGAAAGGGATGGAAGTGCTTATGCGCGACGTGCACGGTCGCATACAAGGCAGTTATCAAAACGGCGAGTTGGACTATCCGCCCGTGTCGGGTCAGGACTTGACTTTGACACTTGACATACGTTTGCAACTATTAGCCGAACAGTTGATGCAAAACAAGATGGGCAGTGTTGTTGCTCTTGAGCCACAGACGGGTGAGGTGTTGGCAATGGTGTCTGTTCCCAAGTGGGATCCGGCGGTGTTGGTTGGTCGCGACCGTTCGCAGAACTACGCCGCCTTGCTGCAAGACAAGCATAAGCCGCTGATGAACCGTGCCGTACAGGCTCAGTATCCTCCCGGCTCTACCTTCAAACTCATACAAGCACTCATAGGCTTGCAGACCAAAACCATCAACTCCCGAACCGAATATGCGTGCAACGGACCGGAGTCACTACCAATCAAATGTACTCACCATCATGGTTCGCCCGTCGATCTGGTGAACGGTATTGAACAGTCGTGCAACCCTTATTTCTGGCAGGAGTTTCGCGATATATTGCGTCAGAACGGAGGCGAAGATGACACGGAGAATCTGCACCGCAACTACGACCGTTGGCGCGACTATGTGGTCAGTTTTGGTTTTGGCAGTCGTTTTCCGACCGACATACGCGAGCAAGCCGCCGGCAGTATTCCCACCAGTCAGTTCTACGACAAACATTACGGTCGCAGCTATTGGCGTTCGAAGACCATTCGTTCGCTCAGTATAGGTCAGGGAGAGATCTTAGTGACACCTCTGCAATTAGCCAACGAGGCAGCCGCCATAGCCAATGAAGGGTGGTATATAGCGCCACACTTGGTTCGCGGCGCTTTCACCGACAAGCATCAGACCGCCATTGATGCCCACTGTTTTCCGATAGTGAAAGAGGGCATGCAACGTGTTATGACCAACGGCACGGGGCGATACTATAACATAGCCGACTTGCAGATGTGCGGCAAGACAGGAACGGTGCAGAACCCGCACGGCAAAGACCACGCTATCTTTATCGGTTTTGCACCAAAGGATAACCCTCGTATTGCCGTAGCCGTGGTGGTGGAGAACGCCGGTTTTGGTGCCACTTGGGCTTGTCCGGTGGCTTCACTGATGATGGAACAGTACTTGACCGACACTATAACACGACAAGAACTGAAAGAAAGGATGCAGACTGCCATACTAATACAATAACCACCGAACCGACAGATAATGATTCAGCGCAACTCTATATGGTCAGGCATAGATTGGTGGACGATCTTACTTTTCATCGCCATCTCACTCTTCGGCATAATGAATATCTATGGTGCCGGTTATAACTACGAGCAGGCTTTTGCTTTCAGTTTCTCCAACCGTGCGGTCAAGCAGATGGTATGGCTACTGAGTTCGTTGGTGTTAGGACTGATCGTTCTTTTCATTGACGAGCGCACTTACGATGTGTTAGGTTACTTGCTTTATGCGCTGATGATTGCCTTATTGCTTGTTACACCTTTTCTTGCACACGACATCAAAGGTTCACATTCGTGGCTAAACATAGGTCCGTTGTCGCTGCAACCGGCTGAGTTCGCCAAGTTCTTCACCGCCATAGCCGTTGCCAAATATATGAGTTGTTATGGTTATGAGGTACGTTCGTGGCGCGACTTAGTCATACCGTTTGCACTGATAGGTCTGCCAATGGCTATCATCATGGTATGGCAGAACGAGACCGGTTCGGCACTTGTCTTTGCCTCTTTCATCCTCACTTTCTACCGTCAGGGTATGAGTGGCAAAGTGCTGTTATACGGTTTTTTGAGTGTCGTATTAGCGGTTCTGGTGTTGCGTTTTGCTCCCATACCCGACTCATGGTGGGATGCTTTTCTTCAGCCTCACCAGCGTGCTCGTATCGAACTGACCTTAGGCATACGCGAAGACCCTTCCGGCGTGGGGTATAATGTGGCTCAATCGCTCATCGCCATCGGTTCGGGACGGTTCTTAGGCAAAGGGTTCTTGCACGGCACACAGACCTCTCTTAACTTCGTCCCCGAACAAGATACCGACTTCATCTTCTGCACCGTGGGTGAAGAATGGGGTTTTGTAGGTTCGGCATTACTGGTTATAGCCTATGCCTATTTCATCATTCGCCTCATACACATAGCAGAAAGGCAGAGAGATGTGTTCTCACAGGTCTATGCCTACGCTGTTGTCGGCATTTTTCTTTGCCATTTCACCATCAACATAGGAATGGTGTTAGGTCTGTTGCCCGTGATAGGTATCCCTCTACCTTTCTTCAGTTACGGCGGTTCGCAGTTTTGGGGGTTCACTCTGTTGCTATTCTTACTGCTTCGTTTGGATGCTGTAAGGATCAACAAACTGAAGTGACTGACACATAGAGCCGCTTCCTATTTTGTACGCAGTGGTGCTTCTTCGTCAGTGAAGTAGGTAATATTGCCCGTATAAGTACCTTTGATCTTGTCACCTGCTAATGTTTGTGCTTCGTAGGTGACTGTTTTGTCCGATGGTGACTGTTCCTTCTGTCATAAGCCAATGATAGCCTACTATATATCCTTGGTTAAGGTGGTAGAAAGAGGCGAGGCTGAACTGTGAACCGTAATAGGTGAAGTGTTCTGCATCTCGCTCACCTGCCCATACCGTATATGTTGCGCCGGTTTTGGAGATGGCAAAAGTGCCGGTAGTGATCCAAAAAGATAATCTTTTCTTGATAAGAATAGAGAGATAATAGTTGGTTGTAAACGAAAAGAGGCTGCCCTTGAACAGTGTTGTAGGGGCAGCCTCTTTTCTATTGCCATTACTTCATTTTCCAGAAGTTGAAGTGGTAAGCGAGTTTGACACCTGCGTCAAGGTATCCCATCTTCTCGGTGAAGGTATTGGCAGCGCCGTTGACGTTCACTTTAGAAGGAGCACCGGTGTTGATGTCGATAAGACGATTACCGCTTGCATCTTGTTTGAAGAGACTCCAACCGTAGTCAGCGTATGCGCCCAAACCGAGGGAGTGACCGTTCTTGAATTGCCACTCATAGCCCAGTTCGAGACCAAGCAAGATATTGAGTTTCAACTTATTGTCGGTCTTGCCGGTATATTCGTCTTTGAGCAACTTACCGGTGGCTATCTCGTTAGGAACGGTGACACCATAGTCGTTGAAAGTGGCCACTATGTCAGTGCCGCTGAACGTCTCTTTATAAGGCGTATAGACAGGCAGCATCAGTCTGGGACCCACATTGAGGAAGAAGCCGTTGTTCAGTATCATAGAGAACATAATAGGCACTTCGAGTTGCACTTGTCGGTTAGCCTCTTTCACTTTGTCGGACTTGACGGTATAGTCAACGGCAATACCTTCAGGTGAGGTGAGGGTATATTGTTCGTCGATATTATCTTTGAGTCCGCCTTGTGCGAAGCCAGCGCTCACGCCTACCAAGAGACCGAAGAGGTGGTCTTTACGGTTAGCCCAATAGTGAGCGTATTGCAAGTCGAGCAGTACGTCGTAACCTATACGGTTCTTCATCTTACTGTCGGTTTTCTCCATGAGTGAAGCCATACCTCCTCGTACACCGATAGTGAAGCGGTCCAACTGACGGCGACGAGTGGTATCTTCCACCACTTCTTCCACCGTCTCGGTATATTCCTCGTTGGGTTCAATCACTATCAGAGGCTCCTGCTCCGGCTCTTGCACTACCTCTTGCTTCGGCTCTTGAGGCATAATGGGCTCGAGAGGTTCGGCTTTGATTTTCTCGGCGTTATTAACAATACGTTTTTGCTCTTCGGGTTCCATCTTTCCCATCTCCTCACGGCGTTCGATGATGGCAGGAGCATCTGCTTCTTTGCGCTCTTCAGCCACAGGTGTGGGTTTGGGTGTACCGGCGAGCAGAGCATCTTCCGGACCGATCCAAGAGATGATACCTTTGATGAGCAGACCGTCGGGGAAACGTTTGCCACCCACCTGTTGGATGATGTGGCGAACGTAATAAACCCATTTAGACGGTTCCTCACCGGTGAGGTAACGCTTTGTCTCTTTACTTATGACGATGGTATCGCCCACTTGGAACTTATATCCGTCGCCGGGCTTGATGGCTTGAGCCTGAAGAGATGAATCAGGCTCAGCCACATTACCTACTTTAATATTGTCATCCGCTACAACATACGAAGAAGCGAGGATGAGCATTGCAATAATAAACATTGACTTTTTCATTATCGTTTCCTCCTATAATTATTTAACAACAATGTAACGAAGAACATTCTTCTGTGTCTCATTCTCCACTTTCACAAGATACATACCTGCTTGTGAAGCGGCTTTAAGCAGCACGGTTGATTCGCCTATGGAAGACATTCTCTCCACCATCTTACCTTGTGCGTCGTAAACCATTATATTGGTTTCTACGCTCGGGTCGATGTTGATGAGGTTCATCTGCTCACCTTTCTGCACTTTGTTAGGCATCAGTTCGGGAGCGGAAGCAGCACCGGCTACAGTGACGATAACGGTACGCAAGACAGCACCGCACGGTGTCTCCACAGACGGAGCGAGGGTGATGATAGCGTAGTATTGACCGGCAGCGAGTTGTCTGTCTTCGGTGTAGTAGCGACCTGTACCCACTTTCGTATCCACGTTAGGATTGCGTGTGGTGCCTGTCATGCGATACCACTGCACTTCCGCATCGGCGGGTTCGGGCAGGTTCAAGGTCTCTTGTATATAGCGCACATTAACCATAAGCAGCCACTCGCCATATTGAGTACGTGCAGGTATATCGTCGTAAGCTGGTTTGAGTTCGGCGGTAGGTGTCTCTATGTCCACATCCACTTGAGCGGAATAGATCTTACCGTCGGCATCGCCACACTTAGTGGTGGTAGCAGCCACGCGCACGGTGATGGTAGAGCCGAGCATATCAGCAGAGATAGTCAGACCGCTCATGTCAGTCCATGTACCGTTGGCTTGTTTCATCTCTACTCTTACCGAGCCTGCCACAACGGGAACGAAGAGCGGGTCGGCAGCAATAGCGGCTTCGGCGTTGGCAATGAGGGTAGCCACGTCGAACTTCTCACCGCAGACAGCGTGCATATCCGAAGCATTGGCGATAGGCAGGGTAGCGTTGTACTCATACACGTGCAGAGTAACTATACTATCGCAACCGTTAGTAGCGGTCAGAGTAACAGTATAATCACTGCTGCTGGCAGGATAGGTATTGCCGTTGTAAATCAAATCGTTGCCTGGGCAAACGGTGTCGTTGACGACAGCGGTAATCCGGGCAGCCTCTGTTACATAGAGTGTGATGATACTATCGCAACCGTTAGCGGCAGCACCGTCGAGAGTGATGGTGTAAGGATCTGTTTGCGGAGCATACTCCGTATTGTCACCCGGGAAGGAGAAGGTGCTGCCATAGCATACTTCCTCGTTGAGAGTAACAGTAGCGGGTTGCAACATTGTATATGAATAGCGGTAGATAGAAGCGTAGAACTCAACGCTATTATCGTAGTTCACATAGGCGGTATCGTTCCACAGTGTAGGATCGCTATTGATATAATAGGTCTGACCGTTGCGGCTTGTTATACCTGTTCCTTCGCAAGCCTCACCTACTTTATCTTCCACTTGTTCGTCGATGTCAGCCACTATCAAGTACAGAGTCTTGGGAGTGAGGACACAGTCGCCGTCGGAGTCAAGAGTGAGACGCAGTTCGATGGTCTTACCTGTGTAAGAGGTATCCAAGGGCAATGCAGGGATTGCCTGCGGTTGGTTGTTCTCATCTATCATCTGTATGTTCACGGCGTTCACTTTCTGGTGAGCAGGATTGCTGTTCCAGGTGGTGAAGTAAGCGTCGAGTTCGGCTTGCATATCAGCCACTTTGAGCAGTTTGCCCACTTGTGCCATAGGCTGATTAGCGATAACGGCAGGGAAGGCGGGACAGTTATCCTCCACTATCTTCGGAGTGGCGGTGAGACTGAGATAAACGACGCTATCGCAACCGTTAGCCAGAGTGTAGTGCTCCTCATGCTGGGTTGTACCTTCGGCAGTGAGTGGTATCTGTTTGCAACCGAACAAGTAGGTCTGACCTACTTCTACAGAAGCGTTGATAGTAGGACCAACCACTACGCAAGGACCGGCAACATTGAAGGTGAGAGTAACGATACTATCGCAACCGGCAGCGTTTTGGAGAGTAACGGCCTGCTCTGCCACGTCGGCTGCATTGTCGAACTTAAATGTCTGACAGCCATAGAGGAAGGTGGTACCTAAGGTATAATCAACCGTCACATTGCTACGTGTGGTGCAGTCGTGTGTGAGGTTAAGAGTAACGATACTGTCGCAACCGTTGGCTGCCACTAAGGTGTCAATATATGTATTAGCAACGGTGAGAGTGCGGCAGCCGAAGAGGAAGGTCTGACCTTGCTCAATGACAGCATTGATAGTCGTCTCTTTCTTGCATTTGGTATTGACGGTCAGTGTGAGTTTAACGATTGAGTCACCGCCGAGATAGTTTTGCAACGAATCGTAATAAGTACCGCTCTCTTCAAGTATGCGGCAGCCGAAGAGGAAGGCACCGTTAGCCTCAATAGTGGCTTCAACAGGTGTTATTTCGGGTTCAGCGGCGGTTATTACTATTGTCACTATACTATCGCAACCGGCAGCATTAACCAGTGTGTCGGTGTAAGTGCCGGCAGCAGTGTAGGTTTGGCAACCATAGAGGAAGGTCTCGCCCGCTTTAAGTGCTACTTCCACCTGACCGTTAGTAGCCTTACACTCAGTGTCAATAACGTGCAGTGTAAGGTTGACAACACTATCGCAACCGGCTATGTTGGTGAGCGTCTCTGTATAAACAAAGTCACCTAAAGCGTCCGGGGTTATCTCTTGACAGCCGAACAGGTAGGTCTTACCTAATTGCAGGTTGGCTTCGATGTTCGTCGGAGCGGAAACGCAAGAGTTGAAGTTCAGTGTCAGTTTGACGATAGAGTCCTGACCGAGGTAATTGGTCAGAGTGTCGTAGTAGTCGCCTGCTTCGGTGAGCACACGGCAGCCGAAGAGGAAGGCACCGTTAGCCTCAATAGTGGCTTCAACAGGTGTTATTTCGGATTCAGCGGCGGTTATTACTATTGTCACTATACTATCGCAACCGGCAGCATTAACCAGTGTGTCGGTGTAAGTGCCGGCAGCAGTGTAGGTTTGGCAACCGTAGAGGAAGGTCTCGCCATCTTTCAGTGTGGCTTCCACCTGACCGTTAGTAGCCTTACACTCAGTGTCAATAACGTGCAGTGTGAGGTTGACAACACTATCGCAACCGGCTATGTTGGTGAATGTCTCTGTATAAACAAAGTCACCTAAAGCGTCCGGGGTTATCTCTTGACAGCCGAACAGATAGGTCTTACCTAATTGCAGGTTGGCCTCGATGTTGGTTTCATTCGGCACACAAGTGTTGACAGTAAGGGTTAGTTTGACAATTGAGTCTTTGCCCAAATAGTTTTGCAGTGTGTCGTAGTAGTCGCCAGCTTCTGTTAGTATGCGGCAGCCGAAGAGGAAAGCGTCGGAAGCGTTGATAGCGGCTTCAGCGGGGATGATGATAGGTTCTTCATCCTCTACCACTTTCAGGTTGAGTGTTACGACGCTGTCGCAACCTGTAACATTGGTGAGAACTTGTTGATAGGTGTCGGCAACAGTATATGTGTCACAGCCGAACAAGAAGGTCTCACCTTTCTTTATCGTAGCATCCACCGTGGATGCAGAAGGAGCACCGATGCGCAGGTCGAGCGTTTTGGTAGTGCCGCCCACATCAATGCCCGGATAAACACCTGTGGAAGTGAACTGCTGGCAGCCGAAGAGGAAGGTTGTCGGTTCGCAGAACGAGGCTTTCACCACCTCCTGCGCTGACATTGACACAGCAGCAGACACTCCTAACAGGGTTAAAATGGTCTTTAATGAGAATTTCATTTATGAAAATGTTGTAAAGTTAATGTTCATAATTTCAAACAAATAATTCTTTATCCGTCAATGCATCGAAGCCTTTTACCGTTTCCACACATTTATCTCCTTTCGCGCGCACCAAATTTAACGCGCATAACAACACAGAGACAGGTCACGACAAATGTTTTCCGACACCATTAACAAATAAAATTACACATTCTTCAGTCGCCTCTTGCTGATAGGTAGGTTTTGCAGAAAGGGATGTTATTATGTGTGTTAGTTCGACATCCGTAACTGCTTATTTGTGCGATTGTGCAGATTTGACTGTTTGCCTTGGGCTCGCTATCGCAGCACTGAAGGCGTATTTCCATTCTTTTTCTCTAAACTATAAAAACAAATTTTTAGAGGTTCAACAATCTATATTATTTCAAATTTTTATCACTTGACTAATCACTTTATCATTTGTCATTAGCACATACTACCAACGTAAAAGCAAATATAAAAACACACCAAACTTGCTGATATATAGTTATATCTTGCCTTACATACATAGGTAAGTATGAACTAACACGCTGCAAAGGTACGCACTTTTCAGCGATTGTGCAAGATTTTGCGCAAAAAAAGCTGCACAAAATGCAGCGGAGAAAAAAATATCCCAAATCGGTTTAAGAACGAATTTGGGATTATGGGATGTTAATCTTTATGAAAATACTGCGGATAGTGTTGCAGGAATAGTTGTTCTGCGTTTTTGAGCGGTCCGTAATATTCACCTCCTGCAGCGTTTTTATGTCCACCGCCACTGAATATATCTCGGCAGAAGGTATTGACGGCGTGGTCGCCTTTGCTACGCATTGAGATCTTGATTTTTGTTTTACTGCCATTGGCGAGCATTACTTCGGCGGGATTAACCTTATCTTCTCGCATGAAGCAGGAGTAGTCGATGCCGCTAATTTGCAGTGGGAGGTTGACCAGTCCTTCTGCATCACCGGCTTGGAAATTGAAGCGGTACAATTCTTTACGGTTCAGAGAGATGAAGGCAGCGTGGTGTTCGGGGAAGATTTGCATTTTGTGATAGAGGCAGTAGCCCATCAGTCGCATACGGTCGGCGGTATAAGCATTGAAGACCTTTTGATAGATTAGGTCCTTATTAACGCCGAGCCGAACCAATTGTGCCACCACTTCATACATATCGGGAAAGTTGGAATTGAAGGAGAAGTTGCCGGTGTCGGTCATCATACCGGTATAGAGGCAGGTGGCTATATCCAACGGCATACGGTAGTTATCGTCGTTGAGAGCGACGATAAGATGATAGACTATTTCCGATGCTGAAGGTGATTGTGGGAAAGAGAAGGTGAGGTCGGCAAAGGGAGCCGGTGCTATATGGTGGTCGATAAGTATTTTCTGGCATGTCTGTTGGAGCATCAGTTCGCCTACAGCCCCTATACGTTTGGGTTCGTTGAAGTCGGTACAGATGATAAGGTCGGCATTGGTGAGTGCCTGTTTTGCTTGTTCCGGTTCTTTTTCGAACACTATGTCCTCACTTGCCGTTGGCATCCACGCGAGGAAGGATGGGAAGGGATTAGGTACGATGACCGTTGCCTCTTTGCCTTTTTTCAACAGGTAGAGTCGCATAGCGAGTGATGATCCCATAGCATCGCCATCGGGCGACATATGAGTAAGGATAACCACTTTTCGGGTGTTATTGATCAGAGCCGCAGCGCGTTCAATGTCGGCAGGATTGAAAGAGATGAGCATAAAAGGATGTGTTTATGGAGTTTGCAGGCGTAGTCTTATACTTCGGCGTTGCCGGATGTGTGGTGTCGGCTGAAGAATTTCTGTTGCCGTTCTGCCAGTTTTTGACGTCGTTCGTGAAGCAATAGTCTCACTTTTTCTCTACGCTCGGCATCTTCTTTTTTAAGGTCTTCGTTGTACAAATGCGCTCTTATAGAGAGGGAGATGACGCATAGTGCCATATAGAGGAAGGTCAGCACCCATAGGGCTTTATATTCGTAAGCCGTGGTAGAGAGCGAAGCGCCCATTGACTGCATATGTATATATCCGTGTATTCCCCAAGTGGACGGTAGCAGTTTGGCTACATTGATCCACACGCTGTCCATATTTTCGCTTATCCAACTCACGCCTGAGATGAAGAGGAAGATAAGAGAGGTGAAGAGCATAGTGACCATACCTGTCTCTCTTTCTCTTTGGAAGGAGCCGAGAAAGATAGAGAACAGTATGGTGGAGAGCAGGAACGGTATCATAAATTGTATCACGTCCCAAGGGTTAGCGAGGTGCGGCAGATTGAAGATTATAGGTACGAGTAGGAGGTCGAAACTGCCGATTGCCATATAGATGACGAAGTAGGCGAGTGTTCTGCCTGTCACTATACGATAGACCGATGTACGGCGGCGGCGTCCGGGAAGGAGGAAGATCTCTTTATTTTCTTCTCTGGCAGTACCACAAAGCATAGCAATACCGAAAAAGAGTGTTTGGTGTAAGATGAGAACGAGTACGGCAGGAATAAGGAAAGAGCCGTAACCGCCGGTAGGGTTGAACATATTGACTGCCTCATATTGCACGGCTTCCACCAAAGCCCAACTCATCTGAGAACCTATGTTCATAGCCTCATAGCGATCCACTTGCACGTGCTGCATCTTATCCAAAACCACCATATTGGCAGACAGATAGACGTTCTTCATATACAGGAGTGACGACATATCGCAATAGAGTGAGAGGTGTGCCGTCTCCATACCTGTATTGAGAATGGCGGCGTAGTCGGCAGGTATATAGAGTATGCCGTGCACTTTTTGGTCTTTGAGCAGTTGTTCGGCTTGTGCCATATTGGCACAGGTGTGCGTTACTTGCACTTCTTGTGTAGCATTCCAGCGGAAGACCAGTTCCCTACTCTCCGGCGAACCCGACATATCGACCACAGCCACAGGCACTTCCGTAACCACGTTCTTATAGTACATCATATTATATATGACGGGATAGGCTAAACCGGCGACGAAGAAGATAAGGATAACACCCGAGTCGGTGAAGATACGTTTGAGTTCGTTTACGAACACCTGCCATAAGTCGCCGAACCACTGAGAGAGAAAACTATTTGTGTTGTGTGTATTCATCCTTTGGGGTAATTTTGGAACCACAGTGCTCGGTGCAGACGTGGTGCCACGAAGAACTGTGTTAAGAAGAAGAGCATGAGAGATCCCATTGGCAGCAATGAGTGCGTAATACTATTGCCTAAAAGTGCTTCATTAACATAGATAAGGTAATAGTGTCGGAGCGGGAAGAGGTTGGTTAGTGATTGTACCCAAGGCAACATACCCATAGCTGGGAAGGTGAAGCCTGACAGGGAGAAGGATAACATTCCGTATAGTGCTCCTATTGATAAAGCGTCTCTTAGTACAGGCATCAGACCTATGAAAAAGACGGCAAGTGACTGCATAGCAAAGATATACAACACCAGTGCGAGATTAAGGATGAGCATACTGCCATTGACGGGGAAATGCATAAACTTATAGAGCAGCACATTGACAGCCACACCGAGAGCGGCATAAAGGATAAAGAGTTGCATCAGTTTGCCGAGCATAGCAATGGTGAAATTGCCGTTAGCGGTGCGAAGCCATTGCCGTGAGGTCTTGTATTTGAGTTCGGTACCTATACTATAGATGGTGATCATAAGTACCATCAGACCTAATATACCCGGCAGGATAACTCCTAACAGATAGACGGGATAACTGGAGGTGGGGTTACCTATCAAGTGTGCATCTATAGCCACGGGCTGTATGCGTTTCATTATCAAGTGTTCAGCCATTCCTTTTTTCCGCAGCACCTCACGTTGGAAGGCACCGGAGGCGAGGTTCATCACCATAAACAGTTGTTTATATCCGGTGCTACCGCCTATGGTGTAGGCATTATTGACATAGAAGGTGAGTGTAGGTCGTTTGAAGGCGGCAAGGTCACCATAGAAATGTTCGGGAATGCATAGGAAAGCATAGATTTTTCCTTGTTGCATAGCCACTCGTGCCTCCTCGTAGGTGGCATAGATGTCTATCACTTTGACCGACTGTGTTGCGTCCAGTTCGTGCGCCACTCGCCGAGAGATGGACGAGCGGTCTTGGTCCACTATCCCTATCGGCACTTTTTGCGGTGCTCCCGTATCGAAGAGGGTGAGGAAGAAGATGCACGACACAGCCATCAGCACCACTGAGGCGAGGAAATAGACAGGTTGTGCCACCATTCGGCGTATCTCACGCCAAATGACACTATTCAATAGTGTACGAAACTTTTTGATTGTCATTTCTTATCCACAATAACCGCGGTCATACCCGGTCTTAGGTTTGGAATAAGTTTGATGGGGCGTGCTTTGACATCGAAAGTCTTGATATCATATCCGCCGTTGGTTTGTGTGCTGCGCCAGGTGGCATAACTTGCCATCACCTTGATGAAAGTGACTTTAACGGGGTAGGTCTCTTCTCCGAGGGCAGGTATTCTGACTTGGAACTGCGTACCTACGGTTATGCCGTTAAGCATATCTTCTCTTATGGCGAAATGAAACCACATATCAGTCAGGTCCACCACCGCCATCACGGGTGAGCCTTGTCCCACCAGTTCGCCTGTCTTAGGGAAACACTCACTCACTTCGCCATCGACGGGTGAGGTGAGGTATCGTTCAGCCTTGGCGATGTTCACTTCTTGAATCATTCCGTCCACGCGTGCCACCATTGCTCGTGCAGCGGCTTTATCTTCTTCCTGCGCACCTTTCATGGCCATGTCGTACTGCGATTTAGCGGCTTTGACATCGGCTTGCGACACTTTGTATTGTGCCAACACTTCGTCATGCTTCTGCGCCGACACGACACCTTTCTGATAGAGTCGTTCTATTCGTTCGTATGATTTGCGATAGACCTCTTCGGCGGCGAGGGCTTTTTGGTAGAGTTCGTATGCACCTTGTATCTGTTCTTCTCTTGCACCGTGTATGGCTTTTTGGTTCTGTGCTTCGGCTGCTTGTCGTGCTGCCATGGCTTGTGCCATCTTAGCATCCACTTCGGGTGAATCGATGATGACAAGTGTGTCACCTTTCTTCACACGGTCGCCTTCCTCGGCAAGAAACATCTCTATTCTGCCCGGCACTTTGCCTGACACACGATATTCGGAGGCTTCCGCCTCACCTATGATCTCTATCTCCGGGGTACGAAGTGCCAATAAGCCTATCAATGCCACTATCACCAACACTGAAAACAGTACTACTATACCTATGAAGATATTACCTTTATCCTGTTTGGCTTGACGACCGGATTGTTTTGTTTCTTCCATGATGAAATCAGTTCAATAATTGTCCTGTATATTTTTTGTAATTTAATTCAGCCATTCTCAGTTCGATGGCAGCGTCTATTTTTTCCGACTGTGCTTTATGCCATGCCGTCTGTGCCGCCATTAGGTCAGCAGCCGTGATAACACCTTCATCATATGACTCTTGCGCATAACGCAAGTTCTCCTCCGTATGCTTGATGTTGGTTTGTGCTCTGAGCAGTTTATGGTTGGCTTCCATCACTTTCTGTGACGATTGCGTTATCTGCAACTCCAGTTTCTCTTTAGCCTCTTGCAGTCTGAGTTCCACCGTTTTAGCCTGATGTTTGGCGGCTTTGTAAGTGAGTATGTCGGAGGCGTGTGCTATGGGGATATTAACCACAATACCGGCGTTGAAGAAACCGGCGAAGTCTTTCTTGAAGCCGTCAGTCACATTAGGATTGGTAACTATATAATTAGCAGCCGCTATGATGTTGGGTTGCAGTCCGGCGGCTGCCAATCGTACACCTGACTTTGCCATCTGTTTCATCTGTTCGAGCAGTTGTATCTCGTCGCGACGTTCGATAGCATCGTGTACGTTGATAGCCGTGTCGTTTAAGACTATATTCTCCAATCCGGTGTCGTCCACATCGAAATAACTATCCAGTGGCATTCCCACTATCTGGCATAGAGCCATCTTGCTTAGTATCAGTCCGTCGTTGGCTTGCAAGAGTGAGGATTCAGCCTCGCTTAACTTCACTCGCACATTGAGTACATCGGCTTGTGTTGCCACACCCTCTTTGGCTGCTTCTTCGATATTGGTCATCAGGGTGTTGAGCAGTGCCGTGTACTGTTTGGCCAGTTGCTGTTTATGTTTGACCGACACCACTCGCCAATAAGCCTCGTCCACATCGTGAGTGGCATCGGCTATGCTTTTGGCGGCTTTGATCTGTGCCATACGCTCTATGTACTTTGAGAGGCGATAGAACTCTCTTATCCGTCCGCCTACATAGATAGGTTGTACCACTCCTACTTGTCCCACGAGGACATGTGTCATATCGATGTCTAAATGGTTATAGGCATTGCGATAGAGTCCGCCCGTTACATCATTCACGGCTTGTGTCACATCAGGCATAGCGGCTCCTAACACCTGCATCATCGGGTTGTTGAACTGCAGTCCGTTGACACCCAACGCTCCGAAGCCGGTACTCATTGTCTCGGGCAAGAGGTGTATGTGTCGCGAGTTGTACATATATGCTCCGTTGGCACTCACTTGCGGGAAGAAGCGTGCAAAAGCGGCCCTGCGGTTGTACTTCGCCGCTAAGGATGTCTCTTGGTCAATCTGTTGTCGGGTGGTAGCAGTGGTGGCTAAATGACGACACTCTTCGAGAGTAAGAACTGGGGTCTGGGCAAACAACGTGCCGCCCATACAAAGAGATAAACAGTAAAAAAGTATTCGTTTCATCTTTATTATACCAACCTTCAGTGAGGTTAAACCACGCCCGAGAAGCCCATAAATGCCATAGCGAGCAGACCCGCCGTAAGCAGAGCCACGGGAGTGCCTTCCATTGCCTTAGGTACTTTGTTCATTGACAGCTGTTCGCGTATGCCTGCAAAGAGAATCAGAGCCACCGCAAAACCGACGGCAGTGGCGAAAGCATAGACTGTTCCTTGCAGGAGGTTAGCCTCTGCGCCGGGAATCTTACCTGCCCATGTGCCATCACCCACGAGGATAGCCACACCGAGGATGCAGCAGTTGGTGGTGATAAGAGGCAGGAACACGCCAAGAGCCTGATAAAGAGACGGACTGACTTTCTTTAGCACTATCTCAATCATCTGCACCAAGGCGGCGATGACGAGGATAAAGAGTATGGTCTGCAAGAAGGTCAGTTCAAAAGGCTCTAACACATATTTTTGCAGAAGGTATGTAACGACGGTGGCAAGGGTGAGAACGAAAGTGACGGCTGCACCCATACCGGCGGCTGTGTCAATCTTCTTACTAACGCCAAGGAACGGACATATACCGAGGAACTGACTGAAGACGATATTATTAACGAATATCGCACTTATTATAATCAAAAGGTAAACCATAGTTATTTGCGTAATTTATTGATTAGTGCCATTAAGTAAGCCAGAGCGATGAACGCACCCGGAGCGAGGACGAAGATAAGCATCTTATAGTCTTCGGGGAAGATGGTGAGACCTGCATAGTCGCCTGCTGCAAAAATCATGCCTGAGCCGAGCAGTTCGCGTACTGCACCTAACACAGTGAGTGAGAGAGTAAAGCCCAGCCCCATACCTATGCCGTCGAGAGCCGACAGACCGACACCGTTCTTTGCGGCAAAAGCCTCCGCACGACCAAGAACGATACAGTTAACCACTATAAGAGGTATGAACAGACCGAGGGTCTCATATATGCTTGGCAGGTAGGCTTGCATTAGCAGTTGCACCATCGTAACAAAAGAGGCAATAACCACTATATATGCGGGTATATGCACTTTGTCGGGAATCAGATTACGCAACATTGAGATAACCACATTGGAGCATATAAGCACGAACATTGTGGCAAGTCCCATTGACATACCATTGACGGCTGAGGTGGTGGTGGCAAGGGTGGGACACATACCCAAGACCAAACCAAAAGTAGGATTCTCTTTGAGGAGTCCGTTAGTGAAGGTATTTAATGCTTTGCTCATAATGTTTCGTTGTTTTGTGATTCAACATCTGTGTTAGCATCCTGCACGGCTTGGCATTTGATTTCTATGGTGTCTGACTCTGCTTCCGTTGTCTGTTGTGTGGCACCGGTGGCAGCATCCACTGTCTGTCCTTGGCAAGCGTTATAGGCTTTATACGCGTTCTCTATGGCTAAGAGGAAAGCGCGTGAAGAGATGGTGGCAGCAGTGATAGCGTCTATATCACCACCGTCCTTACTCACTTGCAACTTATCAGTGGCAGGACTCTTACCAATGACCGACTGGTTGTTCTTTTCCGTCTTGAACCATTTAGCCATATTGTCGCCCAAGCCGGGTGTCTCTTGGTGTTCCAGCACTTTATAGTTATATACCTTTCCTTCTTTGTCGAAGCCCACCATCACTTTGAACGTTCCGCCGAAACCTATCCCTGCTGTTTCAACGGCAGCACCTACCATCTCGTCACCCACAAGGGCTTTATAGACAGTCTGTCCTTCCACCGTTTCGCCTTCGGCTATTGTCATACCTTCCATATTAGGCAAGACCTCAGTGAGAGCGGCTTGCTGCTTTTGTATTTTCTGTTGTGCTATCGGTTCGGCAGTCAGAACATATAGTCCGCCGAGCAGAGCGGCTGCAGCCACAGCCACTATAGTGAGCGATAGCACCATATTAAGCAAATTACTTTCTAATCGTTTCATAGTCCTACCTCCTTTATTTAGTGGTTTTCACTTTTTCGCCGAAGCGTTTGGGACGTATCTTGTTAAGCAGAGGTACGCATGCGTTCATTATCAGAATAGCGAACGACATACCTTCAGGATAAGCGCCACGCAGACGAATAACCATCACAATAACGCCAATGCCGACACCGAAGATGAGTTTGGCCAAGGGTGTCATAGGTGATGTCACATAGTCGGTAGCCATAAAGAATGCGCCGAGCATCAGACCGCCGGTGAGCAGTTGGTATGCCACATATTGTCCTGTGGTCATTCCTTCGGGCAACATTCCCGTCCAGCCTATGCAAGCGGCTATCAGAGTGACGGTGAGCAAGATGCTGACGGGTATATGCCACGTTATCACTTTGGTGCAGATAAGGAAGACCCCGCCGATGATAAGAGCCAAGGCGCACACTTCGCCCAGACTGCCTCCCATCACGCCGAGCAGCGAGTTCCACAGGTCGGGCAAATGGTTGACAGCATCGCTATCACCACCTTTGACCATCTGCTTGAGGTAATAGAGCGGTGTGGCACCGGTGGCGGCATCCACATAACTGCCATTAAACCCTTGCGGCAGAGGCCAAGTGGTCATCTGTACGGGGAAAGAGATAAGGAGGAACACGCGACCCACCAAAGCCGGATTGAAGGGGTTCTGTCCTAATCCGCCGAAGGTCATCTTACCTACGGCTATGGCTACGACAGCACCTATAAGCACTATCCACCAAGGCAGGTTGGATGGCAGGTTGAAGGCGAGAAGCAGACCGGTAAGAACTGCCGAGAGATCGCCTATAGTAGGTTCCTCTTTGAGTATATATTTGGCTATCAGCCATTCTGTTCCCACACAAGCGACAATGCTTATCAGTGTGGTGAACAATGCGCCCCATCCGAACTCCAGAACGCTCACCACGTATGCAGGCAGCAAGGCAAGGATGACGAGCAGCATATTACGGCGAACGGTGTCACCGCTATGAGCATGAGGTGCAGGTGCTACAATTAGTTGTTTCATATTGGTTTATATTTTTGGCAGCCGTTATATGGTTGCCACAGTCATTGTTTGTTTGAGTATCAGTCGCGCTGTTATTTCTTTTGTGCTCTTGCGCGAATTATTCCGCCAACAGTGGCTTTGCCCATACGTATATAGTCGAGCAATGGTCGGTGTGAGGGGCATGTGAAGAGACAGCAACCGCAGTCGATGCAGTCCATCACATCATGTTTCTCCATCTCGTCCCACATCTGTTTCTCAGCCTGCTTGGCGAGCAGATAAGGTTCGAGTCCCATAGGGCAAGCACTGACACATTTACCGCAGCGTATGCAGTTCTCCGGCTCGACACGACGGCTCTCGTTTTCGGGGAGGAAGAGCAGACCGCTAACGCGCTTATTGGTAGGCATATCAATATTATTCATAGCGCGACCCATCATCGGTCCGCCACCTATGATCTTACCCGTATCTTCGGGTACACCGCCTGCCAGAGCCACCACCTCAGTGAGCGGAGTACCGAAACGGACGCTGTAGTTACCCGGTTTTTCCACGCTCTTGCCGGTGACGGTCATCACACGGGAGATGAGCGGCTTATGTTTCTGCACTGCCTCATAGACGGCATAGATAGTGGCTACATTATCCACCACGGCACCCACTTCGATAGGCAGTGCACCTGACGGCACTTGACGATGAATACAAGCGTCAATGAGTTGTTTCTCACCGCCTTGCGGATATTTGAGTCGCAACGGCAATACTTCCACGCCTAAGGTGCGTGCTGCCAACTCATTCATACGGGCGATGGCATCGGGTTTGTTCTTCTCTATGCCTATGATAGCCTTGTCTATACCCAAAGCGCGCATAAGCAACTGTATGCCTATCATTATCTCTTCGCCGTGTTCGAGCATCAGTTGGTGGTCACAGGTGAGGTACGGTTCGCACTCCACTCCGTTGACAATCAGCACTTCGGCTTTCTTACCCGGAGGCGGCATCAGTTTGACATGTGTAGGGAAGCAAGCACCACCCAGACCCACAATGCCGGCGGCTGAGATACGGTCGATAATCTCTTTGGGCTCTAACTGACACTCGCGTATGACATCGGTTGAGCGGTCGATGGTGTCGAGCCATTCGTCGCCTTCCACATCCATAAAGATGGCAGGCATACGCATACCCCATGCATCGATGGTGGAGTCGATCTTCGTAATGGTGCCGCTGTAAGGCGAATGGATATTAGCACTGACAAACCCTCCGGCTTTGGCCAGCAGTTCGCCTACTTTCACTTTCTGCCCTTTCTCCACCACCGGTTGAGCCGGAGCACCTATATGTTGCACAAGAGGTATGATGGCTTTTTTAGGCAGCGGACACTCTTGGATAGGCTGATGAGCCGAATAGACTTTGTTATCATGCGGATGCACTCCGCCTATGGAAAATGTTTTCATGCTTGTGCCTCCTCTTTTTTGGTTGTTTGACTGCTCTGGGCTTGGTCTGCCGTGGTGACGGCATTATCCGTAGGCTCGGCTTTGGGTGCCGGCTTGGGCGGGAAATTGACCGAGTGTATGGCACCGGTGGGGCATACAGCCTCGCACTTGCGGCACAGACGACATTTATTGAAGTCGATATAAGCCACGTTGTTCTCCACCACTATAGCATCGAACTTACACTCTTTCTGACATTTGCCGCAACCGATACAAGCATTTAGGCAGGCTTTGCGGGCGATAGCACCTTTATCTTTGTTCACACACTGAACGAGCATACGTCGGCCTTTCGGACCTTTCTTTCTCAGTTCGATGATGTTTCTGGGGCATGCTTTGACACACTTGCCGCAAGCCACGCACTTCTCTTCGTCCACTTCGGGCAAGCCTGTCTTGGGGTTGATATGTATAGCATCAAACTGGCAAGCCTCCACGCAGTCGCCACAACCTAAGCAGCCGAACGGACAAGCCGTCTCACCCACATAAAGGCTGTTTTGAATACGGCAGGAGCGCACGCCGTCATACTCACTGGTACGCGGACGAGCCTCGCACACACCGTTACAACGCATCACGGCAATCATCGGCTCGGCAGCGGAAGCCTCCATTCCAAGGATAGCACCCACTTTTGCCATCACCTCTGAACCACCTACAGGACAAAGCAAACCGTCTAATGAGTCAGCCTTGACACAAGCCTCTGCCAATGCACGGCAACCGGCAAAACCGCAACCACCGCAGTTGGCACCGGGAAGAACCTCCTGAACCAAATCAATGCGAGGATCCTCCTCCACCTTGAATTTCCAAGCCATCAGGTAAAGCAGCAAAGCCGCCAACAGACCCGTCAAGCCAAGAACAAGCAAAGCAATCAAAATCAAATTCATAGTATAGTAGTTTTTTCGTTTTGTTCACTCCATCAATATGCTTACACCGAAAAACAAAAGCCTATTCCTTGCTCACCACAAACTGAAAATCACGTTTGAAGTAATTGCGGAACAGACTCAAACCGATGTAATACACCCCCACGGCACACACGGCAGCCACACCGGCTATGCCATCGCTCTTGCCATAGATATGCATCAGCACTATAACTGCCATCAACACCATAAAAGGCAATACGTAAGCCACTGTTATAGCCTTCCAGCCCATCTTCTGTGCCAGACTCACTCTCACCTCGTCACCCGTCTGCACTTGCCCGCTCAATAAAACGGCATCCACCGTCTTCTCTTTGCTCTCGGCTGCCATACAACCGCCTTTGGCTGAACATATCGAACAAGCACTTGCCTGCACTATTCGTACACGCACATTTGTGCCGTCTATCGACTCCACAATACCCTTATGATGAATAACTTGCGACATCTATCAACAATAATACATCTAAAATAGCCCGCAAAATTAGAATAATTTATCCATTGCAACAAAAAATTCGGCATAATTTGCTGATTTTTCCCTGTAATAAGGTATTTTTTGCTCAAAATTTTTGTCACTCCATATTTCTTTGTAATTTTGTGCGCAATTATATGTTTGTGCGCAATTATATGCACAATTGATCCAAAACAACATTGTGTACAACCCTAAAGAACAGAACAGAAAAATATGCCGAGAAAAACAGTTCGCAATACAGCCGCCGACACAGCAAGAAGTCAGAGCAACAACATACCCATTGACATTGAGCCGAAGCCGAAAACAGCGTTCACGCAAAAGGTCAAAGCCATCATTGAAGATGAGCGTTTTCGCATCGTGATAGGAATAGTGTTATTAGCCGTTTCGGCTTTTATGCTTATCTCCTACATCAGTTTTTTCATCACCGGCAAAAGCGACTATTCGTTGCTTGAGCAAGCCTCATTAACAGCAGAAGACAGGAAAGCCATTCGCAATATGTTAGGTCTCCCCGGGGCGAGACTGTCACGCTATATGGTGGACGGCACTTTCGGTTTGGTCAGTCTGCTCATAGCCCTTTGGACATTGGTGGCAGGGCTCAAACTGCTGCACGCCACACATCGCTCACTCTTCTTAGACTTTATCAAGATGACTTTCTGGCTCGTATGGGGGTCGGTCACTCTCGGTTTTGTGGAGTTGCTCGTCTCATGGGACTCGTTCTTCCGCTTGGGTGGCGCGTTCGGCAAATCAACGGCACAAGTGCTGCACTCCTACATACACACCACAGGTATGACACTGCTGCTCTTGGTCATACTCATCATCTTCCTCATAGTGAGCGACCGACAGTTCCTGCCACGTATGCAACACCTGACACTGTGGCTCAAAGAACGCTTCAAACGCAAACCCAAACCAGTTGTCGAACCTGAAAAAACAAAAGAAGACGAACCCGCCGGAGACGAACCAAAAGAAGAGGAAGAGCCCACCGCAAACGAAGAACAACTTGCCGACAATGAGATAGTTATCTCTATCGACGGACTGACTGGCAACAACCACGAAGAAGAGAAAGATATACATATAACCTTCGAGCAACCGGAAGAACCGGAAATACAGGAAATACAGGAAAATCCCGAAGAACCGGAAACTCCGAAAACTTCGGAAAACGCCGACCTCGAGATCATTGACACCGAAGAGATAGAACTCAAAGAGGATGACCCCGACTACCTGCTGAAGAAATACGGTCCGTATGATCCGCGCAAAGACCTTGAGACCTATCAGTTCCCGCCATTATCACTGCTCAAAGTATATGACAACGAGACGGCTCCCGTCATCGACCAAGACGAACAGCAGTCGAACGCCAACCGTATAGTCACCTCACTTCGTAACTACGGCATAGAGATAGACTCCATCAAAGCCACCGTCGGACCAACGGTAACACTCTATGAAATAGTGCCTAAAGCCGGCATTCGAGTGTCGAAGATACAGTCGCTGGAAAACGACATTATGATGTCACTCTCTGCCACCGGCATACGTATCATAGCACCTATGCCCGGCAAAGGAACGATAGGGATAGAGGTGCCGAACGAGAAACCCCAGACAGTGTCAATGCACTCAGTCATAGCCTCTAAACGTTTCCAAGAAGAGAAGAAGATGCGACTGCCTATAGCCTACGGCAGAACAATAACCAACGAAGTGTTTATGTTCGACTTGGCTAAGACGCCGCACCTGCTTGTAGCCGGTGCTACAGGTACAGGTAAGTCGGTGGCTATCAACGCCATCATCACTTCTCTGCTCTATAAGAAACATCCGGCAGAACTCAAACTGGTGATGGTGGATCCCAAGATGGTGGAGTTTGCTCCATACAAACCTCTCATCCGCCATTTCCTCGCAGCCATGCCCGACACCGACCCTAACCAGATCGTTATCACCGACTGCGACAAGGTCATCAACACCCTCAACTCGCTCGTCATAGAGATGGAGAACCGCTACAAACTGCTGATGGATGCCGGTGTGCGCAACCTCGAAGACTATAACGATAAGTTCGTCAACCGCCGCCTCAACCCCGACAAAGTGGTGGCTGACACACTACACCACCGCTTCCTGCCATACATAGTGATTATCATCGACGAGTACGGCGATTTCATCATGCAAGCCGGCAAACAGGTGGAGACACCTATTGCTCGACTCACACAGAAAGCGCGCGCCGTCGGTATGCACATGATCCTCGCCACACAACGACCTTCAGTGAATATCGTCACCGGTGTCATCAAAGCCAATATACCCACACGTATCGCACTGAGGACACAGTCGGTCATCGACTCACGAACGGTGTTAGATGCCAAAGGTGCTGAACAACTCATCGGTCGAGGCGACTCACTGTACGCCGGCAACGCATCGGTAACACGTATCCAATGCGCCTTCGTCGATACACCAGAAGTGGACAAGATAGTGGAACATATATCATCACAACAACACTACTTCGAGCCATACCAACTGCCTGAATATGTGGGTGAAGGAGGCGAAGGTGAAGCCCTCGCACCGGGTTCGGTGGATATGAAACGTCTCGACCCGATGTTCGCCGACGTGGCACGATATGTGGTGGCTAAACAAGAAGGCTCCACTTCCCGTCTGCAACGTGCCTTCGAGATAGGATACAACAGAGCCGGCAAACTAAGCGACCAATTAGAAGCAGCGGGCATCGTCGGACCAAACAAAGGACCAAAAGGCAGAGACGTACTCATTCAAGATATGGAGGCATTAGAACGGCTGTTAGAAGACCTCAAGTAAAAAAACACTCCATCAATGAACATCACTCCTGCGTATGATTAGCATAAGCAAATATCTGTTTCTCTCACTAACTGCCATCACCGTTAGCGTCACGTCCTTCTGCCAATCAACATCCCGCCTTGATACACTGCTGCTGCCTTACAACGCCACGACACTGACAGAAGAGCAACGCAACTCTAACCCTGACTATTTAGCCTACCCCACTTTTCTTCAAGACCAAATGCCGGAGATACGTTGCGGGACGGAGTTAGAGTATATAGGCTGCTTCAGTATCAGTCCCTCACGGCAGGTGGGGTTTGCGCCGGGAAACCTCCAATACTGCGCCACCGAGGGCTTACACAACTGTGCCGATGGCACCACAGCACAAGGCACATGGCGATTCGCACTGCACCAATGGGACAGAGTGGGAGGCATCAATACCTACGCCTCTACAACAGTAAAAGGCAACGTTTATAAAGGCGACGCACTATGCACTAACAACAATATATCCTCCACCTACGACGGCTGGATCGACCTCTTTGGCTGGGCTACCAGCGGCTGGGACGGTGCAGCAGAAGAGTATCTGCCGTGGGCTCACAGTCAAGGCAACGATTATAAGAAATGGATATCACCCATCGACTCTATGAAAGGCACTTATGCCTATGCTGACTGGGGACAATATAACACTATCCATTCCTACCAACCCGGGTCGTGGCGCACACTGACAGTAGCCGAATGGGATTATCTGCTTTCGGTAAGAGAGGATGCCGACCAGAAAAAAGGCAAAGCGACAGTGAATGGCGTTGAAGGTATTATGCTTCTGCCCGATGTATGGCAACTGCCGCCGGAACTGACCTTCAACGCCGGTATGGACAACGACTTCAATGCTAACGTCTATACCGAGAGCCAATGGATACTGCTCGAAAGAGAAGGAGCCGTCTTCCTGCCACTCGCAGGCTCACGCTTGGGCTCTACCGTCTATCAAGAGTTGCGATATTGGACTGCCACCTCCGGCACTATCAACAAAAACATATCTAATAGTGACTCTTACGCCTACTACATCGACTACACAGCCACCACACAAAACGTAACTTACGACTACTCTGGTATCACCAACCGTATGCGCGGGTTAAGTGTACGCTTGGCTGTGGATATCGACTGCCGCCCCCCCTTGGCCTTTTCAGTGAGCGACCACCAACGCGTACTCTTCTCTCCGGGCGACCTGCAGTTCTCAGCAGGCACAGGCATACACGTCAGAGCCGACGGAACCGAAGCCAATGGCACATGGCGGTTCGCACTGCACCAATGGGATTTCGTAGGGGATTATCACTACGGTACTGTATATAAGGATGGCACTAAATGTGATAACAGCAAGATATCATCCACCTACAGCGGTTGGATAGACCTCTTCGGCTGGGGCAACACCGGCTGGGGCGGCAGAGGCGAACAATGGGCTTACCAGCCATGGGACACACGTGCTAACGATCCGTACTACGCATGCGGCAACACCAATGAATACGTTCTTAAAGGCGAACAACTATCTATGACAGGCAACCACCTCTATATGGACTGGGGACAATACCTGCCTATTGATGACTATCAACCCGGCTACTGGCGAACACTAACAGGCGATGAATGGTCATACCTGCTCTACCACCGCACCAACGCCGAACAACTCCGTGCACACGGACAAATAAACAACGACTCCGTATGGATACACGGCTTCATCATATTACCCGATGAATGGCAACTGCCTGAAGGACAGACCTTCACGCCAGGCTCAACACTCGATTATACCGTCAATTCATACACCCTCGAGAATTGGCTTGTCATGGAACAAGCAGGCGCCGTCTTCCTACCATGCGGAGGATATAGAGGAGGTAATAACGGAGGAACATCCATTAACGCTGTAGTTAATAACGGCGACTACTGGGCTTCAACAGGAGTACAAGCACATGGATACTATTTCCCGTTCTATTATCGTGGGTTCGTCGTCAAAACACAATCACGCTGCCATGGCAGAAGCGTGAGGTTAGTGAAAGATGTGGACTATTGATAATTAGGAATTAGATGTTAGATGTTAGATGTTTAATTGTAGGAAAATAACTATCACCTTATTGTACCTCATTGTTGGCACAATCAACCTCTTTGCTACGGCTAACACCGAAGGCAAAGCGTTCTACGTCACATTCCCAAGAAACGAAAGTGAGGCAGAAGGGTCACCCGCTCTCACCCTCGCACTCATCGTCTCCGCAACACAAACGACCACCGTCACCGTCCTTAACCCGCAGACACAGTGGGAAGAGAGTTTTCAGGTGGAAGCCGGACAGGTGACACACCACCCCATCCCACACGAACAGTGCTACACCTTCGCCTACGGACAAGTGCAGAAACGCGGACTATATATAACAGCCACTAAACCTATATCCCTCTACGCCTCATCGTTCGTAGAGCACTCCTATGATGCCACTATTGTACTACCCGTCACAGCCTTAGGTAACGACTACATTCTGCAGACATACGACGATCAGAACCAGCCAAGAGAAGCTACTATAGTAGCCACCGACAACAACACACAGATAACCATCATCCCACACGCACAAACGACCGACAACCACCCAAAAGATATCCCCTACACCATCACTCTCAATCAAGGCGAGACCTACCAGATAATGTCCTTCGACCCCGACAATGCCTTCTCCGGTACACGCCTTCAAGCCAACCACCCCTTTGCACTGTTCGGTGGACACCAGTGTGCTAACGTCCCCTCAGGTAACGCTTGGTGCGACCACCTGTTCGAACAACAGACACCCACCGATCAGTGGGGCAAACATTTCGTTGTCACAGCCTCCAGCGACCAGAAAGGTGACCGCGTCCGACTAACAGCACGGTACGACAACACCAACATCTCTATCAACGGCAACAACGCCACCACACTACAAGCACTGCAGACCTACGAATGGCGCATGACCGACTCCTGCGCTTACGTCGAGACTGACCAACCTGTCGCATGCTATCTCTACCTCGAAGGCGCACAAGCACACAACATGAACTCCGACCCGTCAATGGTACATATAAGCCCCATCGAACAAAGAGTGAAAGAGATAACCTTCGCCACCTTCCAAACAACAGTATCACGCATACACTTCCTTAATATAGTCACCACCAAAGAGGGAGCAGAGAAGATGCTCTTAGACGGCAAAAACATCGGCTACCGCTTCCGACCTGTACCCTCAACAGAGAACCTCTATTTCACTATCACCGGCATACCACACGGCACACATACCCTATCCACAGAGATAGACGGGTTCACCGGTCACGTCTACGGCATAGGTTGGTGCGAGAGTTATGCCTACACGATCGGTTCTGCCACACTGCCACTAACAGCACCCATACTGATAAACAACACACCATACGCCAACACAATAGACACCGACCCACACTGCTACCTACAACCTATAACCTTCCAACCACACTCATCACTCTCCTTCGACAATATTCAATGGCTCACAGGCGACGGATATACCACACAACAGACAACCTTCACACATACCTACACCGCACCGGGCGACTACAACATACAGATGATAACATCACAAGGCTCACAACAAGACACCGCTAACACTATCCTACACCTGACTCAAACCCTCTACGACACACTGCAAGCCGTCTTCTGCGCAGGAGAGACATACACCATAGGCGACCAGACATTCCGCACCAGCGGACAATATACCGTCACACTAACATCAGACAACGGCTGCGATAGCCTCGTCACTCTCAACCTCACAGTTAGAGACACCTTCCTCACCTCCGACACTATTCACGCACGCAAAGGGACACCAACAAGATGGCACTCACACTGGTATAGAGACGCAGGAAACTACTACGACACACTACCTTCTATCTACGGCTGCGACAGTATATGCAGACTGACACTCATCTTAGACGATCCCTCCGAGACGATGTACGACACTCTGTGCTGGCAACCGACATACACCTTCCATAACTATAACTTCACACTGCCATCTATCAATGGATACGAAGAAGAGGACTACCTTAACTACTCACTCGAGTATCGCGACAAAGAGGCATGCATAACCTATCGTATGCACCTCGCTATCATACCACAGTTGGACGGGCAAACAACCGAACAATACGACACCATAGTACGTGGTATGACCTACTCTTGGTTCAACCAAACGATAATAGAAGAAGGGATATACTACCACACCGAGGAGTTGGCATGCAACTGCCAACACCACTACATACTGCACCTCGCCTTCCTACCCTTCCCCGTGGAAGAAGATACACTCACACTCTGCCACGAAGATACAGTCTATTTCCTCGATAAACCCTACACACAACCCGGCTCCTACCGCGATACAATTGCCACACAAGCAGGCGTCGAATCAATACACAACATAACAGTCATCGAACAACGAACACAAAGCACAGAGACGGTTACCGACGTACCTTCCTACACTTGGCAAGGCATAGAGTATATACGCACCGGCACCTACTACGACACCATACCCAACAATAACGGTTGCGACAGCCTACTAACACTCCGTCTCACTATCGACCCTAACTGCTATCACTCGGTGGAAGAAGAAGAACATATATGTCAGGGCGACAGTTACACATGGCACGGCTCAACCTATAACCGCAGCGGTAACTATACCTACCGACTGAGACTCGACAGTCAATGCGACACCCTTTACACACTGCACCTCACCGTCAACCCTACCTACCATATATCCGCACATAACACCATCCTCTGCCACGGCGATACACTCCTGTGGAACGAACAGACCTACACCCAAAGCGGCACCTACACACAGACACTCAGCACCATACACGGATGCGATAGCGTAGTGACACGACAACTGACCATACTGCCTGCCTTCGCCTCACATGCCTACTTAACCGACACTATTTGCGCCGACGACCCATGGCTGCCACTGTACGTGGAAATAACTCAAGGACAATGGCAACACTACTCCCTCTCCTTCGAAGAGAAAGCCCTGCAACAAGGATTCAAAAACATAACCGCCGAACAAGCCCGCAATAACACTATCCAACTGCCAGTGCCCTTCCCCGACGACCCAACACACTACGTACGACCCGACGACTATACACTACAACTGACACTACAGGACACATGCGGTGCTATACTGACACATAACATGCAGTTCACCATCATATACCCCTCATGGATTATCGTGCAGAAATGGAACGACGTACTCGCACTGCTCAACGACAGATATAACGGCGGGTATGAGTTCTCTCGCATACGCTGGTTCCGCGAAGGACAAGAGATAGAAGGCAACGGCGAACATAACTCCTACCTCTATACTCTGCCTAACCTCGCCTTCGGCAATGCCTATTGGGCTCTGCTCACACGAGCCGACGACGGTAAAACACTGCCCACCTGTATCATCCGACCATACGATAAGTATCTAAACAACAACACACCCACCATCCGACTGGTGGCAACCGACAACGAGACACACTCGTGGTCCGTCATCACTGACGAAAGCGGCACCTATCGCGCCTATGATGCCACCGGCAAAGAAGTGCAACAAGGGGTCTTCGGTAATAACTACAACGCCACTCTACTGCAACTGCCTGCCTCTCTGCACGGCGTTGTCATCATCATCTTCCACTCCGACACAGGCAACGAACAGATAATCAAACTGCTCTGCCAATAATCCCCCTCCCACGGGTACGCAGGTGTGGCACCTGCGGCTGATATAAAAACGAATAATCCCCGCTCTTCAGCGGGGATTATTTTGGACGGTCACACCCGACCGCCACTTATCGAAAGTTTCCCAATCTGTCACATTTCTCAGTGACATTATTTTCTTGCGCCCGTGGCGTCATACCTCACGCCATTGCGCTCGATAATCAACACGCCGTTCTCTATGTACTTGCGAGTGTCGCTTGGAACAGAGATGTCACCGTCAGCATCAACATCCATCTCTATCACATCTATCGCCGTAGCATTCTGATCC
>JAFSTB010000004.1 GCA_017450685.1 Paludibacteraceae bacterium
CTCACTGATGTCGCAGACCGTATAACGCCCTGTTTCGGCTAAACTAATTACTTTACTTTTCTTCGTGTTTTGAGTACCGGAAAAGTAACTCTTACACGACTTACAATACCATTTCTGGTGACCGTTTTGCTTGCCCTTTTTACTACCGAAAAAGAACCACATTTTATGCATTTTTTTGCCATAATACAATAAATTACTCTCAAATGTAGTATTTATCGGGCGTACAGCAAAATTTAGGTACTAAAAATGTCATATAAACCATTACCGTATAACAACAGACTTGCCCATTGTAGCGAACAATGGGCAAGTCTGTTTATTCGTTAGTAGGGTTGTTATACGTTATAGTCGCTTTATTATTTGTTTATCCTACCTGTGAGCCGTTTCTGACCTCACGCGACACTGTGGTAACCACCAACTGACCATCGGCATCCACAGCACTGAGAATCATGCCCTGACTCTCTTTCCCCATCATCTTTCGTGGCGGGAAATTAGCGATAAACAGCACCTGTTTGCCTATCAGTACCGTCGGGTCGGGATAACTCTGTGCTATGCCGCTTAAGATAGTGCGACCACCCATACCGTCGTCCAAACGGAACTCTAACAGGCGTTCCGACTTCTTTACTCTTTGGCAGTTCAGCACCGTAGCCACACGTATGTCAACCTTGTCGAATGTGTCTATGTCGGTTGCCGCCTTCACCTCTGAAGGCTTCCACTGCTTTGCCTCTTCGGCTTTCTGCTGCTGCTCATTTTCCTCGCGGATACGCGCTAAACGATCCAACTGACCACGGATAACCTCATCCTCTATCTTCTCAAACAGCAGTTCGGCTTTGCCTAACTCATGTCCGGCTTCCAGTAGCGACATGTTGCCAAGACTTAGCCAGCCTAACTCGTCCATTTGCAACATGTTGCGCAGTTTGGCGGAAGAGAAAGGCAGGAAAGGACGAAAAGCAATCTCTAAGTTCGCTGCAATCTGCAACGAGAGATTAAGCACCGTGGCGGTGCGCGACATATCGGTCTTGGCTAATTTCCAAGGCTCCATATCTGCCAGATACTTATTGCCTATTCGAGCAATGTTCATCGCTTCTTTCTGAGCATCACGGAAACGGAAAACGTCCAGCAAACGTTGCAACTCTTCAATAGAACGTTGTATGTCGCTTATCGTCTGACGGTCATATTCGGTCAGCGAACCGGCTTCGGGCACATGATTCTGAAAATACTTACCCGTCAAAATTAATGCGCGATTGATAAAGTTGCCATAGATAGCCACCAACTCATTGTTGTTACGAGCCTGAAAATCAGCCCATGTGAAGTCGTTATCTTTCGTCTCGGGAGCATTGGCTGTCAGCACATAACGCAGCACATCTTGCTTGCCCGGGAAATCCTGCAAGTACTCGTTGAGCCATACTGCCCAATTGCGGGAAGTGGAGATCTTATCGCCCTCCAGATTGAGAAACTCATTGGCAGGCACGTTATCAGGCAAGATATAAGTGCCGTCGGCTTTCAGCATAGATGGGAATACGATACAGTGGAAAACGATATTATCTTTGCCTATGAAATGTATAAGCCGTGTTGAAGGGTCTTTCCACCAAGTCTCCCAATTGCCGTATTTATCCGGTTCGCGTTCGCACAACTCTTTGGTGTTGCTTATATAGCCTATCGGAGCATCAAACCATACATACAGCACTTTGCCTTCTGCCCCTTCCACAGGAACGGGAATACCCCAGTCCAAATCGCGGGTGACAGCACGAGGCTTGAGTCCGCCGTCAAGCCAACTCTTGCACTGACCGTACACGTTTTGCCGCCACTCTTTATGACCGTTCAATATCCAGTCCTCCAACCACGATTGGTACTGATCCAGGGGCAGATACCAATGCTTGGTGGCTTTTTTGGTAAGAGGATTACCATTGACGGCATTATAAGGGTTGATCAGTTCATCCGGTGATAGTGTGCGACCGCATTTCTCGCACTGATCACCGTATGCACCGGCACTGTGGCAATGTGGACATTCACCGCGTATGTTACGGTCGGTGAGGAACTCACCCGTCTCAGGGTCGTAGAACTGCTCTGTTGTCTGCTCTATGAATTTACCCGTGTCGTACAGACGGCGGAAATAGTCGGCGGCAAACTGATGGTGTATCTTGCTCGTAGTGCGTGAGTAGATGTCGAAGGAGATACCAAACTCACGAAACGATTGGTCAATAAGCGTGTGATAGCGATCCACTACTTGTTGGGTGGTGATACCCTCTTTGCGGGCACGGATAGTGACAGGCACTCCATGCTCGTCGCTACCACCCACGAAAAGAACCTGTTCCCCTTTCATCCTAAGGTAACGGGCATAGATGTCGGCAGGTACATATACACCTGCCAAATGACCTATGTGCACCGGACCATTGGCGTAGGGTAAGGCGGAGGTGATAAGAGTTCGTTGATATGACATAAAATATAATTTGAAGTTAATGTGTCGGATAAATATAAGTTAAAGTGTCGGATTAGTTTTTCTGTTCAATCCATAGGTTGGTCAGTTCAGCCGACAATCGCTGTTCCGGCGTAGGCTGTATATTGCCGTTGTGTGCTATGGCTATCTCACCTGTCTCTTCCGATACCACAAGAGCAATAGCATCTGTCTGTTCTGAGATGCCTAATGCGGCGCGGTGACGCAAACCATACTGCTTGGGCAGGTCGCGATCAGGTGCCAACGGAAGTATACAAGCGGCACTGACCAACAAGTCGTTCCTCACAATCAATGCACCATCGTGCAAAGGAGTGTTCTTAAAAAAGATATGCTCTATCAAGCGTTGCGATATACGTGCATCCAGTCGCTCACCCGTATCGGCGTATTCTGACAGATCGTGACGACATTCTAATATAATGAGTGCACCAGTGCGAGAATGTGACATATTGCGCGCTGCTGACACAATCTTGTCGATAGTGGCTGTACGAGCGTCTTGACGAATAGAACCAAGACGATGAGAGAGACGACCGATATGGATACCTATGTTATAAAAGAACGAACGTATCTCGTTTTGGAAAATGACGATAAGAGCAATGACACCCACATCACTCACACGGTCAAACAAAGCACCCGTCATCTCCAAACGAAAAACATAACGCACTATAAACAGTACAAAGAAAAAGGCTAAGATTCCCCAAAACAGATTGACCACACCGCTGCGCCGTAAAAGACGAAAAACTCCATACAAGATGAAGGCAAAAAGCAATATGTCAATGATATCCTTAAGTTGTGGCATAAACAGATTGATATATAGTTACAACTTCTTTTGCTTGTCTGACATCGTGAACGCGAAGCAAGGATGCCTTCTTAATCAGAGCAATCATATTGGCGGCAGTGGTGGCATTAAGCGCCTTAGACGGAGTAGTGTGTAAAGGCTTATAAAGCATTGATTTTCTTGACAAACCCGCTAAAATAGGGCAATGCAAAGTCTGAAAGACACTTAACTCTTTGAGCAATGCATAATTCTCGTCCTTCACACCGTCTGCGTCTTGACCGCTATTACCTGCTCTTTTTCCGAAACCAAACCCGGGGTCAAGAATAACATCGCTCACCCCCATTCGACCTAACTCATACAGCCTCGTCTCAAAGAAATGAAGCACTTCCGATACGATGTCATTGCCTGATGCGCTTATTTCGTGGGTGGCAGGCGACTGCCAACGATTATGGGTGAGCACATAAGCCGCTTTCAGCCGAGCCATAGTGCCGAACATCTCTTTATCCCACTCGCCACCTGACACATCGTTCACAATATCAACGCCATACTCACTAACCGCACGCTCGGCTATACTGCTGCGCCAAGTGTCAACACTGAGCAACACTTCCGGATAACTGCTGCGTATCACTCTCAATGCCGGCTCCAAACGACTCCACTCTTCCGCTTCACTCACCCATCCGCCGTCAGGACGTGTACTGTAACCGCCTATGTCTAATATATCGGCACCCTCACGCAACTGACGGTCAACAACCGACAATACCGTTTTTTCACTCAGATCAGTGCAGTGGACGGCAAAACTGTCAGGAGTGACGTTAACTATTCCCATCACCCACGGACGGGATAAAGAGTGTAAGGTGCCGCTATGTGACTTCAATTGCCAAAACATCGTGTCATCTTTGTTCGCTCTCCAGAGCAAAATTTTCGCGCAAAGGTACGAATTTTTCCTGCATTATCATTAAAATAACAAAATTTGATACCCCAAAAAGTCAAAAAATGATATAGAAAAGCATTTTTTTAAAGATTTTTGTCGAATTATTAGATTGTTTGATAGGAAAAACGTATCTTTGCGGCTTGAAAAATGAAAATAGATAAAAAAGACGATATGAACAAAGTATTTCAAGTAGTACTGCTTACCACCGTTGTGTTGTTTACTGCATGCGCTCAACGTGAACTCAACACCAAGACTTCACACACCACCGGCTGGAATTATTGGGATAAGAAAACCACTAATTTCCAGGCTAAGAACGGCGATGAATACGGCATCCCGTCCAGTATGGTGGTTATCGAAGGCGGATCGTTCACCATTGGTGAAAAGGATGAGTTCATCACCGCTCCGCGTAACAATATGACGCGTACGCTCACCGTCAGTTCGTTCTATATGGATAAGTATGAAGTGACTAACCTTGACTGGAACGAGTATGTGCATTGGATGAACGTAGTATTCGGTCATAGCGAAAAGAGTAAGAACCTCTATCTTCGCGCTATGCCTGATTCTACCGTTTGGCGCGAAGAAATGGCATATAATGAACCGTATCTGAACTATTATTTCCATCACCCTGCATACAGTTTCTATCCCGTAGTCGGTGTCAGTTGGACTCAAGCCGTGGCTTATTGCCGTTGGCGTACCGACCGTGTCAACGAGTTGGCTCTCGTTAATTGCGGCGCAATAGCACGTCCGCCATTCGACAAACTATTGCCGATAGAGGAAGCCGCCATACCGCAATGGGAACAAGAGAACCCGGGTTATCATGTTGATACCGTTATCCTGCATATCACCGCTTTAGGTGCACCTGCTGAAGAAGGCGAATATGAAGAAGGTGAAGAAGGGGAGGAATATGAAGGTGAAGAAGGCATAGACCAAGAGAACGACACCGTATATGAATACCGTCCCTCATACGAGTGGATTCGCGATAAGTTCGTGTTCAATACGGAGAAGTATGTACACGCTGATTACAGCCCTGAGTTTGGTCGCCACCCGTTGCTTGACACCTATGGCAATCCCAGAAAAGTGAATGAAAAAGACGGTATAATGGTTATCGGTTTCCGTCTGCCCACAGAGGCTGAATGGGAGTTTGCAGCATACGCTCCGCAAGCCGATGAAGAAGGTATATTGCGAGAAGGCAAGATCTATCCTTGGTTAGGCTATCACCCTCGTGATTTGAGTAAGGAGAACGTGGGTCGTATGCAAGCCAACTTCGTTCGAGGCAGAGGTGATATGATGGGTATGAGCGGCGCACTGAACGACGATTATGTGATTACTGCTCCTGTCGATGCTTTCCTGCCTAACGACTTCGGACTGTATAATATGGCAGGTAACGTTAACGAATGGGTTTTGGATGTATATCGTGAGACCTCTTATCAAGAAACTTCCGAGTACAACTCCTTCCGCGGTAATATCTACACCTATCCTAAACGTGACGAGAACGGTAAGTTTGAGATTGACTCTGTTGGTTGCATCGTTGTTACTTACGGTTCGGCTGAAGATAAGCGCGATTGGAAAGATGGTGATGTCACCTCATTTATTATCACTCATTACCCTCTTGACACTGCTCGTATTATGAGTGACACCCTTATTCAACAAGCATACGATGAGGCGGGTGTTAATTGGCAACAAGACCTGAAGGAAGATCCTTCGGATATCCTTGCTCCTCGTATCACCAAAGAAGAGCGCGTATATAAAGGTGGTTCTTGGCGTGACCGCGTCTATTGGCTTGACCCATCCACACGTCGCTATCTGAATCAAGACAAGTCGTCTTGCACCATAGGTTTCCGTTGCGCTATGTCGATACTCGGCGAACAGAAACTGGAAAACAAACAAAGAAGATAATCATTCTTAACTAAATAAATTTCAATTTTATGAACATTCCAACCAACCTCAAGTACACGCAGGATCATGAGTGGATTCGTGTGGAGGGAAATGAAGCCTTTGTAGGCATTACTGATTATGCTCAATCAGAGTTAGGTGAAATCGTTTTTGTTGACATCAACACCGTTGGTGAGACTGTAGGCAAGGACGAGGTGTTCGGCTCGGTAGAGGCAGTGAAGACAGTGAGCGACCTTAATATGCCTGTTACAGGTGAGGTGCTTGAGTTCAATGAGACACTGAACGACCAACCTGAGTTGGTAAATAACGACCCGTACGGTGAGGGTTGGATGATTCGTATCGCAGTGAAAGACCCTGCGGAATTGGACACTCTGCTCGACGCAGCCGGCTATCAAGCAATCATTTGATTGCACCGATATAAGAGACTGATTAGCACAATGTATTTACATTAAATACATTGTGCTAATTTCTTTTATGTACCCAATAATGATAAACCAATCAATATCCCTTTATGTGCTCTTTAATGATATTCCACCATCAATATCATTTTATGTACCAATAATGATGAGCAAACCTATATCCTTATATATACAAAGAAGCAACCATATCGGTTGCTTCTCTGTATAGCGATATTGCTATCTAAGTAAGGTTGTATTAGGCGATATCTTCATCGAAGGAAGCGTCGTCTATTTCGTCCAGCGAGGTGTTCTCGTCTTCGGGAATGACTGCGCTGGCAATCCACATATCGTTTTCTGCTTGTACTTCGGCGAGCAACTCTTCGTCGGTCTTTTCGCGTTTTCTGGTGACGATGGCTTCATATTCTTCGTCTGTTTCCACTATCTCTTTGATGCGGCAGCATTTGTTCATTTTCTCTATCACATCGTCGGAGAATACGCCAAGGGTAGCGGGGTCGATAGCACCGTTTTTCATAGCAGCCCACGAGCGTTTGTTGGCTTTGTTGGCATTGTTCATCTCTTTCATCTGGTTCATACCTTGGGCTATTACCATCGGACCACCTTTAATATATTTGCCAAAGACTATGGCGTTCAGTCCTAATCCGGGTAAGGCTAACGAAGCGGAAGCCGTTAGAAGGGAGGCATTAGTGGCATCAAGAACGATGTTTGTGCCGGCGATGACGCAGTTGTATATCTGCCAATTGACGCGTGATTTAGTTGCCATATTGCCGTCCTTGTCTTGCATATATGCCATTATATATGGTTTGCCGTTGACAAGCAGAGTGTCGGTCTTGTAGGTGAAAGTCTCGTAGGTCTGCTTATAGGTCTGCAGGTTGTTCCACAGTGTATCCACTTTGAGAAGATAGTTGTCGAAAACAGAGTCACCGCTAAGGGTACCGTTCCAATCCCATACATAATCTTTGTAAGATGTTTTGTCTTTCTTTTTCTTTTGAGCAGAAGCAGGAGTGCAGAAAAACATACCTATCAATGCCACAAGACAAAGGGCTAAAAGTTTTTTTGTCATAGTTGTAAATGTTTAATAATGTTATTATTAGAAGAACTTTGTAAATTGAGTAATTGCAATCTGAGAAGTAGCCTCTTTTTGTTCACATCGCTTATTTGAGAGAAGCGTTATGTTCAATGGTCAATTGTTTTTTATCCACATAGAAGGCTTTCTTTTCTCTATCGAAGATGATGTAGTTATATCCGTCCGGCATTACCACTTTGTATGTTCCGTCGGCTTTAACATTGCCTATCAGTTTTTTCTCTTCGGGTTTGGGTTTCTCTTCTTTGGCTGCATATACGCTGATACTCTGACTTGTTTCGCTGTTCACTTTTCCATAGACGATGGTTCGGTGCATTGTCACGGCGCCTGTCACCATCTCTTCACTCTTACCATTGGGGTTATCTTTCATGGCTTGCAGTGCTTGTTGTGCCAGGTCTTGGAAGGCTTGCGATTGCGGACATTCCATCAGCATCTTCAGCGTGGCGTTGCAGGCTCTTTTGAGGTAGATATATACCGAGTCGGCTGTTCGGGTTGTTTGAGCGTTTAAGGTGAATTTTTTGTAGGCAGAGGTGTATTGATACAGTTTAGCCATCTGTTCGCGTTCGCCGTTGAGGATTGCTATTTGTTCCGGCGGACAGTCGGTATGTCGTTTGGCATTGTCGTATAGCAGAGCACCTTTGCGGTAGATGTCAGGGTCGGTATATTCGCCTCGGGTGTTGTACAGTTCGCGTGCGGAAGATAGTATATCCTCAAATGTCTCGCCGCCGTTGGCAGGCACATCAATGACGAGTCGATAGGTCATCTTCCCCTCTAATTTAGTAATTGTCCCGTTGCTTGCTTGTGCGAACTCCACAGTTATTTGCGGGTAGAGCGGGTGAGTGACTTTGAGGCTTTTAGCACCGGCTGCCATATACACCCAATATTCATTACCTTTCTTCTGCACGTCCAGTTTCATCGACGCTTTTATTTCCACTTCGTCCTCTGTCAGCACTTGCATCTTGACTATTGCCGGCGGGTTGCCGTTAAGGTCAGTTATGTCGGTGCGTGCTGCGGTAAGGTCTTTAAGGTCTTGATAGAACTCTTTCACTGTCAATCCTTCTTCTTGAGCCCACAACGCGGGTGAGAAGAGAAGTGACAATAGTAAACAAATGAGAGGTATCCTTTTCATAGGTCTGACATTTTTATTCATCGCCGAATCCCCAATCGTCGTTGATGGAGATTATTTCTTCTTCTTGTAGCGGTTGTCCGTTCAGCATATCGGGTTGCCATGTGCGAACGTGAATCTTGGGTTCATCTTCGTTCTTGAAGTCCCATAAGAGGAAGAGGTAGCCGTCGTCGTGGTAGTTGGAAGAGGTATAGCCTTGGTGTACTGTCACGCCATATATATCAGGGTTGACGGGGTGTCCGCTTATCTGCACATCGTCGAAGGTGACTTTGATATAGGAGTTGTTTTTGAACACTCGGCGCAGTTTGGTCAGGTATTCATTTTTCGTTTGTTTGGTGTATTCTATTTTTTCTGGCAGTTGCACATCGCTTTTCGTTTGTCTGATCACTTTGCCGGTGATGATGAGCGCATCTTCGCTGAACACTTGGTCGAGGAACTGTATGTCTTTGGTGTTGTAGGATGTGCGGAAGCGTTCGGTCCAGTCGAGGATGAGTTGTCGGCGACGCAAGTCTTCCACTCCGCGGTTGGAGTTCATCACCTGTTTGTAGAGGTTCATATTAAGGCTAAGGTAGAAACTTTCTATTCTGCCTTGTTTGTCGTAACTGATGACAGCCTCTTGATATTCTTCTTCGTTGAAGTTTTGAGCCTCTCGCGGCAACATCTGTAGGGAAATGTTTCTTACCTGATAGCCGGTGGCTGTTTGCAGGCAACGCTCTTGTATGTCGGTTTCGGTGACCATAAAGGGTGAGTTTTCCCACAGCATAGACAGCGATATCTGCACTGACTGTGGCAGGTTGAGCGAACCGAAGTTAGGTGTTCTGCCTGCTGCTTGGGCATCGTTGATGTCGGTGAGCAGAGCCGAGGTGTTCTTTTCAATCGCCTGTTTAACAGAGTTGTTGCTTATGCCATCGATGATGGTCAGACGCACTTGTGCCATCAGTAGCGAAGGTAACAGTGCTATTACAAATAGGTATTTACGCATAGTGGTTGTTCTTTCATCGGTCGTAGAGACCGTTAGTGTCATTTCTTTTTGTTCTCTTTATAGAGAGTGGAGAGGTTGTGAGTGGGTATGAAAGCGTTTATCTTGCAAAGGATAGTGCCTGTTGGTTTATTTAGCAGGTCTTTGGGTACTAAGGCTGACAAGATGTGATTGTAAGCCAAATCTTTACTTTCAGCCACTATAAGCACTTTCATCGCATCGGTTGTCTCTTGTTCGATGGCTACGTAGCATGTCAGTTGTTCGGCAGCGCAGTAGTCAAGCCATTGTTGGAGTGAGACGGTGAATTGTTGTTTTTTGAAGCCGTACAGGCTTTGCGATATACGCATTTGGTAGTTGCGTTCCAACCCTTGTTGGAAGAGGTTGGCAATGGTATATGCGGCGTAGGCGGTATCGTTAAGATAGACCCATTGGTTGTCACTATCCTTGAGGAAGAAACATTGGTTGTTGACCTCAGACAGTTGGTAGTGTTGTTTAGGTGCGGTGGCATAGACGGTCTCCGTCACTTTTTCCATACGGTAGGGCAATTCCAGTTCTTCGCGTTGAGGTGCTTGCTCGATGTATTGTTGCAGTTGTTTCTCAATCTCGTTTTGCGGCAGTCCTAATATGAGTTCGTATTGGATAGGGAAGGCTATATGCAGCAGAGTGTCCGTGCCGTTGTTCCAGTAAGCCTCGTATGCTTTGTCATCGTAGCGGATAACGGAGAAGGTGGTGCTGTCTGATGTCTGATCCAGTCTTTGGAATGAGCCTTGAAGGATGAGGAACTTATCGTCTTTGAGTTTGCGTTCCAGACTAAGGTCAGGGTTCTTCCACTCCCTGCACTCTGCTATGTACCTTTGGAGGAAGGAGCATATATGCGGGTATTCAGAAGCGCAAGTTATGTCTTTTGCTGCCGCTGACTGTGGCAGCAAAAGACATACGCTTATCAATATGGAAAGGATGATATAAGTGTTTGCTTTCATCGTCCAATCATTATACTACCTTTGAGGTTGTTCTGCTTGTCGTACCAACGACCTTGCACTAATTTGCCGTCGTAGAACTCACCCACTATGTAGTCACCCTTGTCCGCTGTTCGTTGTTGCGGGTCACGTTTGTCAATGAGTGTGGACTTAGTATAAGTCATCGTGCCGGTACCGTGTGGCTTACCGTTTTTCCATTCGCCTGTCCAATTGCCGTAGGAAAGGGAGTTCCCGGAAGTGGCTTTTTTCGGCTCCTGCTTAGGCTCTTCCACCACAGGCTCTTCCTCTACTTGTGGTTCCACCACAGGTTGTTCCACTATAGGTGTTTCTACCTTAGGTTGTTGAGGCTCCACTTTCTTCTCTTTCTTTGGCTTCAATACTACAAAGCATACCACGCCGCCGCAGAGAAGGAGCAGGATAAGAGCAATGATAAGCGGCTTGAAATTCTTTTTCTTGGGAGGAGGACACTCACGGAGTTCACTTCCACACTCTTCGCATACAAACTCCTTGCGAACAGATATCTGTTGCACTTCTTTTGCCTTACATTTGGGGCAATCATCATTTAAGCATAGACCGTAACGATAGCGGTCGGATGTAGATTTCCTTTGTGACATATTCGTTTGTTTTGTTTATTTACATTTGTGGTGGCATAGGTGGCATTTGTGGAGCGGAGGTAGGTGGCATAGGTGGCATCTGCGGTGTAGCGGGTGCAAAGAGTGCTTGCAGCTCTGCCACTGTGCCTGCGGCTGCCCAAGCTGCCATCCCTTCTTTCCATACCATCGTCTGCGGGGTCAGTTGTCTGTTTTTCGCTAACTGTTCGCAGGTGTCATAGTCGTATGGTCCGTATGTCTGTCCGCCTATTGACAAGTGCAATTGTATCTGCGGTTTTTGTGGCATAGGTGGTACCATTCCTGGCATAGGTGGTGGTACTGCACCGGGTGCCGGTGGCATAGGAACAGAGTTGGTGGTAGGCATAGTGGCGGCAGGTGCCGACTGAGCAGCGTTGGCTATCTGTTCGGCATTGGGAACAACGAATAGTGAGGGTAATTCTTTACCATCCCCTTCGCTATGCAGAAGAATAGCATTCTGCAAATCGGTGTTGGCATTGCCCGTTTGCAGGAACTGTTCATAACGCTCTTTGTACGGCTCCATCCATGATAGACAACGGATAGGATAGCAGTATTGGATGGTGACAATGCTCAACTCGTTCTGGCGAGGACTCTTTTTGTTGATTACTAATTGCGTTTGTGCTGCTCCTTGTGCGAAAGAGTTGCGGAAAGCTTTTTCCAACTTGTCAGCGAATAGTTTCAGACTCTCGTTCTTATCGGGTGAAGGGATAGAGACGAAGATAACCTTTTTGTTGATGGAAGCAGGGTTGGTAGGTGAAAGATTGCCTTCGTTGTTACGAACGTGCAGTTGCATCTGGTCGCTGTTGAGGCGCAGATAAACACCACTTTGCTTAACGATATCGAGAGCAAAACGCTGAATGGCTTCGTCAGTGGTCAGTTTTTGCTGCAGTTGGGTAAGGATATTGAGTCCTAACACTTTCTTCGTGCTGTCGGCTTTCTCTTGGTGCTTTTGTTTAACCACCTCACTCAATCTCACATCAAAGGCATCTTTGATAGTGTCGATAGTGATGTCGTTGGTCAACTCGCCGAAGGTAGTGAACTCTTTCTGCGGGAGTATGGATTCGCGAATAAGGAGTGCTGTCTTAGGCATTTCTATCTTGTCTAACTCCAACTCTTCCTCAAATTCTTCCATCACTTCATCTTCGCTCACTTCGATGACGGCACCCTTCATGTCCTCTAAACCTTTATTGACCTTACGTTGAGCCATTATAAGGCGTTCGGTCTCTTCAATAGCATCATTGATACGTTTACTGAATGCTGCTATATCTTCATCCAGTTTGCTCCATGTAACAAACAGTTTGGCGAGCATCTTGCGGGCGAACTCAAGCGACTCTAATTGCGTCTTTTGGGTGTAGTAGTCCGTCAGTATCTCTTGGTGCTCTGTGAAAGAGTTGTTGTCGCCGCCAAACACCTTCTTTGACAAGAACCCTTTGTTTGCCCATTCATTGACGTTAGCCTGACGCTCTTGGTTGATGGCTTCTAATTCTTGTGTGGCTTTAAGCAGTTGTTCGTCAAGGTCTTTCTTCTTGTTTGCAAGATATTCGCCGAGCAGACCGCTCACTTTCATCAGTTCGGCTATACTCAACTCACCATCTTTCCATTTGGCAAACAGTTCGTGTTCGATAGTGCGGCGTATCTCGTTTGCCATCTCAGGGATGACACGCTCTTTGCCTTTATAGAACTCTACAACGCCCACTTTGCGGAATTGTTTGTCGTAGAAGTCGGCAAGGATGTTATCCAACTCGTTAAGCGGGTTCTCTGCTTGTTTGGCTTCTGATGCATAGTCAATAGCCTTATCGTGCCAGTAGTCGCCAAAGAGCGGATATTTCTTATCTATGTCAGCTTGAAGGATGGGTGACTCAAGGGTGAGGTGCTTGTCGTCAATCATCCACTTGCCAAGGTTAGCATCATTGAGATATAACTCGCGATAGTCTCTATTGGGCTCTTCTGCAATGAAACCAAGGTTCTCACGCCAGTTGTTGTACTTGAACTGATATAGGATCTTCTCGCCGATGGTGTAAGTTATGTGTTTGAGTATGCGCAGTTCGGGATACATAACGCGTTTGATACCGAACGAGTTGACTTTCTTTGTGCGGGCAATAGGCTTTTGTCCATCGGTGCCAACATTCTTCGTCTCGTCGTATTCATAGCGGAAGTCATCCATGTTCTCGTAGGTATATGCACGGATGATATCGTTATTGATATCATCGTCGGAGTTGATGAGGAAAATGCGTGAATAGACGAAGTCGCTTACTATCTTTGGCAACTCTTTGAGGGAGTCAATAGTCAAGCCGTTTTCATTAACATTACTGTATATCGTCAAACCGTTAGCCACACCACCTGCCACATCTTTGAACAAGTGTGCTTCCCTGCCTGCCGCTGTCACATCTTGCGGGTGGAAACGGTTGGCTTGCAATGCGTTCAACTCGTTGAGAGCAGCATAACCGTTCTGGTAGTAGCGCCCCTGATCCATATTTGCCTTTGGAAGGTTCATCTCGGGCATCATAGCATAGACAGAGATGATGGCTTCGGGGAAGGTCTTGCGAGCCTGTACAACGGCATCGATGATTGAACCCGAACCGGTACCGCCTGCCAAACCGGCAAAGATATGTATAGTCAGTGGTTTTTCAGAGTTATGTGATATAGAATCGCATTTAGCAAAAGCATCTTTCAGGGCATTGACGTATGCCACTGCGTTGGCAGCGAAGAGCAGACGACCGGCACGACGCTTCTGACCGGCTGCTGCACCCAGATTGCCAATGGCTGACTTAACGGCCTGAACATTATTCACTATTCCCTTCAGGGCAGGATAGTTGTCTATATGATCTAATATATGCACCACATCCACCGCCTTGATATTGAGGAACTCGCTTTGGGTGAAGGAAGCATCCATACCCATAACGCGAAAATCAGGACGACCAATGCCCATCATCTCGTCCGTGGAGTCAATGTAAAGCAGGGCTACAGGCTGTTTGTCACGGTCTTTAGCATCAGGAAACTCTTCAAACATACGCATCTTAAACGCTTTGAGGATTTTTCCGCCGGTGCCTCCTAATCCTACAAGGATGTGATTGGAATTGCAAAATGAAGTACTCATAATTGTGTATTTGTTTGATGGTTAATATGTCTGTATTTTCGTGTTTCCGGTTACGAGCGATGCCTTGTGCGTGCACTTCTGCTGCCGCTTCTCTCGCCGCTTGAGCGAGAGTAAGAGGCTCTGCCTGATGTTCTGCTTGCCGCACCGTAGCCTTGTACTGCCACTGCCGAAGCCAACCAAAGACCAAGTGCAAAAAAGAGGAAAGCACATAGTCCTGTTATCCATAGATGTACAACAACGCTATGTCTCTCGGCAGCAATAGTCTCGGGTGTTTTATTCTCACCTAACAGCATCGTTATCCAGTCGCTTATCTCGGGTGAAACAGAGGAAGCCAATTCCGTTCCGGTGCCGCGCAAGCGGTACTCAATGGAGGATTGGTAAGCGTCCAAGGCATCTTTCTCATTGAGCAAGATACCGAAACGGATATTGAGAATAAGCAGTACGAGAGTGACTATAAGAACAGATAGAATACTTTGCCCGTTATGCCTTTTGTTCATTGCGGCTGTAATAAACAAAAACATCACCGCTGCTGCCACAATGGCAAGAATGATACCGATAATGTAGTAACTCCACGATTGAGATAGAAGTGCTATTGCCTTTTGCATAACAATTGTTTTTTTACGCGGCAAAGGTAAAGGAAGATTTTGATTGTGCAAATTTTTGCGCAATATTATCACGGTAAATAGATGTGTATCAAAACGTACTATCAATTGAAGTATGTTTTTACTTTTTCGTTTTCCACTATTTCCTCTTGGAATATGTATGCTCCTGTCTTAGGAGATTTCACCATTTTGATGCATTTGGTGTGATTACGCCCTGCGTTACCTGTTTGCAACGTGGCGACCGCTTTTTTTGCCATAGTTGTTCTGTTTTGAGCCTGTTGTTGTGTCAGGCATACTTGGTTAATTACTTAATCTCCTTATGAATAGTATAACGTTTGAGGATGGGGTTATACTTTTTGAGTTCCAAGCGGTCGGGAGTGTTTTTACGGTTTTTAGTCGTAATATATCTCGACATACCGGGCATACCGCTGGCTTTTTGTTCGGTGCATTCGAGTATTACTTGCACGCGTGCTTCTTTTGTTTTCTTTGCCATAGTTGCTCCTCCTTACTTGTAAAGATAACCTTTCTCGGCAGCGTTTTTCAGGGCTGCATCAAGACCGATTTTGTTAATAGTTCTCAGACCTGCTGCACTCACGTTCAGCGAAATGGTACAATCTTGTTCTACCCAGTAGAACTTTTTGCGGAACAAGTTCACATCGAACGTCCTCTTAGTGTGGCGTTTCGAGTGCGACACGTTGCAACCGCGTGTGGCAGTTTTGCCGGTGATTTGACAAATTTTTGACATAGTTGTATATATTTTTATTTCTTTCTAAAGGAGTGTTTTCGCAACCGCATTTTAGGCTTATATGCGAAAAATCGTGCAAAGGTACGACATTTATTTTACCCTGCCAAAAAAAATGTTACTTTTTATTAAAATTTATTTTGGGGACTTGAATTTTTGCAGTATCATTTCTGCTGCGGTGTCGGCGGCAGGGTTAGTGCCGAGAAGTTGGCGGATATGCTCATATTGGGCAAGCATATTCAGTCGGTAGGTGTTGTCGGAGAGCAGTCGCAGGGTCTCTTTTTCTATCTCTTTGACGTTGAAGCGGTAAGCCACCAACTCTTGTATCACCTCTTTGCCGGGGATGATATTGACCAAGGTGAAGAACGGAATGCTGAAGATAAGAGGTTTAAGAAACCCTAAGTATCTGCTTAGTGCCACATAATAGACTGCTGTTTGGGGGCAGCGCAGCAGTGCTGTTTCGAGTGTGGCGGTGCCTGAGTTGACGATAGCGGCAGTAGCCTCACTGACTGTTTGATAGGTATTGCGAGTGAGTTGTTCGTCGGTGATGAACGATTGGTAGAAGCTGTCTTCTATTCCGGGTGCGGCGGTGACTGTAATCAGGCATTGTTTGCCATCCTGTTTAAGTCGTTCTTTGATGTGTCGTGCTGCTGTGAGCATAGGTGGCAGGCAGTGACTTATCTCACTTCTTCTGCTGCCGGGCAGGATGGCAATAAGGTTAGTGTTTTCTTTTTTTGCAGGTTGGTAGGTTTTTTCGAACTCGGTTATGCTATCCATAGTAGGGTTGCCTATGTAGTGACATTGGTAGCCATATTTGGCGTAGAAGTCGGGTTCAAAGGGGAAGATACCTAAGATGAGGTCGGATAGTTGTGCTATTTTGTGTATTCGCCATTTTTTCCACGCCCACACTTTGGGTGGTATATAATAGACGATGCGTGTGTCGGGCAGGTGTTTTTTGCAGAACTGTGCCATCTTAAGGTTGAAGGACGGGTAGTCGATGAGGATGAGCACGTCGGGTTGTGTTTGCAGCAGTGTTTGTTTGGCTATGCGGAAGTTTTGCAGCACTTTACGAAGGTTGGCGAGTACGGATATAACCCCCATAAACGCCATATTGCGATAGTGTTGTACGAGTCGGCAGCCTGCTTGTTGCATTTTGTCGCCGCCTAAGCCTATGAAGTGTGCCGCTTTGTCTTTTTCTTTCAAAACGTGAATGAGGTTACCGGCGTGCAGGTCGCCTGAAGCCTCTCCTGCTATAAGGAAATAGGTCATAGGGTGAAATAAATAGCGGCTAAGAGGTAAGGGAAAGCACCGATGAGCAGTCCTTTGGCAAAGCGCCACATATCTAAGGTATAGAAGACAAAGAGGAAGGCAAGGTTAGGGAAGACGCTGACCATAAGCAGTTTGCTCAACACACCTTTCATCCCTAAACCGAAGGAAGAAAAACTGCTCCAGAGGTGATAGTGCTCGACATAGGCATAGCCTAAGGCGAGCGGCATGATAAGTCCGAGCAGTATGCCTAACCAATATTTATCGAAGCGCATCATAGTCGGTCATATCGAGTGTGACGGGTTGCACGCTTATGTATCCGTTGTTCAGGCACCACATATCCGTATCTTCTTTGTCGGGTTCGTGGTTGACATAATTGCCGGTGAGGGTGTAGAAGATATTGCCTTGTGGGTCGGTATGTTGTTCCAACTCTTTTTCCCAGTGTCCTTTGGCTTGTCTTGTCAGTCGTATGCCTTTGAGTTCACCGACAGGTGCATTGATATTGTAGCAGTCGGAGTTATATTTACTGAGTATATCCTTAGTCAGTTGTGGTATGAAGTGTGCAAAGTAGTGCAAATCAACATCTTCTTGTGGTGTATCGATAGAGAAGCCGATGGACGGTATTTGGTGTTCAGCCGCGACGAGGCATGCACCCATAGTGCCTGAGTAGAGGAGGTTGACGGAAGCGTTATGTCCGTGGTTGATACCGCTGGCGAGCAGGTCGATACGTCTGTCGTCTCCGTCGAAGAGCGCGTTGATGGCGAGTTTGACGCAGTCTGCCGGTGTGCCGTTGGTGACATAGACCTCTGCTTGTTCCAGCAAAGCACGTTCTTCGTCGTTACGGGCATCGTTAGCGGTCAGTCGTCTAAGAGTGATCGGGCGTTGAAAACTGATAGCGGTGGACATACCGCTGCGAACGCTGTCGGGTGCTACGACTGTCACTTTGCCCAATGGCAGCATCAGTCGTGTAAGGCAGAGAATACCTTTGCTGCCCCATCCATCGTCGTTGGTGATAACTATCTGCATACTTGTTGTTTAACTTGTTCTGCCAACTCGTTGGCACGTTCTTCGGTGTGTGCTTCTGAGTAAATACGTATGATGGGTTCGGTGTTGGATTTGCGCAGGTGTACCCATCCGTCGGTGAAGTCGATTTTTACGCCGTCGATATCGGTTATGCGTTCGATGCGTTGGTCGGTTGCCTGTGCTTGTGTATAGTGTTGTTTGACTGAGGCTAACACCTTATCCACATCCATATCGGGGGTGAGGTCGATACGGTTTTTGGATATAATATATTTAGGGTATTGTAGTCTTAATTCGCTCACTTTCTTTTTCTTTTCTGTTATCAGGCTGAGGAAGAGAGCCACTCCCACCAATGCGTCTCTGCCGTAATGACATTCGGGGTAGATGACACCGCCGTTGCCTTCTCCGCCTATGATAGCGTTGTTGCGTTTCATCTCAGTCACCACGTTCACTTCTCCCACTGCTGCGGCGGTATATTCGGCACCGTGTTGCAGTGTTATGTCGCGCAGAGCGCGTGAGGATGAGAGGTTGCTTACGGTGTTACCTTTGGTGTGGCCAAGTACGTAGTCGGAAACGCTGACCAGTGTATATTCTTCGCCGAACATCTCTCCGTTTTCGCATACGATGGCTAATCTGTCCACGTCCGGGTCCACCACGAAGCCGACATCTGCTTTCTGTTCTTTTATGGCTTGGCTTATGCCTGTGAGGTGTTGTGGCAGCGGTTCGGGGTTGTGCGCGAAGCAGCCGTCAGGTGTGCTGTTGAGGACGGTGACGCCGGTTATGCCTAATGCTTTGAGCAGAGCCGGTATGGCTATCGCGCCTACGGAGTTGATGCCGTCCACCACCACTTTGAGTCCGCTTTGTGCTATGGCTTCACGATTGACCAATGGCAATGCAAGGACGCGCTCTATATGGTGTGGCAGGTAGTCTTTTTGTGTGTATTGTCCTAAGTGGTCCACGTCGGCGAAGACAAAATCGTCTTTTTCGGCTATGGCGAGTACGGCTTTTCCTTCTTTGTCGTTGAGGAACTCACCGTTTTCGTTGAGCAGTTTGAGTGCGTTCCATTGTTTGGGGTTATGGCTGGCAGTGAGTATGATACCGCCTGCTGCTTTTTCTGCTGTGACAGCCAGTTCGGTGGTGGGTGTGGTGGCAAGACCTATGTCGGTGACGTTCATACCCATAGCCATCAGTGTGCCTGTCACTATCTGTTGCACCATCTGTCCGGAGATGCGTGCGTCTCTACCGACTACGATGGTGTTATTGTGCGGCATTGTCTGTTGTCGCCACGTGGCGTATGCAGCGGTGAATCGCACTAAATCGAGGGCATTGAGTCCTTCTCCCACGCGACCGCCGATGGTGCCGCGTATGCCTGATATACTTTTAACTAAACTCATATCTTTACGGTCGTTTTGTTACTTTGAGGTCATAGACGTATGGTGTTACCGAGGCGTTATCGTTGGTAAAGCCTGCGGTGCTGGGGCATATGATACGACATTCATATCCTGAGCGTCCCATTTCGAGAATGGCCAAATGCCAAGCGGGACAACTATTGGTGGCAGTGGCATCACCCAGAACGAGTGTGATAGGGTCACCGCCGTCGTCGGTAGTCCAATAACTGATAGTGTCGGTATAGGCATCCAAGCCGTATTTGCGGTAGCGTATGTTGATACGGTCGCCTGCCACTAATGGTGTGGCAGTGCTGTCAACGGGTGAGGTGAGGTGGTAGTAGAGATAGTCGTAGCCGTCTAAGGCTATATAGTCTTTTTCTCCCCATCTCTCCCCGTTTTTCACGTCGGGTGCATTCCTTAAAACGCGTATGCCTTCGCGGCTTATGTAGTTTTCTATTTTTTTCTTTTCGCGTTTGATTTGTTTGGAATAGGTCTGTCCTTTGCAACTGATAAGCATACAGATAGAGACTGTTATAAGCGCGATGAGAGTCAGCGTTTTTGTTTTCATTATGTGTAATGTTATGTCGTTTTATTCCGTTATTTGCAGTTCCACTCTTATGTTGGTGTATGGTGGAATGTCGGTGCTTCCTGTAGTGCCGTATGCTTTGTACCACGGTGCTATAATACTGACGGCGGTAAGGTGTTGCATTTCGGACAGGATGTCAGCAACGGCTTCTATCTCTTGTTCTTTGCCGCAGGTGAGTGAGGTGTGTCGGTCCTCCACTAAAGTATTGTCTAACAGGTAGGTGCGTATGTGTGCTTGTACCGTCTCACCTTCTTTAAGCGGTTGTTTGTTATGTGTTAGTCCTTTTATCCAGCAGCCGTTTTCCATTTGCACATATCCTGCTTTGGCGTAGTGCATCAGTTGTCGGTCGGCTTCTTGTGCCATACGCTGGTTCAGTTCGATGAGAGCGAGCACGTTATCGTCGGTTTTGTGCTCTTGTCGGTTGTGTCTGATGGGTTGTTGCGGTTGTGTTTTTGAGCAGGCGGATAGGGCGATGACGAGTGTCAGGGTCAATACTATGTTAAGCCATTGGCGCATAGGTTATTTGGCTAAATGTTCCAAGTATCTGCCGTAGGCTGTTTTTATCTTTTTGCCAAGGTCTTTGAGTTGGTTGGTGGTTATCCATCCGTTTCGCCATGCTATTTCTTCGATGCACGCCACATAGAAGCCTTGTCTGTTTTGAATGGTTGCGATGAAGTTACCTGCTTCCAACAGGCTGTCGCAATTGCCGGTGTCGAGCCATGCGAATCCTCTGCCGAAGAGTTTGACTTGCAGTGTCCCTTCGTTGAGGTAAAGTCGGTTGAGGTCGGTTATCTCATATTCTCCTCTGGCTGATGGTTGTAGTGCTGCGGCTTTGTCGCAAACGGTGTTGTCGTAGAAGTATAGTCCGGGAACGGCGTAGTTGCTTTTGGGTTGTGCGGGTTTTTCTTCGAGCGATAGTACTTTGCCTTGTTGGTCGAACTCCACCACACCGTATGCTCTTGGGTCGCTCACCTCGTAGCCGAAGATGCAGGCACCTTTGCCTATTGTTTGGCTTTGTGCTTTGAGGTCGCTCATTGTCACTGCATGTTTATGTGCGGGATTGGGTTGGTCGGGCAACTCATGGTTAGGGTCGAGAGCAAGAACGGCTGAACGCAACATTTTGGTGAATCCTTGTCCGTAGAAGAGGTTATCGCCAAGGATAAGGCATCCTGCTTCTTGGTTGAGGAACTCTTTTCCGAGTACGAAGGCTTGTGCCAATCCGTTAGGCACTTCTTGCACTTTATATTCGAGCCTCATACCCAGTCTTGTTCCGTCGCCGAGCAGTTCGCGGAACATAGGCAGGTCGCGTGGTGTGGAGATGATGAGTACTTCTCGTATGCCTGCTAACATAAGTGTGGAGAGCGGGTAGTAGATCATTGGTTTGTCATAGACGGGCATGATCTGTTTGCTTATCGCTTTGGAGAGCGGATAGAGGCGTGTGGCGCTGCCACCGGCAAGAATGATACCTTTCATATTGTTGTAGTTTTTAAGTGAGGTGTCTATTGAGCGCACAAAGGTACAACCTTTTGCGTGATTGTGCAAAATTGTTAGCAAAAAGCCTATTGCGGGGTGTTGGTTACGGAGAAGTCCAAGTATGGTGCAAGGCGTTTCTTTTCTTTGTCTGTCAAGGGTAGGGAGTTGAGGTCTTTTATGGAGTGTAGGTGTATGTTTTCGCGTCTTAGTTCGTACAGTGCTTTGGCTTGAGTGAAGTTGAGGTACGGATGTTTTTGCAGTTGTTTGACGGATGCGTTATTCACTTTGAGTTGTGTTATGAGAGTGGTGTCGGCAGTGAGGTGAGGTATGATGGAGTCCCACTCGGCGTAGTCGATGTCGGTTATTTCGCGCACTTGTTCGGCATTATGGTAGCCGCCTAAGGCGTTTCTGTATTTGAGTATCTGTATAGCGGTGTACAGACCTATGCCTTTGATAAATTGGAGTGAGGCGGTGTCGGCAGTGTTCAGTTCGATGATGGTGTCGCGTTTTAGGTGAGAAGGTTGGTGGAAGCGTGTTGAGTCGAAGGGTGTGGTATCTGTAGTCAGAGTGTCGCGTTCGGGCAATGAGTCGGGAAGAAGGATGTACGGTTCGAGTGCGTGGAAGGCACTGTCAGTCAGTCCGTACAGTCGGCGGAAATGTTTTTTTGAGCGGAACGTGCCGTTTTTGGCTTTGTACTTACGTATGTTGGTTATGTGCCACGGTCGGAGTCCCAGTTGCCGAAGGGTGATGCTGTCTGCCGTGTTAGGGTCGAAGGGTTGCAGATGAAGTGTGATAGTGTCGCGCGAGTATAACGGCTTTGTTTTGGTGACAAGGCTATCGGGTACGGGAGTAGGCTCGTGGGCAGGTTGCGGATTGGGTAGCAGATAGATGATACCTTCTAACAGACAGACAGTTAGAAGCAGGATGAGCAGTCCTATTATTTGTTTGCGCAGAAGGATAGGTTCGTTCATATTGCTATATTGTCGATAGTGGAACGGATAACACCTTTTTGCAGGTGAGTGGTGATTGTCTGTCCGGTCGTCAGTTGTGTGCTATCTCTTACTATCTGTCCGTTGCAGGTGGTGAGTGAGTAGCCTAAGCGGTATATTCTTTCGGGTGAGCATAGTTCCAATCGTTGCCGCAACATCTGTATGCGGTGTTTTTTGATTAGCAGTTGTCGTTCATACACTTGTGTTAGTCGTTGTCGGAGTCGGGTTATATGTTCGGCTTGTTCGTTTAGTCGGTTGATAAGGAAGTCGGCTACGGCTGTAGGTGTTTTCAGTGTCATGTGTGCTATTTGGTCTAAAATGCTGACATCTCTGGTGTGTCCAATACCTGTCAGTATGGGCAGAGGGAATTGTGCGCAAGTGGTGGCGAGCAGATAACTGTCGAAGCACCCTAAGTCGGTGGTGGCACCTCCGCCGCGGATGATGACCACCGCGTCGTAGTCGTTCTTATGTAAGGCTATGGTGTTCAGCACTTTTATGATACTTTGTTCTGCTTTTTCGCCTTGCATAATGGCCGGGTATAGTGTAGTGAGGAAGCGGAAGTGAGACAGTTGCAGTTGGTGTGTGAAGTCGCCGTATCCGGCTGCTTCGGCGGCAGAGATGACGGCTATACGTTGGGTGAGGGTAGGCAGAGAGAGTTGTTGCTGCATATCCCACACACCCTCTTCTTGTAGTCGGCGTATGGTCTCTTGTTTCTGTCGTGCGAGGTCACCGATGGTGTAGCGCGGGTCGATACCTACGATGTTCAGGCTCAGTCCATAGATGGGGTGAAAACCGACTTCTGTCTCCACGAGCACTTGCATACCTGTTTGCAGTCTTTCGCCTGTCTCTTCTGCGAAGTAGGCTGAGAGCATAGGGTAGAGGCTTGCCCAGCATGTGGCGCGCATCTTAGCGGCATAGATACCGTTGGGCGCTTTTTCCGCTAACTCCCAATAACTATGTCCGTTGCGAACCATCAGTGAGGCTATCTCCGCTCTGACCCAGTAGGTGTTGTATTTAAGGGGTGATAGGGCTGCTTGTATGGCGTAGGCTAATTCAGATAGAGAGAACTGTTTCATTGTGTTATGCGTCTTAACATTATGGTTGCTAAAATGATGATGGTGTACATTGCTATAAGGTGTCCTTCGTCGGCTAACCCATCGCTGACTGCAAAAGGCAGTTGTTCGATGTGGTGTATGTAGTTGTTCATCAGGTGTGTAAGGTGTTGCAATACCCATCCGATGGCGGTACCTATGAACGGTAGCCACCCGATGGTGAAGAGCAGAAAAGCACCTTCGACAAGGATAGTGGTGAGGGGTAGGACGGTGAGGTTGGTGAGCAAAAAATAGTGGCTTACCTGGTGGAAGTAGTACAGGCTGAGCGGCATAGTGCCTAAGGTGGCTGCCACGGATACCGTTATTAGTGTGCGTATGTAGTTGGCAATAGTGTACCAGTGTCCGTGCAATCCGTAGAGCGGGAACAGTCGTCTTAGTGAAGGTTCGATTAGCAGTATGGCGGCCACGGCTGCGAACGACAGTTGCAGACTGATGGAATAGAGGTCTTGTGGCCGGAAAAAGAGGATGAAGAAGGCTGCCGCAATCAGTGTGTTCATAGAGAAGGGCTGTCGGTGTAGAACGCGTGCTATCTCCACTAATGCTATCATTATCACGCTTCGTGTTACTGACGGACTCCAGCCTGTGAGTGCGGCATACGCCACCATTGAAGCGATAATAACGCCGCTAAGCAGAAATTTATGTAAGCGATTGGCATAGAGTGGTTTGAAGCGGCGGAAGAGAGTGAAGAGCCACAGTACCACCATATAGACGATGCCGGTGTGTAAGCCGCTGACGGCTAATATATGTGCTGCTCCCGACCGCTGAAAACTTTGGCGTATGTCGGGGTCTAACTCTTCTCTGTAGCCTAAGGTCATTGCGCTAAGCACGCTATGTTCGTTGCCTGTTATGCCCACTTCTTTGTATCTAAGCATCAGTCGGTGTCGCAGGGCTTGGGCATCTCTTATCGTCACTTGACACTTGTTGGCAGTGATCCAACGTCGGCTATTGGCGTAGCCTGTGCCGCTTATACCTTTGCGTAAGAGGTATTGTTGGTAGTCGAAACTGCTGATGGAGTCAGCCTTATGCCATTGGGTATAGACCCATAGAGTGTCGCCGCGTTCGGGCATAGGACGAAGGCTGTCTTTGCGTATATATAAATAGGTGTGTTTGTGCTCATTGAGCAGGCTCACTTCATATCGCCATGTCTTTTCTCTTTCCACTGCGTAGTCTTCCACCGCCACTTTATACCATTGAGCGGTGTCGGTCCAAGCGACCTGTTCTGCGTGTTGTCCCCATTGCGGAATGACACCGTATGATGACAAGAGAATGAGTGCTATCAGTGGTAGTAGCAACCACAGCATCGGTATGGAGGTGAGCCACCGCAAGACTAACAGTTTTTCATTTGGTGTATGACTTCTTGTCTGTCTTTGGCACCGAAGACTGCGCTACCTGCCACCAGTACGTCGGCACCTGCATCGAACACCTCTTTGGCATTCTTGAGATGTATGCCGCCGTCCACTTCCAGCAGTGTGGGCAGGTGGCGTTCATCTATCCATTGTCTTACACGCCGTATCTTGTTCAGCGTTTCGGGTATGAACGACTGTCCGCCAAAACCTGCATAGACGGACATAAGCAGCACCATATCCACTTGGTCTAAATATGGCAGGAGTCGTTCTTCGCTGATGTCGGGGTTGATGGTGAGGCAGGTACGCACATGCTTTTGGCGTATGAGTCGCACTATGGGCATAGGGTCGTCCACCGCCTCCAAATGGAAACCGACACTCCAAGCACCGGCATCGCAAAAACGCTCTACATATTTCTCTGGGTGAACGATCATCAGATGTACGTCCAGCGGTTTGGTTGAATAGGCTTTGAGCGGTTTCATCAGCGGAAAGCCGAAGGATATGTTCGGTACGAAGACACCGTCCATCACATCCACGTGCAACAGGTCGGCTTCACTTTGATTGATGCACTCAATCTCTTGCTTCAAGCAGCCGAAGTCGGCAGACAAAACAGAAGGAGCAATCCAATGCATAGAAAAGGATAATTTATGTTCTGACTTAAGGTAGTCCTATTGTTTGTATATATTCCATATCCAGTTCATAGCGATGATAAGTGCTATGATGATGATAGTTAGTTTGTTCCATTTGCGGTGGAAGAGGTTGTATAGCGTCTGTGTACCTTTATGGCAGTCGATGAAGAGCCATAAGGGTGCCACTATGGCGAATATGATGACTGCCACCGATAGCGGGTTGAGCATAAGAGCGTCTAACAAATGTCCTTGCAGCAGCAATACGAGCACTCTCGTTCCTCCGCATCCGGGGCAGGGGATGCCTGTTGCCCAACGGAAAGGACACACCAACGGCAGATGAAGATAGTGTACGGCTAACACTATTGCCGCCAACACCATCTCCACTGCCACTAAGAGCCAAAAAGGGCGGTAACGCTGCATTAGAACAAGGATATACCCTGCAGTGCGAGTGCTTCGCGAAGTTTTTGGAAGTTGTACTCTTTGGTGCGGTCTTGTGCGTTAATCATATCCACTATCCACCAAATATAGCAGCCGCCGCAGGTGAGCAGTTTGAGAATACCCATACCCACATCGCCGAGCATAAAACGGTCCACGCCGAGCGAACCGAGCAGGATAGAGATGATGAGTGTAGTGGTGGGGTCAGCGAAGTCAACGCTCTGAGCGTAGATGAACTTACTCTCGTCCATAGAGAGCAATGCTTGCTTGAGCATCGGCAGTTTGTTGGAGGGCAACATCTTGGCGTATTGTGCCAAGTACATGTCAACTTTGTTGGAGTCCATAATAGTGGTAATGAATTAAAAATGAGTAATGTATATATCGAAGAGATATATAGTGGTATGTTATGCTATGTTAAAGGAAGGCAGGTTTATTTTCTTTCTGTTCTTTTTCCGGCGAACAGTTCGTATTTGTTGAAATGGCAAGGCAGTTCTCCGTTGAGCAGCGGTATGCGTTTTGATGGTTTGAGTCCAATGTGTTTGAGTGCATCTTCGTTGGCAGAGATGATCCATGCCGTTGCACCTTGGAATTGGTGTTTGAGGCATGAGCCTATGTCGGCATACAGTTGCAGCACATCTTTGTTTTGCGCTAATCGTTCGCCGTATGGCGGATTGAGCATGACGAGTGCTTTGTCGGCGTGTATGTCTCTCAGCTCTTGTATGCGTATCTGCCTGAGACTGATGTTTTTATGCACGCCTGCCTGTTTGATGTTTCGTTCGGCTGCCTGTATGGCATAATAGCCTGCGTCGCTACCGTAAATATGGTGTGTGAAGTCGTGTTCTTGTGAGTCGTCGGATGTTATCTCTTCGAAGATGTCTTTTTGGAAGTCGTGCCATCGTTCGAAGGCGAACTGTTTGCGGAAGATGCCCGGTGGTATGTTTTGCGCTATGAGAGCCGCCTCTATGGGCAGTGTGCCTGACCCGCACATAGGGTCGTAGAAGTCGGATTGTCCGTGCCATCCCGTCAGCATTATCAGTCCGGCTGCCAGGGCTTCACTGATAGGTGCTTCGGTGTTGGCAACACGGTAGCCGCGTTTGTGTAGCGACTCACCGCTACTGTCCAAACTGACAGTCACTTGTGTGTCGGCTATATGAACGTTGATATAGAGGTCGGGGGCGGTGAGTTGCACTGACGGTCGTATGCCTGCTTTCTCACGCCAGTAGTCGGTAATGGCATCTTTGACGCGGTAGGTGACATAGCGCGAGTGTCGGAAAGTGTCGCTATAGACGGTGGCATCGATGGTGAAGGACGTGTCGGAAGACATGAAAAGCGACCAGTCGATATGTTTGGCTTTTTCATAGACGGTGTCAGCATCGTGAGCCTGAAAAGTGTCTATCGGCACTAAGACGCGTGAAGCGGTGCGCAGGCAGTAGTTGGCGCGATAGAGCATCCGCATATCGCCTGTGAAAGCCACGGCACGACGCTGTTCGCGTATGTCGCCGGCACCCAAGGCGCGCAACTCGTTGGCTAAAACAGGTTCTAACCCCTTGAAAGTCTTGGCTATCAGTTCAAAATGCATACCTAACTTTTTATTTCGGTCAATGCTTTTCTAACGCGGTTCAGTGTCTCCTCTTTGCCGAGGATATCGGTTATCGCCCATATATGTGGTCCTCTGGCAGCCCCCACGAGGCATATACGGAAGGCGTTCATCACGTTACCGACACCATAGTCGTGGCTGTTGATCCACGGCATCACCACCTCGTCTAAGTACCAGCCTTGTGTGCCATCCTCTTTCGTCTCTCCGCGTTCAGTCCAACGCTCGCAAGGCACTGACTGCAAGAGCTCTATCAGTTCGGAAAGGTGCTTGGGACTATCCTCTTTCCAGCGTTTCTTGAGCGACTTCTCGTCGTAGGTTGCCGGTGCCTCGAAGAAGAACGATGCCTGTTCCCACAGTTCCTGCGGGAAGTTGATGCGGTCTTTGACCAGACCTACCACTTGTGCCACTTTGTCTATATCTTCTGAGGCGTGGTTATGAGCGGCGAGGGTGGGCATAAACAGCGTTGCCAACTGTTGGTTGGAGAGGCGTTGCAGGTATTGGTGGTTGAACCATTTGCCTTTCTCGTAGTCGAAGCGTGCGCCGGCTTTGCTCACGCGGTCGAGCGAGAACTGCTCTATCAGTTCCGCAATTGAATATATCTCTTGGTCGCCTGTGTTGTGCCACCCGAGCAGTGCGAGGAAGTTGATGACGGCTTCGGGCAGGTATCCTGACTCGCGGTAGCCGCTGCTTACCGTTCCGTCTTTCTCGTTGTGGAACTCGAGCGGGAAGACCGGGAATCCTAATCTGTCGCCGTCGCGTTTGCTCAGTTTGCCGTTGCCGTCGGGTTTGAGCAGCAGAGGCAGGTGCGCAAAAGCAGGCTGTGTGTCTTGCCAACCGAAAGCACGATAGAGCAACACGTGAAGAGGAGCGGAAGGTAACCATTCCTCACCGCGTATGACGTGAGTGATAGCCATCAGATGGTCGTCCACTATATTGGCAAGGTGGTAGGTGGGCAGGTCGTCAGCCGACTTATATAACACTTTGTCGTCCAGTATGTTGCTGTTGATGATCACTTCTCCTCTGATAAGGTCGTGAACGTGTATATCCTCGTTGGGTCCCACTTTGAAGCGCACTACATACTGTTCGCCTCTTTCGAGCCGTGCTTGCACTTCTTCGGCGGGTAGTGTGAGCGAGTTCTGCATTGTGGTGCGTGTGCGGGCATCGTACTGAAAATTAGGCGTTTGTTGCCGTGCTTGTTCCAATTCTTGCGGTGTGTCGAAGGCATAGTATGCGTTGCCTGAGTCTAAGAGTTGCTTAATGTAGCGGTGGTAGATCTCACGTCTTTCCGACTGTCTGTACGGACCGTTTTCGCCATATTGCCCACACAATTCTTTGGTGAGGCGACCGCTGGTTTTGTTCCAAGCGCCTATACCTTCATCTATCTCTATTCCAAGCCATTGCAGGCTCTCAATGATATATTCTTCGGCGCCGGGTACGAAACGGTTGGAGTCGGTATCTTCTATGCGGAGCAACATTTTGCCGCCGTGTTGTCGCGCGAAAAGGTAGTTGTACAAGGCTGTACGCACACCGCCTATATGCAGTGCGCCGGTGGGGGATGGTGCAAAACGCACACGAACAGTTTGTGACATAGAAATAATGTGATATGATATAACGGCGCAAAGGTACAACTCTTTTTCCGATTGTGCAAATGAGTGCGCAATTGCACAAAAATGGAGAGTAAGGACATTATTTGCAATTTTTAAGCAGGATATAAAAATTTGACAGGTTTTTATAGCCGAAAAATATTCTATTTTTAAGATTCGGTTCTCAAAGTTTGGGAAAATGAAGTGAATATTTGTGGCATTGTGTAAGTTGCAGTAATTTTGCACACTCGCTAATACGCGCGAAAACACTTTCCGCAAGAGATATTAGGATACATAAAGAGATGCGTGCAGAAATAGAGACATATAACGCCAATGAGTTTGCTCAGGTGATGCAAATAATAGAATTGCATCGCTCGCAAGCGATTCAAGCGGTTAACCATGCGTCTTTGATGACGGCTTGGGAAGTGGGCGCATATGTATTAGGTTACTAATATCCCGAGAGGATGAAAAGAACATAAAAATAAAAGATATGGAAAAGATTATCTTAGAACGTATATTAAATTGGCTTCACGGTGCAAGCGAAGAGCGAGAGATAAGCGGGAGAAGAGCGAGAGAAGACCGAGCAATGAACTCTGTCTATCGTCCTGTATCCGTCTCGTATCTGTCTCGTATTTGCTCCGTAATGGCTCCGATACTTTTTGTGGTGTTTGGGCTTTTTGGCGTGAATGTGGAAGCGTGGGGAAAGTATAAAGCGAATGTTACTGTAACGTCATCACCGTCTACTGGTGGGTATGTGTATGTGGGTACGAGTAGCAGTTGTTCTGCGTCTAATTGTGGCACTAAAACATCCGATAATGCATCTGCCGAAGGAGGTGGTACATTTTCTGCAAGTGGTAATATTACTTTTTATTTTTGCAATAATCCTAAATCGGGGTATGTGTTTAAAGGATGGTCAACATCAGAAACTGCCAATTCGGGAGAGGGAGCAAATAAAAATCCTTATTCCAAAAGTTTAGAGGCAACTGCAAAAATAGGAGGAGGTAAAAATCACCAATATTATGCTATTTTTGCTCGGATGGTAGCCAATACACCGGCAGCAGGAAGTACGACCTCGTTTGATGATACCAATGTGGGAGAAGAGTCTGGTTGGAAACAAATTAAGATTGATCATGCTCATGCAGGAACGGTAACTATTTCGCAAAGCGGTAATGATGGAGATTTCTTCGTAGGTGCAACAACCGGAGCAACAACTGAGTTAAGTTCGTTTGAGTCCACTACGGAAACCACACGAACTCTTTATGTAAAGTTTGTGCCTCAGAATAACGGTCTTCGTACTTGTACGTTGACAGTTAGCAGTAATAACGGTCTTTCTTCTCTCACGTATTATCTTTCCGGTACGGGTTATAACGAGCCTTCGATTACTTGGGTAGATGGAAATGGTAGTGAACTGGTGAGCGGAGAGACGACGTTGAGTGCAGGTGATGTGCTACGTGCCACTTGCTCCACAGGTCAGACTCTTACTTACACAGCCTTCAATTCCACTTATTTCACTTCCGGCACAGACGGTAGCGGCAACCCTATTCTCACCGTAAGAGAGGATATATCCGGCACAATCAATAGCCTCACTGTCACTGCTCATCTGGATAAGAACACCAATAGTTATTATGCCGAGTATAGCGAGGAGTTCACTCTTAGTGTCACTAACCTCACCCCGCAGACTATTGAGTGGACGGATGATATATCTGACTTGAGCAATGAGGATATGCCTTATGCTATCACTCTCACGGCAATAGCCAAAAACAGCAAGACAGGTGCCGCTACAGGTCAATCAGTCACCTATTCGATGTCTGCCAATGCCTATCTTAGTCTATCGGGTAATGTGCTGACTGTACGCGCATTAGGCGGACCGGTAGCCATCACTGCCACCGTTGCCGGCAACGAGAACTATGCTCCGGTAAGCGTGGTTAAGTACGCTACGGTTATTAATATGACCGACCCATGCGGCACGGCAGATAATCATAGCGGAGGGTCATTCAATACCACCGATGGACTGACTATCTATCCTACAACACCCGATAAACTGACTTTCAGTGTAAAGAAAAGTAATTTCTGGTTATCAAGAGATTTGGTGGTGAAAGAGTATAACTCTGCTAACACATTGTTGCATAGCGAAACCTATACAGATATAGGAACGAGCAATACAACGAAGACATTGACTTGTCAGCCTACAACAGTGAAGATTGTGTTTGGCACTGAATCAAAGGCTACGTACAGTTACGACGTAAGTAACGTGTCCACAACACGTGTGACAACCTCTTCTGTCTCAGTCACATCCCTTGATTATGCTACCGACCCCGGACAATCGTTGAACAAGACTTTCACTACCACTTACTCCAATATACCTGTCTTCCTATCGTTTAAGTCCGACGAGGATGCCGAACATACCGGTACGAGTCTGTGGCATATGAACACCGATAAGTTCGGCGGCTGTGGAAAGCGTGGAACGCAAACAATAACCGTCACCTTCCACTCGAATAGCAAGGGCGATTACACTGACAAACTCTATGTTCGCAATAATGTGGGTGACCTGTTGCATACCATCAATCTCACGGCCTCTGTTACAGCCCAAGAGCAGTTCCTCGACACATGGAACATATCCGACACATATAACACTACCGACGAAGTGACACTATCGGCTGCCACCACAATAGGTAATACCGATTTCACTTTCTCTCCCACAACATCCTCTCCTTCTGGTATAGTCAGTATCACCGATGCCGGTGTGATGAGTTTCACCGGAAGCGGTACAGCCACCATCCGAGCCTATCAGCCCGGAGATGATATATCCGATGAGTTTGCTACAACACATAATATAACCATCAATAAGGTTACACCCACTATCGCCACTCAACCAACCGTGGCTCAGATACACTATCTTGACTATCTGAATAACAGTCAGTTGTCTGAGGGTCTTGCCACTGTTACGTTGCGTGGAGTGGCAAACACTCCTGTTGCCGGCACTTTCACTTGGACAAATGCAGGTGTGCAAGTAACCGACGAAGCAGGCGTTCATAACTACTCCGTTACTTTCACCCCTACCGACGAAGGTATGTATAACCCCGTCACCTTCTCTATTCCTGTCACCATTGAGCGTGCCACCACCCCTGTGATAGAGATAAACAATGCATCCGTTGGTGTGTCACGCGTGGAAGCCGGTAACTACAAGACTGTTAGTCTTACCGACCTGATTACGGCTTTACCTGCTGCCAACCCGATGGCTACATCGGATATTGAATACACCGTTAAGTCGGTAAGCGTAGTGGATGATGCTTTCAGTGGTTCGGCAGCCACCACCTCAACAGGCATAATAAGCAACACAGCCAAAACGTTCTATGCCACCGAAGTGGGCATTTATACCATCACTGCCTCCGCGCCGCAAACCAACTACTACGATGCGCGTGACATCGATTTTACTATCACCGTCAATAAACTGCAACCCTCTGTCTATTTCTCTGCGGAGGACACCGTATATAATGTGCGTATGGTGAAGAACGCAGCCATTGCCGTTTGTGAGGGCGAGACCATAGTAACACCGCCGATGCGTTATTCGTCGTCGGCAGACGCTGTTATCAAAGAGCAACCAAACGATGAAGGTACATACAACCTCGTTGGTGTAGTGCCTGAGTCGGGTACTGCCGATATAACCGCCACCTTCACAGGTAATGCTTATTTCCTCACAGCCAATAACGTGAAGACCTATATAGCACGCGCTAAGTTCACGCCGGTGTTCTTGATTGACGGCACTATCACGCGTGAGCGTTCACTCAATGTGGGTGGTACAGCCTTGGCTTCTTTCCACTATTGCCTGCCGTACAACGACGTGACCAAACCGATGACCTATGACATAACACCTACGGGAATTATAGAATATAACCCTGCCACGAAAGTGATTACAGCCGTTGGTCCGGGTACTGCGAAGATCACCTTTATCCAAGGTACAGACGCTTATCGTTATGAGGGTAGCCGCGAGTTTGAGTTCACAGTCAGTCACAACGCCACATCGCTCACCCTCGCCGAACAAGTGAACAACACTAACACTATGTATGTAGGTGACCGCTTGAAAGGCACACTCTATACTGCTAATACTGATGAGGTGCCCGTCACTTTCTCTTCCACTAACACAGCCGTGGTCAATCTTATTAACGGTGAACTGGTGGCATTGAGCGAAGGTGAGGCAACCGTGACTTTCGCTATGATACCCGAAGGGGCAATGATCAATAAGTGGATAGGATGCAGTCAACAAAAAACAATCCACGTCAGCAAACGCGCTAATACTCTGAGTGCTAACTACACTGCTATCACTAAGACCTATGGAGGTTCGGAAACATTTACTTTCACTGCTTCCAACACCGACTATGCTAACTCTCCTATCTCGCTCGAAGCCGTAAATAACAGCGACTTGGTTGTTATCGAACGTGTGAGTGACAACTCTTACCTTGTTGTGGCACGCCACACCGAAGGCACAGTAACACTGCGCGCAACACAAGATGCCAATAACGAATATGTTGCAGCCACATCGCAAAACATAATCTTCACTATAGGCAAGAGCAACTATCACGTACCTGTTGACCTTAACAATACGATGTATAACGACAATTATTGTTGTGTGACAAAAGAGGGTACAACATCTGTTGACGGTTCGGAGATAACGGTAGGTCAATCCTTTGGCGGTGGTTTTGATTGGAATGATAAATTTGTGGTCTTCCGCTTCGAAGGCATACCTGATAAACTGACATTCAAGTATAGATGTTACTCAACAGTCCTTGGCAGTTTGGGTGATCTAACCAACGTGAGATGGTATGTACAAGAGAGTTCGGATGGCAATTTCAACGGTAATAGTTGGTCGTCTTCTCGTACTGACAAAGACTCTTACGAGAGTGTTTCCATACAGTTGCAACCTGACACAAGGTATGTTAAGTTGTGTTATGGTGGTAACTATTCCGGTCAGTTTAAGAATATTCATATTTCCGAGCGCAGCGAACTTGTTGCAGCCGAACCTGCTACCACTGTAGGTACACCATACGTCTTTGAGGCCAAACCGTTAGGTTCCGACGACAGCGAGAAGGTCTTCACTATGGATTGGTACAATATAGATGTGGTTAATGTTACATCTTCAGATAACCACTTCACGGTTGCTCCGTCATCATTTGCCGACTATGAAGACTATGGTCAGCAACCTATTACCATTGTCTATCACCGCTCGCAAGACATAGGTGCGCATAACGCCACGATTACAGTCACTAACGGTACACAGACGCGATATATATATGTGAAAGGTGAGACGACAAAGAAAGAGGCTACTCTGACTTGGAACGCCGATATAGCCGGTTGCGGATTCTTGTTGAACCCCGATGAGGTTACCTCCGATGATGTAGTTACCGTTTCTAATGGCGGCGATTATACCCTCACTTCATCGAACACTTCTATCATAGATGTTGTTGGTCAGACCTTAGTTGCCAAGGCAGTAGGTACGGCTACTATCACTGCTTCCTATGCCGGTTCGGGTGACTTCTATCCCGCTCAGATAGAACAACTATTCACCGTCACCAACGATACGAAGCAGACTATCACTTGGGATCAGTCGTTGATGGGACTGCTCTTAACTGACGGTGCCACCACTTTGACGGCTACCGCCTCGTCAGGTGGCGAAATAATTTATAGTGTTGAAGAGGAAGGAACGGATATTGTCACCGTCAGCGGTAGCACTTTGACGATAGCCGGTACAGCAGGTGATACATACGTCACTGCTACACAAGCAGGTGGTGTGATAGGTGGTGTCACTTATGCTCCTATCTCTATGACCAAACATGTACACGTGGGAGACCCCACCACACAATGTGAAGACTATGCTATCAACAACCAGTCATGCACCTTCGCTTCGTTGCAGAAGGCAAACGGTAGAGTCTTTGCTATAGACGGACCTGCCGCTAACCGTATATATTTCAGCGCATACCACGACAAAGCGTCAGGTACGTTCTGGGATAACTTCGAAGGTGTGGGGGCAAAGAACTATGGTCCGCTCATTGTAGAGGAATATCGTTACTATAATAACCTTTGGGAATGGCACGAGATTTTCAATCAAGTGGTTAACAAAGAGAATTATGGTAATTATTCAGCAGTGGTTGATCCTTCCGCCACGAAGGTACGCTTCTCCTCGAATGAAGAGGTAGCCCACCATGTGCAAAGTATCTCCTTGCGTCGCCGCAAGTTGTTGACAGCCTCTGAGACAAGTATAGATGCACAGGCAGACTGCAACACTCTCTATTCGAAGACGTTGCAGATAACCTATTCCGGACTGGATGTCTTGACAGCCACTATCAATGGCGGGTTCTCTATCAATAAAGAGACGCTTGGTGAGGGTTGTGGTACGTATGGCACTGAAGAGATAGTGATTACTCTGACACCTACTGCCATACAAGACTATACAGGTACGCTTGTCATAACAGATAACAAGACAAATGAGAAACGTTTAGAGATACCTGTTACCGTTGAGGCACAACCTATATCTCAGACTATCATCAACTTCAATGCTGAGACCTCTTATCTGACTACCGACGATGTGACCTTCAACGCTTCTGTCTTGTCAGGCAATGCCGTCTATTACACATCCTCTGACGAGAATATAGCCACTATTAGTGCTGATGGAGTCTTGTCTATCGTCGCTGCGGGTGAGGTAACCATCACTGCCCACTGCGATGCTGTGGGTGTATATGCAGCAGCACCTGATGTTAGTCGCACTTTCACCATCGAACGTGTCACACCCTCTGTCAGCGTTGCACCTACTGCAAGCACTGTCTATGTACCTGCCAACCTCTCTGCCTCCATTATCGACGACACGGAAGCCGTGATGATTGACGACAAAGGACAGACCGTCACAGGTTCGTTCACATGGCAAAACGGCGAGATGGAGACCTTGGCAGATGTGAACGATTATATCGCTCTCTTCATCCCCGATAATGACAAATGGTACAACACCGCCGAAGTGGCACTGAGCGTCAATGCCATACCGCGCGAAAAAACTATCAGTTGGTCGCTTGCCGATAACCAAACGTTCTATTGCTATGAGAGTATCACCCTTGACGGTGTGACGCTGGATGCACTGACAGGCGATACCGTTAATCGTCTTATCTCCTACACGTCAAGCAACCCCGAAGTGGCTACCGTCAATGGCGTTGGTACAATCATCGTCAACAAGACCGGAACGATAACCATCACTGCTTCTTCTTCTGCTGCAGGCTATTATAGTGACGCCGAAACGGTAACACGAACAGTCACTTTCATCAAAGCAACACCTATCGTAGAAACAGCACCGAAGGCGATACACATATCTGTCAATCAGCCTCTTGAACGCTCCTATTTCTACAACTACAGCGTAGTACGTGAGGACGGTGAGACAGTGGCAGGTAACTTCGTATGGGATGAACCCGAACATGTGGAGACAACGGCATCGACCTACACTTTTGCTGCCCATTTCGTGCCGAGCAACAGCAACTATTACTACTCTCTCGACCTCGATGTTCCCGTTCGTATAGTGCTCGACTTCTGGACGTTCTGGAATAAGCCTGAGAGTCCGGACCCGCACTCATGGGATAAGGTTGAGAACTGGTCGAACGCCGCTATGCCAACCGATGTTACGCCGGATGTCACTATCCTTGGCGACCTTGTCATCAAAGGGGACAAGACCTTAGGCTCAATGCTTATTCAGGAAGAAGGTAGTGTCACCGTCACCAACGATGCCGTGGTCAGCGTTAAGTATGACAGTTATGAGAGTGATAATGGTAAGTATGGCGATCTTATTGTAGAGAAAGGCGGTACGCTTAACCTCGAAACGAATGTCAATGTGCGCAACTTTATCCTTCGCTCCATTCCATCCGACACCTTTGGTATAGGTACGAGCGGACAGATCATGCATCCTGAGTTGCTTAACGTGGTGGAAGGTGATGTCTATTTCGAATTAGAGATACCCACTCAGAATGGCACGGGTCGTGTGGATGAGGACGCTTCGTTCGGATTTGCAGTGCCTTTCCCTGTCAGTCTTGCCCGTGGTGATGTGGCTCGTTATGAGGAGCAATCCGGTCAGATGGTATGGAACAGCGAGATAGAGAACCTCGGCGAGTATGCCATCGCTTATCACAACAGTTCACGCCGTGCTTCCGGTGTTAACGGTTGGCGGTTGTACGACAAACAAGTGCTGTATCCGGGTCAGTTCTATATGTTAGGTGTCGCCTCACAAGCCACTCGCTATCGCTTTAAGAAAGTGGCTGACGCACCTTTCGAGGCTGAACAGACGATGGAGGTCAACCTCTATTCCGATGGTCGCAACTCCCGCGTGGAAGACCGCAACTGGAACGCCATAGCCAATCCTAACCTGCTCTACTCACAGTCCACCGATGCTCCTGCCACTTATGCTTACCTGTTTATGAACGGGTCGTATGAGTATCAGATTGTTAACTTGTCGGAGACGCGCTTCCCTGTAGGCACACCGTTCTTCGTACAGACACCTTCACAGGGGTCGGTAACCGTAGAGCCGGTGACCACAACGCTCAGCCCGCGACGCGATATAAAGGTAAGACGCAACTCACCTGTGTCCTTCACCTTCGCTTCCGCGCTCACACCAAGACGCTTCGACCGTATGTATCTCTCTGCCGCTTCAGATGCTGAAGATGAGTATCAGATAGGGTTTGACGTGGTGAAGATGCAGTCGAAGACAACAGCCGCCAAGTGTTGGGTGGATGCCTACGGCAAACAGTTGGGTGCCAACTATGCTCCTATACAAGACGGTGAAGCCATCTTCCCCATCTCACTCTATGCACCACAAGACGGAACATACATCTTGGCAACAGAGCGTCCGTACAAAAGCGAAGACCTGCTGCTCCTGAAAGACGGTGTCGTGGTATGGAACTTCGCCGTCGGCGCATATCAAGTTGACCTCAACAAAGGTACGGACAAGAGTTATATCATCGTGATGCGCCACCAAGTGATATCTATTCTGAGCGATGAACAATCAACGCAACAAGCAGAACAAAAGACCCATAAGTTCATACGCAACGGTATGCTCTATATCTTGCGCGACGGCGTATTATACGACGCAACAGGTAAGAGAATAGAAAATTAAGAAAAAAGAATAAGCAATGAAATATATTAAGCCCAAAACAGAAGTTGTTAGTCCTGCTTTCCGCTTACTCGGTTGGAGTGAGTGGGTTAGTACGGTGGCGAGTCCCGAGTTTCCGATGGTAGGGTATCGTCCGCGTGTGCCACAAGGTGCCACCATACTGAACAACTGACAATAACGTTCTATCAAAAAAGAGTGTATTATGCAGTACGATTTTGATGAGGTCATCTCTCGTCGCAACACCAATAGTATCAAGTGGGATTGTGCGGAAGCTGTAGGCAACCTGCCTCTATGGGTGGCTGATATGGATTTTCGTGTGGCAAAGCCGGTGTTGGATGCTTTGCACCGTCGCGTAGAGCATGGTATCTTTGGTTATGCTCATATCCCCGATGCTTATTATGAGGCAGTCATTCGTTGGTTTGAACGCCGACACCATTGGACTATCAGACGCGAACATATACTCACCACCGCCGGTATCATCCCCGCCCTGAGTGCCATCTTGCAGACGATGGCTGACCAAGGTGAGAAAGTGGGACTGCACACACCTGCCTACAACTGCTTCTTCCTCTCCACACGCAATGCTTCCCGTACGCTGCAAGAGATACCTATGGTGTCACGCTCCGGCAGATACGAGATCGATTGGCAGGTGATGGAAGAGCGGGTGCAATGGTGCAAGATGCTTATCTTCTGCAATCCTCACAACCCCACGGGACGAGTGTGGAGCAAAGAGGAGTTGCGCCAAGTGGATGAGATATGCAACCGTCACGGTGTGTTCGTCATGTGCGACGAGATACATTGCGAACTGACCTTCCCCGGTGTGGAATATACCCCTTACGCCACAGTAGCCACCAGCGACAACTGGTGTGTCTGCACATCCTGCACCAAGTCTTTCAACCTTGCCGGACTGCCCATCGCCAACATAGTGGTGCCTAACGACCATATACGCGCAAGACTCGCCGCCGCCTTTGAGAATAACCGTGTGGGTGACCTCACCGCACTGAGCATTGAAGCACTAATAGCCGCTTATAACGAGAGCGAAGACTGGCTCGAACAACTGCAACAATATATCTATGCCAACTACCGATATATGTGCGACTATATGCAAACATATATACCCGTGCTTAGACCTGTCCGTATGGAAGGTACATACCTCTGTTGGGTGGATATAAGAGGCACCGGTATGACGGCTCAGACCCTGTGCCGACAACTAATAGAAAAACAGCACCTGATGTTCAACCCCGGCGAGATGTATGGTGACTCACATTATGTACGTATCAATATGGCTTGTCCGCGTTCCACACTGCAAGAGGCTATGACACGACTTCAAACGTTCTACAACGACCATATCTCAACGCTCAAAACATCTTGATAATCAATGGATAGTTATCTACGCTCACTGGCGGCTCAGTATGCCGCCAAAGGTGTTACACTCAAAGACTACACGTTCGTCTTCCCAAACAGACGAGCGGGTCTTTTTTTTCGTAAGTATATAGGTCAGGCGTTGGACAAACCGGTCTGGTCACCTTCGGTAGTGACTATCAACGACTGTTTTCACGAACTCTCTCCACTGCGCCTTGCCGACCCGCTCAGCCTGCTCGTCCGACTGTATGCGGTCTATCAGCAAGTCAATCATCAAGCCGAACCCTTCGGACAGTTCCTCCGCTGGGGACAGATGATGCTCGCCGACTTCTCAGAGATAGACAACCACCTCGTTCCCAACGTCAAAGCACTCTTCACCACTATCAGCGACCTCAAAGAGTTGGACTACTCGTTCCAATACCTGAGCGAACAGCAGTTGGAGGCTATACGACGCTTTTGGGGTGAGGTCTATGCCGACATCGACAACGGCAATAGAGAGATACACGAGCGTTTTATCCACACTTGGCAACACCTCTACCCCTGCTACGAAGGACTGCGACAACTGCTTATCGGTGAGGGACTGGCATACGAAGGACTCATACATAGAGAGGTAATCGAACATTTTGAGCAACTGCCGCCTAAGGCTTTACGCGAACACTATGTCTTCATCGGTTTCAACGCCCTCACCAAGAGCGAGGAACAACTGATGCTCCGCCTTAAAGAACTGAATCGTGCAGAGTTCTGCTTCGACTATCAACACCCCTTCTTGCGCGACCATAACAACCGCGCCTCGCTCTTCCTCAAACATAATGAACAACTCTTCCACCAACATTTCTCAGGCTCTGACACCGCCCCCTCTTCTGCTGATTATCAACTCATCACCGTTCCGTCGGATGTGGGTGAGACGGCACAGGTCTATCGCTTGCTTGAAGAGTTGTCCTGCACTGATGCGGCAGCCGACTGGACACGCACTGCCGTCGTCCTGCCCGACGAGAGTATGCTCCTTCCCTTACTATCACATATACCTCCTGCCATACCTACAGTTAATATCACCATGGGCTTCCCTCTTCGCGCTACGCGACCTTTCATACCGATAGCACAAGAGCAACCCACCGACTTCACACCACAACAAGCCATCGACCGACTGCGTACAATATGGGAGGACAGTCGCGACAGCGACGACACAGAAGCCACCGACTGCCTCTTGCAGACACTCAATCGGATAGAGGATGTGTTGCTCTCCGATAACCCTTATGCACCATCGTTGCAGACACGCGACCTCTACTATGTACTGCGTATGCTAACCGAGGAGATGACTATCCCTTACGTGGGCGAACCGCTGAGCGGACTGCAGATAATGGGTGTGCTGGAAACAAGAGCACTCGACTTCGATAACCTTATCATCATAGGCTTCAACGACGAACTCTACCCGGGCAAGTCGCAAGGAAACAGTTACATACCTTACACCTTGCGCCGAGGCTTCGGTATGCCCGTACCCGAACGACAAGACGCTATCTTCGCCTATAACTTCTACCGTATGATAGGTCACGCCAAACGCGTGTGGTTCATTAGCAACTCACAAGCCGACGAACAAAACAGCGGCGAAGTGTCGCGCTATTGGCAACAACTGATCTATCAATATCGCCTGCCGCTCAAGCAACAAAACGTTATTCTCGGGTCGGCTGTAACCGACACATCCGATTATCTGCCCGCTGTACCCGAATTGAAACCTGATACCACACTCGTCTTTTCACCCTCGTCACTCAACACTTTTCTTAGATGCGAACAGAAGTATTTCTATCAGCAAGTGCTTAATCTCAAAGAGGACGAAGCGGATGATAATGAGGTGGATGACCGTACTCTCGGCACCGCTCTTCACTCTATTGTGCAGAGTCTCTATACGGGCAAAGCAGAGATAACACCTCAGACGGTGGAACAGATGCGCCGCGACATACACGACCAATGGGATAGCCTGCCTGAATTAGACCCCGTGCGCAAAGACCCTATCGCCGTGGAAGTGGTCAAGTGTTATGTGGAGCGACTGCTCGATTTGGACCAAGCACAAGGCTCTTTCCTCTGTATCGACCTCGAAAAAAGCGTCAAGCACTCGTGGGAAGAGAATGGAATGCAGGTACTGCTCAAAGGCAAAATCGACAGAATAGACAAAAAAGACGGAATCATTCGCCTTATCGACTATAAGACCGGTCACGCCTCTTTTACATATAAAGAACTTGAATCAGCCTTCACCTCCGATGCCTATCCATACGTGCTGCAAACCATGACCTATTGTTGGCTCTATAAACGCCAATATCCTGACACTCAGTTGCCTATAGCACCATTCATCTTTCCCCTTCGTGCTATTAACGACCCGACGCACTTCTCCGGACTGGTGCATCCCCAAACCGACAAAGAAGGGCGGTTCGTCTATGACGATTTGACTGATAAGGCTGTCACCCTTCATCTCAGTTCGCTTATCAGTCGTGTTATTGACACGCAACGCTCCGCGCACTTCGCACTCGCTGCCGATAAACGCAAATGTGAGAACTGTTCCTTTGCCCGTTTGTGCAGAAGATAAGACCTATAAAAAGCATTTTTATTCAGAAATTTTTATAACTTGCAAAATTTGCCGTATCTTTGCGCACTAATTTGCTCAAAAACGATAATAACTAACTATGGAATACAAGATTAACACTATCGGTGTTCTCACCTCCGGAGGCGATGCTCCCGGTATGAATGCCGCTATTCGTGCTGTGGTTCGCGCGGCTATCAGTAATAACATACGCGTCAAAGCCATCTACCGTGGATACAAAGGTCTGATGGACGATGAGGTACAAGAGTTCACCACGCAAGACGTATCAGGAATCATTCAGCGCGGCGGCACTATCCTCAAGTCGGCTCGCAGCGAGGAGTTCCGCACCGAAGAAGGCAGACAACGCGCATACAACACCCTGCAAAAAGAGCAGATAGATGCGCTCATCGTCATAGGCGGCGACGGCTCTTTCACCGGTGCACGACTGCTCGCACAGGAATATAACATCCCCGTCATCGGTATCCCCGGCACTATTGATAACGACCTTTGGGGAACCGACTCCACCATCGGTTACGACACTGCCCTTAATACCATAATGGAATGTGTTGACAAACTGCGTGATACGGGTACTTCTCACGAGCGTCTGTTCCTTGTGGAAGTGATGGGTCGCGATGCCGGCTTCCTCACTCTTAATGCCGCTATTGCTGCCGGTGCTGAGGCTGCCATCATCCCCGAAAAAGCCACGGTGGCTGAACAGATAGAACAGGCTATCGGTCAAGGCAGACGCAAACATAAGAACTCCGGCATCGTGCTCGTGCAAGAACATGCCATCAACGGTGGCGCACAGGCGGTGGCTAAAGTGATTGAACAAGCACACCCCGAATACGGCACCAGAGTAACCATCCTGGGTCACTTGCAACGAGGCGGTAGTCCCACGGCGTTCGACCGTATCCTCGCTTCACGACTCGGATGTGCAGCCATACAAGCACTGCTCGACGAACAAAGAAGCATAATGGTCGGACTGCAAGACGGTGAAGTGGTCTATGTGCCGCTGTCAAAAGCCATTAAATATAAGAAAACAATAAAAGATGATAAGTGGCAGGCACTGCAAGTGTTAAGCATTTAAGAGTACAATGAAAGAGATATCAACCAAAAAATTAGTGGAGACCATCGTAGAGGGAATCCGCAATCGTAAAGGTCAGAAGATAGTGTCTATCGACCTTCGTAAGATAGAGGAAGCACCGGTGGAGATGATGGTGATAGCAGAAGGCAATAGTTCCACACAAGTCTTTGCCATAGCCGAAGAAGTGGAAAGGTTTGTCCGCACGGAGACACACGTCCACCCCTTTGCCGTTGACGGAAAAGATAATGCCGAATGGGTGGCAATGGATTATGGCACGGTGTTTGTCCATATAATGCAGCGCGAACCACGCGCTTTCTATGACATAGAAAATTTGTGGAACGATGGTAAACGACACGATTATGCCGATGAATAACACTGACAACCAGCAACAACCGAAGCAACAACCCGACAACTCACAAAAAAAATCCAAAGGGAAGAAACAAAAAAACAAGTTCAATTTCTATTATCTTCTCTTCGCCTTATTGCTTATAGGCTTCTTTGTTCCCTTCGGTAAAGATGCCGCGTCTGTGCAGAAAGACTTGAGTTACACCAAGTTCACTGCCTATATAGAGCAAGGAGCGGTGAGCGAGATAATCGTCTCTGACGACAACCGTGCCAAGGCTCGTATCAGGCCGGAGAGTTATGCCTTGGTCTTTGGCAGCCGCGAGACGGGTGAACAGTCAAAAGGAACACTGACGGCACTCATCCCGTCGGTGGACGCTTTCACCGAATATGTGCAAGGCGTTAATGCTAATAGACGCGAACAAGGCAAGACACCGATAGATGTGTCATACGAGAAATCCAAAGATATATGGTATATGTTGCTTGTCAATCTTGTGCCGTGGATTCTCATTATCGGTTTCTTTATCTATATGAGTCGCGGCATAGGCAGTGGCATGGGCGGAGGTATATTCGGAGTGGGCAAAGCCAAAGCCGAAGTGTTCGACAAAGAGAATAAGAACAAGGTCACTTTCAAGGATGTAGCCGGTTTGGCAGGTGCCAAACAAGAGGTGGAAGAGATAGTGGCTTTCCTTAAGAACCCGAAGAAATATACCGCATTAGGCGGTAAGATTCCCAAGGGAGCCTTGCTCGTTGGTCCTCCGGGAACGGGTAAGACGCTGCTGGCTAAAGCCGTGGCAGGTGAAGCCGATGTGCCCTTCTTCTCTATGTCCGGTTCCGACTTCGTGGAGATGTTCGTCGGAGTGGGTGCCTCACGAGTGAGAGACCTCTTCCGACAGGCCAAAGAGAAAGCACCCGCCATCATCTTTATCGATGAGATAGATGCCGTAGGTCGCGCCAGAGGAAAGAACATCATGACCGGCGGTAACGATGAACGCGAATCGACACTCAACCAATTGCTCACCGAGATGGACGGCTTCGGCACTAACAGCGGCGTTATCATCCTTGCCGCCACTAACCGCGCCGACGTGCTCGATGCAGCACTGCTCAGAGCAGGACGATTCGACCGACAGATACATGTCGAACTGCCTGACCTGCAAGAGAGGAAAGAGATCTTCCAAGTGCATCTCAAACCCCTTAAGTTGGACGGCTCGTTGGATGTTAATTTCCTTGCCAAACAGACCCCCGGCTTCTCCGGTGCCGACATCGCCAATGTATGCAACGAGGCTGCACTCATAGCAGCGCGCAACGACCATAAAGAGGTGGGAAAACAAGACTTTATGGATGCCGTTGATCGTATCATTGGCGGACTGGAACGCAAGACGAAGATAATGACCGACGAGGAGAAACGCTCCATCGCTTATCATGAAGCCGGTCACGCCACCATCAGTTGGCTGCTGCGTTGGGCTAACCCGCTCGTCAAAGTGACGATAGTGCCGCGCGGTATGGCGCTCGGGGCTGCATGGTATCTGCCCGAAGAAAGACAACTGACCAACCGTGAGCATATCAACGACGAACTATGCTCTTTGCTCGGCGGACGTGCAGCCGAACAACTCTTCCTCAACCAGACTTCCACCGGCGCACTCAACGATCTGGAAAGAGCCACCAAACAAGCCTACGCTATGGTTGCCTACTACGGTATGTCCGACAAACTGAAAGATATCAGTTTCTACGATTCGACAGGCAGGTACGACTACGGTTTCGCCAAACCGTATAGCGATAAGACAGCCGAACTCATCGACCAAGAGACGGCGGCTATCATCGCCGAACAGATGGCGCGTGCCAAACAGCTTCTGCAAGACAATGCCCAAGGACATCACGCCTTGGCTGAACTGCTCATCGAACGCGAAGTCATCACATCCGATGACGTGGAACGAATACTCGGTCCCAGACCTTGGAAAAGTCGCGGTGACGAGATAATAGCCGAGCAAGAGAATGCTCAAGCATAAAAGTGCTATCGTCTGTTGGCTGCTGCTTGCTGCCGGAATAGTGGCAACCTGCGCACAAACACGCTACCAAGCCGATATAGACGATGTGATAGCCGATATCTATGCCTATCTGTCAGAGACAGAGGAGATAGACTTTGAGGAGTTGCAAAATACCTTAACCGATTTTGTAACTTCTCCTCTTAATATCAACACCGCCACTGCCGATGACCTTGCTCAACTGCGCTTCCTCACAGACCGACAGATAGATGCCATTCTGCTCTATGTCTATCAACATCAGATGCATAGCGTAAGCGAACTCAGACTGATAAAAGAGTTGAAGAGTTATGACATACGCAACCTGCTGCCTTTCGTTTATGCCCTGCCTCAAGAGACAAACGACAAGATCTATTGGCGTGAGGTCTTTGTGAAGGCTAAACATCAGGTATTGGCACGCACCGACGCTCGCTATATAGAAGACCCGCATCGCGATAAGCAGCACGACCCCGTTTATGCGCAGTTGAGGTATAAGTTCAACTATCATAATCTTGTGCAAGCCTCTTTCACTCTTCGTCGTCCGACAGGTGCGCCGGCTCGCGACTTGCAATACGGCGGCTACATACAACTCAAACGCCTGCCTCTCAGCCGGCAACAACGAGCCGATATACCTCTGTTAGAAACGCTGGTATTAGGCAATTTCGATGCGCAGTTCGGACAAGGATTAGTGGCTGCTTACACTTTTCATACAGGCAAGAACGCTTATGCCGCTAGTGCTGCCACCGCGCCTGAAGGATTGCGCAAGTATGCTTCCACCGATGGCAACGCTTTGCACGGCATAGGCGCAACTCTTAAATGGAAAAAAGCGGATCTATCAGCGTGGTATAGCATAACCAAACCCAATGACAGTCTGCATCAGCACGTGGTGGGTGTCAACCTTACGGCACGACTCGGACAATGGAAGATAGGACTGACCACATCCGAAAAGATCTATTCCGATTCGTTGCGTTACTACTATGAGACGGCTCGCTATAACCAACACTATTTTCGTGGTGACAAACAGTGGGTTGGCGGTTTGAATATGCGCTGCCGTTATGGTATAGCCGACCTCTTTGCTGAGGCTGCGGCTGCACAGAACAAAAAGCGATGGGGTGCAGGTGTGATAGCAGGGGTCAAACTGACTCCCGTGTCCGACATAGCACTCACTATCCTCTATCGCTATTATTCGCCCTATTTCGACAATACGCAAGGCTATGCTTTCAGTGAGACCTCACGCTCTAACGATGAGAACGGCGTGTATGTGGGGTTGGATGTGAGAAGTATCAGCCGTTGGAGACTGAATATCTATGGCGATGTCTTTCGCTTTGACGGGGTCAAGTATGGCATCCCTTATCGCCCTTCTTGGGGCTTTGACACTTTTGCCGAGGCTATGTATATGCCCTTCGACAAGTGGAATATGAGTATCAGTGCTCGTGCTCGGGAGAAAGCCAAGAAGCAAACATTCTCGCTTCGTTGGCGGCAGACTTGGGAAGAGAGAGGTTGGCACTTGCGAACACAAGCAGATGGCAATATGGTGCGTGACAATGATAGCCGACTTACTTTTGGTGTGCAGGCTTATCAGGATGTGCATTACACTTTTGCTCAAGCCCCCTTAACGCTGCAATTGCGTCTTCAAGGCTTTTATATCCGCCGGTGGGATAACCGTGTCTATACTTACGAGAACGATGTCTTATACGGCTATTCCATCCCCGCCGTTTATGGCGAGGGTGGAAGAGCATACTTAAACGTGCGTTGGAAGGTCTTGCCTCAACTTGCGCTCTATTGTCGTCTTAGTGAGACTGTCTATACGCGTCGTTGGGCTGAGCAGCAGTCGTTGGCGGCTCGCACCCGAACGGACGCGCATCTGCTTATCGTGCTGCAACTATAGCAGCGAACTTCTCTGCCACGAGCGAAGCACCACCTATCAGTCCGCCATCCACATCGGCATTGGCAAACAGTTCGGCGGCGTTCTTCTCGTTGCAACTGCCGCCATAGAGGATAGTGGTGTTGTCAGCCACCTCTTTGCCGTAGCGTTCGCAAACGAGTGAGCGTATGTAGGCGTGCATCTCTTGGGCTTGTGCAGGTGTGGCTGTCAAACCCGTACCTATTGCCCATACCGGTTCGTAGGCAAGAGTGATTTGGCTGAACTCTTCTGCCGAGAGATCGAACAGCGAACCTTCCAATTGGGCTTTCACCACTTCGTTCTGACGGTTAGACTCTCGCTCTTCTTTCACCTCGCCTATGCAGAAGATAGGCTTGAGTTGGTTGGCTAATGCCAGCAGCACTTTCTGCTTGAGGATCTCGGCTGTCTCATGATAGTATTGGCGGCGTTCGCTGTGACCGAGAATGCAATATTCGGCACCTGTTGAGCGCACCATAGCAGCACTCACCTCACCGGTGAAAGCACCGCTCTCACGGTCGGCACAGTTCTCCGCTGCCACACGGATAGGACTACCCTTCACTATCTCACACACCGTGGCAAGATGGATAAAGGGAGTGCCGATAACAACAGCACATGAGGGGTTAGTTAATGTGTTCTTCAGTTCGGTGGCAAGGGCCACACCTTCTTGCAGGGTCTTGTTCATCTTCCAGTTGCCTGCTACCATTTTTGTTCTCATAGATAAGTTTAGAGTTTAAAGTTTAGAGTTGAGAGTTGTTGTTCGCAGAAATCGAGAAGACGTTTTATCTGCTCTGCTTTCTGTTTGTACTCCGTTTGTGAGAGAGCCTCTTTCTGCTCCAACTCTGCTATCATTTGTTCTGCCTTGTTAAGGGCTGTGTCATAAGTCAGTTCTTCTTCCATAGTAATACCATTGATCTATTTGCCTTTGCCGTTCAGCAACACGCCTAAGGTATAGAACATTATTTTTATATCTAATCCGATAGACATATTTTCCATATAGGCAATGTCATATTTGAGTCGTTGTATCATTTTGTCTATAGTGTCGGTATATCCCACTTTTATAGGTCCCCAACTTGTCAGTCCGGGTCTTATCTTATAGATAAGGCAATAGTACGGTGCTTGTTGTTCAATCAGCGAGATGAAGTACGGTCTTTCGGGTCTTGGTCCAACCACCGACATGTCGCCTTTGAGTACGTTCCACATCTGTGGCAGTTCGTCGAGTCTGTATTTGCGCAGGAAGTGTCCGATGGGTGTCACGCGTTGGTCGTTGTCGTCAGCCAAGCGTGGTGTACCTTGTTCGGCATCCTCGTACATAGTGCGGAACTTAAGTATGTCAAAAGGCAGTCCGTGTAAGCCTATGCGCTCTTGACGGTAGAGTATAGTACCTTTGGAAGTGACCTTGATAAGCAGTGCCAGTAATATATATATAGGGCTTCCTATTACAAGTACGGCAGCCGAGGCTATCACATCGAAGGCACGTTTGATACATATCTGTGAGTCGGACATGTGTTGGTCGGTGATGACAATCATTGCTTCCGATTGTAGGTCGCTAATGCGTGCAGCACCGGTGAGGATATCTTTCATTCGCGGTTTGAGGATGATCTCTTTCCCTGTGGGATAGGCTTCGCTGATACGCGTGAAGAGGTCTTGTTCGGTGGCATCATCCGGCAGGTCAATCACTATAGGCTCATCTGTGATGTCGTTGATATGCGATAGTTGGTAGAGTGTGACGGCAAGTCGTGACAGATAGTTGATGGTGAACTGCAAAGAGAAGAGCACGAGCAGCGACCACAGGTATAGCTCATAACTGCTCACTTTGTCGTCGATGATGATGACGAAGAAGGCTCCGAGGGCAATGATGGCTGCACTGCACAAGGTGGTAAGGAAATGGCGTGCGAGGTTATGTTTGAGCGGACGAAGGTAAAAACCGGACAGGTAGTGGACTACAACGCAGGCTGCCGGATAGAGCAGCAAAGGGCGGTAGAAACTGAAAGCGGGTATGAGCACTGTCTCCACACTGAAGATACGACCTTCATAAACGAGCCAACGGAAAAGCAAAAAACATAGCCACACCAATACCGCCGATAAGATATCGGTGAGCAGGTAGATGAGTTGCCATTTGCTTCGGTTGGACATAGAAGAAGGTTGTAAAGAGGTGAGGTGGCTACATTCGTATCAGTCGGAAAGTGCCGTCATCATTGAGTTTGAGGATGGACGAGGGTGCTTTTTTGGAATCGTCATCTCGTCTATAATAGCATACGTAATCAACGCTTTCTCTTATCTGCGGCACTATTTGCAGGAAGTTATGCGGGGTAGGCATTCCGCTTATGTTGGCAGAGGTGGAGACGATAGGTTTGCCCAACTCTGCGCACAGTGTTTTGGAGAAGATCTCTTGTGTGAGTCTGATGCCTATGCTGCCGTCGTCGGCTATGAGTGAGGGCGCAAGGTTCTGTGCTTGCGGATAGATGATAGTCAAGGGTCGAGAAGAGGAAGGCTCGGAGGTTATCTCTATCAGATTCCACACTATATCGGGAATGGTCTTGACATAGTGGTTCAGTTTGAGCGGACTGTCTAAAAGCACTAACATCGCTTTGCTGTCGGCGCGTTGTTTTAGGTCGAAGATGCGTTTGACGGCACGTTCGTTGGTGGCATCGCAACCTATCCCCCACACGGTGTCGGTAGGGTAGAGGATGATGCCGCCTGATTGCAATGTGCTAACGGCACTCTGTAGGTCTTTGCCGTCGAAAAGGAGTGTACGCCGTGGACTCATAACTCTATCGTGTCTGCCTTTTGTGGAATACTGATGTCGCGAAAACCGGCTTCATAGAGGTGATCTTTGTATGCTTCTTGTGCCGCTTGTTCACCGTGGACGATGAAGGTGTGTTTGATTCGGGTCACGTCTTGACAAGCGGTGAGATAAGCAATCATCTCTTTGTAGTCGCCATGACCGCTGAACCCTTCAATCTTGGTTATCTGTGCTTTGATGCGGTGGTCGTACCCGAAGATGCTGACCCATTGCCGTTTAGGGTCTTGTATGCGTGCGCCGAGAGAGGTGGGTGTGCAATAGCCCACGATGAGAATGGTGCAGGCAGGGTCGGATATATGGTTGGCAACGTGGTGCTTGATACGTCCGGCTTCCATCATACCCGAAGCGGAGATGATGATACAGGGTTCGGTGCTGTTGTTCAACGCCTTCGACTCACGTATGTCGGTGATATAATGTAGCGTGTTGAAGCCGAAGGGATCCGGGTCAAAACGCATCGTCTCCTGCACATCCTCGTTCAGCGAGTCAAGATACATACGGAAGATATGTGTGGCATTAACCGATAGTGGCGAATCGACATAGACAGGTATATGTGGCAGTCTGCCATCGTTATACAGTTGGTTAAGCACATACACTATCTCTTGTGTACGCCCCACAGAGAAAGATGGAATGATGAGTTTGCCTTTCTTATATACGCACGTATCTTCCACCACGCCGAGCAGTTGCTCTTCGCTCACCAAACTATCTTCGTGCAGACGATTGCCGTAGGTGGATTCGCAGATGAGGTAGTCGCATTGTGGGAAAGGTTGTGGCTCACATAGTATATGACTATGTGCTCTGCCTATGTCGCCGGTGAAAGCGATGCGCTTCTTTTCCCCGTTTTCGGTCACCTCTACGTTTACTATGGCTGAACCTAACATGTGTCCGGAGTTGATGAACGACACCGTCACATCGTCGCTCACACGGTAGGTGTGACCATAATCGACGGTGATGAACTGTTTCATACAGCGTTGTGCTTGGTTGGCATCGAACAGCGGGGTGATGGTAGGCTTATGCAGACGTGCCATCTTTTTGTTGTACCATCTGACATCTTGAGCGAGGATGAAGGCTGTATCCACGAACATGAGTGCGCATAGGTCACGCGTGGCGGGAGTGCATATCACATCGCCGCGAAAACCTAACGACCATATATAAGGTATCAGTCCGGAGTGGTCGATATGAGCGTGTGAGAGAATGACGGCATCCAACTCGGCAGGGTCGAAACCTAACTGTCGGTTGTCGGCATCAGTCTCCATACCTTTGCCTTGAAACATACCGCAGTCAAGTAAGATCTTTTTGCCTTTGCTCGTGGTGAGCAGATGTTTGGAACCGGTCACCTCACCGGCGGCTCCGAGAAACTGAATAGTCATATAGTTAGTGTTTTTGCTGTTAGAGTGCGCAAAGTTACGGGTTTTTCGATGGTTGAGCAAATATGTGCGCAAAAAAGGGGTTTTACCCTCTTTTCTTAGGCAGGTTAAACACCTCTTGCACTTGTGTCATCTGCTGTCGGGTCATACCCTTCGGAACAAATCCCATCGACCGCGCTCTGAGGTAGATCATAGCGGCTTTGTTAAGCACATCCGTCTGGTCAAAAGCATCCATTATATCTTTGCCCACTGCAAAAGTGCCATGCTTCTCCCACAGAACAACATCGTATCTGTCTATCATCTCCAGTGTGGCTTGTGCCAACTGTATGGACCCCGGCAGTTGATAAGGCACCACTCCTATGCCTAACGGAGCAAAGGCTAAGGTCTCAGGTATCATCGACCATAGTGTCTGTGTCAGATGCTCGGACTGTAAGAACTCGTCCGAATGGCTCATTGCCACCAACTCAATAGGGTGGGTATGCAAGGTGGCGGTATAGGATGAGCCTGACTGCAAAAGGTAGTTCTGCACCATCAAGTGCGAAGGCAACTCACTGGTGGGTAACACTGCTTCGTCGGCTATGATGACATAGTGGGCGGCATCGTCCGTTATACGAATGATAGAGCCGTTATGCATAGGCGCTTTGCAAAGGTCGCGCATACGCTTTTGTGTACCTTTGGCGTAGAAGTATTGTCCTTTCAGGTACGGCAACGTGCAGCCGATGGCTATCGGTTCGGTCAGTGCCGGCTGAGAAGCCCACGCCGGTGAGGCTAAAGAGGTGATGTTGACGGTTATGTTGCCGCCGTTGCGCTCTCCCCAACCTTTCTGCCATATATATCCCGCCACGTCTGCCACATCGGCTATCACAGCGGATAAGCCTCTGTTATCGGATAGTATTCCCATATCGTTCTTTCGTTATTTGTTCCAATGTCTTACCTTGCGTTTGCGGTGCACCTATCACGCCTACTATGAGCGACACCAACAGTAGTGCCACCATACACCAAGCAGCCACAGTGAACCCCTCACCTTGCTCGCCGTATATATAAGTGAACACTAATCCCCAGATAGCCGACAGACCTCTGACGATGAAGAACATCAGCCCTTGTGCACCGGCACGATACTGAGCAGGGAACAACTCCGACCCCCATAAAGCGTAGAAAATCTGCACCGAACAGCCGTTGTTGATACCCCAAAGGATAGTGAAGACCCACAACCATACGATATTAGTAACCCCTACTCCGATGATTACCATCCAAGCCGTCAATGCACAAAGCAAACCGAAGATATAGAACAGCCGGTGCTGCCATTTGTCGATAAGGCGGGAGACAAGAAAAGTGACGAAGACCACCACTGCCCAACTGATACAACTGAGCATATTGGCATCTTTATTACTCAACCCGCCTGCCGACTCATATATATGCGGCTGAAAGAACCCCATCACTGATGCCACTAAGTTCCAAGTAAGATAGATAGTGGTGAGAAAACACACCGTCTTGATGGCTATGCGATTGCTGAACAGGTGCTTGATGTTCTGCCATAGACTGACTTGCTTGTCGGCTTTTTTCGTAGCCTCATATTCGGCACTCTCTTGTAGTCTGCGTTGCAATAGCCACGCCACTATAGCCACCACCAACAGCGAACAGAAGACGGCACGCGAAGCAAACACATTAACAGCCGCTTGTGGTGCGTCAGCACCTATGAAAAAGTGGGCTAATGCCTTCACACAACCAAACAGTACACCGTCATCTTCACCCGCGTTGCCGGGGGCAAACAACATACCCAATAGCAAGATACACATAGGTCCTATGCCCCACGACATCTGCGATAGACTGATATTGCGACCGCGGTTATTGACCTCACTGCTCTCCGAGATATAAGTCCAAGAGGCAGGGACACCTATGCCTACTGATATACCTGTGAAAAGAAAACCTGCAAACAAGACAGGAAAAGAGGTGGCACACATAACCAGTATGACGCCAAACATATAAACGAGCAGGTTGTAAGTAAAGATGAACTTACGGCCATACCTGTCAGCCAAAAATCCGCCGATGATAGCCCCTAATGCCGCGCCAAAACAGTTGGCACTGATGAAGTTGAGCCAACCTAACGACAACTCGCTCAAACCTAAGTACTGCTGCCATAAGGTCAAACCGCTGGCACCTGCCACTATAGCACCAGCATCCAAATAGTTGGTGAGAGAAACGGCTAAAGTGCTACGCAAACTACTCTGTCTTGACATATTAACTCCTTTCATTATCTGCAAATGACATCCACTTGCACGTTGAAGATCTTAGCCACTTTAAGCAGTGTATCTATATGTCTGCCTACGGCGGCAGCCATATGGTGTGTGGGACCGGCTTCCGACCAACGGTTGCAGAACTCACGAGCACCAATGGAAAAGCGTGTGCGCATATTGGTGTCGCCGAACATAAAGATATCACCGGGTTCGTTAACACCCTCTGCCACCACGAACTTAAACACACCGTTCCTGTCTTGAGTTATACCTAAATAGGTTACATCGCCACAAGGCGGATAGAACTGCGTCAGATAACCGCCACCGGTCTTGCCGTGGAAGATAGGAACGATCTTCATCGTCGGTTTGCGAGCCAGCGAGATGTCGGCATCACCGCTGCCGGAGTGACCAATGATACATATATCTGCCGGAAAATCAATGGAATACATCTCGCTTAACTGTCCTGTACCTGCTATCGTCTTTAGTATCGACATAGCCATTGCCACTTTCATATCCCCTTCCACCGCGCAAGCCGTATGCTGCTTGATAAGCATCGAAAAAGCGGGGATGAGCATCGAGTCCAACTTGCCTGCCACACCTTGCGCCAAACCGTCGTAGTGAGAGGCTATCAGACCTATCTGTTCCGCTTGCACCCAACGCTCAAATGCCACCACATAACGCGCCATGTCCCACACCGTTTCCACTGTGGCACCACCTTTTATGTCAAAGGTGTTCAGTATGTCCTCCGCTTTCAGACGGATAGCCTGCTCGTCGGTTATGTCATCGGCTATGACCCACATCTTCTCCCAGTCAAACTGCTTGGTATAGAGCCACATACGGTGGTAGAGATTAGTCTCATCGATATAGAGATCCATCATCCCGGGATAAGGGCGACCTATCTGTGCTATATTAGTGTCGCGGAAGCGTCGTCTCACCTGAGCGGCACGACACCATTCGTCCAACTCTTTTGTCACTATAGGGTCGTCACCCTGAATGCCTGTTATCACTGCATGACGTTTGCCGGCGCGCTCAAGGTCTGCCACCATCTCTCCCACCGCACCACAAGCATACAACTCGCCCAACCATGTGGCATTGTCGGTATGGCGGTAGTCGGGTGCAGCCTTCTTCTGCACATTAACCAGCACAACCGGCACGTCCACATCGCGAACGGCAGGAAGCATATTATATGAGGTGGCATAGGTGAGCAGTTGCACTATCACTAAGTCCACATCTGCCGAACGAAACTTATCGCCGGCTGCCATCGCTTTCTCTTTGGTGGTCACTAAACCGCCGTCTATCACTTCCACCGTCTTGGGCAATGAACGAAGAAAAGCGGCATACTGACCCTCAAACTCCGGCAATAGGGTGGGGAACTGCGGCAAATAAGCACCTAAGGCAATGGAAAAAACGCCTACACGCGCTTTGGTCTCAATAAGTGGCTTCATATTGTTATAATTGATGTTTGTTGCTTTTTATCTGCACTGATATGTTTCCGGCGGCAGTGGCTTCCACCTCACCTACAATAACAGGCACACCTACTGCCTCTTCTGTCAGCCTGTTGAGATAGGCGTTTCTGGCACCGCCGCCGATGATAAACAACGCCCCAAACGGCTCTTTCACTATCGACTGTAGCATACGAAAGACCTCTGAATAGCGGTTTGCCAACGAGTGGAAGATACACGACACTATCTCTTTGTCGGTCAGTTGTCTGCCATGGCATACCTCGCTTATCATACTGGAGGGATTGGCAAAACGCACGTCATCAGGGTTGAAAAGTTCGGGCACGGCAGTAACAGTCTGAGCCATCTCTATCAGTTGGCTGTGACTATAGTCTTTGCCTTGTGCCGACCACTCTTTACGGCATTGCTCAATGAGCCACATACCCGTGATGTTCTTCAGCAGACGTGTAGTGCCGTCTATGCCGCCTTCATTGGTGAAGTTGAGTTGCAATGTCTGTTCGTTTATTATCGGTTCGTCGCACACCGTACCCATCAGACTCCACGTGCCGCTGTTCAAGAAAGCAGTGCGTTTGCCCTCGTAGGTGCGAGCCACGGTAGCGACAGCACTGGCGGTGTCGTGACCGGCTACGGCTATGACGGGTATGTCGTAACCGAAGTCGGCTACCGAACGACGCAATAGACCCACTTCCGTGCCAGGATAAACGATAGGCGGAAAACAACGGATATCGCCACCGGCAAGAGATAATAAATGGTTGTCTATCTGTTTGGTATGCGGATTGAGCAACTGCGATGTGGAAAGGATGGTGTATTCCGTCACTTTCCTGCCGGTAAGCAGATAAGTTATATAGTCGGGTATGAAAAGGTAGGTAGAAGCCTGCTCAAAAGGCTGATAGTGTTCCTCGTGGCAGGCATATAACTGATATAAGGTGTTGAAGTTGAGAAACTGAATACCGGTGCGGCGGTAGATGTCTTCTTTTGGAACAAGTCGGAAGAACTGCTCCATCTTCTCCACGGTGTAAGGGTCGCGATAAGCGCGTGGGTCGGACAGAAGCCTACCGGCGGCATCTAAAAAACAGATATCCACACCCCACGTATCGATGCCGATAGAGAGAATATGGATATCAGTGCGTTGAGAAAGGGTTTGCAATCCTTTTTGTATGTACTCAAAAAGGCGCGTTATGTTCCAAAAGAACTTGCCATCTCTTTCTTCCACTCTATTGGGAAAACGACACACTTCCGTTAGTGTTCGTCCGTCTTCCGAGAGGATGATACGCCCGGAGGTCGCTCCTAAATCGATGGCACAATAACACTCAGTCATTATTCAAAAAAAAAGTGCGCAGGATGAGACTCGAACTCACACGACATTGCTGCCACTACCCCCTCAAAGTAGCGTGTATACCAATTTCACCACCTGCGCATTTCGCTTCCTTGCCTTTGTTGCAGCAAGTACTTGCGATTATGTAAAGAACATCTTTGGTGCCCAGAACAGGACTCGAACCTGCACACCTCGCGGCATACGCACCTGAAACGTACGCGTCTACCAATTCCGCCACCTGGGCTGCTGTCAGGAACGCTCACTGCACCTTCTCATAGAGAAAAAATGCAGGAACAAGTCCTGCATGGAGCGATGAACGAGACTCGAACTCGCGACCCCGACCTTGGCAAGGTCGTGCTCTACCAACTGAGCTATCATCGCATTTTGCATTCCTTGTAAAGAACACTGCTTTTTTCCGAAAAGCGACTGCAAAGGTACGGCAAGATTTTGTATTGTGCAAATATGTTAGCAATTTTCTGATAAAAACTTTGCAATGCACTGAAAAACAGTAAGGTTGAAAATCGTCAGAATAAGTAAAAATCTTTTGTCAAAGAAGCATATTCTTCACTCCTGGGTGCGTTGTGTGATGCGATACACAAATTGTTGCTTTGGTATGGGACGGTGAAGGCGGGGTAAGTGTCGGACGTGAGGAGTGGGGTGCAGGGACGGTATTCCCATTCGATGAGTATTCGGTGGCTGGGTTTAGCGGGTGATGGTTGCACTTGTGTCAGGCGGGTCAGATACAGTGAGTGTTGTGCAGCCAGTGTCAGTGCTGATTGGCGGTCTTGTGCGGGAAGGATGAGTGATAGTCTGCCAAAGGGTATAAGCAGTTCTGCTGCTGCGGCTATGATATGGTGAAAAGAGAGTGTGTCTGTTTGTCGGGCTAAGCGTCTTTCTTTATTGGGTGATGGCAGAGCATCGGCAAAGAAAGGCGGGTTGCTCACTACAAGACAGTATTCTGACTGACAGCTGTTAACATCTGTCTGTTGATGTCTTTTGTCAAGTAAGTCGTTGAGCGAGAGGTGTTGTGCTTTTAGTCGGTTGTGCCATGGTGATAGGGTGAAGTTGTGTTGTGCTTGCAGTGCTGCCGTCGGTTCAATGTCGATAGCGTCAATAAGTGCTGTCTGACATCGCTGTGCTAGCATTAGAGCCACCACTCCGCTGCCGGTGCCGATATCCAGACAGCGGATAGGGGTTGTGTTGTTAGTGGGTATGGCAGTCCAAGCACCAAGCAGAACACCGTCGGTGTTCACTTTCATTGCGCAGCGGTCATGCCATACGGTGAACTGTCGGAAGCGGAAGAAAGGTGTGCTCATGCTCGTGGTGGTGCATAAGGTGAAGGGTGAGATAGAGTCCGTAGCAGAGGAAGATAAGTGCGCAGGCGTAGCGGAAATAGTGCTCGAAGCGGTGCAGCCGTTCGTTGAGTTGTGTTATGGTGATAGTGCTATATGCTATCAGCCATGCCAGTAGCAGTATAGGCAAGGCGGTGGCTAAGGCAAAGACGATGGGCATAGACCAAGTCATAGCCGCTGAATAATTGCCGGACACAGCCATCTCTATCATTGTGAAGAAATACATCAGTCGGTGCGGACAAAAAGCAATGGCGAAGAAGATGCCTAACATAAACGCCCATAGTCCGCTGCTTTTGTCGTCCACCGTTTGCAGCCAACGGTTCATACCGTGGTCGTGGTTGTGGTGCAGATGACCGCTGAAGAAAAGAAAGATACCGCACAGAATCATAAAGACGGCGAGCAACGGTTCACCCCAATAAGACATAAAATGCTGAATGGTATCAGTCTGTGCACCCATAATAAAAGGAATACTGAACAGCAGATAGGTGAGCAGTTTACCTAAGGCGAACATTATACCTGTTATGAAGACGCGGCGTTTATTCTGCATCTCGCGGTCTATATAGCCTATGGCGGCAATAGAGGTGAACAGAGTGCAGGGGTCAAGAATCATCAGAAGACCTAACAGAAAAGCGGTAAACAGTGCAGACATAAGATAGGAATATAGATATATCTTGTTGATTTGGGCTGCAAAGGTACGGTTTTTGTTGTAAGTAAGCAAAAGATAATGTTCAATTGTCATTTCTCGGTAGTACGATATGAGGAAGTCAGTACTTTTGTTTTTGTTTGTAAGTCTGTTGTTGTCTTGTCAGTCGTCGTCTGATAAGATACAAGAGTATGAGTCAAGGGCGGATGAGACCTTGCAGCAGATGTCGCATTTTCTTGCCGAGCAGGATATGGATTCGCTGCGGTTGGCTACTATCGGGAAAGAGGATGTCGAATATTTCATTTTCAACGGACTGGAGTTGGTCTATTGGTCGGACAGCCGTTTGGACTTGATCTCTATCGACTGGAATAAGTCCGACGAGTGGCATACGGCAACATGGGGCAATGCCTCTGTCAGATACAAGTGGAAGCGATGGGGTGGGTTGCGCCTGATGGCTGTGGTCATTGAGAGGTGGAGCGATTATGATACATTGGGCGACACTAAGTATCGACCCACTATGAAAGTGAATATCTATTTCATTATCATCCTGCTTCTTTTTATAGGACTGATAACGTGGGGTGTCGTTGGTGTGCTGAAAGCACACGGGTTCAGCAATATGCGACTCCAAACCAAATTCCAGTATCTGGTCATCTCTCTGTTCTTGTTAGCCTTCCTGTATATTTTCTCTATGTTGGTGGTGTATGTGCGCAAGCACTACGAGCGACATCAAGTGACATTATTGCAGGATAAGTGTCGGTATATACGTCAGTCGTTGCAGGGTATGGACGATGATCTGTTGTCGCTCTCTGTTCTTTATCAAGTGCCGGTGCATATATATGATTACAACGGTCAGTTGGTGGCAAGTTCGTCTTTTGAGGTAAGCGAGATAGATATCCTTTCCACCCGTTTGTCGCCGCAGGTCTTGTTTGCCGACCATCGTTTGTCGGCTGACACCGTCCTTTTGGTCAAAGAGCAAATGGGACGCTTGCGTTCACTCACTGCCTACACGTCCATTGTCAGTGCCGATAACTTAAAGCAGGGCTATTTAGCCGTACCATATATATTATCAGAGGACGAGATGGCACGTGAGGTGGATAGTTTTCTCAGTCGTTTGCTGCCTGCCTATATAGTGGTGTTGGTATTGGCGATATGTCTGTCGATCTTCATTGCCCGCACCTTGGTGCAACCTATCCGTCTGCTCAGCGCGAAAATGAAAAGTTACCGTTATGGCAATCCCAATAACCATATACGTTATGATAATAAGGATGAGATAGGTGAGTTGGCAGACCACTATAATGATATGGTTGATTCTCTTGACGAGGCGTTCCTGCGTTTGGCGCAGTCGGAGCGCGACTCGGCATGGCGCACTATGGCTCGGCAAATCGCGCACGAGATCAACAACCCCCTAACCCCGATGAAACTGACTATCCAACAGTTGCAGCGCACCAAAGGTACCGACCGCTTTGACGAGTACTTTGCCAAATCCACCCGCACACTGTTGGAACAGATGGACACACTAAGCCGTATAGCTTCCTCTTTCTCCACTTTTGCCAAGATGCCAGAAGTGAGAGTGAGTGAGGTGGATGTGGCACAGAAACTGACAGCAGCCATCGCTCTGTTCGCTCACAATGAACAGAATATACCTATCCGATATATAGGTCCGAATGAGCATGTGGTGGCTTGGGCGGATAGAGAACAAATAGTGGAGGTATTCACCAATATATTAAAGAACGCCTTGCAGGCTTTGGAAGGAAATAAAAACGGCGATATCATCGTTATCCTGCAAGACACGGAGCAGGAAGTGGTCATCACCATCTCCGACAACGGACCGGGCATATCACCCGAGATAAAAGACCGTATCTTCCTGCCTAATTTCACCACCAAATCCACCGGAACGGGTCTGGGACTCGCCATCACAAAAAACATCGTGGAAGGCAGCGGTGGCAACATTTCCTTTGAAACGGGCGAAAAAGGTACGAAATTTTTTGTACGATTGAAAAAAAGCCGTAACTTTGCGCGTCAATATGCACAAAAAGCATAAACAATTTTTTAATTAACTAATTGATTTAGTGATGAAAACTGCTGAAATTATGCAGCAACTTGCTGCAAAGCACCCCGGTGAGTCAGAGTATCTGCAGGCGGTGGAAGAGGTTCTCAATTCGATTGAGGAAGTGTATAACCAGCATCCTGAGTACGAGAAGGCAAAGATCATTGAGCGTATGGTTGAGCCCGACCGTATCTTCACTTTCCGCGTTACATGGGTAGATGACAAAGGTGAGGTTCAGTCCAACCTCGGTTATCGTGTACAGTTCAATTCAGCCATTGGCCCGTACAAAGGCGGATTGCGTTTCCACAAGGCTGTTACCCCCAGTATGCTGAAGTTCCTCGGTTTTGAGCAGACCTTTAAGAACGCACTGACCACTCTGCCAATGGGCGGCGGTAAAGGTGGTTCGGATTTCGACCCCGTGGGCAAGTCAGATGCTGAGATTATGCGTTTCTGCCAAGCCTTTATGCTGGAGTTGTGGCGTTGCATCGGTCCTGACCAAGACGTACCTGCCGGTGACGTAGGCGTAGGCGGTCGTGAGATCGGTTTCCTCAACGGTATGTATCAGAAACTCAGCCGTCAGTATCACACCGGCGTTCTCACCGGTAAGGGTATGACCTTCGGCGGCTCCGTTCTTCGCCCCGAAGCAACAGGTTTTGGTGCTCTCTATTTCACACAACACGTGCTGCATACGGCAGGTAAAGATATCAAGGGTTGCCGCGTGGCATTGTCAGGCTTCGGTAATGTGGCTTGGGGTGCTGCTATCAAGGCTACCGAACTGGGTGCCAAAGTGGTGGCTATCTCAGGTCCGGACGGCGTATGCGAGATAAAAGACGGTATCACCAAAGAGATGATTGACTATATGCTCGTTATGCGTGCTTCCAACCGCAATAAAGTGCAAGATATGGCTGACAAATTCCCTGCTCAAGCACAGTTCACCGCCGGTAAGAAAGCATGGAGCGTCAAATGTGATATCGCTCTGCCTTGCGCCTTCCAAAACGAACTGAGTGAAGACGATGCCAAAGAGTTGGTTAAGAACGGCACATGGTGCTGCTGCGAGGTAAGTAACATGGGTTGCCAACCCGGTGCTATCCACTACTTCCAATCGCAGAAAGGCTTCCTCTTCGCCCCGGGTAAAGCAGTCAATGCCGGTGGTGTGGCTACCTCAGGTCTGGAAATGACACAGAACGCCGAGCATATCTCGTGGGATGAGAAAGAGGTGGACGAGCGTCTGCACGGTATCATGCGTTCCATTCACGAACAATGCGTGAAATTCGGTACACAAGCCGATGGCACTATCGACTATGTCAAAGGTGCTAACATAGCAGGCTTTATGAAGGTGGCACAAGCCATGCTCGAACAAGGTATAATCTAAATCAACTAAAACGACTGTGTCAGCCGATGAAGGCTGACACAGTTTTTTAAGGGAACTTCGAAAAATTGCTTTATGGAGAATTTTGAATTTTTATCGAGCAGATTTTTGGTTTGAGTGAGGGAGCAATGCGAGCATTGTGACCGAGTGAAAATCAAAAAGATGCCGATAAAAAACAAAATTATTTAAAAAAGCGAAAAGAGTTCCAAGCTTGTATTATTAATGATTTCGCGGGAATTTTTAGAAGTTCCCTTTATATCTAACACTATGTATCAGGATTTTCAAAAACACTTGCAACAAACGTTGCAGGAGATAAAAGATGCCGGTCTTTATAAGACAGAGCGCGTTATCATCACTCCTCAGTCGTCCGGCATACAAGTGCAAGGAGAGAACGGTCCGGTGGATGTCATCAACTTCTGCGCTAATAACTATCTGGGTTTGGCAGACAACAAAGAACTGATTGAAGCCGCCAAGGCTCGTATGGATGTACGCGGTTATGGTATGGCATCCGTTCGTTTCATCTGCGGCACACAAGATACGCATAAGATGCTCGAAAAAGCCATCTCCGACTTCTTCGGCACCGAAGATACTATTCTCTACGCTGCTTGCTTTGATGCCAACGGCGGACTGTTTGAACCCCTGCTCACAGCCGAAGATGCTATCATCTCAGACGCACTCAACCACGCTTCCATCATCGATGGTGTACGCCTGTGCAAAGCCGTACGCTACCGTTATGCCAACGGAGATATGGAAGACCTCGAAAAGCAGTTGCAAGCCGCTCAAGCACAACGTTTCCGTATCATAGCCACCGACGGTGTCTTCTCTATGGACGGCAACGTATGTCCGCTTGATAAGATTTACGAACTGGCACAGAAATACAACGCTATGGTGATGGTGGACGAGAGCCACTCGGCAGGCGTGGTAGGTAAGACCGGTCACGGCGTAACCGAGCAGTACAACCTGCGCGGAAAGATAGAGGTGCTAACCGGCACGCTCGGCAAAGCCTTTGGCGGTTCGGTAGGCGGATTCACTACAGGCAAGAAAGAGATTATCGACCTGCTGCGTCAGCGTAGTCGTCCATACCTCTTTTCTAACTCTATCCCGCCAATGGTGGCTGCCGCTGCTCTGAAGACCTTTGAGTTGCTCACACGCGACAATACCCTGCAAGACCGTCTGCACGAGAATACCGACTATTTTGTGGAGAAGATGAAAGCCGCCGGCTTCGACATCAAACCTACGCAGTCGGCTATCTGTGCCGTTATGCTCTACGACGCTCGTCTCAGTCAGGAGTTCGCAGCAGCACTCCAACAAGAGGGCATCTACGTAACGGGCTTCTACTACCCCGTAGTGCCGCAAGGACAAGCACGTATACGCGTTCAACTCTCGGCAGCACATACACGTGAACAACTCGACAAAGGTATTGCCGCTTTCACTAAGGTGGGCAAGCAATTGGGAGTGATTAAATAACCCAAAATATAGTCAAGTTAAAACAACCGTAAAAAGACGGTTTAAGCAGTGTGCAAGCCCTTGCACACTGCTGTTTTTATATAAAAATAAGGCTAATGAAATTAGATTTTTAACAAAAGTGTGCAAAATCTTGCACAATCATTTTTCTTTGGCTAACTTTGCCGCAAATTACCAAATGCGACAGAATAACACAAAATATTACTACTATGAACAAACTTATTTCATTAGCACAAGCAGTGGAAAAAGTGCATGATGGTATGACCATTATGTTCGGCGGTTTTTTGGGTAATGGCAGTCCGACGCAGATAACCGATGCGTTGGTGGAGAAGGGTGTGAAAGACCTCACTATCATTGCCAATGACACGGCGTTTGACAATGTGGCACACGGCAAGTTGGTTGCTAATCACCAGGTTAAGCGCGCCATCGTGTCGCATACGGGTACTAACAAAGAGACGGCTATTCAGAAGAACGCCGGTACTCTTATAGTTGACTATGTGCCGCAAGGTACTCTGGCAGAGCGTATTCGTGCCAAAGGTGCCGGTTTGGGCGGCGTATTGACACCGACAGGAATAGGTACGATTATGGCAGACGGCAAAGAGGTGGTGAAGATAGACGGCAAGGACTATCTGTTGGAGAAGCCACTCGGTGCTGACATCGCTATTCTGCGCGCCAACATTGTGGATGAGGACGGCAATATGGTGTTCCTCGGTACGACGCAGAACTTCAATCCGTTGATGGCTACTGCTGCCGACTATGTGATAGTGGAAGCCGAGAAACTGGTGAAACGTGGTGAGATAGCACCTGAGCAAGTGCACGCCTCAGGTATTTATGTGGATGCTATCTATGTTGAGCAATAAACTTTCAACTCTCAACTAAAAAAACTTCTCTAAACTCTAAACTTTCAACTCTCAACTAACTATGGAATACAGGACTAAACTCAGACTTCGTATGAGTGCCAAGGACGCTCATTACGGTGGTAATCTTGTTGATGGTGCCCACATGGTGCATCTTTTTGGTGATGTGGCTACCGAACTGCTCATTATGCGTGACGGTGACGAAGGTCTGTTCCGCGCATACGATAGTATCGATTTTCTTGCGCCTGTTTATGCCGGCGATTATATAGAGGCAGAAGGCTGGATTGACCGTGAGGGCAACACCTCTCGTCATATGATGTTCGAGGCACGAAAAGTGGCTATTGCTCGTCCGGATATATCTCCCTCGGCTGCCGACGAGTTGGATGAGCCGATAGTGGTATGCCGTGCAAGCGGCACCTGTGTAACACCTAAAGACTGCCAAAGAAAATAGTCAATAAGAGTTGAAAGTCTGACCAACTTTCAACTCTCAACTCTCAACTAACCAACTTCTCTCAACTCTAAACTAAGATGGATAAACTGATTATAACAGCCGCTATATGCGGAGCAGAGGTAACGAAGGCGCAGAACCCCAATGTGCCTTATACGGTGGACGAGATTGTGCGTGAGGCGAAGAGTGCAGTGGATGCAGGAGCCGCTATCGTACATCTGCATGTGCGTGAAGATGACGGAACACCCACACAGAGTCGCGACCGTTTTCAGCAGTGTACTCAAGCCATACTTAAAGTATGCCCCGATGTTATTCTCATTCCTTCCACCGGTGGTGCTGTGGGAATGACCCCCGATGAGCGTCTGCAATCGACGGACACGACTCCCGTTCCCGAGATGGCAACCTTGGACTGCGGTACGTGCAACTTCGGCGACGAGATCTTTGACAACACGATGCCCACTATGCGTGCCTTTGGCAAACGTATGCTGGAACGCGGTATCAAGCCGGAATACGAGTGCTTTGAGATGGGACACCTTGACACCATCCTCACTATGGCTCGCAAAGGGCAGGTTCCGGGTGCGCCGATGCAGTTCAACTTCGTGTTGGGCGTTCCCGGCTGCACCCCCGCCACGGTGGATAACCTCTGCTGGCTCGTTAATAAGATCCCTGTTGGCTCCACATGGACAGTGACAGGTGTGGGCAGAAACGCTTTCCCGATGGCAGCCGCCGCTATCGCTATGGGTGGCAATGTGCGCGTGGGATTTGAAGATAACCTCTATCTGAGCAAAGGTGTGTTGGCACAATCCAATGGCGAACTGGTAGCCAAAGTGGTGCGCCTCGCCAAAGAACTCGGAAGAGGAATAGCCTCGTCTGCCGAAGCAAGAGAGATACTCGGCCTCAAACCGAGAAAATAAGAAACCGAACATCAGGAGCATCCGGGAATGCCGGAATAGCCTGAAACGTAGGAACACAAACACAAAACAATCAACCTTAAAAAACACAATACAACTATGCAAAAACATGGAAACAAATACGGTGTTCACCGTGTGATTGAGCCGCTTGGCGTATTGCCACAGCCTGCAAACAAAGTGGATAACAACATGGACGAGATCTACGACAACGAGATCTTGATTGATGTGCAGACCCTCAATATCGACTCTGCCTCTTTCACCGATATTCACAATTATGCTCGTCAGCAGGCGGGTGCAGGCGCTACAGAAGAGCGTATAATGGAAGAGATAAAGAAAGAGATGTTGCTCAATGTAGAGTTGCAAGGTAAGCATCGTAACCGTCGTACCGGTTCGGGCGGAATGTTGCTCGGTAAGGTGGAGAAGATAGGCGATGCTTTGAAAGGAAAGATTGACCTCAAGGAAGGCGACCGTATAGCCACTCTCGTTTCTCTTTCTCTCACTCCTCTTCGCATAGATGAGATACTTGCCATCCGTGCCGATGTGGACCAAGTGGACATCAAAGGTAAGGCTATTCTCTTTGAGAGCGGTATCTATGCCAAGATTCCTGACGATATGCCTGAGAAACTGGCATTGTCGGCACTTGACGTAGCCGGTGCTCCCGCTCAGACAGCCAAACTGTGCCAATATGGTCAGACAGTGGTTATCCTCGGTGCCGGCGGCAAGAGCGGTATGCTGTGCTGCTATGAGGCAAAAAAACGCGTAGGTGTGACAGGTAAGGTGATAGGTATAGCCAATAGTCCTAAATCGACACAGCGCATCAAAGACCTCGGCTTCTGCGATATAGTGGAGAGCGCAGCCGGTATGACACCCGTGCAAGTGAACGAGATGGTAAGTCGCCTCACCGACGGTAAGATGGCTGACGTGACTATCAACTGCGTCAATGTGCCAGACCAAGAGATGACTGCTATCCTCTGCACCAAAGACGACGGTATCGTTTATTTCTTCTCGATGGCTACTTCCTTCACGAAGGCATCTCTCGGTGCAGAAGGTATTGGTGCTGACGTGAATATGATAATGGGTAACGGCTATACCAAAGGTCATGCCGAATTTACCCTGCAAGAACTTCGCGAATGTCCGAAACTGAGAAAGATATTCGAGGAACTGTACGCGTAAGGAATTAGGAATTAGGAATGAGTAGTTAGGAATGAGGAGTTGGGAGTTAGGAATGTGGAATTAACTCTTCACCCTAAACTTTCCACTCTCCAACTTCTCTCCACTCTCAACTTTCCACTCTCCACTTCTCTAAACTCTAAACTCTCAACTAATATGAATATCAGTCGAAGACATCAGTTGTTTCCTAATGTCAGTGACCAGGACTGGAACGATTGGCATTGGCAGGTTAGAAACCGCATAGAGACACTTGATGAACTTAAGAAATATGTTGTCTTAACCGAAGAAGAGCAAGAAGGTGTACGCAGTGTTCTCTCCACTCTTCGTATGGCTATCACACCCTATTATCTGAGTCTTATCAATCCCGATGATCCCCACGACCCCGTTCGCAAACAGTGTATCCCTACGGCAGCGGAGACACACCAAGCGGATGCCGACCTGCTCGACCCGCTGCACGAGGACGAAGATTCGCCGACACCCGGACTGACACACCGTTATCCCGACCGTGTGCTCTTCCTTATCACCGACATGTGTTCTATGTACTGCCGCCACTGCACCCGACGCCGCTTTGCCGGACAAAAAGATGATGAGAGTCCGTCGGAACGTATAGAAAAAGCGTTGGCATATATAGAGAAGACAACAACGGTGCGCGATGTGTTGCTTTCCGGCGGTGATGCACTAATGGTGAGCGATAAGAAACTGGAATATATCATCTCCCGTCTGCGCCAGATCAAGCATGTGGAGATTGTGCGCATAGGCAGTCGCGTGCCTGTGGTTTGTCCGCAACGTATAACACCCGAACTGTGTGCTATGCTCGCTAAATACCATCCTATATGGCTCAATACACATTTCAACCACCCTAACGAGGTGACGGAGGAGTCGGCACGCGCTTGCGCTATGTTGGCTAATGCCGGTATCCCGCTCGGCAACCAGAGTGTGCTGCTGCGTGGTATCAACGACTGCGTATATATACAGCGCGACTTGGTACACGAACTGGTGAAGATGCGTGTTCGTCCTTACTATCTGTATCAATGCGACTTGAGTATGGGCTTGGAACATTTCCGCACTCCTGTGTCGAAAGGTATAGAGATAATAGAAGGTCTGCGTGGTCATACATCCGGCTACTGCATCCCCACTTTCGTGGTCGATGCTCCTGGTGGCGGCGGCAAGACACCAGTGATGCCTCAGTATGTCATCTCTCAAGCCCCGGGACGCGTAGTGCTGCGTAACTTCGAAGGAGTGATAACCACCTACACCGAACCGCTTGACTATAAGAACGAGTGCCACTGTCCGCAATGTGAGGCTGAACGACAAAAGAAAGTGTCAGCCGACAAAGCCGTGGACGGCGTTATTTCGCTGCTCGAAGGTGAACGTATGAACATCGAACCGGCACACCTCAAACGACACGAGAGAAACGCACAATAAACCGATGATTGAGGAACTGCTGCGACATAAGAGTTGCTCACTGATAGGGATGGAGAAGAACACCGGTAAGACGGTGACACTCAACTACCTGTTAGACCATCTGCCGAGCAACATCCGCGTGGCAGTTACCTCAATAGGACTTGACGGTGAGACACAAGACCAAGTGACTAATTCACGCAAACCCGAAATAACCTTGCGAGAAGAGATGCTCTTCGCCACATCGGAGAAACATTACCTGTGTCGCAAGATGGTTAGCGAGATAATAGATGTCAGTCAAGAACGTACTGCCTTAGGTCGCTTGGTGACAGCACGTGTGAAACAAAAAGGCAAGGTCATACTGTCCGGTCCGGGAGCATCACTAAGCGTCAAACGGTGGATGGACGAGATAGAAGAGAAAGCCGACCTGATACTCATTGACGGTGCACTCAGTCGCAAAAGCCTTGCCACACCCACAGTGAGCGAGTCGATGATATTATCCACCGGTGCTGCCTATTCAGCCAATATCGACCGCTTAGTGAGAGACACCGCCTTCCTCGTGGAACTTATACAACTGCCGTTGGAAAAGGATGAAACAACGGAAAAAATCTACCTTACCGGAGCCATAACCAACAGAGTGGTGGAAAGTATATTAAACGACAAAAATGCCATCGGGAAAGAACTTGTTATTCAAGACTTTACGAAGGTGTTTGTCGAACAACTCCTGTGGCACAGACTGATAAAAACCTTCAAGGTAAGCGTCAAACAAAAAAGCGACCTGTTGGCTATAACAGTCAATCCTACAGCACCTAACGGAATGGTGCTCGACTCCGACAAACTGTGCCGATTGATGTACGAAGCCACCGCCGTGCCTACTTACGACCTGATGAGAGTCTTGTAGTTGAAAGTTTAGAGAAGTTTAAGAGTTTATAGTTTTATAGTATTTATAGTGAAACTCAAAGAGTACATATCGCTGCCGTGTAGTCTTCGCTTTATGGTGGAAGACCTCTGCTTGCAGTCGTCTGCTTCACGCCGCTCCTTGTTGGACAAAGAGTTGATGACCTGCCAAAGTGAGATAGAGCAGACCTACTCTGTCTTACGCACTTACTATGAGCGCGTAAGCGACCCTAAACAGGAACTTAATATCAAGACTTTGCAGTTCCGCCTCACCGGCATCAAAGACCTGCGTACCACACTCAATAACCTTGCCGAACATCGAGTGCTGGACGATATAGAACTCTTTGAAATCAAGCACCTCGCAATGCTAATAGCAGAGGTGGAGAAACAGATGTCGCTCATTGGCATACCCTGCCAAATGCCCGACTTGAAAGAAGCAGTGGCATTGCTGGACCCCGACGGACTGCATATAGCCACTTTTTATATCTACGACTCTTATAGTGAAGAGTTAAAACGTCTGCGCCGTGAGCGCGAAAAAGAGCCGCAAAATGAGGAACTGTTCGTTCTTATGCAACAAGAAGAAGAACGCATCAGACTCACGCTAAGTAAGCAGTTGCAACCTTTCAGTCAACGCATACTCACAGCCTATAATGCACTGATAGAGATAGATATCAACCTTGCTAAAGCATTGCAGATGAAGCAGATGCAACTATCTGTCCCTACCGTTGGTGAGAGTACCTCATATACCGATATGTGGCAACCCGAAGTGAAAGCCGTGCTGAAAGAAAAACGTATGGATTATCAAACCAACAGTATCCGTTTTGACAATAACACCACCCTTATCATCGGCTCTAATATGGGTGGCAAGACAGTGGTATTGCAAACCGTTGCTTTATGCCAGCTGCTCACACAGTTTGGTTTCGGTATTCCCGCCCGAGAGGCACAAGTGGCAATAAAAGATGAAGTGCTGATGGCAATGGCTGACGGACAGTCGATACAGTCAGGACTCAGTTCTTTTGCTGCCGAAATGCTCAGTATCAATAAGATAATACAGTCGGCACGCACGCAAAAACGCGTCTTGGCTCTCATCGATGAGCCTGCTCGTACCACCAATCCCATCGAAGGGACGGCGTTGGTGAACGGACTATTGGACGTGATAGCAGACACCAAACAAAGTGTCATTGTAGTAACACACTATAACATCAATGCCACCGCTTGCCGGTGTTACCGTGTGAAAGGTCTGGAAAACGGCAAAATGAATTATACACTTGAAGTTACCACAGCCAACGCCGTTCCGCACGAAGCACTGAACATCGCCCGTGAGTTGGGAATAGACACGGAGTGGCTGAAAAAAACAGAAACATATCTATAATGCTATAATCTATATGCAAAGCAAATTAGGACTTGATTTTGAGAAAGTGGAGTATGCTCGTTCTCTTGCCAAAGGCATAGCCGAGGATGTGCAGGCGTTTGTGGAGCAATACACCACAGTGGCAGTGGAACGCACATTGAGTCGTTTGATGGGCATAGACGGTGTGGACGAGAACGCTGTGCCCTTGCCCAATGTGGTGGTCGATTACCTCAAAGACAAAAATGTGTTGCAAGAGGGTGTCCTCTTCTTCCTTGCCAACACGATGATTCGCACGGGTCTGTGTCCGCAAGACATAGCCGAGAAAGTGGCAAAGGGTGAGTTGGACATCACTCAAGTGGTGACGCGCGACCTTAAGCAGATAGCCCAGGTGCTGCAACCTGTCATCGACAGCAGTATGGAACGCATACGCCTTCGTCGTCAACGCCGTGAACACTACCTCGACACCATAGGCGAAGGTCCTAAACCATACTTGTATATCATTGTCGCTACAGGTAATATATACGAGGATGTGGTGCAAGCACAGGCAGGTGCTCGTCAGGGCGCAGACGTGATAGCCGTCATACGCACCACCGGTCAGTCGCTGCTCGACTATGTGCCTTACGGTGCCACCACCGAAGGTTTCGGCGGTACCTTCGCCACACAAGAGAACTTCCGCATTATGCGTAAGGCATTAGACGAAGTGGGCGAAGAGCAAGGCAGATATATACGCCTGTGCAACTACTGCTCCGGACTATGTATGCCGGAAATCGCTATTATGGGCGCTTTCGAGGGGTTGGATGTGATGCTCAATGATGCACTCTACGGTATCCTCTTCCGCGATATCAATATGCAGCGCACACTCATCGACCAATATATGTCGCGTATCATCAACGGTTTTGCAGGTGTTATCATCAACACCGGTGAGGACAATTACCTCACCACCGCCGATGCCGTGGAAGCCGCTCACACCGTACTCGCTTCCGACCTTATCAACGAACAATTGGCACTGATGGCAGGGCTCAAAGAAGAGCAGATGGGACTCGGACACGCTTTCGAAATGGACCCCATGCTCAAAGACGGCTTCCTTCTTGAGTTGGCACAAGCACAGATGACAAGAGAGATATTCCCCAAAGCCACACTCAAATATATGCCGCCAACTAAGTTCATGACCGGCAATATCTTTCGTGGACATATACAAGACGCTCTCTTCAATATGATAGGTATATGGACTCACCAAGGCATACAACTGCTCGGTATGCCTACCGAGGCTATACATACACCCTTTATGTCCGACCGATACCTGTCCATCGAGAACGCCAAGTATATATTCAATAATATGAGCAGCATAGGCGAGGAGATGGAGTTCCGCGAGGGAGGTATATGTCGTCGCCGTGCCGCAGAGGTGGTGGATAACACCATCCGACTGTTAGAAGACATAACCAAAGAGGGCTTATTCACCGCCCTTGAAAAAGGTATCTTCGGTGATGTCAAACGACCGAAGAATGGTGGTAAAGGTCTGCAAGGAGTAACACTGAAAGGTGAAAACTATCTGAACCCGTTTGTTGAACTGATGAAAGGAAAGCGTTAATATGAGTGAAGGTCTATATAGCATGGAAGCCAAGGATTTTGACAAGACCCTTGACCTCAAAAAGATTAAGCCTTATGGCGATACAATGAACGATGGTAAGGTGCAACTGAGTTTCACCTTACCCGTACCCTGCGGTGCTGAAGCCATAGAAGCCGCCAAACAACTGCTCAAACAGATGGGACTGGAAAACCCGTCAGTAGTCTATTACAAAGAACTCACCCCCGGTTTCACTTTCTTCAATTGCTACGGCAGTTGCACTCATACCGTCAATTATGAGTCGATATATGTGCCCAAAGTGGAGTCAACCACAATGTCTATGCCCGACATCGATGACTTCATTCGCGAACACTTCGGCAGGAAGATAGTCATCGTAGGTGCTTCCACCGGCACCGACGCTCACACCGTGGGCATTGATGCCATTATGAATATGAAGGGTTATGCAGGGCATTATGGCTTGGAACGATATGATATGATTGACGCTTATAACCTCGGCTCACAAGTGCCTAACGAAGAGTTCATCGCCAAAGGAGTGGAACTGAAAGCAGACGCACTCATCATCTCACAGACAGTGACACAAAAAGATGTGCATATAAAGAATCTCACTAACTTCATCGAACTGATGGAGGCTGAAGGTCTGCGTGACAAGATGATATGTTGCTGCGGCGGTGCACGCATAACACACGAGTTGGCGCAGGAGTTAGGCTTCGATGCCGGCTTCGGTATGAACACCTACGCCGACGACGTGGCTTCGTTCATAGTACAGGAAATGGACAAAAGAGGAATGAAATAGTTAACAGTCTTTACTTACAAATAACAATGGAAAACCTAACCCGTCTCTCTCAAAAATGGCTTCGTCTAAGTGTCCTTTGCTTATTAGCCATTGATGTTCTCTTCCCTGTCGTTGCACAGCGTGCCCCCGACTATTCATACGAGGATGACTATATCTTCTGGGGTAATCCGAGTGCTTATTTGGAGTACCAAGCGAAGATAGCCTTCCCTCTTATTGACGCTATGCTGCAGGTCCATCCACCAAAAGAGGTGATGAACCAACACCGGCGGATGGCACTCGTCACACTTGACCAGTTCTTGCACGAGACTAACAGTACCCGACAGGCAGCACTCTACTCCTTCGCCACTACACGTATGGCACGTATGCTCACAGCTATGGACGAACCGCTGACATCAGGCGTGCGTATATGCAAACTGCCTAATAGCGGGTTTATTATCAAATCGCCGAAGACTGTAGTCGCCGTCGATCTCGTTGCAGGCAGTTATGCCGGCGGCTCATTGCTCAGCGACTCTATTATATATGAGATTCTCTTCCGCTCTAATGCACTGCTTATAACCAATGCCGACAGCAGACACTGCAATAGCGATATAGCACAACTATTCACCACCTTCGGAAAGAAAGTGATTGCACCTAAAGGAGTGTTGAAGAGCCTGGGAGATAAGGTTATGCATATGGGCGATGACTATGTGCAGACTGTTGAATTAGAGGGGATGACACTGAATGTAGTACCGGGTCATAACGGCAATGCCGCGAATAATATCTATATTATCGAATTCACTGGCTACGAGACCGTGGCTCATACCGGCGCACAAAACAGCGATGCCGATTGGGATATAATTGACTTGATACACCAAGTATATGATGTCGATATCCTCCTCACGAAAAGTCAAAGCACCCAATTAGAGCGTATGATTGCCGGCTTCCAACCAACAAAAGTGATAACCACAGGCGAGAATGAGATGGAAAATAGTATTGACCTGCGAGAGTCGTACTGGACAACACAAAAACGTATGAGTAACCTTGACTACCTGCATGTACCTAATATCGTGATGACATGGGGTGAGATATACGACTATGCCAATGGCGAACAAACAGACATCTCTGCTATATCTGACAATACCTCGTCCTCCTCGCAAAAAGTGTTCAAGAATGGCAGAATATACATCCGTCGCAATGGTCAAACCTATACCTTAACAGGTGTAAGAGTGAAATAAATATTAAATACCCGCATTATGAGAAGATTTTTTCTTACCTGCCTTTCCCTTTTGAGCGTTATCGCCTTTTCCGCCGCCCAGACAGCGAGTGTGAACCCTAACACCGACCATTATATCTATCAAGGATATCTGTCTGATTATAAGTTGGCTCTGGCATCCGAAGCATTTGCCTCTATCGATACTATGCTTCAAACCTATCTGCCTCAAACGGAGATCCTTCTGCCCCGCGAGATGGCATTGGTCAGCCTCGACCAACTGCTTCACGACACTGACAACGATGCCACCGAACCCTTCTATCGCTTTATCAATACCCGTATGGCTCGTGTGCTGGAAGACTTAGACAGACCTGTCACCGAGGGACTGCGCATATACAAACTCTATAACGACGGCTTTATCATCAAGTCTGCCAAAGCCACTGTGGCTATCGACCTTATACCCGGAGGCTCCAATGCCAAACCGTTCATTACCGACTCTATCATCTACGGTATAGCCGGCAAATGTGATGCACTGTTCATCTCACACTGGCATGCTGACCACGCTAACCTCAATATAGCCAAGTCGTTCGCAGCACGAGGCAAACGCGTCATCGCACCTAAAGACTTATGGGTGGATGTCGATCCTATGATTCAACCTCTCGCCGAACATAAAGAAACAGATATAGTGTTCGAAGACTTGGATCTGACGCTCCATGTGCTGCCCGGACACCAAGATAATGTATATAATAATATCAATGTAGTCGAGTTCCACGGCGTTGGTACTGTGGCACAAACAGGCGACCAATGGTACTGCTGCGATATGGATTGGATTGACCGTGTACACCTCAAATACGATATCGATGTGCTGATGCCCAACTGCTGGATACACGATATGGAACGACATCTGCGAGGCTTCGCTCCGAAAATGATTATCACCGGTCATGAGAACGAATTAGGTGAACACTCTATCGACCACCGTGAAGCCTATTGGATAACAATAAAAAAGATGGAGCTCGTCTCCGCTCTTAACATACCATACGTACTGATGACATGGGGTGAGTGGTACGACTATAAAAAATAAACTGCCCCATTAGCATAGCCTAAACAAAAGAAAACAAACAACATAAATCATACCATTATGGAAAAAGAACAGATTCGTGAAGTCATTGCTCGTCGTGCAGCCCGTGAGTTGCATGATGGCGATGTGGTGAACTTGGGCATAGGTCTGCCCACCTTGATTCCTAACTATCTGCCCGAAGGTATAACGGTCACTCTTCAGACAGAGAACGGTGCTATGGGACTTGGTCCGTCACCCGAACAGGGTAAAGAGGATAAGAACCTTGTCAATGCCGGCGGCGGCAGTATCACCCTTCTGCCCGGTGCCAGCACTTTTGATAGTGCCACCTCCTTCGCTATCATTCGCGGCGGACATGTGGATGTGAGCGTACTCGGAGCATTGCAGGTGGACGAGAAAGGTAACCTCGCCAACTGGATTATCCCCGGAAAAATAGCACCGGGTATGGGCGGAGCCATGGACCTGGTGGTGGGTGCCAAAAGAGTAATCATCGCTATGGAACATACACAGAAAGGAGCACCTAAGATACTCAAAGCCTGCACTCTGCCACTCACCGCTGCAGGACAAGTGAATATGATAATCACCGAGATGGGCGTTATCAACGTTACCGACAAAGGACTCGAATTAGTGGAGAAACATCCGGATTTCACTGTGGAAGAAGTGCAAGCAGCCACCGAAGCCACACTTATCATCTCGGAGAACCTCAAATCGATGATATAATCGAATATACAGAACCAACGAAGAGATGAATAGTTATCAATATCTCAAGGTTGAGCGTCGTGACAAAGAAGTGGAGGTGCTTACCATCTCCGCCCCTAAGTCACTCAATGCTCTCAACACCGCTTTGCTTGCCGAGTTGGACGATTATCTTACTACTCTGGACGTTACTCCGCTCCGCGTCTTAGTCATAACCGGTGATGGCGACCGCTCTTTTGTGGCAGGTGCCGACATTAGCGAGATGGCACACAAAACAGAGACTGAAGGTTTAGACTTCGGCAGACGTGGTGCTGAGACCTTCCGTAAGTTGGAAGACCTGCCTATACCCACCATCGCCGCTATCAACGGTTTCTGCCTCGGCGGCGGATTAGAGATTGCTATGGCGTGCGACATACGCTATGCCTCAAGCAAAGCACGCTTCGGACAACCCGAAGTGGGACTGGGTATAATTCCGGGCTTCTCGGGTACCTACCGGCTGCCTAAACTCATAGGGCAAGGGATGGCTAAAGAACTGATCTACACAGGCAAAACCATACGCTCCGACGAGGCTCTGCGTATAGGCCTAATCAATGCCGTCTATGAACCGGAACAACTAATGACTGCCGTTCTCTCTTTGGCAGAACAGATAAGCGGTAATGCACCCGTTGCAGTCAAGTATGCCAAAGAGTGTATCAATAGTAACTATGATATGTCGCGACAAGAAGCATTGGCATTGGAGAACGAACGCTTTGCCGCGTGCTTCGCCACCGAAGACCAAAAAAACGGTATGGCTGCCTTCCTAAACAAACAACCCACCGTGTTTGTGGGTAAGTAAAAAAGCAAATCAATTATCAATTATAAATTATGAAAATCTTTGTTATCGGAACGGGAACGATGGCTAAAGGTATAGTGAAAGCCTTTGCCCAAAAAATGCCCGTTGTAATGAAAAGCCGCACAGAGGCAAGTTTGCAAAAAGCGATGGCTTCCATCGAAAAAGGTTACCAAAAATTGGTGGAGAAAGGGAAAATGGCTCAAGACAAGATGCAAGCCATTCTTCAGAATATCACCACTACCACCGACTATGCCACTTTCGCTGATGCCGACCTCGTTATCGAGGCTGCAGTGGAAGATATGCAACTCAAAAAGGAAGTGTTCCGCGAACTTGACTCTATATGCAAGCCGGAAACTATCTTCGCCACCAACTCCTCTTCCCTGTCCATCACAGAGATAGCCGCTGCCACCACACGCGCCGAACGCTTCATCGGCTGCCACTTCTTCAACCCCGCAGACCGTATGGCACTCGTGGAAGTGATTAACGGTCAGCGCACCGCACAAGAGGTAACCGACTGCATTATGTCACTTTGCCAAGAGATAGGCAAAACACCGGTGGCAGTGAAAGAAGCACCGGGCTTCGTCGTTAACCGCATACTCATACCTATGATCAACGAGGCAGTGGGTATCCTTGCCGACGGTATAGCCTCCGCAGAAGATATAGATAAGTGTATGCAACTGGGTGCTAATCACCCCATGGGACCATTGGCTCTTGCCGACCTGATAGGTAATGATGTCAACCTCGCTATTATGGAAGTGCTGTATAAAGAGTTCGGCGACCCTAAATATCGTCCGCATCCACTCTTGAGAAAAATGGTACGTGCCGGACTGCTCGGTAGAAAAACAGGTGAAGGATTCTACAAGTATTAAGTTGAAACTTTAAACTCTAAACTATCATATCATGGATTTTAGTTATTCAAAAACCGAAGAGTTGTTCTTGCAGATGATACGTTCGTTTGCCGAGAACGAAGTCAAGCCTCTCGCAGCCGAAGTCGATGAGAAAGAGATGTTTCCCGAACAGACTGTTCGCAAGATGGCTAAACTGGGTCTGATGGGCATTCCCGTACCCAAACAGTATGGCGGTGCCGGCGGTACCGTGCAGATGTATATAATGGCAGTAGAAGAACTGAGTCGCGTATGTGCCACTACAGGCGTTGTCCTCTCGGCTCATACCTCTCTTTGTATATCACCTATCCTGGAGCACGGCACAGAAGAGCAGAAGATGAAATACCTGCCTAAGTTGGCTTCCGGCGAATGGTTAGGCGCTTTTGGTCTGACCGAACCTAACGCAGGTACCGATGCCGCTATGCAACAAACGACGGCTGTGGATGCAGGGGATAAATGGATACTCAACGGTACGAAGATCTTCATCACCAATGCCGCTAATGCCAACGTGTTTGTTGTTATGGCAATGACCGACAAGTCGAAAGGTGTGAAAGGTATTTCTGCTTTCATCGTAGAGCGCGGCTTCAAAGGCTTCTCCATCGGTAAGAAAGAACTGAAGATGGGTATCCGCGGTTCTGCCACTTGCGAACTGATATTCGAGAATTGCGAAGTGCCTAAGGAGAACCTGTTAGGACAGTTGGGCGAAGGCTTCAAGATAGCCATGAAAACACTGGACGGAGGACGCATAGGTATAGCCTCGCAAGCACTCGGTATAGCACAAGGTGCTCTCGACGAAACAGTCAAATACACCAAAGAACGTAAGCAGTTCGGTAAGTCAATCTCCCAGTTCCAGAACACCCAATTCCAAATGGCAGACCTTAAGACGCGCATTGAGGCTGCACGATTGTTAGTGCGTTCCGCTGCTTGGAAAAAGGATATGGGCATGCCTTATTCAGCCGACGCTGCCATGGCTAAACTCTACGCCGCTGAAACAGCCATGGCTACAACCACTAAAGCCGTGCAGTTCCACGGCGGATATGGCTACACACGCGAATACCCCGTTGAAAGGATGATGCGCGATGCTAAGATAACGGAGATTTATGAAGGTACCAGTGAGGTGCAACGTATGGTGATAGCAGGCAAGTTGTTCAAATAAACTCTGTATTCAGTACTCTGTATTCTGTATTCAGTACTCTGTATTCTAAACTCTAAACTCTCAATCAATATGAATATAATCGTTTGTGTAAAGCAAGTTCCCGATACTACGGAGATAAAGATTGATCCCGTCAAAGGTACACTTATTCGCGATGGTGTACCATCCATTATGAACCCCGATGATAAAGGTGGTTTGGAATTGGCACTTCGCCTCAAGGAGCAACATGGTGCCACCGTTACTGTCGTTTCCATGGGTCCTCCTCAAGCCGACCGTATGTTGCGTGAGGCTTTAGCTATGGGAGCCGACCGTGCTATCCTGCTCAGCGACCGACGTTTTGCCGGTGCCGACACACTCGCCACCTCATACGCTCTCGCCGGATGCATCAAGACTCTCGACTACGACCTCATCATCGCCGGACGACAAGCCATCGACGGTGACACCGCACAAGTGGCACCCGAAATGGCACAACACCTCGACCTCCCACAAGTAAGTTATGTCATCGACGCTCAAAAGACAGATACGGGCTTTATCGTTAAAAAAGAGAATGAAGATAGCGTTCAGACTCTTGAAGTGGAAGGCAAGTGTGTACTCACCGTTCTCGCTTCTGCCTTCAAAGCCAGATATATGACCGTAGAAGGAATAATAGATGCCTATAATCGTGAAGTAGAAGTGTGGTCGGCCGACCAAATAGATGTGGAAGAAGGTAAACTGGGTTTGAAAGGTTCACCCACTAAAGTACATAAGTCCTTTCCCAAATCGCTCAAAGAACCCGGTGAAGTGTTCGAACTGAGCGAAGAAGAGGCTGTGGAACTCATCGTAAGCCGCCTAAAAGAAAAACATATCATTTAGTGGAAGTTGTGACTTAAAAACTCTCTACTATACAACTTCACTAAACTTTCAACTCTAAACTCTAAACTATTATGGAATATAAGAATGTTTATGTCTTTGCCGAACAGCGCAATGGCATTATCCAAAATGTGGCATACGAACTGCTGGGCAAAGCCAATGACCTGGCAAAAGAGTTAGGACAAAAAGTGGTGGCACTCCTTCTTGGTGATGGTATAGCCGATAAGGCTCAAGACCTTATCCAGATGGGTGCCGACGACGTAGTGGTGGTGGATAGCTCCTATCTGAAAGACTATCTCACAGAACAATATACACAGGCAATGAGCCAACTCATCGACCATTGTCACCCTCGTATCGTCCTCTTTGGCGCTACCACTATAGGTCGCGACCTCGCACCGCGCCTCGCATGCCGTGTTAAAAGCGGATTGGTGGCTGACTGTACCAAACTGACCATCGAACCGGACAAAGACGGTAACCTTGACTTCTTCTCCACACGACCTGCTTTCGGCGGTAACCTTATGGCTACCATCGTCTGCCCCACCTCGCGCCCACAGATGTCAACAGTAAGACCCGGAGTGATGCAGAAACTGACACGCGACACTTCACGACAAGGATCAATACAACGTTTTGAACCTACGTTTGACCCGTCTAAATTCAAAGTGCGCCTCATCGAGACGAAGATGAACGACCAAAAAGTGGCAGACATATCCAATGCCAAAATCCTCATCTCAGGCGGTCGAGGTGTACACGATAAAGAAGGCTTCCAAAAACTGCAAGCCCTCGCAGACGTGATGGGCGGTATGGTCTCTTCCTCCCGCGCTATGGTGGATGCAGGAGTGATGGACCACGCTTACCAAGTGGGACAAACAGGTAAAACAGTGCGTCCTAACCTCTATATGGCTTGCGGTATATCAGGCGCAATACAACACCTCGCCGGTATGGAAGAAAGTCATTATATAGTGGCTATCAATAAAGATAAGTATGCACCTATCTTCTCTGTGGCTGACCTCGGTATAGTGGGCGACCTGCATAAGATAGTTCCTATGCTCACCGAGCGTATCCGCCGCGAGATGGAGAAGTAAACTCATCTTGACCCATACGCATACATTTTTCCCGCTTTGCAGTTGAAATAAGTGAGATTTCAACTGCAAGGTGGGAGTTTTTTAACAGATAGACATCATCTATTTTGAAATTGTCTTATTCGCTCGTCAATGATTTCGCCATTTCTGATATTTACGGCATCAAGCAAAGTCTTTCCTAAATTCCACTCTACTATCTCATCTAAAAAGCGAACTATCTCCACACTGATAGCGTTAGAGGTGGATTTATAAAACAATGAGGGGGTATGGTCAACCACATAATGAGTTATCCCATCCACTTGATATATGGGATTTTCTATACTCGTCGGGATACTTGTTTCCACACCACCGTTTCTATCACAACTTAAATCTATAATAAGAGCCCCTTTTTTCATCCGCTTCAGATCATTCTTGTAAATAATATGGTCTTTACGAGATGTATCCCAAAGAATTGCGTTAATAACAACATCATAGTTGCCTATTTCTTGTTGAAAAAGCTTTTCCATTTTGCGGTCGTAAACTATCACTTCTGCCCCCATATAATTAAGTGTACGAATGGCACCTCGAGCCGTGTTTCCACGTCCAAGTACTGCCACTTTAGTTTGATTAGGGAACACACCATGAAGAAGATATGCATGGCATAGTGCAGCCTCACCTGCTATCTCATTATTCTTCCACAATGTATGTCTGCCCATTTCATACATATCTTCCCACGCTATACCTGTAAGATGGTTATTAACAAGAGTGTCAGTAATATCACGATTTTGTACAGCGTGAATCCAGCCGAAAACGATTTGGTTATGCAAATCCTTAAGATAATCGGCATCACCGATTTTAGGGTCGCAAACCACATCTTTTGAGAGAGCGTCAGCACGTGATACTACATTCACGCCGAATCTGCTATATTCTTCGTCGGCAAAACCGAGAACGTCTCCATAGCCTTTTTCTATATATAGATATTCCGGATGCCGGATGGAAGAAAGATGCGCAGGAACGATTGCACGCCTGCGTTCGTTTTCTTTGTGAGAAATAGGAAAACCAATAGTATTCATTTGAAAATTAATTAAAATATGATTAACAACAATTTATCTTAAGGTATCACCACCATCACAAAATATGGTCTGTCCAACAATAGAATTACCTCTACCTTAAACCATGAATAACACCAATTCTGCAATTTCTTCAAGCCTTACATATTTTTTAGCCAAAGAATCTTCACGAAAGCTATTTTTTTCTACATTAGTGAAATTTATTCCGCTCGGCAAATACCCCGGTGCTATTCCATTCACATTTATAGCGTAAGGTATATATTTTTTTTGCCAAACCTTCAGTTATGGCATTAACTGCACGTTTTGAAATAAAATAAGGGTGTGTATCAGCTTGTATGGAACTAAGTGATGATATATTTATCATTTTACCATTTATCCGATTATCTTTAAAATACTTGCACACTGCTTCACCAACAAACAACAATGACTTAATATTAAGATCAAAAGTCTTATAATAAGTGCTCATTGGATTTGCATTCATTTCTCCATTGCCGGTAACATAAGCTGCGTTGTTAATCCAAATTTGGAAGATTTTGCTTTTTGACAAATCTGCTATGCGTGCAAGTTGCTGCTCTATATTCGTCAAATCTGTTAAATCCCATTGATAAGTATGTAACAATTCGTTTTTAATAGAATTTTGCAACATTTCTAATTTGTCTATGTTTCTGCCTACTACAATCACTTCAGCACCGGCAGATAATAAGCGTCTTGTAATGCACTCTCCTAATCCGCGGGCACCACCTGTAACGACGCACGTAAAGCCACATGGTTCTTTTGTTTCCTGCAATACATATACTGGAACATGTAATACCCCACCCTTTTTAAGATATATTAAATCATTAGTGTCCACTAAAAATTAAGATAGAGTTCTTTGACTTATTGAAAATTAGTTCGTTATACGGATCATTTGTGCGAACGGATTTGAATTGATAACTTTGTGGATAAAAACATATCTACTTATGAATCAAATCAAA
>JAFSTB010000005.1 GCA_017450685.1 Paludibacteraceae bacterium
ATAAAATATCAATTTTGAATCCGTAGGTATGGTTTTTCTATCAGAATTTAACTATTAGTGGCAAAAATATAACAAAAAAGTGCGCAGATATTTGCACACTTGCTTTCTTTGTTTTACCTTTGCCGCTGTTAGAGAACAAAACGACTTGTCCCAACAAAACCGAACGGTTTTGTTGGGACAAGTCGTTGTAAGTTGTTAGTAATGAGTGGAGAGTTTTATAGTTGAGAGTGGAGATGCTCGGTGGGTACGCAGGTGACACACCTGCGTACCCAAGGGTAGTGGACATATTAAAACCCCGAAGAAAAATGACACTTTTCTTCGAGGTTGCTTTTAGGTATCAATAACGACCAAGCATATTAGTCGTTTAATGCTGTTATTGTTAGTGAGTTATATAAGACGGCAGGTCTCTATGATTCTCTAACTCTTTTACTCTACTGTCACTGATTTAGCGAGGTTGCGTGGTTGGTCCACATTGCAGTCTTTAGCCACTGCCACGTGGTAGGCTAATAGTTGCAGCGGTATGATAGTGAGTATCGGATACCAGCAGTCGGCTGTGGGAGGTACGGTCATTGTTAATTCGCTGATATCTCTCACTTGTGTATCGCCTTCTGTCACCACTGCTATCACTCGTCCGTGTCGGGCAGTTATCTCACGTATGTTGCTCACCATCTTGTCGTACAGACTATCTTTGGGAGCCACCACTACCACCGGTAGGTCGTGACTGACTAAGGCTATCGGTCCGTGTTTCATCTCCGCAGCGGGGTAGCCTTCGGCGTGGATATAACTTATCTCTTTGAGTTTCAGTGCACCTTCCAAGGCGATAGGGTAGAGGAAGCCGCGCCCTAAATAGAGAGCATCGGCTGCAAAAGTCAGTGTACGTGCAGCTTTGGCTATGCGCTCGTTTTGCAGAAGGATAGTGGTGATATATTGTGGCAAACGTCGCATCTCGTTGGTGAGAGAGGTGTATTGTTTAAGTGACAGATGTCCGTTCTCTTTACCGATAGCGAGAGCTAACATATTGAGTACTAATACTTGTGCCGTAAAGGCTTTAGTGGAAGCCACGCCTATTTCCGGACCTATATGTGTATAGCAGCAAGCGTCGGATAAGCGTGGGATGGATGAGCCTTGCACATTGCATATAGAGTAGATGAATGCGCCGTTTTGTTTGGCTAACTCGATGGCTGCCAAGGTGTCGGCTGTCTCACCTGACTGTGAGATGGCTATCATCACATCTCTGTCTTTGATGACAGGTTGGCGGTATCTGAACTCTGACGCATATTCCACTTCGCAGGGTATATGTGCGAACTGTTCGATGGCATATTTGGCTATAAGAGCGGCGTGCCACGAGGTGCCGCAAGCGGTGAGTAAGATACGGTCGGCATTGAGAAAACGCTGTTTGCACCTGTCCCAATCGGGCATCTGTATGTCGCCTGCGGCAGACATACAACCTTGCATAGCTTGTTGAAGGGTGTCAGGTTGCTCGAAGATCTCTTTGAGCATATAGTGTTCAAAGCCGTTCTTCTCTAATTGTCCCACTGCTATGTCGGTATGACGTATGGTGTAGGTCACCTGTTCACCTTTCAGAGTGGAGACTATCGGCTGCTGTCCTTCTTCGAGCAGAGCCACCTGCTCGTTGTCCAAATAGATGATGTCCGAAGTATATTCGGCGATAGGAGTGGCATCAGAGGCGAGATAGAGAGCGTCGTTGCTTATGCCCACCACTAATGGACTGCCTTTGCGTGCTGCCACTATCTGTTTGGGGTTCTGCTTGTCGATGACGGCGATGGCATACGCACCCGTCACTCGTTGCAGAGCCGTACGGACGGCAGCAAAGAGGTCGGTGCCGGTGGAAGTGAGTACATCATCAATGAGTTGCACCAACACCTCTGTGTCGGTGTCTGAACGAAAACCATAACCTTTCAGTATCAGTTCTTTGCGCAGACTCTCATAGTTCTCTATTATGCCGTTATGCACTAATGCCAGTCTCTCTGAACGCGAGCAGTGTGGGTGAGCGTTTCTGGTGGAAGGCTCGCCGTGAGTAGCCCAACGGGTGTGAGCGATACCTACGCTACCTGTTATGTCTTGTTCTTCAACGGCTAATTCCAACTCCTCTACCTTACCCTTTGCCTTATAGATATTGAGTGAACCGCGGTCATTGATAAGTGCCACACCGGCACTGTCATAACCGCGATATTCTAAACGGTGTAAACCTTTGATTAGGACGGGAAAGGCTTGTGCCTTACCTATGTAACCTACGATACCACACATAGTGAGTTGAAAGAAAAACGGTTAATTACTCAAACGCTCCCATTTGCAGCATATTAACCTCTTTAGGTGAGAGGAAACGCCATTTGCCGCGAGGAACATTCTTTTTTGTCAGTCCGGCGAAACTGACTCTGTCGAGTTGCATCACTTTATACCCCACTTTCTCAAACATACGGCGTACCACACGGTTCTGACCGGAGTGTATCTCCAGCCCTATATGCAGGCGGTCGCCCTGCGGGAACTCCAAAGCGTCAGGCACCACTTTCTCATCGTCCAAACGGATACCTTGACGAAGGGTCGCCTCATCTTCTTCGCTTAACTCACGGTCCAGCGTGGCGGCATACACTTTCTTCTTCTCGAACTTAGGATGTGTTAGTTTGGATGCTAAGTCACCATCGTTGGTGAGCAGCAGTACACCTGTCGTATTGCGGTCAAGCCTGCCAACGGGATAGATACGTTCCGAACAAGCATCACGCACCAGATCCATCACGGTGCGACGCTCTTCCGGATCATCGGTGGTGGTGACAGTGTTCTTGGGCTTGTTCAGAAGGATATACACTTTCTGTTCGCGGCGTACGGGCTGGTCGTGAAACATCACCTTGTCAGTTGGCAACACCTTGGTGCCAAGATCGCTGACCACTGCACCGTTTACCGTGATAACGCCTGCTTGTATAAAGTCGTCAGCCTCACGCCGTGAACATATACCGGCATTGGCTATGAACTTATTAAGGCGTATCGGTTTGGTCGGATCCTCATGTTTCTGCCTGTATTGCAAACGTTTGCGCTCACTATAGACACTGTCGTTGTATGTCATCCGCTGTCGTTGTGAACCCAACCTGCCGTTTCTGCTTGTCTGTTGGCGTTCGTTTTGTTGCTCTTTGCCGTTCTGACTTGCTTTGCTATGCTTATATGATACCACAGGGTTCTCTCTTTGACTTTCGCCTATTCGTTGGCGTCGATGTGTTGTGGTGCCGCGCTCAAAACGAGGGCGCTGTGTGTCACCGGTGTTGGTCGTTTGTCCGTTTCTTGTATATGTTGCCATACGCTACTGACTATTACACAAAAGGCTCTTGCGGCTAAGCCAAGAGCCTTTTGTCGAAGTTGAAAGTGTTGTTTTATGCCTCTGCTGCTTTTTCGATAGCCAGTTTGCCACGATAGTAGCCACATTCAGGGCATACGGTGTGATACAGATGATGAGCACCGCAGTTGGGGCAAATAGCCAATGCAGGCATCTTTGCCACGTCATGAGTACGACGTTTCGCTTGACGAGTGTGCGATTGTCTTCGTTTAGGATGTGCCATAATTATTTACTTTTTTCTGAATTACAACGTTATAAACTATTTTTATCTTCGGGCTCTTCCGCTATGCTGCAAAGGTGGTGTTGGAGAAGTGCATCCATCTGCGGATTGCAACCACCCTCCGGGTGACAATGCACAACGGGAAGATTAACTATTATCCATTCGTATGCTAACCACGCCACATCAAGTGTCTCTGTTGGCTTACCACTGGCTTCGTCATCTAACTCTGTCGATTCCAAATGGTTAGAGGCTGACTGCAACTCATAATCCATCGAGTCCAAACAACGGTCACATACCAATCTGACCATACCGCTTACCTGCATATCAATAGAGAAACTGCTCTCTCTTAAATGCAGAGTACCTGCCACTTGCACATCGCCACCTAATACCTCCGACTTCTCTTGGGCTGCAAAATATGCATCATCCAACCGAAAAGCGAACTGATGCTCGCAAAGCGACTCCTTGCGAAGGTTGATGATATGTTCCTGTGGCTGTAACATCGTGTGTCTGCGCGAAAAGCGGCGCAAAGGTACTGCCTTTTTTCCGATTGCGCAAATATATGCACAATTTTTTGCATAATCTTAAGCAATGACTTACCTTTGCAGCATTGATAATGAACACTTATTATACTTTTCTATCCCAATGATACAACCTGCTATTGACCCGGCACTATCCCAATTGCAAAACAAACTATGGCGTACTTTTCACCATACCTGCAAAACATATTCTCTGCTCGAGGACGGCGACCGCGTCTTGGTGGGTTTGAGCGGAGGGAAAGATAGTTTGGCTTTGGTGGAATTGTTAGGCAGACAAGCCCAAATATTCAAGCCGCGAATAGAGGTTGTGGCAGTACACGTGAGAGTGAAGGAAAGAAAATATATGTCCGACCTGACCTATTTGGCATCCTTTTGCAAAGAAGCAGGCGTAAGGTTTATCGTAAGAGATACAGCCATTGCCGGTGAGGAAAAGAAAGACCCCTGTTTCCTCTGCTCATGGTATAGAAGAAAAGCCTTGTTTGAAGTGGCAAGAGAAGAGCAATGCAATAAGTTGGCTTTCGGGCATCATAAGGACGATGTGCTGCACACCGCGCTGCTCAACCTTATCTACGTAGGCAGGTATAGCAGTATCGAACCGGCTTTGGCTTTAGACAAAATGCCGCTCACGCTCATTCGACCACTATACGATATTGACGAAAAAGACATCCTGCAATACGCTTCCCTGCGCGGATATGTCAAACAGCAGGCTCTCTGCCCTTTTGAAAAGCACTCACAAAGAACACAAATGGAACATCTAATCGAACAATTGCAAAAGTTAAACCCTAATGTGAGAGAGAGTATGATGCACGCTCTGAATAGATAAAATTATGGCTAAATTGAGCATAATTTTGCGCAATCGGGAAAAATACGTACTTTTGTCGCGATTTATGTGCAGAAAAAGAACATAAAGAAACAATAGATCACAATATTAACTTAAATAATTTTTTCATTATGATGACGATTGACAAGTATAATTTTAAGGGTCAGAAAGCTCTTGTACGCGTTGATTTCAACACTCCGTTAGATGAGAATGGTCATATCACTGACGATACTCGTATCCGTGGTGCATTGCCCACACTGAAAAAAATCCTTGCCGACGGCGGCTCACTCATCCTTATGAGCCACATGGGTAAACCCAAAGGCAAAGTGAATCCTAAGTTCAGTCTCAAACAGATAGTAGGCGATGTCAGCTGTGCCTTAGGCGTTGACGTAGCTTTTGCACCTGACTGCGCTAAAGCACAAGAGGCTGCCGCCAACCTTAAAGAGGGTGAAGTGCTTATGCTCGAAAACCTGCGCTTCTATCCACAAGAAGAAGGCAAACCGGTTGGAATAGAGAAAGACGCACCTGAATATGAGCAGGCAAAGAAAGAGATGAAACAGGCTCAAAAAGAGTTTGCCAAGACTCTCGCTTCCTATGCTGACTGCTATGTGAACGACGCTTTCGGTACTGCACACCGCAAACACGCTTCTACTGCTGTGGTGGCTGACTATTTCGACGCTGAACATAAGATGCTCGGCTACCTTATGGAAAAAGAAGTGGAGGCTGTCAATAATGTGCTTAACAACATACGTCGCCCCTTCACCGCTATCATGGGCGGCTCCAAAGTGAGCACGAAGATAGGTATCATCAATAACCTTATGGACAAGGTGGATAACCTCATCATCTGCGGCGGTATGACCTATACCTTTATGAAAGCCTTAGGCGGAAAGATTGGTCAGTCGCTTTGCGAAGATGAGTACCTGTCATTGGCTTTGGATATCCTCAAGAACGCCAAAGAGAAAGGTGTTAATCTGATGCTCTGCACCGATTCTGTGGTGGCCGACCGTTTTGCCAACGATGCCGACGCTATCGTTTGCCCGTCTAATAATATACCAGACGACCGTATGGGTATGGACATAGGTCCTGATAGCCGTCAAGCCTTCGCCAAAACCATCGAAGAGGCTAAGACCATCCTTTGGAACGGTCCTGCAGGCGTCTTTGAGTTCGACAACTTCGCTCACGGTTCAGAGGCTATAGCACACGCCATAGCACGCGCAACACAAAACGGCGCATACAGCCTCATCGGAGGTGGCGACAGCGTGGCGTGCATCAATAAACTGAACCTCGGCAACCAAGTAAGTTATATCTCTACAGGCGGCGGAGCACTGCTCGAAGCCATAGAAGGTAAAATACTGCCGGGTATAGCCGCTATCAAAGGCGAATAAAGAGTCAAACAGTAAACTTTATAACTATGGAAATAGTAGGTAAAATCATTCAGGTATTGCCTCTGCAAGAAGGTATAGGTAAAGCCTCAGGCAACCCTTGGAAAGTACAGTCGTATGTGTTGGAGACACAAGAGCAATATCCTCGTAAGGTGTGCTTCGAGATTTTTGGTGAAGACCGTATTCGCAATAACCAATGTCAGATTGACGATATTGTTACCGTCTCTTTCGATTTGGAGAGCCGCGAGTTCAATGGTCGTTGGTACACCAGCGTTCGCGCTTGGCGTGTGCAACAAGGTGTAGTGGATAACAATGCCGCTCCGGCTAATACCACCACCGCTAACGATGCTAATAACGCTCCGACGGTTGCGCAACCTGCCAACAACGCTATGGGTGGTAACACCGCTGCCTTCGACACAATGGCGGAAGACGATAATACCGACCTGCCCTTCTAAATGAGACGTTGGGTAAGATACACAACACTAATCATCGTTCTAACGGGTGTAACACTTCTCTGTTACATCCGTTGGAACGCTTGGTTTGGTAACCCACCCGAAAAAGAGTGGACACAAGACACCATTGACTTCCGCTTCAATACCTTCGCCAATGATAGCCTTGAAGGCTTTGTCTGTTACGACAGGTGTTGGTACGACACACTCTCAGCCGATACTCTGCGCTTTATCCTGCTCGGAGATGTGCATAACGGCGTAGATAGCACACTATGGCACACTATCTATGACCGACATCCGAACATCGATTTCTATGCACAGTTAGGCGACTTCCTCGAACGAGGCTATTTCTACTATTACCAGCAGATGGCGCACGAGTTGCAAGGTACACCCTTTGCACAACTGCCTATCATCGCCACACCCGGTAACCACGAATATCGCAAAGGTCTCGTCAGACGTTTGCCACCGGAATGGCACCGGTGGTTCAGTAATCCACAAAACGGTCCACATCGATTCTTGGGTACTACCTATTATGTCGATTTCGCGTCGTTGCGCTTCATCGTTATTGACACCAACGGTCTGCAACGACTATCTGATTATACCGCCGTCTTGACGTGGCTTAATAAAACGATAAAAGAGGCAGGTGACAGGTTTACCGTTGTCATGATGCACCACCCCGTACATTCAAGTGCCGTGGGCAGACAGAACGTGCCTATTTATCTTACTTTTCAACACGCACTCAAAAAAGCCGACCTGGTCTTCTCCGGGCACGACCATAACTACAACCGACGATTGCCGTTCGTTGGGGTCAATAGTGCAAAGAAGTTTTACTTGAGTAAGGTGAGTGGTAGAGATGCCCGTATATGCTCAGGCAGACAGTTATATCTGGTGTGCGACCTGTGGTCTGACACCCTGCAAGTCAGTACTTACCTTACCGACGGAACGTTGTACGACCGTTTTGGGGTTATGTGTGCGCACGACGGCAAACATGAGTATGTTTTCGGAAGCGACTCTTTGCCAAAAGAGATTATCGACTTGCCCGATAAATACCAAAACCGCCGGTCTTCCCACACGATTAAGCGTTTCCTCCACCGCCGCAGCAAAAGGTTAGCAACCGACTAATCCCCCGATTGCCGACATAAAGTTTCAACATCAAACAAGCACAATACCGTTTATAGTGTTGTGCTTGTTTGATGTTATATGAGCAATGTCAGAGACTCAAACTTACTCTACCTTTGTGCCGACTATGTTATATTTCTGTCTTCCGGGCATCAGTATGTATAAATGGATTTTCCATATACAGACGGATTAGGGTTTGATGATGATCATATCCGTTTTGACCACCATCTGTTCATCTTTTGTTTGGAGTCGAGCCAACCATTTGAGCAGGTCCGAATAGGGTAGCATTCGTGGCAATGACTCGTGGTCGTTATACAAGCCGCCTTGGTCATCCACGGCTTTAACGAACTTGTTGGGTGAGAAGACGGTGTAGAGGACGTTAGTCTCTTGCGAACGGTCGGTACGCATCATATATTCGGTGGCATCCGTGTCTTCCGTTTGAGAGAAGAAGAGGTACTTCTTATTGGCTTGGATGGTTTGATAGCCCACTGTATTATTCTCGTAGGGCAACATACAGAAGGCGTTTTGTTGTTCGTCAACTAAATATACACACAGGAATCCGTCAACAGGCGATGAGAAACGTAGGTAGATATAGTCGGTGTCGTAGAATATATCTCGTTGGTCTCTATCGTGTTCGTTGTTCACGAAGGCGGATTTTATCTCTATTGGAGTGCCTGATTTAGAGCGTGTCTTGCCTTCCAAATGCACTTTGACGTACCAAAAGCCGTTGGTGAAAGTAGGTCCTTCCACCACCTTTTCTTTTGTTGTTTCTATCCACTCGCCACGCAGAGCCGTTTCGCTCAATGCAAACAGTTTGGTGCTGGATTTAGCCTCTTCGCCACTACTCTCGTTTGACTTATAGATAGTGTTGATGGTGTTGATATCCTCGCCGTACTTATCTTTGAGCAGTTTTTCTTTGGCTCGTTGTATGGCTTTGATAACTGCTTGTTCGGATGTCTCGTTGGGATTATCGGAGTGGTATTCAAAGGTGATACTCACCTTCTCTATCTCGTTTGCGTACGACAAAGAGAAAGTGAGTATCAATGCTATTACCACTAATAGGCGGTGCTGTTTCATTAGAAGCCGAGTACTTCGTCTAACTGACCTTGCAGTTTGCTATTCTGTTTCTCCAACTCTTTGCGGATGGCTTTCTTAGCAGCCTCTCTTGCCATATCTTGGCTATAGGCGATACGAACCAGTACCTCGCGGTTTTTGTTGGGCAGGACGCGATAACATTCGGTGATAACCAAGGTGCGACCTATGCTTTGAGCTATGAGGTTCTTACTGGTGCCGACGGTCTTGGTGATAGAAGCAGCATCGTTGGCTCCTAATTGAGCATTGGCGATGTTGTTCTCAACAAGTGAGGTCACCTCTGTCTGAATCTGTGCTGCTAAGTTCTCAGTTGCCAAACGGATACCCTGATATTTGGCAGCATCGTAGTTCTCACCTATGGATTGTGCCTCGGCTATATAGTATTTGGCATAACCGGTGTCATCCTTTTCAAATTGTTTCATATAGGCTTCTTCCAACTGCTTGTCCAAAGGAAGGGCACCCGGACTTACTTGCCAGCCTTGTTTAATGAGTTTTTTGGCTTCTTTCTTCGCTAATTTTTTGGCTTCTTTTTGATTGTTACCTGCGTAAGCAACTGATAGACTTGCAACCATAATAAGGCTCAAAGCCAGCATAAATAGTTTTTTCATAGTAAATAGAATTTAATTGGTTAATAGTTTGATTTTCTTTTTAGCAATGTGCCATTTTTTAAGGGTTTCTATAATTATCCCTATAATTTTCGTATGTTCCAGTTTGTTGCGGAGCGTCCGACGGCAGAGGTGGGTGTTTGTTTTTTCTTCATAAGCACCGAACTGCGAATAGTCTCTTTCTGTGCGTATTTGAACAGGTCACCTAAGTTGATATTGCCTTTCGACTCCTGCATTTTCTTCAACAAATGATAAGTGAACAAACTGTGTGCCTTTTCTTCATAGAGGTGTGCCACCTCGTTATTATCTGTTGCGCTGAGTACCACTGTTCTGCCTGAAGGCGTACCTTTATTGGCTATCACCACTGCCTTGGTATTGGTCAGTGAACCGCCTGCGCGTGTGATGCCGGAGAAGCATGCATCTAAGATGACGGTGTTCTCGCAAGCCAACTCACCCAGCATAGCATAGAGGTCGGACACCTTATAAGCCGTGTTCTCCAAATCGTAGGTCATACCGTCCACTGGCAACAGATAACTCGACTTACCTTTCTCGTCAGGTACTCCGTGACCGGAATAATAGACGAAGATACGTGCATCCTTTCCCAACACCTCATTGGTGGCTATCTCGCGAATCTTATTCACCTCAAAACGCATCTGTGTCAGAGTGGCATTAGGACGGAAATGGATGTTCTCAGCGGGTACGCCTAAGGTCTTCAGACAGTAGTTCTTCATTGTCAGACCGTCGTTGTAGGCATACTCGACGCGAGGTGCATCCTGATAACTCTCATTGGCGAAGATGAAGACATACAGATTGGGATTTTGCACACCTGTTTCAGGTATCTGCACATCCACATCTGAGGTGCCTATATTGAGGTTGTCGGTTGAAATGGTGACATCGGCAAACTCATAATTGACTTTTGCCACATCATAAGTATGCGACTCTTTGTTGCTATATACGCATATCTGTTTCGACGAGGGTATCTGGAAAGCATATTCCGATACACCTAAATGGTCGTTCTCAACAAAGAAGCGTGCTTTTTTCTTCAACAGGTTGAATGAGTTGCGGAACTCTTCTGCATCGCGACGAGGAACAGGCACTAACATATCTTTGCCGGCATACTGACTCTTCACTTTGAATACTTGATTATCAGCGTCATACGGACCGGAAATAGAGAGTTGGTCTTCGGGCAAGAGAGCCGTCTCCTGCTGAATGTATTCGTCTTGCGCGGCTTTGGTCAGTTCGTATATCTTTTGCGCACGCGTCTCATTATTAACACGTTTGGTGTATTCTTTCGTGTCTTCAAACTCTCCTTTCACTTGCCAATCGTTGATGATACGCTCCACATATATCTTAGCGTAGTAACTGAACGAATGGCGTTGCTGTTTACCTTGTGCCACTTGTTGCTCTAACGTGTTCCACGCCGTCTGCATCTGATCAAGTGAGGCTTTGTTTTGGTCGAACAACGGATGTTTCTTTTGGTAGCGACCAATGATATCACTCACCTTACCTGACTCTTTGATAGAACGTTTGGTGACAGGATGTCCCTGATAGTCGAATGCCATATATTTACGTGAAGCGTCGGAGGCAAGGATAAAATCTTTGTGGAAACGGACGGGTCGTGCCGCAAAAGCGTCACCCACTTTTTGTCCTTGTGCGTCAATAATTTGATACATATTGCCGTTTCTGCCGGTGAAACAGTGCATATTCCCGTCATAAAGGATCTCATCATATTCGCAAGCGATGAGTTCAGTTCCAAACTCTGTTACCACACCCTCTTTCAAACCATCCCACACATAGAAGAAGGGTTTGGAATAGGAGTATTTGGTATATTTATTCAAAGGCAGAATAGGCAGTCCGCGATTGGTGAAGACCGACAACTTCTCGCCTGTCTTGGCTTCAAAGACATAGTTCTCACCCATAGCGTTGGTGGATATATTGTCGTAGTGGCAAGGTATAAGCAGCAAGCCTTTCATATCATACAGACCTGTCTTGCTGTTTTTCTGCACCTTATAGAAGTCGGTGCCGCTCATCTTGATAACCGATATATGTGTGTAGTCGGTTGGCAGTACCTCGTTGCCGCTTTCAAAGTCAAGCAGTCCCCACATACCTTTTTGTTGGATATAGAGCATCATCTTGCCGTTCACCGTCTCGAGTTTGATGTTGTCGAACTGACATGGATAGATTTCTTTGGCATTGGCACTATATACGCCCCACTTGCTTTTGTTCTCGCATAAGATATAACCTTTATCTTCTTTTATGTTGTCGAACTGCGGCGGCAGAATGACGCGACCTTTCTTAGTGTATAAACCGTATTTGCCGTTGGCAGTGCAGTAAAGATAATTGGTCTTGACATCTATCTTGTCGAACTTAGGTGGCAATATCTGTGAACCAGAAGAAGCATATAAACCCCAATGACTCTCCACTTTGCCAATGAAACAATTGTTGTCAATAACCTGATAATCAGAATATATATGTTGGGTCAGAGGTGCACCTTGTTTGGTGTATAGTCCCCACATATAGTTGTATTGTGCCATCACGTTGTTGCCTAATGGCTGAATCTGACTGTAAATGGGCTTAAACACCTCGTTTCCATACGAATTGAGCAAACCTGTCATTCCATTCACTTTCACGCGTGTCAGACCCATATAGGTGCCGTCTTTGATCTTGGTGGAACTGTTGCAAGGGTAGATCACGTTGAGAGAAGCATCCACCAAACCATATCTGCCGTCTTTCATTACGTCCGCAAAAGTGCCGACTTCTTGTATGGCATCGTAGTCGATATAACTATACGGATTGGGTTGGATATAAGTGTATGTCTTCCATTCGAATCCTTCTGACGGTTCGACGGGTTTGGACGGAGCCGAACCGTATAGAATGGACGGTTTATTCGGTTCGTTTGACAGTCCTTGTTCTGCTTTTACGCGGTTGAAGATAGGTTCGAACTGAACGGCATTAGCAGCATTATTGCCCACGGTGGCTAAACTGACACCATTGGAAATACCTGTCAGAACGCCGCTTACTATGCCTGCCCAACCTGAGGCTTGCTGTTGGTTGGCTTGCTGATATGCCTGACGCTGTTTCTCGGCTGCCACCGCATTATTATAGGCTTCCTGCCGACGTTGTTGCCATATCTGTTCTGCCACACGCCTGGCATTTTCCACCCTGGCATCGTATGCATCCTTTTCCGCTTGATACTTGGCATACTCTGCATCATATTTAGCCTTGTCGCGGTTATACTGTTCCATCTTACGCTTCCATTCATCATGACGAGCCTTCTTCTGAGGGTCAAGTTGATAAAGCTTGATATAACCCTTAAACTGCTTATATTCAGTAGCATTGTCTGCCACTAAATTACCCTCTTTGTCCACAAAGCCATAATAGGTGTCATTGCCGCTTTGGTAGCGAACAAAGTACCAACCACCACCTTCAGAGTGATACTGAACCATCGGGTATTTGCTTCTCAAGCGACTCATAACGGCACTGTTTTGTGCCTCTATGTGGATGCATAGCAATGCCGACAAACCTACAAAGATGTAGCGAAGTAAAGATTTGAGATACATAGGCTTAAAGGTTAAATATGGTTAATTATAACACTATTACTTGTGCTTGATATTGTTTCATACTGGGCATCGTCTCTCCCACGTTGGAGTTGATATAGGTAGGGTCACAAACGATGTATTTCTTTTTGTTGTATATGAGGTAGTCGCCTTTTACATCTTCGGTGAAGGCGACGGCTGTAGCAAGGTGTCCCGGGTAGTAGAGAAGTACTACCTCCAATCCTGTCAAATCGCGCACAAGGCGGGAGAAGAGGATGGAGCGGTCTTCGCAGTCGCAATACGGATAGAAGAGTGTCTCTTGGGCAAAGAAAGCACGGTCGCCACCCCATACCTTGTCGTCATATTCATAGACGAATGAGGTCTGAACCCAGTTAAGCAGGATATTGACGGCTTGGTATTGGTTCATCTGACTGATAGTCCTTTTCAAAGGCGGATACAGCATATCTTTGATTGACTGCTCTAAAGGTGTGTTGGCGTAGGCTGCCCAGCGAGTGGTGAAATTGCCATCGATAGCAGAGGAAGGGTAGGTGTTGAAAAAGTCGAGAAGATTCTTATTGACGCTTACCGACGAAGTAACACCTTTTTTAGAGGAGAGTGTGCGTTTGGGTGTCTGTTCTTCCTCTAAGTTAGGCAGTTGTGCAATCTGCATAGAGAGTGCACGCTCTTTGCCGTACTTAGATTCGCATATACGCATCCTGCCGCACTTATCGCCGCTGACAACATAGAAATTGGTGTTGTCTAACTTGTAGTAAGAGTAGTCGTAAATCTCATAGTCGCTTGCCACCAACAGTTCCAAGCGATTGTTGAATACGCCAAAGCGAATGCGATAGCCTGATTGCACAAGCAGGAAGGCTTGCATAAGGATAGCCTCGTTTGACTTCTTATATTGCTTTTCCGTCACTTCTTGCAGCAGTTTCATATATGCCCAATCGCATAAGCATAGGTTGTCGCGTGCCGCCAATGCGGACTTGGTTGTCACATCGTACTTGCTCTGAGATAGTTGTTGCCATGCGTCGGCAAGGTCATTCTCCGTCAGTCCGTTGATATGAAAACCATCGTTTTCAGGGAAGGCGACTGAGACTAAGGTGCCGAAGTAAGACAGTGAGACAGTCTTATATGGCACTTTTTGCGGTTGTACAGGTGCTATAGGTTCGGGTGCCGGTTCGGGTTCGGGCACTATGATAACGGTAGGCTGAACAGGTATAGGTTCAGGCTCAGGTTCGGGTTCAGGCTCAGGTTGAGGCTGAGGTTCAGGCTCTTCCTGTGGCTGCGGTTCATCTTCGGGCTCCGGCTCTATTTCAGGTTCCGGCTCGGGCTTAGGTTGAGGTTTAGGTTCGGGTTCAGGTTCTTCGCGGATGATAGGCTCAACCACCGGTTCAGGTTCGGGCTTGAGAGGCTCTTGAACTTCAAACTCCTTCCAAGCCTTACGCATAAAGTCGGCATACTCCTGATTAACTTTCTGTCGGAAAGCATCGTAGTCGGCTTGTGCCTTATTCTTGAAGGAGTTGAACTGCTCTTCTTGCTGCTTCTTGTACTCGTCAAAAGAAAGTGGCTTTTGAGCGTATGCAACCATTGATAACAATATCAATATGACCAACGATAACTGCTGTTTCATAACTTACCATTTAGCAAAGTTGTAATTTTTTTTACTATATACCTCTCTTATAGTCAATGTGTCCTCTCTCAACTTTATAATGTCGTACTGTTTAGGAATGGGTACATCACGGCTGTCCATTGACGATAGTTCAATCAGTTCGTTATCTTCTATTTTCCATCTGAACCAGCCGTTGCCGTGATAGCTAAGGTCTTCTTCCTTAACGTCTTCTTGCTCGTCCCATTCTTTCCCCCAGAAGTAGCCATCGCCGTCGTAGTCGTCTAAATACACTTTGTACCATTGTTGATTGCTCGTACTCTGCCACTTGCCCACTATCAGAGTGTTAGCCGATGGTGAACCGTCTTCAAAGTAAAGGACGTTGTTAGTTTCTTTGTCTATTTCAACCACCGTCGGTTCCAATGGCTCAGGTTCTTTCTTTATCCAGTATATCGCACTGAATACTAAAAGACCGGCACTGATAATATGTATGATAATGGTCGCTTTACGCATAGAATAGATAACAAAAGGAAATAGTTATTTAAATATAACTGTTTTAACTTAATCTGGCAGAAGATAACTCATCTCCCATCTCTTATCTCTTATCTCTCACATCTCACTCCTTATTTCTAAGAATAGGACCTTTGCCTTGTAGCAAAGGTCCTATTCCTTAGTGGTCTCTGTAGGGCTTGAACCTACGACCCCCTGATTATGAGTCAGGTGCTACTAACCAACTGAGCTAAGAGACCAACTTTTTATTTTCAGCCGTTAAGGCTATTTATTGTCAGCGCTATCCACCTATCAGCGCAATTTATATTTCTCGTAGCGTTTGGATGCCTCCTCTTTTGATATCTCTGTTTGCTTTTGTGTCAGCGTCGGGATATCCAACTGCATTCCAAATTTGACGCTATTGGGAGTGGCTAAGCGATCTTTATTCGCTTCGAAGATGTAAATCCAACAATTAGTGTTGCCGTAATACTTGCGTGCCAGTTTGCTTAATGTCTCATTATGATCCACCACAACACTCTTAAACTCAGGCACTGCTTGATTCTCCTCCATCTTTTGTCCGTGTTTGCGCTCAAAAGCATCGCGGTCAATCAAGTGGATAACTGCTCTACGGTTCGGACTATAAGCGGCTGTGCTTCTGCGACCACGGATAATACCACGTCCTTCTATCGATATGCGTTCACCGCTAATGCCGTACTCTTGCATAAACTCGTCTGCCACACTCTTCGCACGATTCTTACCCAAGGTGTTGTTGAACTCATCTGAACCGGTGTTGTCGCAATAGCCGATGACTTCGATGCAGAGATTATCATCCTCTTTCAGCCTGTCAGCCACCTGTTGTATGGTCTTCAGTGCTTCGTCATACAAAACGTACTCCGAAGGATCGAAATAAACGTAGTAGTAATTATCGTAAACGGCATTTGCACTTACCATTCCTACGCTATTGGTTGCTCCCTCTGTGCGAACCATCACCACGGTGTCGCTATGATAAACAACCACTGTATCAGGCACTTGACGCGGACGCAAATGAGGATTGGTGGCAAGCACTGCTTTCTCCAATACTTCTTTGCTGCGGAAGTTGGAAACGTGCGACTTCTTCGTGGCGTTAATCTTGTAGCGCAACATCACTGTGCAGTCGAACACACCATCGTTGTTGTTACCGCGCTCACGACCATCAACATCGTCTTTGGTGTAATAGTTGTACACACAACGTACACCTAATGCCAAACTTCTTGTTATGTTGAAATCAAACGATGCACCGCCGAGGAACAAACTTTTTGAGTGATAGTATTTGTGTGATTCCTTCGTCTGCTGCAAGGTGTGATAATCAAACCTTTGTGGCAATGTGATGGTCACTCCGTCCGGCTCTGTGTGGTACTTATTTGGCAGATAAGTGCTGTTCTTGTACCAACTTACACCTCCACCGAGGATAAGATTCAATGCAAACAATTTATACTTGTTTTGCGGCCGCCATGCATTGAATATATCGAACGTGATGTATGCATCTATTTGGTGAGCGTCACCTTTGAGCATCGTAGGAGCGGTGTTCAACTTGTTCGAACCGGTCACCTTATATTGACGCCATATATAGTCAACACCGATACTCCAAGTGTTATTAAAGTAATATGACGCACCAAGACCTATCGTCGGGGCATAAACGCCGTGCTTCTTCTCGCTCGTAAAATCACCGTCAAAAACGTTGATACCTCCATGAAGGTAAAGAGTCCAATAGGCTCTTTCAGGATTGATGGGCGATACCTCTTTCCACGGGTGAATACCCACTAAAACGGTATCCTGCTGCGCTTCGTCCTGATTTTCAACGGTCTGAGCGATGCTATATGTATTACATAAACACAGTATTGCTACTATTGTAAGAAGGTGATTGTGCATAAATTGCGTAGGGTTGAGTAGTAATAGTTGCTTTTCAGACTGCAAAGGTACGTCATTTTTTTATACTGACAAATTTTTTGACAAAAAAAGTGCAAAAAAAATAAAGTTGGCAAAGTATTTGTATATTTGCGCAAAAGAAAATATCTTTGCGCACTACTATTAGCAATAAGTGTTTAGTATAAACAATAAAAACTATAGTTATATGGACATTTTGCAAAAGATGCTTGAGCGCGCCAAGCAAAATCCGCAGCGCATTGTGTTGCCTGAAGGCGATGAACCTCGTACATTGGAAGCCGCTAATATGTTGCTCAGAGATAAGGTGGCAAAACTTATTCTTATCGGTCCGAAAGACGCTATTGAGCAGCAAGCGCGTGACAAAGGGTATGAATATATTAAAGAAGCCACTATCTTTGACCCAACCACCAATCCCAAGATGGATGAGTATGCCAACCTGCTTTTTGAGTTGCGCAAATCAAAGGGTATGACAATAGAAGAGGCTCGTAAGAAGTCGCAAGACCCGCTATATTTAGGTTGCCTTATGATTAAGAACGGCGATGCTGACGGTGAGTTGGCAGGTGCACGCGGTACGACGGCTGACACTATTCGTCCCGCTTTCCAGATACTGAAAACCAAACCCGGAGTGAAGATTGTGTCAGGTGCGTTCCTTATGTTTACCCCCGCTAAACAGTTAGGTGAAGACGGTTTCCTTATCTTTGCCGACTGTGCCGTCAATCCTTGTCCCACAGCCGAAGAGTTGGCACAGATAGCCATCTCCACCGCTCAGACGGCTCGTGTTATAGCAGGTATAGAGCCTCGCGTGGCTATGCTCTCTTTCTCTACCAAGGGTAGTGCCAAGCATGAACTGATTGACAAAGTGACGGAAGCAACGCGTCTTGCCAAAGAGATGGAACCCGACCTGATGTTGGACGGCGAACTGCAAGCCGATGCCGCACTCATTGAGAAAGTGGGAGCATCGAAAGCACCCGGAAGCAGTGTGGCAGGTAAGGCTAATGTGCTGGTCTTCCCCGACCTTCAGGCAGGTAACATAGGGTATAAACTGGTGGAGCGTTTCGCCGGGGCAGATGCCGTAGGTCCTATCTTGCAAGGTATAGCAGCACCCGTTAATGACCTGAGCCGAGGATGCAAAGTGCAAGACATTGTGCAAATGGTTATTATAACTGCCAACCAGGCAATGGGAGAGTGATGTTTATTAGTTGAGAGTTGAGAGAACTTCTTTGGTGGAAAGTTTATAGTTGAAAGTTTAATGTTAAAAATAGTAGAATTATGAAAATTTTAGTTCTTAACTGCGGAAGCAGCAGCATTAAGTATAAACTCTTCGAGATGGAGTCACGCACCGTGATGGCACAAGGCGGAGTGGAGAAAATAGGTCTGCCTGATGCTTTTCTGCAGGTGAAGTTACCTAACGGTGAGAAAGTGAAGATAGAGAAACAGATGCCCGAACATACAGTGGGTATTCGTCTTATTTTAGATGCTCTGACCGACGAGAAGATAGGTTGCATCAAGAGTCTGAAAGAGATAGATGCCGTAGGTCATCGTGTAGTGCACGGCGGCGAGAAGTTCAATCGCTCGGTGCTTATCACTGACGAGGTTAAGCAGATGGTGGTAGCTTGCTCTGACCTTGCTCCATTGCATAACCCTGCTAATCTGAAAGGTATAGCAGCCATAGAGCAGACATTGCCCGGCGTACCGCAAGTGGGTGTCTTCGATACCGCTTTCCATCAGACCATGCCCGACTACGCATATATGTATGCCCTGCCATACGAACTTTATGAGAAGTATGCTATCCGCCGTTACGGTTTCCACGGAACGAGCCATCGTTATGTCAGTGCACGCGTGTGTGAGTTCCTCGGCGTTAAAGCAGAAGAGAAAAAGATAGTGACGGCACATATAGGTAATGGTGGCAGTTGCGCCGCTGTGCTTAACGGCAAGTCGATAGACACCAGTATGGGTCTGACACCTATCGAAGGACTGATGATGGGTACACGTGCAGGAGACCTTGACCTCGGTGCCGCCACATATATAATGGATAAAGAGCATCTGAACACTGCCGAGTTCTCCAACCTCGTGAATAAGAAATCAGGTCTGTTGGGAGTAAGTGGTGTCAGCAGTGATGCAAGAGACATAGATGCTGCCATTCGCGAAGGTAACCAACGTGCTGACCTCGCTCGAAAGATGTTTATCTATCGCGTGAAGAAATATATAGGTGCATACGCTGCCGCTATGAACGGTATGGATATACTGGTCTTCACCGGTGGTATAGGTGAGAACGATACACTCATCAGAACACAGATAGCCAAAGGCTTCGAATATATGGGTGTGAAGATTGACGAAGAGAAGAGTATGAAAAGTCGCGGGGAAGAAATAGTAATATCCACCCCCGATAGCAAAGTGACTGTTTGTGTTATACCTACCGATGAAGAACTGATGATTGCCTCCGACACAGAACAGATTGTAAAAAACTTATAAGTATTAACTAACATTTCCGTATTTTGAAACCAATTATTTATCAACTCTTTCCGCGCACTTTCACTAACTACAACGAGACGCGGAAGCACAATGGCAGTCGTTTAGAGAACGGTTGCGGTACATTTGACGGTATAACAGACAAGGCTCTTTCTTCTATTCGCGAATTAGGAGCGACGCATGTGTGGTTCACAGGTGTCATTCGTCATGCCACGGCTGAACACAACAACCCCACTATCACCAAGGGACAAGCCGGCAGCCCCTATGCCATCACCGACTACTATGATGTCGATCCCGACCTCGCCACCAACGTGGAGAATCGTATGGCTGAGTTCGATAATCTGGTGAATCGCACACATAAAGCCGGACTGAAAGTGATAATCGACTTTGTGCCTAACCATGTATCGCGTGAGTATAAATCAGTATGCAAACCGCGTACGGTTCGCGATTTAGGTCAGGACGACCACTCCGAATGGGCTTTCTCGCCGCTTAATAACTTCTACTACCTCCCCAACGAACCTTTCCAACCGCAGTTCGCCATTGAGGGGTATGAAGAGAATCCGGCGCGTGTAACGGGTAATGACTGCTTCACCGCTCATCCCACAAAGAACGACTGGTATGAGACAGTCAAACTCAACTACGGCGTTCATTATCAAGGCGGATGTGAGAAGCAGTTTGACCCTATACCCAACACTTGGCAAAAGATGCTGCATATCCTGCGTTTCTGGGCTAAACATAAGGTGGACGCTTTCCGTGTGGATATGGCGGAGATGGTTCCTCAGGAGTTCTTTGCGTGGGTTATACCGCAACTGCATATCTCTTATCCTAAGGTGCAGTTCATAGGTGAGTGCTATAATCCTGCGCTCTATCGCCCTTACCTCGAAGCAGGTTTTAATTACCTGTATGACAAGGTGGGAATGTATGACTATCTGCGTGGTGTGACCAGTCGCTCATGTCCGGCTGAAGGCATAACGGCTAAATGGCAAAACGTGGATGATATACGTGACCGTATGCTATATTTCCTTGAGAACCACGATGAACAGCGTATAGCCTCAGGCTTCTTCTGTGGCAGCGGTATGTGTGCCGAACCTGCAATGATAGTGGCGGCTACACTCGGCAAAAACCCCGTGATGATATACGCCGGACAAGAGTTGGGAGAGAAAGGAATGGATATGGAAGGCTATTCAGGTATTGATGGCAGAAGTTCCATCTTCGACTACTGGGGCATCGAGTCTATTCAAGCGTGGGCTAACAAAGGAAAGTTCGATGGTAAACACCTTACCAAAGAGCAAAAAGAGTTACGCTCTTTCTATCAAAGGCTGCTCACTACGGCAAGAGACAATGCCGTGATAAGCGAAGGAGAGATGTACGACCTTGAATATGCACAAGGCGAAGGGTTTAATAAGCACGAACAATACACTTTCTTGCGTAAGAATGACAACGAACTGCTCCTTGTGGTCGTTAATTTCGATGACAAACAGGTGGATATCAAGGTTCGTATTCCGCAAGACGCTTTCGACTACCTGAAGCAAGAGCAATGGAGCAAAACCAAAACGACGGACTTGCTTACCGGCAAAACCCTTAAAAACGTCAGCCTCGTTGCCAATCAGCCTATCGAACTTACTATCCCTGCTTGGAAAGGTGTGATATTGAAAATAGAAAATGCAAAATAATGAAGGACGTACTCAAACTAATAAGGTGGCAGAACCTTCTCTTTTTGGGTATCTTGTTATGGGTAATGCACTATTGGGTGGCATTACCCATAATGCGAAGTGAAGGTATGTCTGTCTCCATGCCGTGGTGGATGTTGCTCCTTGTCGGAATAGGTGTCGTTTGTATCGCTGCAGGAGGATATGTCATCAACGACTACTTCGACATCAAGATCGACCGTATTAACCGCCCCGATAGAGTGATTGTCACCAATGCGGTCAGCAAACTGACAGCAATGCGGATGTTCCAAGTATTGACACTGGTAGGCTTGGCTTTCGGACTAACAGCTTCCTATTTATGTCGCAGCACCTCCATGATGCTCATCTTTATGCTTACCCCCGGACTGCTATGGTTCTACTCCGCTTCGTATAAAAGGATGTTCCTTGTAGGAAATATCATCATTGCTTTTGTTGCCGGATTAGTGCCGTTGTTGGTGGCTTTGACCAATGTAAGTTGGCTCACACACTGCTTAGGCGACATAGTGATGCGACTGCCGTTGCCACGCACCTTATATATATGGTTAGGCTGTTTTGCTCTCTTCGCTTTCCTTACAACCCTCACACGTGAAATAATAAAAGACATGCAAGACCAAAAAGGTGACCGTGAATTGGAATGTCATACACTGCCTGTGGTCATAGGCGACACTTGGACAAAGATTATAGTAACTCTGCTTATCGTTGCCACAATGGCATTGATGGCTTACCTATGGTGGTCGGTCTTACCCTTTGACAGAAGTTGGCATTGCTTGAGCACCAGGTATATAGTCTTCGGACTGATAGTGCCGTTCCTGTGCGAATTGGCGTTGCTCTGGTCCGCTAAAATACCGTCTGACTATGGCTCGGCACAAACACTGATGAAGTTCATAATGTTGTTAGGTGTCTTATACGGATTAGTCATCTCTCGTCTGATATGAATATCATCTTAGGTTCAGCCAGTCCACGCCGCCGTGAACTGATGAAAGGAATAGATATACCTTTCACGTGTGTCAGCATTAATGCCGACGAACATTTTCCTGCCACTCTCAAAGCAGGTGACATACCTTTATATATCGCTCGGCAAAAGGCAAAAGCATATAAGTCGCAACTCACCAAAGACGATATGCTCATCACAGCCGATACCATCGTTTGGCTTAACGCTCAAATGTTGGGCAAACCGCATAGCGAAGATGAAGCCAAGCAGATGTTGCGTCTGCTGAGCGGCAAAACACACCAAGTATATACAGGTGTGTGCTTCACTTGGTTCAACCGGCAATCGCAATCGTGGGATGAATATACATTAGTGGACAAGACTGATGTTACATTCCGTGAGTTGGACGAAGATGAGATTCAGACCTATGTGGAAAGGTATCGCCCGTTGGACAAAGCAGGTTCCTACGGAGTGCAGGAATGGATAGGATATGTGGGTGTCACCTCAATGCAAGGGTCATACTTCAATGTTATGGGCTTCCCGATAGAGAAAGTGTATATGTTCTTACGCTCACATTTATCCGTCTGCCGTCAGGTGAATGGTTGAGAAGCAGTAAATCCAACTTCTCGTACTAATATAGAGATGAAATTCTAACCAAACCAAAAGCCTGCCTAAACAAATTGTTCAGGCAGGCTTTTGGTTTGGTTAGAAGAGTGCTTATTTCTTCTCTTCCATTGAGGCTTTGAGGTTAGCCAATACGTCGAGGTCACCGAGTGTGGTTTTCTCTACTTTTGGCATTTCGGGTTGTGCCTCTTTCTTTTGTGCTTTAGCAGCGGTGTTAGCAGGTGCTTCTTTACGCTCTTCCCAAGTGCGCAAGTGGCTGAGAAGGATACGTTTAGCGTCACCATTGAACTCAATCACGCGGAATGACATGGTGTCACCTTTTTGTGCTTGACTCTTGTCCTCTTTCTGCAAGTGGCGGGTGGTGCAGAAACCTTCTACGCCATCTTCCAACAGAACAACGGCACCTTTGTCATTGAGCTCTACAATCTTACCTTCTACCACTGAATCAACACCGAACTTACGTTGCAGTTCAGTCCAAGGATTCTCTTCCAACTGTTTGTGTCCGAGGCTCAAGCGGCGGTTCTCTTTGTCAATCTCAAGAACCACAACCTCAATCTCAGCACCGATAGAGGTGAACTCATTTGGGTGTTTGATTTTCTTGGTCCAGCTCAGGTCGCTGATGTGAATCAGGCCGTCAACGCCTTCTTCTATCTCAACGAATACACCGAAGTTGGTGAAGTTGCGAACACGTGCGATATGGCGTGTGCCTACTGCATACTTACTCTCGATGTTCTCCCATGGATCGGGTTTGAGTTGTTTCATACCAAGCGACATCTTGCGGTCGTCGCGGTCAAGGGTAAGGATAACGGCGTCAATCTCGTCACCCACTTTGAGGAAGTCGTTAGCCGAACGCAGATGTTGGCTCCAACTCATCTCGCTCACGTGAACAAGACCTTCAACACCTTCTGCCACTTCTACGAATGCTCCGTAGTCGGTCATTACCACCACTTTACCGTGAACCTTGTCGCCCACCTTGAGGTCTTTGTCAAGTGCATCCCATGGATGTGGGGTGAGTTGTTTCAGACCCAGAGCGATACGTTTCTTCTCTTCGTCGAAGTCAAGAATAACAACGTTAATCTTTTGGTCGAGTTGAACAATGTCTTTCGGGTCGTTAACGCGTCCCCAGCTCAGGTCGGTGATATGAATCAGACCATCTACGCCGCCAAGGTCGATGAAGACACCATAAGAAGTGATGTTCTTAACAGTACCCTCCAGCACTTGTCCTTTCTCAAGGTGTGAAACGATCTCTTTCTTCTGTGCTTCCAGTTCAGCCTCAATGAGAGCTTTGTGAGAAACAACGGCATTGCGGAAATCAGGATTAACCTTAACAATCTTGAATTCCATTGTCTTACCAACGAAGACATCATAGTCGCGGATAGGCTTAACGTCAATCTGGCTGCCGGGAAGGAAGGCTTCCATTCCGAGCACATCCACTATCATACCGCCTTTGGTGCGGCACTTGATGTAACCCATTACCACTTCTTGTTTCTCGCAAGCCTCGTTAACGCGTTCCCAACTGCGTGAAGCACGTGCCTCTTTGTGTGAAAGAACGAGTTGACCTTTCTTGTCTTCTTGGCTCTCGATATAAACCTCTACTTTGTCGCCAATTTTAAGGTCGGGATTGTAGCGGAACTCGGTAGCAGGTATCAAACCTTCGGATTTGTAGCCGATATTGACCACTACTTCACGTTTGTTGATGCCAACCACTGTGCCTTCAATCACCTCACCCGTCTTAACGGCGTTGAGCGTTTGGTCGTACTTAGCAAGGATCTCTTCGTTTTTTGCGCCTACTGATGCTTTCTCATAGGCATCCCAGTCGAAGTTCTGGAGAGAAAGATTTTCTGCCATAAAGGTAGGAAAATAATTGATAATTGACTATGGACAATAACTGATTTTATGCCATTCAAGTACCAATTAAATAATTAAAAGGTTAAACAATAAGGTTATGCTTTTTCTCGAAAAAAGCGCGCAAAATTACTGCAAAAAATTGAATTACAAAAATTTTCGTATTTTTTTACTCAGGTCGAGGCATGTTTTTCAATATTTGCACACACTCGTCCACGGTGTTTATTTGGTTCAGTTGTGCGTCAATGGGGCATTGTCCTGACCTGTCTCTATTAAGTATTTGTGGTACTTCTTCTTTGGCGAAGACGGGTATATGCTCTTCTTCGAGCAGTTGTTTGGCGGGAGTGCATATAAGGTTGGTATATACTTCTTTCACTCCTCCGGCTGCCATCAGTGCTGCTGCGGCTTTGCCTATCATCTTGTCAGCCACTACTGCCCCTTTCAGTCGTTGTGGCTCTGTTTGCAGCAGTTGCAAGAGGTCTTGAACGCCTCTGCTGCTATGTTCGGTGGTGATACCGTGATTGCGAACAAGCAGACTCAGATGCTGTTGGTTAAGCGTTTGCAGCATCTCCGTGCCGTCGATGTTTTGAAGTGTATAATGGCGTTTACCCAGTCCGATGGCTTCGGCGTGTTCGATTGTGTGTATGCCGTGTCGGGAGTTGATACGTTCAATAAGTGCTTGGGCATTGTCGCCGTCGGTGGAAGGGTAGTTGAAGACAAGGTCGATGCAGGCTTGGTCGAGTGCCACGGGGTCAAGCGAGGCGAGGATACCTATGTCTTGCATCTCAGGGGCTGCTGGATGAGAGTCGCAGTCGCAATCAACGGAGAGGTTATTGACCACGTTGATATACAGTATGCGTTCGCCATTGCCGAAGTAGTTATGTACGGCTTGTGCTGCTGCCGCCATACTTTCAAGGAAGCCGTCTTGGTTATTGGTATGTTGCCATGTCTCCACCACATCTTCCGTTATGCCTGCCGAATGTATGTAAGCTTTGCCGGCAGCAGATGCCACACCTATCGATTGGTTTTTCAGCACACCGCCGAAGCCGCCCATGGCGTGACCTTTGAAGTGGGCGAGGTTGATAAGAAAATCGTAGTTTTTGAGGTGTGAGCCCACTCTGTCGTAGTGTATCCACGTGGTGTCTTGTACGGGGATGGTGAAATCGCCTTCTTCGTCCATTATGTCCACTGTTGCTATGTCGGTAAAACCGTGTTCGCGTATGGTCTGCCAATGGTCGGCTGTGGTGTTGCGCTTGCCCTGGTAAGCAGTGTTACATTCCACTATAATGCCGTTCACCTGATTGACCAATTGCTGAATGAGGCGTGGTTGCAAGTAGTTATGTCCGCCGGCTTCACCCGTGGATATTTTGACGGCTACACGACCTTTGGCTTCTCTGCCGAGGGCTTCATATACACGAACTAAGGCAGCGGGAGAGATCTCTTGCGTCATATAGACAACGGGTGTGTCGGGTAATGACTCGGCTGTGGAAGGATGATGAGAAGTACAACCTGTCAATAAAAGTGATAATAAGGCTGCTAAGGATAAAAAGGTGTTTTTCATTGTCGGCTAAAATTGTAATGTCAGATTGAGGGTCGGCATTATATATACGCAACCGACCGTTTGTTGATATTCAATGTTTTCTATTGTTTCTTTTTGACTTGTTTTGCTTTGTTGGAATCTCACTCCTACGCCTGTGAGTACAGCCACGTGTTGTGAGGCTTGGTATCGGTAGTGAACATCCACTTGTCCTGTTATGCCTCCGTATGCGTGTTTCAAGCGGCTGTCTTTGAGTCCGACTCCATAACCTAAGGCGGCACATATCTCAGGTGCGTGTTGCCCTTGCATCAGTGGTATGGAGACGAGCATTTGTATGGGCAGAAAATGTGCTTTGCCGTTGGCATAAACGCCGGCATAACCGATGCTGCCGCCGAGGAAGATACGCTTGTCGGCTAAGTTGCTGGAGCCTATGGCTAACTGTGCTGACATAGCCCCGCCGCTGTTGTCTTTGTCCGAACAACCGGCACCGCCTGAAACAGACAGCCTCAGAGCCACTTTACGAGCAGAGGTGTGTGTCTTGGCGGGAACAAACGTTGTCAAAGAGTCGGACTCTTGTTGTTCCGTCTGCTCTATTGTTTCCACCTCCTGCATCGGAAACTGAAACCGTTTGCCGTCGGCTGTGCGGATGATAAGCACATCAGCATCACAAACCAGTATCTCTCCTCTTAGTTTTTGTCCTGAGCGGAGACGTATGAGTTCGGCATAAGTGCAACTGAGAGTGCAAAGAAAGCATAAAAGCAGTAATAGTCGTTTCATCATTCTTCTACTAATAGGAAGTCTATTTGTCGTTTATCCACGTCGGCACGTATGATTTTTACTTTCACTATGTCGCCTAACGTGTAGGTCTTATATGGTTTGAGTGCTCCGCGTTTCTTACGTGAGTGTGAGGCGTATGCCACGAGGCGGAAGTTATTCTCTTCGTAGTCTAACATGTGTCCGGGGCAGATGGTGCGTAAGTGTACCAGTCCGTCACAGCGTGAGTGGTTGAGAGTGACGAACAGACCGAAGTTGGTGACACCGGAAATAGTGCCTTCCGCCTCTTCACCTATATGGTCGGCTAACCACAATGCTTGCATCTGTTTGACGGAGTCGCGCTCGGCTAAGGCGGCTTGCTGTTCGGTGTCAGAACAATGTTGTGCCTTCTCCTCAAGGTCAAGAGGCATCTTTTCGTGCCTGTCACCTAATATGTATCTTGCCACAAGGCGATGTACTATCATATCCGGATAGCGTCGGATAGGTGAGGTGAAGTGTGTATAGTAGTGGAAAGCCAAACCGTAGTGACCGATGTTGTGCGTTGAATAGACGGCTTTTGCCATCGCGCGTACGGTGAGCATATAGAGGGTGGATTCGCTTATCTTATCGCCCATTCGTTTGCGGAAGGCTTCCAGCGTGTCCAATTTGTCGCTGTCGGGCTTGTCGTGTACACGGTAGAGCATTGTCTTGCCGCGTTTGCCAATCTCTTCGGCTATGGTGCGGTTGGCCAAAAGCATAAACTCCTCTATCAGATGGTTGGCAGGCATAGGCTTGACGAAATAGACATCTATGGGGTGTGCATTTTCATCAAGTTTGAACCGTACCTCATCTTGTTCAAGGTCAAGGGCACCTGCTGCCATACGTTTGCGGCGCAGGATAAGAGCAAGGGCGTTAAGATGACCGATGGCTTGTTGCAGTTCTGAGGGAGTGGAGTTGGGGTTATCTATGTATGTCTGTGCTTGTTCGTAGGTGAGTCTGTAGTCAGAGCGGATAACGGTGCGCGCTATCTTGTATTTCTTCACGTTGGCATCATTGTCTATCTGAAAGATGACAGACATACACAGTTTATCTTCATTGGGGCGTAGTGAGCAAAGGTCGTTGCACAGTTCTTCGGGCAACATAGGTAGAACGCGATCCACCAAATAGACACTTGTACCTTTGGTATATGCCTCTTTATCAATATCATCTCCTTGCTTAACGTAGTGTGTCACATCGGCTATGTGTACACCTACTTGCCACGTCGTATCGTTGATTGCTTGCAGCGATAATGCGTCATCAAAATCCTTGGCATCGGCAGGGTCGATGGTGAAGGTGAGGATGTCACGCATATCTTTGCGACGGATAATCTCATCAGTCAAATCCATAGTTATTGCTAAATAATTGGCGCAAAAGTAGGGTAAAATTTGTATATGTGCAAATTACGTGCTACCTTTGCACGCAATTTTGCGCAAATTTACAAACAAATATACCAATGACAAAGATTAAAGTAAGTAATGCCGGTCAGCCGGTTTGGAAAGAGGTAACAGTACAATCGAACCTGCCCAAAGGTCTGGAAAAACTTCGTGAGATAGCCTACAACCTATGGTGGGTATGGAACAGCGATGCTAAAAATATCTTCCGTTATATAGACAACGAAGCATGGCATAGAGCACAGTCTAATCCCGTTATGTTGCTCAATATCACCAGTTATGAGAAGATGATGCAACTGGCGGATGATAAGCAGTTTATGGAGCAATTGGATCGTACTTATGCAGAGTTTCGTGCATACATGGATACGCCAAAGAACCATGACAAACCTTCCATCGCATATTTCTCAATGGAGTATGGTTTGACACATATTTTGAAAATTTATTCAGGCGGTTTAGGTATCTTGGCAGGCGACTACCTTAAAGAGGCGAGTGACTGCAACGTAGATATGACCGCCGTTGGTTTTTTATATCGTTATGGTTATTTCACCCAAACCCTTTCTCCTGAAGGTCAGCAGATAGCCAACTATGAGGCGCAGAACTTCAATAACCTGCCTTTGGAGCAAGTTAAGAACGCCGATGGTACGCCTATGGTGATTGAAGTGCCTTATCCCGAACGTACCGTGAAAGCCTACCTGTGGAAAGTGGCTGTGGGACGTATCAACCTCTATCTGTTGGACACCGACAACGAACTCAACTCCGAATGGGATCGCCAAATAACGCATCAACTCTATGGCGGCGACTGGGAAAATCGTATCAAGCAAGAGATAATGCTGGGTATAGGCGGTATGCTCACACTCAAGAAATTAGGAATAAAGAAAGACGTCTATCATTGCAATGAGGGTCATGCCGCATTGATGGGTCTGCAACGTTTGGTGGATCTGGTTGAAGAAGAGCGTCTGACCTTCAATCAGGCTTTGGAAGTGGTGCGTGCCAGCGGTCTATATACCTGCCATACTCCCGTTCCCGCAGGACACGACTATTTTGAGGAAGGACTCTTCTATAAATATATGAGCAGTTATGCTCCGCGTTTGGGTATTGAGTGGAAAGACTTGATTGGTATGGGTCGTCAGAACCCCGATGACCAAAACGAGAAGTTCTCTATGTCAGTCTTTGCTCTTAACACTTGCCAAGAGGCCAACGGTGTCAGTTGGTTGCACGGTGAGGTATCGAAGAAGATGTTTGCACCTATATGGAAAGGTTACTATCCCGAGGAGTTGCATGTGGGATATGTCACCAACGGTGTCCACATGCCTACTTGGGCAGCTTCCGAATGGAAGAAACTGTATCGTAGCACTTTCCCCGACCAATGGTGGAACGACCAGTCCAACCCTGAGATGTGGAAAGCCTATAATGACCTGCCCGATGAGGTGATATGGAACACACGTATGAAACTGAAAAAGAAACTCATTGACTATATACGTGAGCAGTTCCGTGAGGACTGGATGAAGTCGCAAGGCGACCCTGCACGCATCGTGAGAGCCGTCAACGAGATGAACCCCAACAACCTCATCATCGGCTTCGGACGTCGTTTTGCAACTTATAAACGTGCACACCTGCTCTTCACTGACCTTGAACGTCTTGATAAGTTGGTTAATAACCCCAACTATCCCGTTCAGTTCCTCTTCACCGGTAAGGCTCACCCCGCTGACGGCGGTGGACAAGGACTGATCAAACGTATCATTGAGATTAGTCGTATGCCGCAGTTCTTGGGTAAGATCATCTTCTTGGAGAACTATGATATGCGTCTTGCCAAACGTCTTGTCAGCGGTGTGGATATATGGCTCAATACTCCAACCCGTCCGTTGGAAGCATCAGGTACGAGCGGTGAGAAAGCACAGATGAACGGTGTGCTTAACTTCTCCGTCAAGGACGGTTGGTGGCTCGAAGGTTATGTGCCGGGTGCCGGTTGGGCTCTGACTGACAAACGTACGTACGAGAACCAGGCTCACCAAGACCAACTGGATGCCGCTACCATCTATCAGATACTCGAAACAGAGATCATACCTATGTATTATGCCAAGAACTCCAAAGGCTATTCGCCCGAATGGATTCAGACCATCAAAAACTCTGTTACACAGATCACTCCGCGTTTCACTACCAAACGAATGATGGATGACTATTTCGGCCGCTTCTACAATAAGCTTGCCAAACGTCATACCTTGCTTATGGCTGATGACTATCGTGTTGCCAAACAGATTGCCGAGTGGAAAGAGAATATTGTTGAGCATTGGGACGAGATAGAAGTGGTGAGTGTGGAAGGTCCGGACAGCAACTTCAAGAGCCTCAGTGTGGGTGACAAATTCCGTGTGGCTGTAGAGTTGGATACCAAAGGACTGAATGACAAGGGCATAGGCATCGAACTGGTGGCTATCCGCACCTCAATGCACAACAACGATAAACTCTACGAAGTGGAGCCCTTGCAACTCGTTAAGTGTGAAGGTAGTCATCTCTTCTTCGAGAATACCTACCAACTCGACTACGCCGGCGGTATGAAGTTCGGCTTGCGTATGTTCCCCTACAACGAATTGCTGCCGCACCGTATGGATTTTGCATACGTTCGTTGGATCGGATAAGACTTGTTTTAAGAGGCAAAGGAAAAGGAAAAGTGAGCATAAATTTGCACAATTCAACGGCTTGCCTTACCTTTGCAGCCCCAACGAAGAGTACGCATTCGTGTCGAATGCGGCATAAAGACAAACAACAGGTGTATTCCTTATTAATGTGGCATTGTCGTGATGACATATCCTGCAACGCCACGATTGTATAACCTAAAATAGTAATTGTCATGTATTTGACTTCAGAAAAGAAAGCTGAGATTTTTGCTCAGTATGGCAAGGATGCCAAGAACACCGGTGTGGCAGAGAGCCAAATTGCCCTGTTCACTTTCCGTATTAACCATTTGACCGAGCACTTGAAAAAGAACCACAAAGATTTTGGTACAGAGCGCGCTTTAACAAGTTTGGTAGGTAAACGTCGTAAGATGTTGGATTACCTCAAAGCCAGAGATATTGAGCGTTATCGTGCTATCATCAAAGTCCTCGGTATTCGCAAATAACGGATGGCATAACCCAACAAAAAACGGCTGCATATCGTGCAGCCGTTTTTATTGTATGTTTGAGTGTCAGTCCATCTTTGGCAGTTGTTTTAGCGAGCGTGCAAGGTCGGCATCGGTGGGTATGTAGTCGGTCATTGTGCCATCGTTGTACTGCTGATAAGCCACGAGGTCAAAATAGCCGGTACCGGTAAGACCGAAGAGGATGGTTTTTTCCTCGCCTGTCTGCTTGCATTTATTAGCCTCATCGATAGCGACGCGTATAGCGTGACTGCTTTCAGGTGCCGGCAGTATGCCTTCTATGCGTGCGAAGTATTCAGCGGCTTCAAAGACACTGGTCTGTTCCACGCTGCGCGCTTCCATCAGTCCTTGATGGTAGAGTTCTGACAGGACGGGACTCATACCGTGGTAGCGCAGTCCGCCGGCGTGGTTGGGTGAGGGAATGAAGTCGCAACCTAACGTGTACATCTTTGCCAGCGGGCATATCATGCCGGTGTCGCAGAAGTCGTAGGCATAAACGCCGCGTGTGAGTGAAGGGCAAGAGGCGGGTTCAACGGCGATAAAGCGGTAGTTGGCTTCGCCGCGCAGTTGTTGTCCCATGAAAGGTGCTATGAGTCCGCCGAGGTTGCTGCCACCGCCGGCACTGCCGATGATGATGTCAGGTACGATGCCGTATTTATCCATTGCGGCTTTGGTTTCTAATCCGATGACGCTCTGGTGCAGAAGCACTTGGTTAAGTACGCTGCCTAAGACGTAGCGATATCCTTCGTGTGATACTGCATATTCGACGGCTTCTGAGATGGCGCATCCGAGGCTGCCTGTGGTGTCGGGGTGTGCTGCTAATATGCGTCTGCCGGCTTCAGTGGTGTCGGAAGGGGAGGGTGTGACAGAGGCACCGTAGGTGCGCATCACTTCCCTGCGGAACGGCTTCTGTTCGTAAGACCCTTTCACCATAAACACTTTCAGATCCATATCCAAGTAAGCGCAAGCCATCGACAGGGCAGTACCCCACTGACCGGCACCGGTCTCGGTGGTCAGACCTTTCAGACCTTGTTTTTTGGCGTAGAAGGCTTGTGCGATAGCCGAGTTCAGTTTGTGGCTGCCGCTGGTGTTATTACCCTCGAACTTATAATATATCTTCGCCGGTGTTTGCAGTTTGCGTTCCAGTTCGTAAGCGCGAACGAGAGGTGAGGGGCGATACATCTTGTAGAAGTTGCGTATCTCTACAGGTATCTCTATGTAGGCTGTGTCATTGTCTAACTCTTGTTTGACCAGTTCGGTGCAGAACACGCCTTCTAATTCGGCGGCGGTCATCGGTTGATGAGTGGCAGGGTTGAGCAGTGGAGCCGGTTTGTGTGTCATGTCGGCGCGCACATTGTAGTAGTGTGTCGGCATTTCTTGTTCCCCAAGATAGATCTTGTAGGGGATAGTGTCTTTGTTTTCCATTAGTGTTGAGTTTTATAGATGTTATACAATTATCTCTTAGGCTGATTAACCTTTTGAATGAATAAGCAACCGTCAGAGGATGTTTCTGCGGCTGCTTGATAAGGTCTCATACCATTTATTATAGGTGCGATGTGTCTTACAGGCAAACTGAAAGCGATCCTCCGTTTTGAGCGAAGCGACGCCACCACCAGTTGTTATTTGCCATAAGATTAGTCATCGTCTTGTTTGCTTTTGCAAGTATTACCTTTTGCGGTGCAAAGGTACGGCGCGTTTTTCGATTGTGCAAATACATGCACAATTTATTGCATAATATATTTATTATAAGCGAAATATCTGTGTCTCGCCGTTGTCCAAACGGAAGTATATAATGCCGTGTGTTATATGCTGTGGCAGGCTGACAGGCGTTTGTGTGTCGATAGTGCCTATATATAAGGTTGTACCTGTGTATGTATATACGGTGTATGTACCTTTAGTGGTGTGTTTGAGCCTATAGACGGGTGCTCCATTGACTGTCTCAACGCTGATGGGCAGGTCGTCTATCTCCACCTCTTCTATTTGTGGTGAGGGTTGGAAGGGGCATGAACAGAGTGTTCGGTTGTCGTCGGTGCGTGTGAGAGAGACATAGTAGGATGAGGGGTTGTCATAGTCAAAGTGGGTTGGCGAATAGTAGTAACCGTTATGTTCACCTTTGCCTTCCACTTTTCTGCCGTCTTTGTACCACTCGATATGGGAGAACTCATATCCGCCGTTGTTCTCTTTGTTGTGAACGGAGAGTACGTCGTTCCAGCGTTGGAAGAGGATATAGGAGGGGTAGAGCAATGTGAATTGCAGAGGGATGGTAGTATCTTTTTCGCAGATTGTGTGGAGGATAAGGTTGGCGGTATAAGTGTCGGGTCGTGGGTAGTGGAGCGAGTCCAACCCCTCGAAGAGCGGCAGATGGATGGATGCTGTAGGTGTGGGAAGTGTCTGATTGGTGAGGTTATTCAGACCTATACTGTGCGCTTTTTCATCGAAAAGGAGGTCATACGTTTTGATAGTACCCGGTGAGAAGTGGTTTTCTATATGCAGGCTGTCGGTATTGGAGCATAGTGTGTCTGTTACGGTGAATGTGCCTTCGCATATGTAAGGGTAGTTAGCACATTGGAGGTTGAAATAGATGCGTGCCAGATGGTGCTCTTCGCAGAAGACAAAACTGCGTGGGGAATTGTTATCGGGTTTATCCCATTTCTCAATGGCATCGTCGCGACAGTCGATGGTGACGGTAAGTGTCTTGCCGATGTGAGTACCCATGTCTATGGAGTCGATAGTCCAGTCTTTCCACCAAGCGTTGCGACCTAAGGCATCAGTGAACTGTTGGAAATCGGTTATCGTCTCTTTGTCGTGTGGGTTGTGCCTTTTCTGGAAGATGGTGTCACCTTTCAGTGTTACCGTTATATGGCACCAAGGGCTGCCATATCGCGGATAGTCGTCTGCAATGGAGTGTTCGGGGTCTTCAATGACAGAGGCATATTGTAGTATGAGCAGAGGCCTGTTTTGTGGTACGGTATAGGTATATCGTATCACTTCGCCTTTGGCTGTGTCGGCTGCGGTGTAGTATCCGTCGGAGGCTAATCTGACCGAAGTGGAACCTTTGAGAGGCAGTGTGCGCAACTGAGGGCAGAGGTTGTCGTAGCCATCTTGTGTGATAAGTGTGTGTCGCGGGTGGGATACGCCATAGGAGAGTGTGTCTGCCACCCAACCATAGAGATAATGGTTGGTCACCTGACCGGTGTATTCGTTTTTCGACTGTGTGACACTGAGCAATCTTACGTCAATGTTCTCCATCTGAACGGATGAAGCGTTCAGTGTCTGCATATCAAAACACTGCTGTGCATACACAGACGCAATGCCTATGTATGCACATATAATCAATAGCCTTATTCGCTTCATAAGCGAAAATGTTTATGGTTGTGACTTATCTTATCAGCACCTTGTGCGATTCGGTGGTGCCGTCATTCATACGAAAGACGAAGATATATGCACCTTGAGTGGTGTTAATCAGCGGAATAGTGTTTTCTCCTTGTAGGAAAGCACCTTTGGCGATGAACTGTCCGAGCATATTGTACATCATATATGTACCATCTGTCTCTGCCGTTAGTATGAGTGTGTTGTTGCTTGCGTTGTCGGCTGAGAGTGTTATCTTGTCTTGTCGTTCAGGTGCAGTGGTCGGTGCTTGTGGTGCTTGAATCTCGATAGGACAGGTGCAGACGGTCTTTCCGTCTTGTTTGCCGGCGTTGTCAGGGTCATAAGCACGGGTCAGTTCAGCCCAGTATTTATCGCCTGCCACAAAACCGCCTGCATCGTAGATATAAGAGTTGGTGTCTCCTGCTCCATCGATAGTGATGCCGTTTTTGTACCAGCGAATGGCAGTGAAGGTATATCCGCCGTTGTAGTCAGCGTTCTTCACGGCTATCACCTCGTTCCATTTGAGTTTGAGGATAGATGAGGGGTAATAGACGTAGAAGCCGAAGCGGATAGTGGTATCTTTGACGGTGTTGTTGGTCTGTTGATAGATCTTGAGTACTGCGCTATATCTGTCGGGCAGGGTGGTAGGTTGAACGGGTATGTCGATGGTGTAAGTATTACCTTTGGCGTTTACTTGTCCGCCTGTTACATTCCTGAATCCCTGATTGACAGCCGTTTCGCTGAAGGTGAGGTCGTAGGCGTAAGGCGGGTTGCTTTCGTAGTTCAGCGTTAGTGTAAGCGCACCTGCATCTGCACATACGTATGCAGGGATGGTGATGCTGCGGTCATAGACGCAGGTGTTCACTATCTGTTGGCTGATGGTCTTGGAAACGCCGTTGGAGGTCATCTCGCAGAACAGGTATTGTGTTTCACCTTCGTAGGAGAAGTTGTAGGTGAAGGTATTGCCTGTGGAGAGTGTGGCGGTGCGGTCGTCGGCTGTGAACCAGCGGTAGAACTGATAGCCGTCGGGGGCTTTGTAGGTCACATAGTCGGGCTTACAGCCTGATTCCACAAATTGCATCTCTGATTCGGGGCAGGTGTTGGTCACTGTTGTCGGACCGAGGACTGTGCTGTTGCCGTCGGCTTGTTTCACCTCGCAGAACAGATAGACGGTCTCGTTGTTCTCTTGGAAGTAGTGTGTGTAGTCGGCACTATAACTGAGAGCGGCGGTGCGGTCATCGGCAGTGAACCAGCGATATGCAGTGAAGCCAGACGGTGCTTGTGCCACTATGCGTGCAGGGTTACATTCAACCGTGGTGGTCAACTCACCCGTGATACACGTATTGACTAACAGTTTGGGGTTGGTAGTCAGTTTGGTGCCGTCACTCTTAGTCAGTTCGCAGAACATATACACATCCTCTTCGCCTTCTTCGAAAGTGTAGGTATAGGTAGGAGCAGTGCTGAGAGTGACGTTGCGGTTGTTAGATGAGAACCAGCGGAAGGACTGGAAGCCTGAGGGTGCTTGCAGCACCACTTGGTCGGGTTGGCATGAACGACTCAGCTCTGTTATCTCGGGTGCAACGCAGTCGTTGCTTATGTGTAGTGAGAGTGTTGTCTCTTGGTTGGAGCACCCTTTGGTGAGCATGCTGACCACGGTGCAGAAGAGGTCTGCTTCTTCGGCAGCATTACTGAAAGTGTATTGGCAGGTCTGTGAGGTGCTTAATGTCTGGTTGCGGTTGTTGGATGTGAACCAGCGGTAGGAAGAGAATCCTTCGGGGGCGGAGTAGGTGGCTGTATTTCCGTTGCATTCGCCTACTCGTTCGATGGCTGCCGGTATGGTGATACCGTTGCCTGCAGGACCGCAGGTGGGGTGCAGGTAGAGGCGTGAGACATGGTGGTCGTCGCAAGTGTATATCTGCGGGTAGTCGTAATAGACCTGATTGCCGTCGGTGAGGTAGTACCATCCTGCTTGTGCGCAGTCGCGATACTCGGCACCTACGGATATTGTTCTGCCGATGTAAGGTGTGAGGTCGATAGCCATCACATTCCACGGGCGGTAATAGACCTCATGCCCTTGACGGTCGGCCTGCAGGTATCCCCAGTCGTCGCCCGGGAGAGTGGCTCCATTGCCTTGAGCATCGTATAAAGCGATATATTTGCTGGTGCAATCGATCTCTTGTCCGTCCACACCGATGTAGAAATGTATAGTCGGCTGTTGATATTCCCAGTCGCCAGGATATTCGAATAATGCGGCATCACCGACGTACATGTTGTAGTTCGGGTCGTACAACCCGATAAGATTACTCATCGTCGAATAGTGGTCGGTAGCAGGATCTTCAAGCATGGTGGCATACTGCAAGTAGAATATAGCGTTCTCTTGCGTGACCGTGTATTGGAAGACGACGCCGCCGCCCTTGCCCATCGGATCGTTGGAGGTGTATTGTGATGTACCTAAACGGAAGGACGTGGTGGCTCCATTGGGCATTTCGCTGATAGGTACATCAGGGTCGGTGCCGCCGGAGGTGGTAATGTATTTATGTCGTGAACCATCAGGATTGGCTATCTGTGTCACTAACCATTCATACATACCTGACTGTGTGTTCTCTCCGTAGTCAAGGTTATAGTATTTCTTTGTACACCACGAACTATTGAGCAGGTCGGTCGAACCCTGTGCAAAAACATTGCAGCAGCCGAAGATGGCTATCAACGCTGCAACGGCAAGTTTTATGTTTGTGTGTTTCATAATTCCCCTTATAATCATTTAGGCGGCAAAGGTAAAGAAAAGAGTGTTATTGTGCAAATATCTGCACAAAATTATCTGTTTTTTTGAGCTATTGCTTGCACATTTGTGCAAACGACTGAAAAGTAGTACCTTTGCAGGTTGGTAAAATGCATAGTTTGTAGTATCTTGTTTCGGCTATGAGTATTTTTTTTACTGCGCAATCTGGCAAAAAGAAGCCAAAAAATGCCAAAAACTTGCAAAAATGCAATAAAATCTGAGAATTTATGAAAAAATGAACGGAAAAGTGGCAAAAAAGTTGCATATATGTTTGATTAGTCCTATCTTTGCGGCTCATTTAATACTTTATGATTATGAAACGTTTATACACTTTTACGGTTAATAGTTTATTGCTGCCTTTTGTATTGCTTTTCTCTCCTGTTTTATGTTGGGCGGAGGTGGATTATTTTACAGTCACTGCAAAAGAAGCGAATGTTGATGTAAAAATATTGATAAGAAATAATGCATATAGTGGCAGTTATTCCACTCACTATTTGGAGTACTCGACTGACGATGGAAGTAGCTGGTCCACACTAACATTATCCACTAAAGGGACTACTTATACGGTTGCCACGCTGTCAAATATCGGAGATAAGGTGATGTTTAGAGGTGATAATCTGAGCGGTTTAGGGAATGTTGTCAGCGGCGGTGCAATGTATTTGCGCTTTATATTTGAAAAAAGCTCAACAAAAAAAGCTGTCTCATTAAGTGGCAACATAATGACCTTGATAGATAAAGAGGGTACTACAACAACTACCCCCGGAACTTATACTTTCTATCGATTATTTGAGGAAGCAAAGGTTGATGATATAAGCGGGCTGTCGTTACCTGCCACTACATTGAGTTTCGGATGTTATTCAGGTATGTTCTTTAAATGTACGAGTCTTACCTCAGTAATGGAAACATTGCCGGCAACCACATTGGATGTAAAGTGCTACGAGCAAATGTTTGCATTTTGTTCTGCTCTTACCACATCTCCAAGCCTGCCCGCTACCTCATTAGCAGCATCCTGTTATTATAATATGTTTGGCGGATGTAGTAAGTTGGTTTCAGCTCCTAATTTGCCGGCTACTACATTGGCAGAAAGTTGCTATAAGTATATGTTTGGTGAGTGTTATGCTCTTACCACTGCCCCGGATTTGCCTGCCACGACATTGGCAAAAGAGTGCTATTATCAAATGTTTAATAATTGTACTACGCTTGTTAATGTTCCTGATAAGTTACCTGCATTGGAACTTCCTCTTGGTTGTTATGGCTTGATGTTTAACAAATGTAGTACTTTGGTCAGTGCGCCGGAGATAATGGCAACGGTGATAAATTATTCTTCTTCTGAATCTTTTGGATGTATGTACAAAATGTTCACGTCTTGTCCTGCGTTAAGAAAAGTGAAAGTTCATTTCACTGAATGGAGTGACAAAACTGTGAATGATAAATACCCGACAAATCTGTGGTTGGATGGGACTTATACAAATGCTGCTTGTGAGTTCATTTGTCCTTGTGAATTGTCAAATACGCCGCGTAATACCAGTCACATTCAAACTAACTGGACGCGTAGCACTATCAATACCTATATCTTTGATGTAGTCACCAATGGCGGCACGTGGGACGGCTCCGACTATGAAGAGATGACGCATGAGCGCATCTCCAACGATGCCTCAACCAACATTGTTACGCTGCCGACAGCGCAAAAAAGCGGATATGTATTCATGGGGTGGAACACTAATACAGATGGTTCGGGTACGACGCTGACTATTGATAACCAGACTGATTATACCTGCTCCAATACGTTCTATGCGCAGTTCGCACCGCAATATACTTTCTGCGTCAATGGCGGCAGTTGGGACGGCTCTGATACCGATAACCGCGTACTGACCAATCCTGTGGTTTCCGTCTCCGACCCGATATTAGACGGTTACACTTTCTTGGGTTGGAACACAGCCGTGGACGGTTCGGGAGAGGCTTGGGATATCGACCACCAGCCTGCCACACCGCAAACATATTATGCACAATGGGAAGAGATAGTGCCAACCATATTAGAACTGGATGATAATGTGGATAATACGGCACTCTTAACAGAAAACACAGGTAACACTTTGGCAGTGCGTTTAGTAGGTCGCACACTCGTTGGCGGCACCACTAACACCCTATGTCTGCCTTTCAGTATGACGGCGGAGCAGTTAGATGATAGTCCGCTTGCAGGCAGTACGATATGGACCTTCGACCGTGCCACTGCCACCGAGGAAATGCTAACGGTGGAGATGACACCCGCCGATGCTATCACAGCCGGTGTACCGTATCTGATAGAGCCCTTGACCAACATAGTGGAGCCGGTGTTCGAGGGTGTTACCATCTCTGCTGTCAATGGGTCGAAGACAGGTGACAGCGACGTGAGGTTCGTGGGAGTGATGATACCCACATTGTTGGAAGCGGGCAATAAGAACCAACTCTTCCTTACAGCAGGTAATATGTTGCAAACGCCGTCGGTGAGCAACTATATGCGTGGTTATCGCGCTTATTTCCTGCTCAATGATGCCGCCTCAATGCCCGCAAGAGCCAGAGTGGCTTTCCACCGTGACAGACCGATGCCGACGGATATAAAAGACACCTACAAATGTGACACACAGGTGAAGAAGATGATGATTGACGGGGTGATGTATATCAAACGCGGAAATAAACTATATAATATCAGCGGAACAGATGTTCCCTTACATTAAACAGACTTTTGAACAGCAATATGAAAAACAAGTACGAGTATCCCATTACCGAGACTTTCACTTTCCTCTCACCTCTCCCTTCTTGTTTTGGTATAGGCAGTGGTGCTAACCCCGGCAATGCTTTGTCGCCTGCAAGAAGAGCACATTCTGATGAAGATGAGTGGTAACAAAGAAATAAAAAAGCAGATATGAGGAAGAGTTTATTTGTCTTGTCCGTCTTTGTTTGGTTGAGTACAGCCCTTGCTTATAGTGTCGACTATTTCTCTATTACGGCATTGGCGGCAGGTGCTAAGGTGAGTATGTCGGTGGTAGGCAGCGGTGTGGATAAGCCCTCTATGCAGTGCAGTACCGATGGCGGTTCCACGTGGACAGTCTTCACCCCGGGCACTTCGTCTGTCACCCTGTCTGCCGTGGGCGACCAAGTGCTGTTTCGCGGCACTAACCCTCAAGGCTTCAACCTCGCTTACGACAAAGGGTATAAGTTCACAGCCACCGCTAATATAAGCGTCGGTGGCAACATAATGACATTGGTGGACGGCGATACTCCCGGTAATGACATAAAGGCAGAAGGCTGTTTTGCCAACCTCTTTAACGGCTGTACCAAACTAATCAGTATAGTGGACTTGCAATTGCCCACCGGTCGTACTTCCGCGTTCTGCTATTATCGTATGTTCTATGGTTGTACGGCTTTGACAGTGGCATTCGATAGGTTGCAAGCCGCCACCATTGCCGACAACGCTTGTAAAGAGATGTTTCGCGGTTGCTCCGTCCTCAAGCAGTCGGTGGGCATAACAACAGATACCATTGGTGAAAGCGGCTGCGAGAATATGTTCTTCTCGTGTGTGGCATTGACACAGGCTAAAGATATAAGCGTCAAGGTGATAGGCTTGAAAGGTTGTTCGGCGATGTTCTCTTCGTGCCGCCAACTGACCACTGCCGCACGGTTGAGCGACGTCGTTTCCATTGGTGAAAGAGGCTGCTTCTCTATGTTCATCAGTTGTACAGGTATCACCTCTTCACCTGCTTTGGTGGCATCCGCTATTGGTGAGTTCGCTTACGGGCGGATGTTCCATATGTGTACTGCTCTCACTGCTGCTCCTCTGATGCAAGCCACCGTGGTGGGGAAGTACGGTTGCTTTGAGATGTACTTAGGTTGCAAGGTGCTCACCTCTTCGCCCGACCTTATGGCACCCAATGTCAGCAATAATGCCTACCAAAACATGTTCTATGGCTGTTCAGCGCTCACAACAGCACCATACATAGCCGCCAAAGTGATAGGTATATCCACTTGCTGCAATATGTTCTATCAGTGTAAGAGCCTAACCTTGGCACAAGAGGTCTTACCTGCTGTCACTGTCAGTGACTCCGGCTGTTATGCCATGTTCAGTTCTTGCACGTCTCTTACACGTGCTATCGATATGCCCAACACGAAGGTGATAGGTAACAGCGGATGCCAATTCATGTACGAAGGATGTACTAAGTTGACCGATGGTGCTACCGTTTTAGCCGCTACCAGAGTGATGGATTACGGCTATAGAGATATGTTCTACAACTGTTCGACTATGACTTCTACAGCCGCAGTCCTGCCTGCCACTATCATTGGTCATTATGCCTATGCGAGTATGTATAGAGGCTGTACGGTATTGACATCAGCACCCGAAATAGCAGCTACCAGTATGGGAGTGAACGCTATGCAGCAGATGTTCGCTTCCTGCAAAGCACTGACCAAAGCACCATCTGTGCTGCCGGCAATGACAGCAACAAGATATTGTTATGCTAATATGTTTACCGGTTGCACGTCGCTCACACTGGCACCGCAACTGCCTGCCACCACTCTTGCCGACTATTGCTATAACGCTATGTTTAATGGCTGTACCGCTCTTACTCAGGCACCGGTACTGCCGGCTTTGTCGCTCACATACAATAATAACGGTGTCAAAACCAATTATGCCGGTTGCTATTCACGTATGTTCTATGGTTGCAGAAATCTCAATCGTGTGGAAGTGCATTTCTCCGAATGGGGTGAAGGTGCGGGTAGTAATTCCGACACAAGTGATAAATACCCCACCAACCGCTGGATGGATGGTGTTACGGGCAAAGGTGTCTTTCGTGCGCCATGTGAACTGACAGAGAAACATTCCACGCACGAGATACCTGCCAATTTTGAGTTCCAATGTATGGTACGTGCTTGGTTCGATGTGCGTACCACAGGCGGGTCGTGGGATGGTAAAGACGCTGTCGGTCAGTTGCTTGTGCTGCCTCTCGACCAAATGCCGCAAGCACAGAAGGACGGTTGCCTTTTTACTGGGTGGAACACCAAAGCCGATGGTACAGGTGATAGTTTTGACCTTACGAGTCAGCCTTCCGTTTCGCAGACTTTCTATGCACAGTTCCAACCTATCGACTTCGATATCGTTGATTGGCAAGAGAAAAACATCATCGTGCGTACCACTGCCACTAATATATCCACTGTCAATTTGATAGTCAGAGGTGGTGAAAGTCTGAACGTTAATTCTTCTTTGTCTAATCGCGAGATAGACAATCCGGGCGTGTATGCGCTCAGTTTCGATAAGACGGATGTGTTCGACCATGCAGGAGGATATATGAGTCTCGAACTGTATGATGCCGCCCACCTTTGGTTGGGTACGATGAGTGTGCCTATTCCTTTTATAGTGGAAGGAACGACTGATGTGTCGGTGTTGAAAGATACGAAAGAGACTGATATATGGGTTCAGCCTGACGGCGTACTCACTTTTGATGTGGACAAAGAGTGCGGCGACCTTTATGTCTGCGGCGGTGCCAAGGTGGTCGTACCCGCCGGGCAACAGGTGGTAGCCAACCGTGTGGTGTTGCGTGGCGGCAGGCTTGAAGCCAACGGCACCTACACCTATTCGGCGCCGCAGTTGGTGGTTAACGGTTCGCTTCGTAACAATGCCTCTTTGATCGATTATGAATATCTGGTGAGCGAGGAGAAATATTACTCATTGACTCTGCCTTGCCGCGTTAATGTGAAGGATGTCGTTTATCTGAACGGCGAGCAGGCACAGATAGTGATAAACAGATATAACGGTATGACGCGTACCACCGGTCAGACAGGTTGGGAGAGTTATTGGAATCCCTTTGTGGGCAGTACCGCTTATCCGTCTTTAGAGGTCGGCACGGGATATATCATCTACGGTGTGCCGCCTACCATACGAATGGAAGGTGCTACTCACGAGCAGAAACGACGGTATTGTTATTTGCGATTCCCGATGCAAACCAATCTTATGTTAGGTGAGAAAGCAACTGATAGTCAAAAGACGGTGGCAGTCTCACCATACGGCATCACGGCTAACACTTTGCAGGCAGGCGTCCGACCTAACGATGCCGGTTGGAATCTGGTGGGTAATCCTTTCTTGGCTGACTATAGCGGTTTGAACAGTTTGAGCGGCAACAGCATAATAGGATTATTGGAGATGCAAGACGGTGAGTATCAGTGGGTAGGCAATCAGCGTTATGTGGTTATACCTTCAGATGACGGTCGCAGTTATACGCCGGTGTTAGCCTCGGCTGCTTCGTTGCCAGCCTTTAAGAACTTCTTCGTGCAGATAGGTACAGGCGATGCTCTTACTTTCAGTCTGGCAAACAGGGTGCAGTATGCACCTCAACGTGCGGAGCAAGAACAGATGATGACAGGCGTGACAATAGAAAATGAAAGTGAGACAGATGAGGTAGGCTTGCTCTTGGGCGATGACTACACACCTGATTATGACTTCAATGCCGACCTCGCCAAATGGCATAACCAAGGACTGAATATGTATCTCAGTGTCGGCGGTTATCAGTTGTCGGTGGCTGCGGTGGAAAAAGCAGACGCTGAAGAATGGATGCCTCTCGTTGTCAGTATCGCTTATGCAGGCGACTATACCTTCCGCCTGTCTGATATGTTTGCACTCAACAATGAACCATTGTATCTGTTTGATAAAAACGAGAAGAAGATACTGGATCTGACGCAAGAGCAATATATATGCAGCCTGAACAAAGGTATATATCCCAATCGTTTCTTTGTTTCCGTTCAACGCCCTGAAATGCCGACAGGTTTGGACTATATTTCCGCCAACGGAAAAGTGGATATTTATACCTTGACAGGAAAAAAGATATATACCGGTCAAGCCCTTGATTATAACATCCTTCCGCGAGGGATATATATATGCGTTTATGAAGGAATAAACGAAAGTAAGACAACTAAAATCATTATTCCCTAACATCTGCCTACTATGAAAAGAGCCACCATATATATATTATCCTTGCTTCTTGTGCAGGCGTTGTCGGCTGATGTGTGTATCAACTATACCGACCTCTCTTCTGCCGTATGTCAGACTGCCGCTTTCAACGACCAGCAGCGTCTTGGTTCGTGGAGTACGCGCATAGTGGATAATGGTCCGGAGAGTATGACCAGTCGCCATACCGTTCATCGTGACACACTCGAACTGGATGCACGCACCGGTTATCAGTTGCACACCACACTGCCTAACGGCAAACCATCCGTCCGTCTTGGTAACTGGGATATAAACAAACAGGCGGAGCGTATCACTTATACCTACACCGTACCTGACGATAACCCCGTTCTCATTCTCTATTATGCCGTGGTGTTGGAAGACCCGGGGCACGACGAAGCCGACCAACCGCGCTTCACTATGGAACTGCTCAAAAACGGTGTTCCCGCTGCCAGCGACTGCTTCGCTTTCGACTTCAGAGCAGGTTATGGTATGGACTCTGCATCATGGCACCTCGAAATGCCCGGTATATGCTGGAAAGATTGGACGATGATGGGTGTCAGCCTTGCCGACTATGCCGGACAGACCATTCAACTGCAATTCACTACCTACGACTGCAATAAAGGTGAACACTACGGATATGCCTATTTCGGACTCGAGTGCCGAAGCAACAAGATGGAAACAACCTCTTGCGGTGACTATACCGACGACGATGCCGCCACTTTCATAGCCCCCGATGGCTTTAACTATTGCTGGTACTTGCCATCCAACCACGAAGACACTCTGTCCACCGAACAAGTGTTCTATCACACCGGACCACAGACAACCTACTATTGCAATATCATCAACAAAGAGAACGCCGACTGCTATTTCACCTTGCAAGCCACACCCGAAGCGCGTTATCCTATTGCCGAATTTACTTATGAACAGCACCGTTTAGGTTGCGCCGACACCATACTGCTTACCAACCTGAGCGGTGTGTCGGAAGACGGGATAAACAAAAAAACACCTTTAGAACCATGCGATAACTACCTCTGGGACTTTGGTGACGGTCGCACTTCCACCGAAGCACAACCGCTGCTTACTTATTCATCCCCGGGCACTTACACTATAACCCTCACCGCCGGTTTGCAAGACTGGCAGTGCGCTTCGGCTGAGTACACACAGACAGTGGTGGTCGAAGCAAGAGAGGAAGCACAAAGAGTGGAAAGAACGATATGTGAAGGTGAACGATATATGTGGCAAGGACATACTTATACCGCTCAAGGTGAGTATGCTGACCCGTTAGGCAACGGGCTGTGCGATGATATATTGTCACTGACCGTTCATCCCGCCGGCAAACATTATACCTACGACACTATCTGCCACGGTGACAGTTATCTATGGCGTGGAGCCGAACTGACTGCTGCCGGCGTTTATACTGATACAGCCTATAACAAGACCGTTGAAGGTTGCGACTCCGTCTATTACCTCAACCTCACCTACTACACCCGTTACGACCGTGTGCCACAGGAGTTGGAAGACCGACTTTCGCCTACGCAAGTGAACAATAGACGCGATGTCAGTTACTACTCGTCCAACGCCGAAGAGTGGGACGACCCCTATCTGCTTGTCAGTATCGACCACCAAACAGCGTACGGCAACTCATTCGATTGGCACGGCAAGACCTATACCGAGTCAGGCGTTTATGCTGATACACTCACCACAATACACGGCTGCGATAGCGTGGTCTTCCTCGACCTCGTACTGACTGCTGTACCACTGATGACCGTCATCCCCGAATCAGACTCGTTCTGTGAAGGTGATAGTTATGAGTGGGTAGGACACGGTGAACGGTTTGCCGACCTCAAAACTGCCAACGAGTATAGAGACACCATTATTGATGCCGGCACTTTAGACACCACTCTCTATATACTGACTCTGACGGAAAAGAAAAAGTCGGAAGCAGAGATCAACATCACCATCTGCGATAAGCAGATACCTTACGAATGGAACGGCATCAGTTGCGATAAGGCTGATAACTATGTCTATTCCACCGTTAATGCGGCAGGTTGCGATAGTACGGTAACACTACATCTGCAAGTCAATACTTATTCCGCCACCGACACCACTGCTGCCATTTGTGAGAGCGAGTTGCCCTATCTATGGCACGGCAAAACGCTTACGGCTGAAGGGCAAGCCAAAGATACAATGTCTAACAGCGTAGGATGTGATAGTATTGTAACACTCACACTTACTATCAATAAACCAACTGCCGACGAGGTTAGTCATACCGTTTGCATAGAGGACTTGCCCTATATATGGAACGGCATCAGTTGCGATAAGGCAGACGACTATGTCTATCTTACCGTTAACGCAGCGGGTTGCGATAGTACTGTTACCCTTCACCTTACCACGCAACAGTGTACGGAAGAATGTGTCACTGTCTATGGTGATACCACCGCCACCATCTGTGAAGCAGAATTGCCCTATCAATGGCGAGGTCAGACACTCACTCAGGCAGGACAAACAACAGTCACACTGAAGAACTATCGCGACTGTGATAGTATAGTTACTCTCACACTCAAGGTCAATCGTCCTTCCTTCGCACAATTAAGTTATGAGGCATGTATAGAAGACTTGCCATATATGTGGAACGGCATCGAATGTTATGAGGCACGCGACTATACTTATGTGACTAACAACTATTTAGGTTGTGACAGTACCGTCACTTTGCATTTCACCACTCGTCGTTGTCAGCAGCATGAGAGCGACCTGTATGTGCAGATGACCATCGACACCGTCTGCGCTGACGACCGATACCTGCCACTTGAGGTGAAAGTGCTGTCGGGAAAAGTGACAAGTTTCAGTGCCGTCTTCAGCGAACAAGCCCGTGATCAAGGCTTCGAGGATGTGCCGTCTTCACCTTTCATCGGGCAAATAAATATACCTATGCCTTACGATTGGTTAGACAGTACCGACTATGTCCGTCCCGACGACTATTCACTCACCATCACCCTGACTGATACAGCAGGTGTGACGAACACTTATAGTCTGTCTTTCACCGTCTTATATCCTTCTTGGATTGTGTTGCAGCGTTGGAACGATGTGTTAGCCTTGTTGAACGACCGTTATAACGGTGGCTACACTTTCTCTCGCATACGCTGGTTCCGCGAAGGACAAGAAGTGGAAGGGAGAGGAGAACATAACTCATATATATATACTCTTCCTAACCTCTCGTTCGGTGACGCTTATTGGGCATTGCTCACCAGAGCCGACGACGGTAAGACACTGCGCACGTGCTATCTCTATCCCGGTTATACCGATAACGATAAGACGCAAGTCAATTTCGGTCCGGTGCGACTGGTAAGACGCGAAAAGACACAAACGTTTGGCATCATAACCAAACAGAACGGTAAGTATTATGTTTATGATATAAGTGGCAAAATGCTGCAAAAAGGTGTGTATGGCGACAAATATATGTCACCCGATTTAGAAATACGAACAACACTAAAAGGTTGTTATATAGTGCTTTTTGAAGCGGAAGAAGGAGGGCTTGAAACACAAAAAATAATTATTGATTAAGCCTGTTGCTGTATGAGTAAAAACATCAATATAATTTCATTTTCTGTACCATAGTAAATCTTAGAGAAGCTGATGCAAAAGTCTCAGTTTATTATTGAGGTGAACCATGTTTCAAAGCAGTTTGGGGATGGTAAGTTTGCCTTGAATGATGTAAGCCTTCAAGTTACGAAAGGCGAGTTTGTAACCATTTTGGGTCCTTCGGGTTGTGGCAAAACCACGCTATTGCGTTGCATAGCGGGTTTTCAGGTAGCAACGTCGGGGGATATTCTTTTGAACGGCAGTGATGTGACGGATATGCCGCCTCATCAACGCCCGGTGAACACCGTCTTCCAAAAGTATGCCCTTTTTCCACATCTTAATGTGTTTGATAATGTGGCATTTGGGTTGAAACTGCGAGGTGTGGAGCGTGAAGAGATGATACGCCGTGTAAGAAAAGCCCTGAAGATGGTCAGTATGTCCGACTACGAGTATAGAGACGTGGATAGTCTCTCCGGCGGTCAGCAACAACGTGTGGCGATAGCAAGGGCTATCATCAACGAACCGGAGGTGCTCCTGCTCGACGAACCCTTAGCGGCTCTCGACAGAAAGATGCGTGCCGACATGCAGATGGAACTGAGAGATATGCACCGCAAACTGGGTATCACTTTTATCTATGTTACCCACGACCAAGAAGAGGCTCTGACCTTGAGCGACCGTATAGTGGTTATGCGCGAAGGCAAGATACAGCAGATAGGAACACCTACCGATATATATAATGAGCCGCAAAACTGCTTCGTCGCCAATTTCATAGGTGAGAGTAATATATTGGATGCTGTGATGGTTCGCGACCGTCTTGTGCGTTTCTGCGGACGCGATTTTGAATGTATAGACGAAGGCTTTGGAGAAGATACGGAAGTGGATGTGGTTATCCGACCGGAAGATGTCTATATATGGAAAGCCGACAAACAGGGCAATGCTGACCAGACTGACTTTGCCGACCAGGCTGACTACGACCCCGACGACCGCATCCCAAAAGGACATTTCACACGCTTCTACGGAGAAGTGATAAGCAGTATCTTCAAAGGTGTACACTACGAAATGACGGTCAAGACAGAAGACGGATACGAGTTTGAAGTGCAAGACTATCACGAGTTTAAGCCGGGTACCAAAGTAGGAATGCTCGTCAAACCCGAAGATATACAAGTAATGCGCAAAGAGCGTTTGTGCAACACTTTTGCCGGCATCTATATGCCGCAGAACAGGGTAGGCTTCCTTGAAGCGGAATGGGATGTGCCTGAGCGTATGTCCGAGCGTTTTGAGGCAGGTGAGCAAGTGCAGGTGGAAGTGGATTTCAATCGCGTCAACTTGCAAGACGATGAGGAAGAAGGTGTGTTGGCTGGTGAGGTACATTTCATCCTCTATAAGGGGGATCACTATCATATCACTATTCGCACCGACGACGGTGACGATATATTCGTGGATACCAACGATATATGGGATGTGGGCGACCGCGTGGGAATAAAGATAGCACCGTCTTATATACGCTTGAAGAAAAAGCAGGTCAAAGAACAACAAACGGAGCAAAACGATGATCAGACTGTTTCAAAATAGAAGGAGTTGGGCTGCACCATACATCCTGTTCTTAGTCTTGCTGGTAGTGCTGCCGTTGGTGCTGATTGCCTATTACGCTTTCACCGACGCAGCCGGACATTTCACGATAGCCAATTTTGTGCAGTTCTTCACCAAGCAAGAGGCTGTCAATACGTTTATCTATTCAATAGCCATTGCCGTGATAACCACATTGATATGTCTGCTTTTAGGTTATCCCGCAGCATATATAATGGCTATGCGCTCGTTCAGTACACCACAGGTGATGGCAATGTTGTTCATCCTGCCTATGTGGATCAACTTCCTCTTGCGTACCATTGCCACAGTCGAACTTTTCCATATGTTCGGTATCCCTTTGGGTGAAGGGGCTTTGCTGTTCGGTATGGTGTATGATTTCTTGCCCTTTATGATTTATCCTATCTACAATACATTGCAGAAGATGGATGTCAGTCTGTTAGAGGCTGCTCACGACTTAGGTGCCAATCGCGTACAGACCTTCACTAAGGTGGTCTTCCCGTTGTCGATGCCGGGCATCTATTCAGGTATCGTGATGGTGTTTATGCCCACTGTCAGCACCTTCGCCATCTCCGAATTGCTCACTCATAACAAGATAACGCTGTTTGGTAGTCTTATCCAACGCAGTTTTGGTGAGGGTGGTATAGCGATGTGGAACTATGGTGCGGCTCTATCGCTTATTATGCTTATTATCATCGGTGCCACCAGTTTCTTTGGTCAGGATGACACCGAAGCGGAACAGAAAGGAGGTCTGTTATGAGTAAGCAACGTTCACTTAATCAGATAGAGAAGCGTGGTACAGCCTCCCGCATTGCAGGTCAGGCATACCTGTGGCTGCTGCTTGCAGTGCTCTATATGCCTATCTTGCTTATCATCGTCTTCTCTTTCACCGAGAGTAAGGTGTTCGGCAACTGGACCGGCTTCACCTTCCACCTATATGAGAACCTCTTCACCGGTTGGCATAGCAACGCTGCCGTGCAGGTGGACCCCAACTTATATAAGTCGCTTATTTATACTGTCGTTATTGCTCTTTCGGCAGCTCTTCTGTCCACTATGCTCGGCACACTGGCGGCTATCGGTATCTTCAACCTCAAACAGCGTACACGTAAGGCTGTGACACTGATGAACTCCATCCCGATGATCAACCCCGACATACTGACAGGTATATCCTTGTTCCTGCTGTTCGTCTTCTTGGGTATCAGTCGCGGTTTTTGGACGGTGTTGGTGGCTCACGTAGTCTTCTGTACGCCGTATGTCGTACTCAGTGTTCTGCCGCGTTTGCAAAAGATGAACCCCAATATCTATGAAGCGGCTCTCGACCTTGGGGCTACACCCGCTCAAGCATTGAGAAAAGTGCTGGTACCCGAACTGTGGCCAGGAATGATAAGCGGATTCATACTCTCACTCACACTCAGTATAGATGACTTCGGCGTCACTTTCTTCACCAAAGGAAGCAACGGACTGGAAACACTGTCCACCTTCATCTATGCCGATGCGCGCAAAGGAGGGCTCACACCAGAACTCAGACCGCTCTTCTCCATCATCTTCCTCACAATGCTCATACTACTCATAGTAATCAACATTCGTGCGGCTAAACAAGAAAAAAAATAAACTCAAAAAATAAATAATAACAATGAAAAAACTTTTTGTATCTCTTTTTGTAGCGGCTTTGAGCCTCTCTATGTCGGCTTTTGCTGACCGTCAACACACCCTGAAAATCTACAACTGGGCTGACTATATAGATATGCCTAATGTGTTGGATAAGTTCCCCGAGTGGTATAAAGAGCAGACGGGTGAAGATGTGCAGATTATATATCAAACATTCGATATCAATGAGTCGATGCTCACACAGATAGAGATAGGTAAAGAGGACTACGATGTGATATGCCCCTCTGAATACATCATCGAGCGTATGTTGGCTCAAGGACTGTTGCAACCTATCAACAAAGATTTCGGTTCTACACCCGACTATACTCAACTCGTAGCACCTTTCGCACAGGAGAAGTTCCAACAGATGGCACCGCAAGGCAGCGATATACGTGTGAGCGACTATACCGTTGGCTATATGTGGGGTACCACCGGTTGGCTCTTCAATCCTATGCATGTCGATGAACAAGACCTGCGCTCATGGGCTGCACTCGTCAATCCTAAATACGAAGGACACATCTTTGTCAAGGACGCTTTTCGTGATGTCTATTCCGTACTCGTTCTCTATGCTTTTCGTGAGGAGATAGAGCGCGGCGAAGTGACACGCGATGAACTGGTGGCACACCTCACACCCGAACGTATAGCACGCGTGGAAGAAGTGCTGATGAAAGCCAAAGATAATATAGCCGGATGGGAAGTGGACTTTGGCAAGGAAGAGATGACCAAAGGTAAAGCGTGGATGAACCTCTCATGGTCAGGCGACGCTCAATGGGCTATCGACGAAGCAGCCGAAGTGGGAGTAGAACTCAAATATATCATCCCCAAAGAAGGTTCCAACGTGTGGTTCGACGGTTGGTGCATACCTAAATATGCCGTCAATACCAAAGCCGCTTCCTATTTCATCAACTATATGTGTATGCCGCAAAACGCTATCCTCAATATGGAAGAGATTGGCTATGTGAGCGTTATTGCTTCGCCCGAGATATTGGAGTGGGCTAACGACGAAGATATAGAAGAGACAGCCGACCTTAGTTATTTCTTCGGTGAGGAAGCCACTGAGGTTCACGCTAACCAGGTGTTCTATCCCGACCTTAGTATCATTCGTCGTTGCGCTTTGATGCACGACTGCGGCGAACAAACCAAAGAGATGTTGGCAATGTGGAATCGCGTCAAGGGTGACAACCTCTCTTGGACGATGATTGGCATTATTATTCTACTGTTAGTGGCTATATTAGTATGGGCTATCACCTCCGCCCTCTCGCGCCGCAAACAACGCAATATGCAGTTTAAGAAATTCCAAAACAGAAAAAAATGAGATATAGTCTGACCGTTTTGCTCTGTTGGTTCGTCTTGTGCCTTAATGCACAGACGAACCTTATGGAGCAACGTTATAAAGAGTTGCGTACCGTCTTCACCGAACGTGAAAAGACGGCACAACAAGACCTCAAACAGTACTTGCACGACTATCCTTACTCTATCTATACCAGCGAGGTAGAGATGATGATTGGTGTGCTGCAAACAGAAAAAGGACGCTTCAAACAAGCCGTCAAAACATTTGAACGAGTGCGGTGGAACGAACTGAGCCGTGACGACCAACCGCTGCTCTATTTCTATCGTGGGTATGCCTATCTGCAACTGAACGATATGCCCGCTGCTATAGCATGCTTCCGTATGCTCAAAGAAAGCGAAAACCCCTACCAAATGCAAGGCAAATACTACACCGCCTATTGCCAGTATCGACAGAAAGATTACCGACACGCACTCACCTCTTTCCTCGAACTGGAACAGACACCGCAATACAAGCACGTGGTGCCGTACTATATAGTGCAAATCTATTATGCCGAGCATAACTACGACGAGACTTTTACCCGTGCACAAGAGTTGCTCAAAAAGAACCCGAACAACACTAATAATGCCGAGTTGAACCGCATACTGGGTGAGATCTATTATCAGCGTGGCGACTATGCCAAGACGGTGGAACATATAGAGCAGTACCGTGCCGACTATCAGGAACAAAAGAAAGAGTTGCTTAGAGAAGATATCTATCTGTTGGCAATGGCGCAATATAAGCAGCAAGCCTATGCCGATGCTTTAGTGTCCTTCAAGCAGGTTAAGCAGATGAAAGACACACTCTCACAATCCGCCTGTCTGCACATGGGACACGCTTGGCGACAGTTAGGCGACATAGAAAAAGCCAAACTGTCCTATCAGGCGGCTATGAACATCACCCTCTCACCCACGATGCGAGAAGAGGCTATGTACAACTATGCCCTCACCACTTATGAGAGCAGTACGGCACTGGGAGAGAGCATCAAAGCCTTCAACGACTTCCTAACCGAATATCCCAATACCGGTCACGCTAATGAGGCATACCAGTTGCTGGCATCCGTCTATATGTCTTCCAAAAACTACCGTGCCGCTCTCGATGCCGTCAACGCCATCCCTAATCAGACTACACAAGTGGCACAGATAAGGCAATACCTGCAATACCAAATAGGTGTTGATGCCTTCCTGCAAAACAAGATGGGTGAGACGGTCAAGTGGATGACGGAAGTGATAAAGAGTGTGAAGCCCGAAAACGAGTATAGAGCCGATGCTTATTATTATCGTGCTGAAGCCGAATATCGCATGCAACGCTACCAAGACTGCCTTGAGGATATAGAGACCTTCATTAACTTGCCGCATAACCAGTCGCAAAACCTCTTACAGGCTGACTATCTGTTGGGTTACACACAATTCAGTATGAAGCAGTATGGTGAGGCGGAAGACGCTTTTCGCCGTTTCGTCACTACGCGTCCCGAACAGAACCTCTATTGCGATGCCTACAACCGTATAGGCGATTGCAGTCTCAACCGACGCGACTTCACAGAAGCCATAGCAGCATATCAGGAAGTAATCAATCAGCACTCTATAGGTGCCGACTATGCCACTTTCCAAACGGGTGCGGCTCTTGGATTGCAACATAAGTATGCCGACAAAGCACTGATGATGGAACAGTTGGTCAGTGCCTATCCTAAGTCCGACTACGCCGATGACGCACTCTATGAGTCAGCAAGAGCCTACCTGCAAGAGAAACAAAACGACAAAGCCATCGACGCTTATAAGCGTTTGGCGGCTCTCTATCCCAATAGTCCGCTCGCTAAAAAAGTGTCGCTCGAAACGGCTATGACCTATCGTAATATGGAGCAGACCGAACTCGCCATAGAAGCGTTCCGACTGACCATAACACGCTATCCTGCCACCGAAGAAGCATACGCCGCACTGGACGCTCTGGAACAGATATATGTCGAGAATAATCGCCTGAACGAATATATCGACTTTGCCAAGCAGATAGGTAAGTCCAATATGAAGATGTCTTTCGAAGAAGACTCGCTCACTTATGCCGCTGCCGAATGGCAATATATGATGGGTCATTATGCCGAAGCGGCTGCCGGTATGGCTAAGTACATAAGTCAATTCTGCCCGCAAGGCAGATATTGCACCAATGCCATCTGGAATGCAGCCGACTCGCACTACCGTTTGGGCAATACCACAGAGACTATACAGTTGCTCACTGACCTCTACAATACTGATGGTAACCCTTATCGTGAGCAGACCTGTTCACGCTTGGCAGAGTTGCTCTATGAGCAGCAGAACTACGCCGACGCACGACGCTATTTCATCGACCTCAGCACTTTGGCATCCGACCAACAGAGTGTAACGGCGGCTGACCTTGGTGTGCTGCGTTGCTCGTATTTCTTGAACGACGACAGTATGACCATCGCCGTAGCCACTCGTCTGTTAGAACGCGAACAGATAGCCGATGAGGTGCGTGACGAGGCTCTCTACAACCGCGCTAAAGCACACTATCGCGCTCAACGATGGGGACAAGCAGTGGTGGACTTCACACCGCTCAGTAAGAACGTCAGAGTGGTAACAGGTGCTGAAGCAGCATACCTGCTCGCCGAATGTTATTTCAACCTCAAAGCCTATGACACCGCCGAGCAAGAGATAATGCACTTCATGGACCAACGCACTCAGCACCAGTATTGGCTCGCCAAAGGACTCATACTGCTCGCCGATATCAATGTGATTAAAGGTGACCTCTTCCAAGCCAAACAATACCTGCTCGCTCTACAAGCCAACTACAAAGAAGCAGATGATATACAGACTATTATCCTGCAAAAATTAGCCGAAATAGAGAGTGCGGAAGCAGCCGCTGAAGCAGTGCAAACAGAAGAAGAGGACGACGAAACGAACCAAGAAAACGAGGAGGAGAAGTAAGTATGAAAAACAATATATTTATCCGTAACGTGTCAATCGCGCTGATTGTCTCTCTCGGCTGTTCTGTAGCCGCTTGGGCTCAGACAGAACAGACAGATACCGTTCTTACACGTAATGTGGTGGTGGAAAAAGACTATCAGCCAGTTATTCAACCTGCTAAAAAAGTGAATATAGTGCCAAAGCAGGTCCAGACACATTTAGAGCCTGCCACCGTTACTTATAGCGACTATTCCGAACCGATGAAACATGTCTTTAACCTCCACACTCTGACAGCATCCGGTCTTCGCTTTGTTGAACCTAATATCAATCAAGGTTGGCTGGAAGTGGGTGGCGGTTATCCTGCCACACATCTTGACTTCGGCTACCGACTGCAAGCGCCTAAGGATGTGCGTATCAACCTCTTTGCGCAACACGATGCCGAATGGGGTGCACGCACATGGGCAAAAAGCAGAGTAGGTATGGACTTTCTAAAAGCCTTCTCCGCTCTCAACCTCTATTTTGATCTGGATGGCAACAACACTTTCTATACCCGCTACGGCAGATACTACGACGGGGATAAGAAACTAAGTGCCAAGTATAGCGACCTACGCCGAGCCGACAAACAGCACCTTTGGGATGTCAATGTCAATGTGGGCGTTAAAGCAAGGAAAGGTGAGGCAATACAATACCGTGCCCAAACAGGTTACACCGCTTTCGTCCTGCCCTCTCACACTGCCGAACATATCATACGTACACATGTCGATGTCTATTGGCAAGACGACATACAAAAAGCCGGAGCCAAACTGTATGTGCAAAACTCTTTCTTCTCCGTGGATAAGAGTCTGCAACCTGACACACTCAGTTATACTTCGCGTCACGCTATACGCTTCGAACCTTTCTATGAGTACAACAGCACCAATTGGTTCGTTCACTCAGGTGTTAATGTCAACCTTAACGTAGGTCGCGGCAAACTGCTCTCAAGCAACGATAATGTCAGTTTCGCTCCATCACCCAATGTGCAGGTCGAATATCGCGTCATACCTACACTTTTGGCCCTGCATGCCGATGCTAAAGGACAGTTCGGTTACGGCACTCTGAAAGAGTTTATGACCGCTAACCCGTACCGTAACCCTATTCGCGGACTGGTATCAAGGCACGTAACACCTTATACACCGGTTGATGCAGGACTGGGTATAAAAATCCGACCCGTCAATACCCTCTATTTGGATATATATGCGCGGTATGCAGTGCTGAATAATCAACTGACGATGTGCACACCCACATTGGCTCAACTGCAGGCGGACAAAGATACATATCTGGGCTATATGTATTCGCGTTACGACCGTTGGACAGTGGGCTTGCAACTGCTCTACCACTACCAGGATATAGTCACCCTGCGCCTCGACGGACACTACTACCATTGGTCACAACTCGATATGGAAAACACCAAAGGGGAAGTGTATGACACCAAAAAAGTGTATGACCGTCCCGCCTGGGATGCCAACCTCAGAGTGGATGTCAATATCAATCGCCAGTGGTCGCTCTATTCAGATAATCATATAGCAGGCTCACGTACCGCACTGCTTACCGACGGTTCGGAAGAAAAACTCAAACCATTGGTGGAACTGAACCTCGGAGTGAAATATAAAATCAATAGTTGGATGCAAGTATATGCTCAACTCAACAACTTCATCCATCGATACAACGACCTCTACTACGGCTATCAGACACAAGGCATCAATGCCCAAGTAGGCTTCCGCTGGAACTTCTGATTGTCAGCGTAGAAGGAATTAACAAACATGCAAAAGAAAAAGATTGATTGTAGTACCTTTCTAAGGGTACAATGTTTGGTATGCCTGCTCTTTATGTGGCACTCCGCTTTCACCTTTGCCGACGATAAGTGCCGCGTGTATAATCAGATCTCGCAGCAATTATGTGAAGGCGAGAGCATACAATGGAACGGTAAGACTTGCACGGCGGGAAACACCTACACCAAAACTTTCACCACCGCCGCCGGATGTGACAGCGTCGCCATACTCAAAATAGAAGCACTCAAAAAACAACATACCGACACTGTTGTGGCTCTCTGTCAAGGCGACTATTTTCTTGTGGGTGACGAACAGTTGAGCAACGACGGTGATTATCATTTCACCCTCACCGCAAGCAATGGCTGCGATAGCGTGGTGGATGTTACCATACGGCACTGGCCCTCTTTCACCACCGTTACCGATACTGCCATCTTTACCGGTGAGACCTGCCTTTGGGAAGGTGAGACCTATAGCACAACCAACACCTATACCAAAACCTATAAGGCTGTGCAAAACGGCTGCGACAGCGTGTGCATACTGCACCTTACCGTTACCGACAAACCGATGATAGATAGTACTATACAAGCAACTATCTGTCAAGGTGAGAGCATCGACTTCTACGGACAAACGCTCACCCACACCGACACCTATACGGCAAAACGTATAGGCAGTAACGCCGACACACTCGTCACACTGATTCTCACCGTCAATCCCGTTAAACACACCACATTAGACACAGCCTATCTCTGTCAGGGAGAGAAAATAACCCTTAATGGTACCGACTATTCAACTGCCGGAACATTTACCCAAAACCTCAAAACAGTCAACGGTTGCGATAGTATATTAACTGTCACGGTGGTGGTTAATACTACTTATAATCACAGTTTTAACGCGTCCATACTTACCGGTCAAACCTACGAGTGGGAAGGCGATACATATACGCAAACCACCACCGAAACAAAGACCTTACTCTCATCTGTCGGTTGTGATAGCGTGGTGACAATGCATCTGCTGGTGGGCGATAAACCGATAATAGAAGTGTCCGAACAAATGGCTATATGTGCCGGTGAAACCTACGACTTCTTTGGCACCGTTTACACTGCCACAGGCTCTTATCAATGGAAAAAAGAGGGATTAGATGAAGACACGCTTTTTACACTTGACCTCACCGTCTATCCTTTGGTTGAACCCACTCTGCTGGTCGATACCATCACCAACGAGGCTGTCTATGAGTGGGACGGTCGTACCTATTCAGAGTCAGGCGACTATACCTATACCTACTTCGATATGCACGGTTGCGATAGTATGGTAACACTTCATTTGACACATAATAAGGTCGCTATAAGCGGCATACAGACTGATATCAGTTGCGCTGCGGAAGGCAATCTTGACATAGAGTGGAGTATGACAGGTGTGGCAGATCAAGTGATGATCTTGTTCAGCGAGGTAGCACATAACGCAGGTTTTGCTGACACTACACTCGCTTCTGTTGTGCCGCAGGTCACTCTTCCTTTCGTTGCCAAAGCCGGGCATTATAGTGCTACCGTCAATCTGCTTTTCCGAGGAACGGCGGTCGCTACTGATACTGTTGCTTTTGACCTTTTATATCCGTCCTCTGTCTTGGAACAGGTGTGGAACGATGTTATTGCAGTGCTTACATACAACTATAACGGCGGTTATCATTTCACTGCCTTTCAATGGTACGAAGACGGACAACTGCTTGCAGGTGAGACACATTCATACCTGAACCGACCCTTGAAATTCGGAAGCGAATATACCGTTTTGCTTACCGACACCACAGGTATGCAAATGATGACCTGTCCCCTTATCGCCACCGAACAAACAGATATATCGCTTTCGCCCACTGTTTTACACCGCCGGCAACCTTTGCGCTGCCGTGTGTCAGAGCAAGCCTCGCTAACTCTGTATAACACCGTGGGAGAAGTATGTATCACCCGTGCATTACCGCCCGGAGAAACCTGTTGCGAGGTGTCGCTTATCAAAGGGATATATCTGGCTCATATTAGAACCAAGGAAACGGGAAAAACGAGAATAATTAAAATAGTGGTGGAATGAAAAGGTTAATAATAAGCATATTATGCTTTGCTGTTTTATCCCTTCAAGCCCAACACTATGTGGGTGTCGGTCTTGCTGCGGATATGGCATTTGCACTTGAAAAATTGTCCTACACTCAACCTCTGTTCGGTGGCGGAGGTGAGTTAAGTGCTGTCTATCAGTTCCAATATAGCCATCTGCTCTTGCAGACAGGTCTGACGATGGGCATACAGGTGCCGCAACAGAAAGTGGATGATTGGTCGGTGGAACAACCTATGACCGACTATCGAGGTGTGGCGTATCTCTATAAAGGTGACCTTACCAACCGTCGTGAGAGCGTGACGCAGTTCAACTTGTCTATACCCGTTATGCTCGGTTATGGCGGCAGGTGGGTCTATGCCTTGGCAGGGGTGAGATACCACCGTACACTGACTGCCAAAAGTCGTATTAAAGCACAAATGCAAACAGCCGGCGACTACTATGACCGCTATTATGATGATTTTCAGTCGATGCCCGACCACGGGTTCTTCAATAACATACCTGTCTCCTCTTCCGGTTCGGTCACCTATCAACACCAAGTACAAGTGTTGGCGGAAGTGGGAACACGGTTCGCAATGAACATAAGCAGTAAGCGTAAAAACAACCCCGTTGGGCAGGTAGGACTATGGGTGTCATACGACCTCTTGGATGCTTCAAGCCATTTAGATAAGACGCTGAACACACCGTTGGTAGAAACCTCTTTCAACCCCTTTATGAGCGTTAAGATGAATCACGCTCATGCTGCAGCAGGTGCTGCCAATTCGCACCTGCACCACCTCTTTGTGGGTGTCAGAGCAACACTGCTTTTCCCTGTGGCACAAGGACTTGCTAATGGCGGTAGATGCCATTGCGTGCCATAATGCAAACGCAAAAGTTTGCATAAATTTGCGCAATTGAAAAATGTGCCGTACCTTTGCCGCGATTTTGTGCGGTGGACTATTGGGGAACAATTGTAGATGAACTATTTATTCACTTAAAAAAGTACGATTATGTCAGAAATTGAAAGCAAAGTTAAGGCAATCATCGTGGAAAAATTGGGTGTGGATGAGAAACAACTGACCAATGAAGCAAGTTTTTCTGCCGATCTCGGCGCAGATTCATTAGATCAAGTAGATCTCATTAACGAGTTCGAAAAAGTGTTTGGTGTTACCATTCCTGACGAGGATACCCAAAAGATATCCACCGTTGGTGACGCTATCGCTTACGTTGAGAGCAAAGTAAATGCCTAACTTACACTGACACACTGTGTTAACATCGAGTCTGCAAGCCACTTGCAGGCTCGTATGTGTAAATAGAGAACATATTAAATTTCAGAATATTGATTATAAATTACTCTTTATTATGTTTCATCGAGTAGTAGTAACAGGAATGGGTGCCATCTCCCCTTTGGGTAACGATGTACCTACCACATGGCAGGCACTCAAAGAGGGCAAGAGCGGCACCGATACTATCACCGCTTTCGACTCTTCCACCTGCAAGACACATATAGCAGCAGAGGTTCGAGGCTTCGACCCTGAGGTCATCATTGAGAAAAAAGATGTTCGCCGTATCGACCGATATGCACAGTTCGCCCTCTATACAGCCAAAGAGGCTCTGCAAGACTCAGAACTGGACCTCGACAAAGAAGATAAAGACCGTATAGGCGTTATCTGGGGAAGCGGAATGGGTGGCATCCTCACCATCGAAGAAGAGATTTCCGAGTTTGGAAGAGGCGACGGCACACCACGCTTCACTCCATTCTATATACCCAAAGGCATACTCAGTATGGCTGCCGGATTAGTGTCTATTCAGTATGGTTTGCGTGGACCTAACTTCACCACCTCTTCTGCCTGTGCATCCTCGGCTCACGCTATCGTCTCTGCCTGCAACTATATACGCTTGGGCAAAGCATCGGTCATCCTCACAGGTGGTAGCGATGCCGACATAACCTATTCAGGCATAGGCGGTTTCAACGCTATGCACGCTCTCTCCACTCGCAACGACGAACCCAAGACGGCCTCTCGGCCTTTCTCCGCCTCGCGCGACGGCTTTGTGCTGGGTGAAGGCGGCGTGTGTCTGGTGCTTGAAGACCTCGAACATGCGCTGGCAAGAGGCGCAAAGATATATGCCGAATTGGTGGGAACAGGTGTCAATGCCGATGCCTATCATATGACGGCTCCGCATGCCGAAGGTGAAGGTGCGTCACGCGTAATGCAAATGGCAATGGAAGAGGCTGGCATAACACCTGCTGACGTTGACTATATCAACGCACACGGCACCTCTACAGCCTTAGGCGATGTGGCTGAAGTGAAAGCCATCGAACGCGTCTGGGGACAAGATGCTGAACGACTCAATATATCTTCCACTAAGTCTATGACCGGTCATCTGGTAGGTGCAGCCGGTGCCATTGAAGCACTCGCCACCGTGATGGCTCTCAAGGAAGGTATTGTTCCGCCTACTATCAACCACGCCGAAGGAGATGAAGATGAGAAAATCAATTATCGTCTTAACTTCACCTTCAATAAAGCGCAGAAACGTGACCTGCGTTATGCTTTGAGTAATGCTTTTGGTTTTGGCGGACATAATGTGTGTCTGCTCTTTAAGAAATGGAACGGCTGAATGTCGCCATAGTAGGTGCGTCAGGGGCTGTAGGGCAAGAGTTGATGCAGGTGCTTGACGAACGACATTTTCCCGTTCGCTCGCTGCGGCTGTTCGGAAGCGAGAGAAGTGAGGGAAAAGAGTATGTCTTTCGCTGGCAACAACTGCGCGTTGAGCGTCTCATGCACGGCGAACAATTCAATGGCATAGACATAGTCTTCACATCCGCAGGTAGCAGCGTAAGCAAGGAATATGCCTCGGATATAACGCGTTTCGGCGCTGTGATGATCGATAATTCCAACGCTTTCCGTATGGACGACGATGTGCCGCTGGTGGTGCCGGAAGTTAATCCGCAAGACATCAGTAGGCGACCACGCAATATCATTGCCAACCCCAACTGTTCCACCATCATTATGTCGCTGCCACTCTTCGCTTTGCAGAAGTTAAGTCCGGTTAAGCGCGTACATGTAGCCACCTATCAGGCTGCATCAGGAGCAGGCGCACAAGCAATGCAGGAACTGCAAACACAATATAAACAGATACTTAACGGTGAAGAAGTAACGGTGCAGAAGTTCGCTTACCAACTGGCATACAATCTTATTCCGCATATAGATGTCTTTTTGGATAACGACTATACTCGTGAGGAGATGAAGATGCACTACGAGACCCGAAAAATCTTCCATTCCGACCTCACTGTCAGTGCCACTTGCGTGCGTGTCCCTACCTTACGCTGTCATTCAGAAGCGGTGTGGGTAGAAACCGAACAACCCGTCTCACCGCGTGAAGCACAACAAGCGATGAAACAGATGAGCGGTTGTCTGTTGCAAGATAATCCCGCTGACAAGACCTATCCTATGCCGCTTTTTGCCACGCAACACGACAGCGTGTTTGTGGGGCGAATAAGACAAGATATAACCAACCCTAACGCACTCTCTTTCTGGTGCGTAGGTGATCAGATACGCAAAGGTGCAGCACTCAATGCCGTACAAATAGCCGAACGACTGATATGAAAAGCCCTATAGAAATAATGGCTCCTGTCGGTAGCCGTGAGTCGCTTGCCGCTGCCATCAATGCCGGTGCTACCAGTGTCTATTTTGGTATTGAGCACCTGAACATGCGTTCGCGCTCGTCAGCCAACTTCACCACCCAAGACCTGCATACTATTGTCAGCCTGTGCCGCAAGGCAGGGGTGAAAACCTATCTCACTCTCAACACCGTTATGTATCCCGAAGACCTGCCTCTTATGCGCGAGATAGTGGATAATGCGTGTATGGCAGGAGTGGATGCCATCATTGCCAGTGATATAGCCGCTATGCAGTATGCTGTGCAGCATGGTGTGGAAGTGCACCTGTCAACACAACTCAACATTGCCAACACCGAAGCACTGCGCTTCTATGCACAGTTCGCCGATGTGGTGGTGCTCGCACGAGAGTTGAACCTGCAACAGGTGGCAGCAATACATAAGGACATCATTGAGCAAGACATACGTGGCAGACACGGCGAACTAATACGCATCGAGATGTTCTGCCACGGAGCACTCTGTATGGCGGTCAGCGGTAAGTGCTACCTCAGTCTCAATAACCTCAACGCTTCCGCCAATAGAGGCGCTTGTATGCAAGTGTGCAGAAGAGGATATATAGTTCGCGACAAAGAGTCGGATATGGAACTGGAGGTGGATAACCAATATATAATGTCCCCTAAAGACCTCAAAACCATCCATTTCCTCAATAAGATGTTAGATGCCGGTGTGAGAGTGCTGAAGATTGAAGGGCGTGCTCGTGGTGCCGACTATGTGCATACCGTCGTCTCTTGCTATCGTGAGGCGGTAGAGGCTTGGCTCAATGGCGAATATCCGTCTGCCGACAATGAGGGTTCACCGCTTATACAAGAGAAGATCACCCATTGGAACGAACGACTCTCCACTGTCTTCAATCGCGGTTTCTGGGACGGCTACTACCTCGGACAACGATTAGGCGAATGGACTCACACCTATGGATCACAAGCCACGCAGAAAAAAGTGTTCGTGGGCAAATGTACCAATTTCTTCTCAAAGATCAGCGTGGCTGAGTTCTTCATTGAGGCTGTACCTGAGGTTAAGGAAGGCGACCAACTGCTTGTCACCGGTGAGACAACAGGTGCCTACTATCTCACTGCCCACAACCTGCACAATGCCAAAGGGCAAGAACAGACTTCCATACCACAATCACAACCCTTTGCCATTCATACCGACCGCCCCGTCAGACGAGGAGACCGTTTGTTCATCTTGCGATAAATAGGATACGACTATGAAAACTCTTTTCTCCTTCAATATGAAGATGTTATCTCTGTTCTCTATGCTGCTCGTCACCTCAATGGTGGCAGCCGACAACAATTCCGTCACTGTCAAAACCACTAAAGCCACCGTCTTCCTTAACGGTGCTGAACTGACGCAGACAGCCACACTGCAACTCAAAAAAGGACAGAACGAGATAAGCCTTGACGGACTATCGCCACAAGCCGACCAACAGAGTGTAGCGGTATCGGTAACAGGTAATGCCTTCGTCGCCGCCAGCCAATATGCTATCGACTATATGCACCTGCCTCAAACCAACAACACCGTGCAACAGTTGCAGGACTCACTGCAAGCAGCCGATAAAAAAGTGAAGACACTGCAAGCAGCAGTGCAAATAAATAAGCAGATGCTCGACCTGCTCCAAAAAGGTGTGCAACATGCAGTGCAGACCGAAAACCAAGCGACCACCACCGACCTGATAGAGAAACAACTGGCTTATTATCAGCAGCGTAGTCAACAACTGCAAGACCAACAGACCGATATACTAAATGAACAAAAAGCGGCAGAAGAGCGTCTGACAGCCATAAAAAAACAACTGCAAACAGAGGCGCAACACCTGAAAAAACGCTCAGGCATACTCCATCTCACCATTCAGTCAGCCGCTGCCGCTACCGTAACAGCCGAAATCAGATATTTCACTTCCGCTGCCCTATGGATGCCTTTCTACGACTTGCACGTCACTGCCGTAGGACAACCTATTATGCTGACACTCAAAGCCAAAGTGGCACAACAGACCGGCATCGATTGGAACGATGTGCAACTAACCCTTTCCACAGGTCAGCCCGCACAAGGACATACACTGCCCGAACTGCAACCGTGGCGATTATACGAACAGCACGCACCGCGTATGTACAAAGCCAACCACGCTATGGCTACAGGAGTGATGATGGCTGCCATGCATACCGATGACGCAATGGAAGAGATGGATCTGGAAGAGAAAGCACCGGAGATGACCGACTTCGTCCAAACAACCGAACAAACACTCTCTTCCGAATATGACATAACCTTGCCATATACCATACCCGGCAACTACAAACCGCAGATCGTCACTCTCAACGAACAAACAATCAGCGATGTGGCTTATCTCTATCAAGCCGTACCTAAGATTGACGACCGCACCTACCTCACGGCTGCAATCGACAACTGGAACCAACTCAACCTGCTCAATGCCAACGCTAATATCATCGTCGGTAATACCTATTTCGGACAAACGGCAATCAACACTTCATCCACTACCGACAAACTGAACATACCCTTAGGCGATGATAAGCAGATTGCCATCAAACGCGAACTGCTCACCGAACAAAGCAGACGCAAAACAGTAGGACAAAACCGACAAGTGTCACAGACCTATCGCATAACGGTCAGAAACAATAAGAAACAGCCTGTTCAACTCTCTTTACAAGAGCCTTACCCCGTTGCCGCTGCCAAAGAGATAAGTGTCGAATTAGGCGAAGAAACAACCTCTTACACCGTCAACGATAAACAAAAAGGCATACTGACCTACGATATCGAACTGCCGGCAGGAGAGACACGACAAATAATAGTGTCCTATACCGTCAAATATCCCAAAGATTGGCAAATTAATCTCTAAGAGAAAGATCTATCATATCTGCCACTACCAACGCCGCCATCGCTTCTACCACAGGTACGGCACGAACAGCAATACAACTGTCGTGCCGACCTTTGTATATGCGCGTCAAAGTGGCAGCAGGCTTGAAAACGCAACGGAAACAGATGGGCAGACCGTTGCTTATGCCACCCTCTATGCCACCCGACTTAGGACAAGGCACCTCACCCTCTTTGTATAGTTCGCTGCCGCGCTTGCCCATCTGAGAGAACCCAGTTCCGTAGTCGAAACCCTTGCAACCGTTAATACTTAACATCGCTGAGGCTAAAAACGATTGAAACTTACCGAAGATAGGTTCGCCTATACCAACCGGTACACCCTCTATCTCACAACTGACTATACCACCTATGCTGTCACCCGACTGCTGAACATCTTTGAGTAGGGAGTCAAACCGTTGAGGGTCAGTCTCTTCTCCTACTTGCGATAACCATGCTCTGATGCTGACACCTTTCTCTGTCAGCACCTGTCGGGCTATCGAACCTGCCACCACTCGAGAGGCAGTCTCGCGAGCCGATGACCTCCCGCCACCACGATAATCGCGAAGACCGTACTTATGCTCATAAGTGTAGTCCGCATGACCCGGACGACACAGTGGCTTCGGCGATTCAGACACTGAACTACTCGACGTTAGTGCCCAATTGTAGTCAGAGGCGCGTGCATCAGTGTTGCGAATGAGAAAAGCAATCGGACTGCCTAAACTCACCAACCGCCCCTCTCTCTCTATCACACCGCTGAGCCATTCCACCTCATCTTTTTCCATTACGGCACGAGCCGAAACACCCGACATCTGCTTGCCTGCTCTTTTGCTAAGTTCATTGCGTATCAATGAGATATCTATCTCTATCCCGGCCGGCACACCGTCTAATACACCACCTATGGCTTTGCCGTGCGACTCTCCAAAACTCGTGAAACGCCAACGATTACCAAAAGTATTCATATTATTGTAAGTTTGATTGCTGTCTTTAGGTTTACTTCTGTTTGTGCCGCAAAGATACGCCGCCAAAATTATTCCACCAAAAATCCGTTCATTTTCAGCCTTAAACGCCAAAAATTCTGCGCATTTGTTTGCACATTTTCCCAAATCCCCGTACCTTTGCAGTTGCAAGTCCGTGCCAAGGATGTTTGGTCTTTCGGTCGTACCGAAAAGGGTGGGCTTGCAGACATATTGAAAGGCGTTTGTTGACGCTGTGAGCGACTTCCCCAAATCTTCGCAACATTTGTTCTCAGTCCTTACAGATACCAATGAATGTCCTCGGGGTATGATATTATTTCCCGCATTGTTTTGTGCTGTGTGCTGCCGTTAGTGGCAGACATTAGTACAAATGATGTGAGTTAGGTATTATACTTGGCGCGGACTTCGATTGTTATTCTACTGAGAACAGGGATTGCGAAGCCCTAGGGAAGCGTGAAGAAAATCGAACTCCACGCTTTTTTGTGTTATAGTTTTACTACTGTCCACTAAAAAATGGACGATTAAAAATTTAAGTCAAACAATAACGGTTCTCTTGAATCAAGACGTTCTTTGTCATTTTGAAAATTAGTTTTGTTGAGTAAATCCGTAAGGTGCATTTTGCTCGTTAGCGATACACTCAAGACGTGCAAAAGTTCATAGGTTGTCAGCTCAAGTTTCATATCGTGTTGCACAATTGCTACCAAACAAAATGTGATGATAGCAACAAAGATTTGTATCTTGACAGCATTGAGCGATGTGCCGTAAAAATGCTTTATCTTAAGATGTTGCTTGAGCCATTTGAAAAAACAACTCAATCTGCCACCTGTTGCGATAAAGTTCTGTCACTTCCAATGCAGTCAAATCAAAGTTATTGGTCAGGAAAATAAACTCACGCTTATTCTCTTCGTCCCAATATCTTATCAATCGTAAGTGTTCAGGATAATAATCCCTCGGATAAAATCCTGTGAAACATATTGTGCTATCAGACAATACATTTGGTGGTAGTTTCCGCTTCCACGATATACGTTTGTATTGTACATTCCTTTTTGCTCTAACCACGAAATTAGCACCTAATTGTCGGATAAGATACAGGCGACTGAAGTCGTTATATCCTCTGTCGAAGATATAGTAAGAACCTTTCTCGTATGGTATCTCATCCATCGCATTGATGTCATTTACTTTGGCTTCGGTGATATAGGCAAATGTGGGTACTCCGGCTTGTA
>JAFSTB010000006.1 GCA_017450685.1 Paludibacteraceae bacterium
AAAATCCGCTGCAAAGATACTGCTTTTTTTGAAATATGCAACTAAATCGCTTAAAAAAAGTTAGATTTAGTTAGAAATAACTTATTTTTCTGGTTTTTACTAGTGATAACCAACTAAATCTTATTAAATTTTCTAGATTTGGCTGAGAATAATATACGGTAATCCAATATGTCAAAGATCGTTGCGGGCTGTCAGCATTCAGCTGCCAGCTTTGAGATTTTACTGCTTTACGAGCCTTAGCCCGGTGGCAGGCACAAACTCGCCTTCGTTGAGGACGGCGGTAGCCTCGCCGGTATAGGTATTCACTCCGCTGATGACGGTGAAGGAATAGGTTGCTCCATCATCGGGGAAGAGGGCTACATAGACCTCCGTCGGATTTACCCCTTTTGTGTCAATGGTGAGCGGGGTGCCGCCTTCGCCGGTGGTTTTCCGCTCCGGATCTACGGATACATCCAATGCGGATACGTTCTGCGCGATGGACACCGTGCCCTGCTGCTTGGGCCGGTCAGGGTTGTTGGTGGTGCTGCACGCCGTACCGAGCATCAGCAAGGACGAGCAGACTATGCCTGCCAGCCATGCAAAGGTCTGGGTAAAACCGCCGCCAGTGTTTTGTTTGTAACCGGAGATTTGCGCTTTGATACCTCCGCTGGCGCAGAGCATCTGCTGCGGAGCAGTTGCCACAGTCTCTATGCGTGGCTGAGTGTAGATTTTCTTCATATTTAATTATTTATGTTTCCTATGTAGTTGGTTTATATCCCCCTGTCCGCATGCGCGCGTAGCAAAAAGACGATGCCTGACATAGTTGTCAAGCACCGCCTGTAGCGTTGCGAATATATTGATTCCGCCTTACCTCGCGCCCTTCGTGTATGGGGGGGTAAAATTGGACATTGTATTCAGGGAGTAGAGGGGCATGTTATTTTTCGTTTTCAATCAGCCCACTTTTTTTTGGCTCCGATAAAATAGTTTTTTATCGGACAGTAATAATATTTATCCTATTTTATAAAATTCGGCGGCAAAGGTACGATAGTTTTTGTGATATGTGCAAGTAAATCAAGCAAAATCGCGTGCAAAAGGGATATTTTGCCGGAGAAAAAGGCATTTGATGCCGAATAATAGTTTGGCTTTGTTGCAAGAGAACTATTATTTTCCGATACAAATCTTATAATCAGTTTACTTTCCTATACAAAAATTCTTAAAGATGGAATGTAAAACTTCGTCAGATGTTATTTGACCTGTTATCTCACCCAAAGCATTGATACAGTCGTGCAAGTCCAAAGAGAGCAGTTCACCTGAAAGTTGCTCTTGAAGTCCTATTTGCACTTGCTCAATGGCGTATAAGGCGCGTTGAAGTGCATCTAAGTGGCGAAGATTACTGATAACCACTGATTGCGATGCCGTCTTCTCTTTACCTATCGATAGCAACCACTCTTTCAGTTCTTCTGTTTCACCTTTTTGTGCGGATAAAAGGACGATATTATTCTTATATATATGCGTACTATGCAGGCGGCGTTGGTTATCTGACAGCAGGTCTGCTTTGTTCAATACGATGATTACTTCTTTGTTAGAGCAATCAATACCATTGAGCAACTCTTCTCTTTGTGTTTCAATGGTATCATCATCAATGTCGTGATAATCAGTGGCATCCATCACTAAACATATTATATCTGCTTTTTGTGCTGCGAGGCGACTTCTCTCTATGCCTATCTGTTCTATCTTATTGTCGGTTTGCCGTATGCCGGCAGTGTCGATAAACCGGAATCGTATGCCGTTCAGTACAACCGAGTCTTCTATTACGTCTCTTGTAGTGCCGTGTATATCGCTGACGATGGCTCTCTCTTCACCCACTAATGTGTTCAGCAATGTTGACTTACCGGCATTAGTATGACCAATGATAGCCACTCCGATGCCGTTTTTGATAGCATTACCAGCCTTAAAGGAATGGCATAAGGTGCGTAGGTGTTCTTCTATTAGAGAGGCTAACCTAACGAGTTCGCTACGGTCGGCAAACTCCACATCTTCGTGGTCGGCAAAATCAAGTTCTAATTCCAATAGGGAAGTGAGCCTTAGCAGCCTCTCTCTCAGTTGTTGCAACTCGTGGCTGACCGCACCTTTCATTTGTGCTAATGCCAGTCGGTGCGAAGCCTCATTCTCGGCTGCTATAAGGTCGGCCACGGCTTCTGCTTCACTCAAGTCCATCTTGCCGTTGAGGAATGCGCGTTCGGTGAACTCACCGGCTCGTGCCAAGCGCGCACCCAACGAGATCAGTTGCCTAAGGAGCGTCTGCTGTATATACAGACTGCCGTGGCACGACACTTCCACCACATCCTCACCCGTATAGGAATGTGGTGAGTGAAAAACAGTGACTACCACATCATCTATGTCCTCTATATGGCAGAACTGAACAGGTCGTGTGAGAGCGGTCTTTGTCAGTTGTTCCGCTATGACAATGGCTTGTGTTCCGCTCAAGCGGATAACGGCTATGCCACCCACTCCGGGAGCAGTGGAGACAGCACAGATAGTGTCGGTATGTAGAATATTCATTTCTTGCATTGTATCATTACCCATTCCTGCTTTTGGTGTACGTAGTCAGAAGAAGCCGGTTGAAGACCTGCTTTCTGTGCTGCTTGCATAATAGGCTCTATATCAGTGGTGTAGAACCCCGACATCCACACTTCTCCGCCTGAGGTGAGACGGTCGGCATATAAAGGCATTTGCTCAATGAGTATATTACGATGTATATTACTCAGTATGAGGTTATATTGTCCTTTTGGTGGTGTGCCTGACCGGATAGCGGTGATATTGACTTTATTCAGCAAGGCGTTTTCTTTGGTGTTGTCCACGCTTTTGTTGTCTATATCCACGGCAGTTACTTGTGTGGCACCTAACAGTGCGGCTGCTATGCCTAATACACCTGTGCCGCAGCCGTTGTCTAAGACCGAAAGTTGCCGACAGTCTATCGTTTGCAGGGCTTCTATGAGCATTGCTGTTGTTTGATGTGTGCCGGCTCCAAAAGCACAATGAGGGGCTATGGTAAGGCGAATATATGTAGCGGGTTGTTGCAGAGAGTGCAGAGTCCATTCGTATAACGGATGTTCGGCATCCCACACCTCATTCCAGTCTCCGTCCTGACATTGAACGAAAGAGGCCAATGCCACGCCTAAGGACTGCTTGACAAGAGTATTCAGTTGCTCTTCGTCTGCCAACTCGGAAGGTATGTATGCTTGGTCGCCATCGAAGGCCTCAAATCCTATGTCGGCTAACTGCTGATAGAAGAGGTCTCTTTGCCAATCGCTGTCGAACGTGAATGTTGCAACCGAGTAAAGCATTATTCAGCCCAGTTGTTATAATGAATATTCTCTGTTTTCCATTTATCTTTCACTTGCGGTTGTTCGGCAGGAACGCCTACGGGAACGAGGCATAGAGGGATTATATGTTCCGGGAAATGCAGTATCTCTCGTGCTTTTTCTATGCGTTCTTGGTTAGGATAGAGGGCAGTCCAAACGGCACCCAATCCCATAGCGTGTGCGGTGAGCAGCAGGTTCTCGGTGGCAGCGGATACGTCTTGAATCCAAAACTCTTGCCCCTCGCCTTCTAATGTCTTTTGCAAGTTGCCGCAAGGTACAATCACCACGCCTGCGCCATTACCGCAACGGCTGTTGGGCAGCGCTTCACCTAATTGACGGATAAGCATAGTGTCGTTAACCACGATAAAGTCCCAGGGCTGTTTATTCACAGCCGACGGGGCTGACATAGCCGAGCGAAGCAGTATTTCCGTCTGTTCGGCACTAACAGCCTCTCCCGTAAAATGGCGAACGGAAACGCGTGTTTGCAGTGTTTCGATAAAATGAGTGTCGTTCATCTTGTTCTCTTCTTTGGTGTTGTTGCAGCCTATGGCAAGAAGACATACGACTGCTAATAGTAGTGTGTTTTTCATTATGTTAAGGTTTTTATAGTGGATCGACATCCTGCATTATTCTCACTTGTCGGCAGTCTTTGAGTTCTTGAACAGCCTTCAGTTGTTCGTTGAGTAGCCTTTTGGCTTGTGTGATAGAAGCCGTCGCTTCTATCAGAAGATGGATGTGCCTGTGTGTTTGACCTCCGATACGTTGCAAGGGTGGGGTGATAACCTCGGAGCATCGTGAACCGAAGACGCGCACTAACCGTTCGCGGCATAGGTGAGCGGTGTGTACTACTTTCTGCTCGTTGTTATGTTTGAAGATGATGGTTATCTCTCGATAGTAAGGCGGAAAGTTATATGCTTGTCTTTCTTGCAGTTGCTCGCTAATAAACTGTTCGTAAGAGTGTGTGGCAAGGTGTTTGAAGACAGGGTGTTCCACATCCCAAGTCTGAATGATGATCTCTCCGGCTTTACCTTTCCTTCCTGCTCTTCCTGCCACTTGTTCCAACATCTGATATGCGCGTTCGTAGCAGCGGTAGGATGGTGAGTTGAAGAGATGGTCGGCTGACAATACTCCCACCAAACTAACATCGTCGAAATGCAGTCCTTTGGTAACCATCTGCGTTCCTATCAGTATGTCTGTTTGGTGCTCGGCAAACCGGTCTAATATATGTTGGTAGTCGTCTTTGCGCCGCGTTGTATCCCAATCCATTCGTTCAATACGTGCAGAGGGGAAGAGTTGTGCCACCTCATCTTCTATTCGTTCCGTGCCTAATCCTCTGATTTGCAGTCTGCCGCCGCAACTCGGGCAGGAGTTAAGCATCGGTTGTGTGTATCCGCAATAATGGCATTGCAGTTGTCGCTGCGAAAGGTGTAGTGTCAGTGGTACGTCGCAGTCAGGACAGCGCGGCACTTGTCCGCATTGCTCACATATAAGCATAGGAGCATAGCCTCGCCGGTTCTGAAAAAGGATAACCTGTTTGCCTGCTTCCAACTCCTCTTTCATCCGAGACACCAAAGGGTCGGAGAAATGACCATACATCTCTTTGCGATGGTATTGTCGATTAAGGTCGATCAGTGTCAGTCGCGGCAAAGCCATACCTTGATAGCGTTGCGTGAGCCGCACCATTCCGTATTTGCCTGTTTTGACATTGTGCCATGTCTCTACGGCAGGTGTGGCTGTACCAAGCAGAGTGTGAGCATTGTGCAAGCGGGATAAGATGATGGCTACCGAGCGAGCGTGATAACGCGGAGCGGGGTCCGCCTGCTTGTACGACTGCTCGTGCTCTTCGTCCACGATGACCAAACCTAAGTTGTTGAAAGGTAGGAAGATACCCGACCGTGCTGACACCACCAACTGTGCATCTGTAGTGGCCAACAACTGACGATAAATGTCTCTGCGCCGTGTATCGGTGATACGAGAGTGATAGACAAACATCTTGTCACCGAAATAGCTGTTCAGTCGGTCGGTGAGTTGAGTGGTCAGTGCAATCTCCGGCACCAGATAGAGCACTTGCTTGCCGGCTTGCAATGTTTGGGCGATGAGGTGTGTATAGACTTCCGTTTTGCCGGAAGAAGTGACACCGAAAAGCAATACCGTCTGATGTGTCTGCCACTGAGTAAGTATGTCGTTAAGGGCTATGCTTTGTGGTTCGGTCAGTGGACTTAAATCCCTGGTTTCATCGGCATAATTAGAGGTGTTAATGTGTAATTTTTGATGTTGGTCAAGTGCGAAGGTGCGGTCGGCAAACTTTGTTGGCAGTGCTGCCGCCATCACCTCACCCAATGTACACATATAGTACTCTGCTATCCATTCCCACAATGCCAGTTGTCGTGAGTTGACAGCCGGATTATCGTCTAATGCCATCGTCACCTCTTTTATCTCAAAAGAGTGGTCGATGGCTTGAGTGTGTTCTTTGTAGATGATTCCCACGGCTTGTTTCTTAACAAAGGGAACCACTACTCGTTGTCCTATATGCCATTCTTTCCAACTCTGAGGCAGGCGATAGGTAAGGGTAGTGGGAAGAGCGAGTGGTAATATGACATCTACGTAAACCACCCTTTTTTTATACTATTGCTTGTCCTTCCATCAGTCGTGCTTTTTCGTAGCATGTGCGACATAGTGGTTCATAACTCTCTGTTTCGCCTAACAGTACACGTTTGTCGCTATTGACGAGGCGGTGACTTACGTATGCCAAGTCGCCGCACTGAACGCATATAGCATGTGTCTTATACACGTCGTCGGCTATAGCCATTAAAGCAGGAATAGGTCCGAAGGGAACGCCTTTGAAGTCCATATCCAATCCGGCAACGATAACGCGTACACCGCGATTGGCTAACTGGTTACATACATCGATAATGCCCATATCGAAGAACTGAGCCTCGTCGATACCTACCACTTCGATGTCGTTAGCCAGCAGCAATATACTCTGACTGCTTTCAACGGGTGTGGAGGTGATGACATTGTGGTCGTGACTGACCACATCTTGTTCGCTGTAGCGTACATCGATAGAGGGCTTAAAAATCTCCACGCGTTGTTTGGCAAACTGTGCGCGTTTCATTCGGCGTATCAGTTCTTCCGTCTTACCGGAGAACATACTGCCGCATACTACTTCAATGCTTCCCCTGCGGCGTGAGGGACCTTGGGTGTCTCGTTCGTTGAACATAAGCGTAAGTCTTGTACCATCATCTGAATGGTAGTGATATGGTTAAACGTGTTTGGTTCAAGAAAATAGCAGGCATCAAAAGCGTTACCGTTTTGTATGGGTAATGCCATATCTCCTTTTTGGAAGGCTATGCCTGTGATGGCGGCTGTACGGTCGGTAACATCCAAACGCAGGTGTTCACCCATCTTACCCACCCGACGTGTGGTACGGTGATTGATAAGGTTGCGGGTAAGGAAAAGCGGTTGTGGGTTGTTCGGACCGAAAGGCTCCAAATGGCGAATGATATTGAAGAATTGTGACGAGATATCTGATAACTGTATCTGTTGCTCTATTTCCAGAACAGGATGTTTCTGTTCGGGTGTTATATGTTCGGCTACGTATTGTTCGAACCTCTGTTTGAAGGCTGCATAGTTCTCTTTGTGCATACTCAGTCCGGCAGCGAACAGGTGTCCGCCAAAGTTGGTCAGTAAGTCGCGACAAGAGTCGATGGCAGTATATATATCGAACCCTGCCACCGAGCGTGCCGAGCCCGTTATTATATCTCCTTCGCCGTCGGTGAGGACGATAGTGGGTCGGTAGTATGTCTCTATCAGTCGTGAGGCTGCTATACCTATCACTCCTCTATGCCATCCCGGGGCATAGACAACGGTGGCTGACCGAAGGTTATTGTCGGGGTCTTGCTGCAATATATGCAGTGCCTCTTCGTTGGTATGTTGGTCGAAGGTGCGTCGCTCTGTGTTGTAACTATTCACTTCTTCAGCGCGTTGCATGGCTTCGGCTTCATTATCAGCGAGCAGCAGTTGAACGGCAAAAGCACCTGAATGCATACGTCCGCTGGCATTGATACGCGGACCGAGACGATAGACGAGGTCGGTTATCGTTATCTCTCTGTTGTCGATACCTGCCACACGCAGCAGACTGCTGATACCTACTGACGGCTGTTGGTTCATACGTTTTAGTCCGTAATAAGCCAATATACGGTTCTCGCCGGTGAGAGGAACGATGTCGGAGGCAATGGACATAGCCAATAGGGGCAGTACGTCCCACAACTCATCCATAGGTGCTTGTTCGGCTTGCAGGAGAGCCTGCATAAACTTAAATCCTACTCCGCAGCCTGACAGTTCTTTGTAGGGGTAAGGGCAGTCTTTGCGTTTCATATTGAGAACGGCTTCTGCTTGAGGTAACTGTTCGCCGGGTGTGTGGTGGTCACAGATGATGAAGTCGATACCTTTGGCGGTTGCGTATGCCACTTTATCCACGGCTTTGATGCCGCAGTCCAGTGCGATAATGAGTGTGCAACCGTGCTCTTTGGCAACATCTATCCCTTTAAAAGAGATACCGTAACCCTCTGTATAACGATCAGGGATATAGAACTCTATATTCTGTGTGCGGTGCGAGAGTATGCTATAGACAAGAGATACAGCCGTTGTGCCATCCACGTCATAGTCGCCATAGACCATTATGCGTTCGTTGTTGTTTAACGTTTTTTGGAGTCTGCTTACTGCTTTGTCCATATCGCGCATCAGCATTGGTGAATGGAGGTCAGCAAGCGAGGGACGAACGTAGGCGCGTGCTTCCTGACCGCTGCTGATACCGCGCTTAACAAGCAGTTTGGCAGAGGCTTCGGATATATGAAGTTCCGTGGCAAGGGTAGATATGGTGGTTTGCTCTTGTGGTGTCGGCTCCCATATTTTCCATGTGTTTTCCATTAAAATGTGTCAGCGTCTTTCCATAAAGGAAGTGTTTGTCGGAAGTGGTGTAGTGTGTCTATATTGAAAGTAGCGATGTATGTTCCTTCTTCATTGTCAGCCGGTTGTGCTAATGGTTGCAGTCTGGTGTCGTATGCTATGGAATGACCGTTATAGTGTAGTCCTAATCCGTCGTCACCCACAGGGTTGGCTGCGCATATATAGCATTGGTTTTCCGTGGCTCGTGCTGCTATCAATGCATCCCAATATTGTATGCGGCATTCGGGCCAGTTGGCACTGACAAGCAGTATGTCGTAGTCATGCCCGGTACGGTTGCGAGCATAGATAGGGAAGCGCAGGTCGTAGCATATAAGCATACGCATCTTCACACCCTTGTATTCCCACACTTTGCGCTCCTCTCCTTTGGTGAAGAAACGGTCCTCGCCACCATGTGCATATAGGTGCGCTTTGTCGCTGAACTGCGGTGCTGCATACGGACTAACCAAAAAACCGCGATTATACAACCGCTCTTTCTCTTTGCAGATGAACGAGCCGGCAACAGCCACTCCGGTGGTGTCGGACAGGTGTTGCAGTCTGTGCATCGTCTCCCCGTCGATAGGTTCGGCAAGGTCCGGACGATCGGTGCAAAAACCGGTGCTGAACATCTCCGGCAGTAAGGCTATATCTGCCTTACCGGCAATGGCTTGAACTCGTTGCTCAGTTAAACGTATATTCTCCTCTTTATCCGCCCAATGAATAGGGTATTGCAGTAGGGCAATACTTATCTGCATACGTTATTTCTTTTTAGTGTTCGGTGTTGTCTCCGTAGCCGGTTTGCCTATGGCATCGCGCATCTTTGTGTCTGCCTGGATATTTTGCATACGGTAGTAGTCCATTATGCCTAAGTTGCCATTGCGGAAAGCCTCTGCCATGGCTTGTGGTACTAAGGCTTCAGCCTCTATCACTTTGGCGCGTGCTTCTTGAGCCTTGGCTTTCATCTCTTGTTCGTTGGCTATAGCCATTGCTCTGCGCTCCTCTGCTTTGGCTTGAGCGATGTTCTTATCGGCATCTGCCTGATCCATCTGCAGTTGAGCACCGATGTTCTTACCTACATCAATGTCGGCAATATCAATACTCAATATCTCAAACGCAGTACCGGCATCCAAACCTTTGGAAAGCACTAATTTAGAAATGCTGTCAGGGTTCTCCAACACCAGTTTGTGGCTTTCAGCCGAACCTATTGACGACACTATGCCTTCGCCTACGCGTGCCAAGACGGTGTCTTCACCTGCACCACCCACCAATTGATGTATATTAGCGCGAACGGTAACACGGGCTTTGGCTATCAACTGAATACCGTCTTTGGCAACGGCTGTCACGGGAGGAGTGTCTATCACCTTGGGGTTAACCGACATCTGCACTGCCTCAAACACGTCGCGACCTGCCAAGTCGATGGCTGTCGCCATTTGGAAAGAGAGAGGCATATTGGCTTTGTTGGCACTCACCAATGCGTGTACCACACGTTCTATATGACCGCCTGCCAAGTAGTGTGCCTCCAAACCGTCGCGACGAACATCCTGTACTCCGGCTTTGTGAGCCTCTATCAAACAATCAACAATCTTGCGAGGAGGTACATTACGAATACGCATTAAGAACAACTGAATGAGTGAGATACGAACACCGCTCACCTGAGCGTTAATCCAAAGAAGGAAAGGAACATAGTGGAAAAAAATCAACACGGCGATAACAATAATCGCAATCATAATAATTTGAAAAGTTGCCATATATGTAAAGTTTTTTTAGTTGTTAATGCTTATCCATTTCTTCAGCCTCTTTCTCCAACTCCTTTATTTTTTTACCGGGATCTGCCAGTCCCACCGAACCATCGATAGTGGTGTCTAATGCCATTTTTTCTATTGCGCGGCTGCGGTAGAAAAGATAGATAGCCAACACGGTTAGTACAATGCTCAATATCAGTGTTATATGTCCTGCCATTGTGCTTATACGATAGTAGGCAAGACATACGCCGCCTACGAGTGAAGAAAAACCACCTATGCCTGCCACACCAAAGCCGGGCAAGAGATAGAGTTCGGCAACCAACAAAAGGATACCGACACAAACTAAAAGAATAACAAGAAACACATTCATAATCGCTTGTATTTATGGTTGATTGATATAATGAACCTCCTGTAAAAAGATTCAATAACTATTTAGTTTCCTTTATGTTTTCCAATCTCTCTTTGCATTTTTCCATTAGCCAATGTGGTGTGGAAGTGGCACCGCAAATGCCTATTGTGTCAGTCAAACTGATATTGTTCTCTTGAAGCCATTCAGCAGTCAAAACGTCATAGTCAGCAACAAAATATGAACGCGGATTAACTTGCAAACAGTTGTCGAACAGCACTTTGGCATTGGATGACTTGTTGCCGCCAACAAACACTATCACATCGTTCTCTTTGGCAAATTGCTTGAGTTTATTCACTCTGCCTGCCACATTCCTGCAAATAGTATCGTGCCACAAAAAATGTATCTTACCCGATTTGACGTTAGGCTGTTCGCTTATCAGATGCACTAATGACATAAACTGCTCAACCGACTTAGTCGTTTGTGAAAAGAGGTATATATCTTTCTCAAAGTCTATCTTCTCCCTTTCTTCTATTTTCTCTATCACTATGGCTGTGTTGTCTGTCTGTCCTTGCAGTCCTATTACCTCTGCATGACCGGGTTTGCCGAACAGAACAATCTGCGCATTGGTGTTTGCCAAGTATGCTTTGCGAATACGTTCTTGCAGACGTTTGACAACTGGACAGGAAGCGTCAATAATATCTATGTCATTCTGTTTGGCAGTCAGATAGGTGGCAGGTGGTTCACCATGAGCGCGAAGCAACACCCTGACATTGTGCAGTTGTGCAAACTCCTCATAGTTAATGGTTTGCAACCCTAATCGCGATAGGCGTTCCACTTCCAGACCATTATGTACTATATCGCCTAAGCAGTAGAGTTCACCCTTCTTCAACTCCTCTTCCGCTTTCTTTATCGCACCGGTCACACCGAAGCAAAAACCACTATCTGAGTCTATCTTTATTTGCATCTTTGCTCAAACAACTCTATCACTTTCTGCAATTGCTCTTCCTCGCTTAGATGTGAGTTGTCCACCACAATGGCATCGGCGGCTTGAACGAGCGGACTTTCTTCTCTATGTGTATCGCGCCAGTCGCGGGTCTGCAAATCGTTCAACACATCCTCCATTACAGGCTTTTCACCTTTGGCGAGCAACTCATTGTAGCGTCGGGTAGCACGCACTTGAGAGTCGGCTGTCAAAAACAGTTTCAGTTCGGCTTTAGGAAAAACAACGGTTCCTATATCCCTGCCATCCATCACTATGCCCTTTTCCCGACCCATCTCTTGTTGCATCTTGACCAAGTATTGGCGAACTGCTTTGACAGATGACACTATTGACGCTTTATTACCCACTTCTAAATGGCGTATCTGCTGCTCCACGTCTCTGCCGTTAAGCGTAGTATGCTGACTGCCATCGGCTTGAACCGCAAAATCTATATGTATGTCAGGCAGTAATTCCACCAACCGCTCTATACCGTCCGCACCTTGACAACGCTCATCTTCAAGCATAAACAATGCCACGGCACGATACATGGCACCAGTGTCCACATATCGATAGCCGGCATAGCGAGCCAACTGACGAGCAATAGTGGACTTGCCACACGACGAATAACCGTCAATAGCAACAATAATCTTTCTCATTTCAACATCTTGTTTATATCAAAACTAAGCGAGGCGTGATAGGTCAGATTGCTTTTTGTTGCTTGACTTAAAGCAAAACCGAAGCGCAACATCTTTATCCTTACGCCGCCACCTAATGCAAAGCCTGCCAAACTGCGTTGATCCTTCAACTGCATCTCAGCACGACGACGGTGATTGTAACTCAAAGTCAAATAAAACTTCTCGCTCTTAGGCACTATATCCAATGCAAAAACAGTGTGACGGAACATCATGTCGTACCATTCCACTTTGCCTTTGGTATCCGATGGCTGATTGGTGAACTCATGCTTCAAGTCCCAACGTTGCAGGTTGTGTATGGTTACGGAAAAACGCAGAGGTGCATGCTTGACACGATAACTCAACCCCACCTCTATGTTAAAAGGCAGTTGCTCACGCTGCTGACCTCCTTCCAAACTGTAGAACCCTTTCAGTTGCCAACCTATGTTGCGGAATGTTAAACCTATATGCAAAGCCGAGTCGCGTGTCTGAAAATGACCACCCACATCTGCTGCCAAAGCAAACGACGAATAACTCTCGTAGAAAGACATAACAGGCTTCAAACCCACACCAACGGAGAACATCTCGCCTAACTGACGGGCATAGACGGCATCTATCAGAATATCTTTTGCCGTGAACTTACCTCCCGTCAGTTCACCTTGCTCTGAGGCGTAAAGCATACTGCCGTAGTCCATATAATGCACGGCTATGGCAAAACGATTCGGACGGTCGTCCTCCTCTAACTGTTTCTCTATCTTCGAACGACGAAAATTGTACCCGTACATAGCCACTCCACCCATCGTCCCTTTCAGATGATATGAATAGTTAAGGCTCAACGCATGATGTGTTGAGCCGCTCAAAAGCGAAGGGTTAAGCAATGCCGATGTTATCTCCCCATCCTGTATCGCCACTTGCTCACCCCCTAATGCCGCCAAACGAGACGAGACAGGCAAACCCATAAACGAATATACACTGCTTCCCGCACCGTAAACCTGAGCATATAATGAGATGGAAGGAAGGCAGATAATGCAACTAATGAACAGAAATACAGTATATTGAAAGATTGTCTTTTTCATAAGCCTATAACGAGTCGCGGCAAAGATAAGTGCAATTTTCTATATATACAAACATTTAGACTTAAAACACCGTTTTTTCATGAAATTTCAATAAATTTGCAAAGAGAGTGAAGGCAAAATTTGTGTAACTTATTCAGTAGTCATACCTTTGCACCTGCATTTTGCTCAAAAACGTTGCCAGAATGCAGTTGGCGGGAAGTAGTTCAGCCCGGTGGAATGCCTGCTTTGGGAGCAGGAGGTCGCAGGTTCGAATCCTGTCTTCCCGACCACTAAAATAAGGGTTAAATTAGAGAAGAAGTTAGTCGTTGTCGGCTAACTTCTTCTTTTTTATTGATCTTTCTTCTACCACACTATAGTAGCGCGACAGGGGTAGTGGTCGGAGGCTTTATTGTGGTCGATATGAAAAGCGACGGGTGTCAGTTGCGGTGAGGTAAGGATATAATCAATTCTCAAGCCTATGCCTTTATGCACCCAAGTGAAGCCTAATTGTCCGTTGGAAGAGAGCAAGAAGCAGTCGTTCAGTCCCTTACGCATATTCAGATAGGTACGAGTGAGCGGGATGGCATTGAAGTCGCCTACCACCACGGAAGGGTGGGGTGATGCTTGTATGGAGTCGCTTACAATACGTGCTTGTTGAAGGCGTATCTCGCCTGCTGAACGCAGTTTTTCCAAAAGCGGAGAGTTGGTCAGTGAGCGTGTTAGAAGCACCGTGTCTAAGTCTTCCTTTATCTTATTTGATTCCAAGTGGTTGATGAATAGCCGTAAGGTATCACCTTGTATGGCGATGTCACAGCAGGATGTGATATTGGAGCGGGAATCGTAGCGGATGGTATGTTTATTGAACAAGGGATATTTTGAGAACACCACATTGCCGAATTGCCTGTACTTATTATACACTTTGAAATCGTAATAAGTGTAGGGATAGTTGGGGAAGGCTGCTTTGAGTTCGGATAAACTCAGATGTCGGTTATCGTTTTTCTTGACCAGCACCTCTTGCAGGCACAGCACGTCCGCTTTGGTCTGTTGCAGGTAACTAATAACTTTGTTCTCAGGCGTTTTGGTTGCCATATTCATTGCCTGCGTATTGTAGGTAAGGATGGTGAGTGAGTGTTGGTGGTCAGATGGTATCGACTTCATACTCATACTCTTATGTGACATGCACAGCCATAGTGAGCTAAGCATAATCCCGACTAATATGAGGCAGATGAAGCAGAGTACTTTTTTCACGGCAAAGGTGTATCGTTTTTAGTGTTTGGGTTGAAGAGTTACGAGTGGTATGAGCATTTCTTCCATTGATATGCCGCCGTGTTGGAAGGTGTCGCGGTAGTATTGTGCGTAGTAGTTGAAGTTGTTAGGGTAGGCAAAGAAGTCGTTGCCGGTGCAGAAGACATAACTGCTGCTCACGTTAGGTGTGGGTAGTCCCACTTGTTTAGGTCTTGTTATCTCGAAGCAGTTTTTGCTTTTGGTGGTGAGTGATTTGCCCACTTTGTATCTGAGGTTGGTATTGGTGTTTTTGTCCCCTATGATGGTTACAGGTTCGTCCACTCGTATGGTGCCGTGGTCGGTGGTGAGCACTATTTTGTAGCCCAACTCTGCAATAGTGCGCAGCATTTGATAGGTGGGTGAGTGTTCGAACCACGAGCGTGTGAGACTGCGATAAGCATCTTCGTCACCCATCAGTTCGCGCATCATCTTTGAGTCGGTGCGGGAGTGAGAGAGCATATCAATGAAGTTGATAACCACCACATTGAGCGGCGTGGTCAGATGTCGTAGTTGTGGGGTTATCTTTTCGCAGAAGTCGCTGTTGTTGATCTTGTAGTAGGTGAAATCGTAGTGTTTGCGATATCGTTCGAGGTGTGTGCTGATAAGGTCTTTTTCATTGAGGTTTTTGCCGTCTTCGCTCTCTTCGTCCACCCATAAGTCGGGCCACATCTCCTCTATCTGCAAAGGCATCAGTCCTGCGAAGATAGCATTGCGCGCATATTGTGTGGCGGTGGGTAAGATGGAAGGATAGAGACGCTCATCGGTGATGGTAAACCATTGTGAAAGAAGCGGCTCGATGGTCTTCCATTGGTCGTAACGAAAATTGTCGATGACGATGAAAAAGAGTTTTTCCCCGTTGTCTAACATAGGGAAAAGCACTTTTTTGAACAGGTCGGGCGACATCATTGGTCGGTCGTTGGAGGTGAACCAGTCCTCGTAGTTGCGTATGATGAATTTAGCCCATGCGCTATTGGCTTCTTTGCGTTGTCCGGACAATATGTCGCGCATGGAAGAGCGTATGTTATGCAGTTGCAAGTCCCAATGAACGAGTGTCTTGTGTATGGCAATGAACTCGTCAAGGGTGTTGGCGGTGGAGATCATATATCCTATGTCGGAGAACTCTTCCTGATAGCCTTTGTTGGTTTCGGCTGTCACTATTTCTTTGCTGTGTATATGTTTTTTCAGGCACATCAGTATTTGGTTCGGGTGAACGGGTTTGATGAGGTAGTCGGTTATATGTTGTCCGATGGCCTGTTCCATTATGTTTTCTTCTTCGCTTTTGGTTATCATCACGATAGGCATAGCGGGTTGCAGCCGTTTTATCTCTTGCAGTGTTTCCAGTCCGCTCAGACCGGGCATCTGTTCGTCGAGGAAGACGATGTCGAAGGTCTGTGTCTCGCATAGATCGACAGCGTCTCTGCCGCTGCATACGGCAGTCACGTCATAACCTTTCCGGTCGAGGAAGATAAGGTAAGGCTGAAGCAGTTGTATCTCGTCGTCAGCCCAGAGGATGTGGTAGCGGTGATTAGTTGTCTGTGGCATAGCGTCTCCATTTAGTGAGCAGTTGCTCTATGTCGTCGGGCAACGCACTGTCGAAGAACATCCGTTGACCGGTCAGCGGATGGGTGAAACCGATGGTCTTAGCGTGCAATACCTGTCTGGGACATAGGGCAAAGCAGTTCTGAATAAATTGTTTGTACTTTTGTGTCGGCACTCCTTTCAGTATCTCTTTGCCGCCATACTTATCGTCGGCGAAGAGCGGGTGTCCGATATGCTTCATGTGTACGCGTATTTGATGAGTCCTGCCTGTCTCAAGCCTACATTCCACTAAAGTGACATACGGGAATGGTTCGAGCACGCGCCAATGAGTGATGGCTTCTTTGGCATCGGGTCGGTCGTCGGTGTCATAGACATTGTAGCAGGTCCTTTCGCGCGTATCACGAGCCAATGCTCCAATAATCGTGCCATTCTCTTCGGCGAACCGTCCCCAAACGAGTGCGTTATAGGTTCTTTCGGTGGTGTGATTGAAAAACTGCAGACCCAGATGTGTCTTGGCTTGTGGTGTCTTGGCAACGAGCAACAGACCACTTGTATCTTTGTCTATGCGATGCACTAACCCTATATCGGGGTTGTTCATATCTATGTCTGTCTGTCCCTGAAAATGGTAGGCTAAGGCATTGACCAGTGTATGTTCGGCATTGCCTACGCCGGGATGCACAACCATTCCGGCGGGCTTATTCACCACTAACACTGCCTCGTCCTCATAGACGATGTTGAGCGGTATGTCTTCCGGCTGAATGGTGGTGTCGTGCGGTTCGTGGTCGAGCAACACCTGCACTATATCGTTGCCGCGCACTTTGCAGTTGCTTTTCACGGCTTTGCCATTCACCCATATCATACCGGCATCGGCAGCCGACTGAATACGGTTGCGTGAGGTGTCAGCCAGATGCGTGGAAAGCCATTTATCCACGCGCAATGGCGTCTGTCCCTTGTCCACTGTTAAGCGAAGTCGCTCAAAAAGAACGTCTTCACTTATCTCTTCGGTGTCATTTATGTCAGAAGAAGTCTTCTTCATTGCTTTCAATGTCGGTTGTGGCAGCGCGTTCCAAGTCGAAGGTCAGCCATAGATTAACACTCTGACCTTCTTGCAGTTCGTTGCCTGCTTGCGGGGTTTGACGATAGACGACTTGCTCTTTGTCGTTGGTGTTGTCGCTACTCTCTTCTTCCACCTCCTCTAAATAGGCATTACCTACTATCAGATGTGAGGCGAGCAGTAGTGAGCGTGCTTCAGTGAGTGTCAGTCCGCTCAAGTCAGGCACTTTCACTTTGTTTTCGCCTAAGCCCATACCTACCACCAACACCACGCTATCACCTTCTGTCAGCATCGTACCTGCCTCTATGCTCTCACCGTGACGGCGCACATCAAGCACCAAGTCGCGATAGGCTGACGGTTCCCACTCAACGGAATCCAATACCAAACCCTGCCTAAGAAGCATATTCTCTGCCTGACGAAAACTGATATCGGTGAGGCTCGGCACTTTCACTTGCTTCTTCTGCCGTGCATTAACCACCACATAGATGGTGCGACCTGTCTTGACCGTACTCTGTGCCACCGGCGACTGATCGACGATAGTGCCTAATGGTACTTTTTTGCTGTACGTGGAGTCAATCACCATCAGACTTAAACGGTTGCCTTTGAGCAGTATAGACGCTTCATCTATGCTTAACCCCGTTATCTGAGGCACCTCTATCTCTATGCCGTGTTGAGTCTGACGACCAAGCCAAAAATAGAGCGCGATAAGCAAAACAACGACTATAACCGCTGCAATAAAACACTGCCACAAAACAAAACGACAGTTATTAAAAAACTTATTTTCCATTATGCTCTTTTTACCAAATAACGCTGCAAAAGTAGTTTTTTTTTGTTATAGTGCAAAATCTGCCGTACTTTTGCAGTGTTTAATCTTCATTATCAGCGTTTATTCCAATCAACCTATGCACAATAAAACATCTTTTGCCCGCTCTTTTTTGAGGTATTTGCGTCTTTGTATAGCCACCTTCACTTTTGTTTGCATCACTCTTCTTTTCCTTGGTGTCAGTTGGAGTTTTACCATGCGTATAGGTTGGTTGGCTAAAATCCAATTCCTGCCTGCATTATTGGCTTTCAACATCGGTGTGCTGGCTATGCTGGTAATGCTTACTATGCTCTTTGGCCGTATCTATTGCAGTGTGGTCTGTCCGCTTGGCATTATGCAAGACATCTTCGGTTGGCTCGGCAAAAAAGCAAAGAAGAACAGATATACCTATTCCGAGGAAAAACGATGGCTGAGGTATGGCATATTAGCGGTATTCGTTATATGCCTCATTTTGGGCTTTGCTCCCGTCACCACACTGTTAGCACCTTATTCAGCCTACGGCAGAATAATCAACTCATTATTCCGACCCTTATACGACTTGCTTATCAATGCGTTAGCCTATTGGGAAAGGAATGCCGACACTTATCGTTTTCAGGCAGTGGATATATGGATGCGCAGTGTTACCACTTTCATTGTGGCTTGGTTGACATTAGGAGTGTTAGGCTTCTTGGCGTGGCGCAATGGCAGAACATACTGCAATACCGTTTGTCCGGTCGGCACCATCCTCTCTTTCTTCTCACGCTTCTCCTTGTTCAGAATACAGTTCGATGCCGACAAGTGCAAACAGTGTTCGCTGTGCGAGAAGAACTGCAAGGCCTCGGCTATTGATTATAAGAACCATAAGGTGGATTATTCGCGGTGCGTCACCTGTGGCGACTGTACCGACCAATGCCGCTTTGACGCTCTGCATTACCGTATGGTCCGACCGCAGTCTTCGCAACCCCAAGAGCAGGTTGATACTCACCGCCGTGCGTTTTTAGTAGGCACGGCAGTGGCATCTGCTGCCGCTCTCACTTCACAAGCACAAATGAAAGTGGATGGCGGATTGGCAGTGATAGAAGATAAGGTACCGCCACAACGCGAAACACCTGTCACACCGCCGGGGTCTGTCTCTCACCGTAATATGGAACGTCATTGTACAGCCTGCCAGTTGTGTGTCAGTGCCTGTCCCAATAATGTGCTTCGTCCTTCCACCGACCCGTTACACCTGATGCAGCCTGTTATGTCGTTCGAGCGAGGCTATTGCCGACCTGAATGTACTCGTTGCAGTGAGGTCTGTCCCACAGGGGCTATCAGGCGTATCAGTAGAGAGGAGAAGACAGCCGTACATGTAGGTCATGCCGTGTGGGTGGCAGACAACTGTATCCCTGTCGCTAACGGTGATAGTTGCGGCAACTGCGCTCGCCATTGTCCCGCTTGGTCTATACACATGACCGACTACCAAACAGCGGATGGCAGAACAGTGCAAGTGCCGGTGGTGGATGCCGAAAAGTGTATAGGATGTGGCGCTTGTGAGAACTTATGCCCTGCAAGACCTTTCAGCGCCATATACGTAGAAGGCAACACCATGCACCACATCAACTAACCAACACGCAGTCCCCAACACGAAGTAACTAACACGCAGTATGAACAGGCGAGAATTTCTTAAACATAGTACAGCAGCGGTAGTGGCCACGAGTACCGTTCTTTCGGCATGCACTAAACAGCAGTCCAAGCATCCGACAACAACCATTGGTGAACAGGAAGGTACGATGACGATGCGACTCAATCCTAACACCGGCGATGAGGTCTCACTGCTCGGCTTCGGAATGATGCGACTGCCCGTCATTGATGGTGGCTCGGCACGTGAAAACCAAAACTCACAAATAGACCAAGACATGGTCAATGAAATGGTCGATTATGCTATCAGTCACGGCGTTAACTACTTCGATACATCACCCGCTTATTGTCAAGGACATAGCGAAGAGAGTACGGGAATAGCACTTGCCAGACACCCCCGTGACAAATATTTTATTGCCACCAAACTGTCCAATTTCTCACCGCAAACATGGAGTAAGGAAGAGTCGCAAAATATGTTCCGTCGTTCGTTGCAATACCTGCAGACCGACTATGTCGATTATCTCCTCCTGCACGGTATAGGTATGGCAGGTGGCGATAAAGACGGGATGGGCGCTTTCTATGCCCGCTATATGGACAACGGCATTCTTGACTGGCTCGTCGAACAGAAAAAAGAAGGGCATATACGCAACCTCGGCTTCTCCTACCACGGCGATATCAATGTCTATGATATGCTCCTCAAATGGCACGATGAGGGTAAGTATCATTGGGACTTCGTGCAGATCGAACTCAACTACCTCGACTGGGACTATGCCAACGAGATCAACCCCCGTAACACCGATGCCCGATACCTCTATGCCGAATTAGCCAAACGTGGCATATCTGCCGTGATAATGGAACCATTGCTCGGAGGCAGACTCGCACGACAACCCGAACCCATCGCTAACCGACTCAGACAACACAACCCTACTGCCTCTATGGCTCAATGGGCTTTCCGCTTCGCCGGTACACCCGAAGACATTCTTACCGTACTGAGCGGCATGACCTACATCGAACACCTCAAAGAAAACGTCTGCACCTATTCGCCACTACAACCTCTCACCGAAGAAGAGAACACACTGCTACTGTCAGTGGCTGAAGATATATACGGACTGAAAGCCATACCATGCACAGCCTGCAACTATTGTATGCCATGCCCGTACGGACTCAATATACCCGCTATCTTTGCACACTATAATAAGTGCATAAGCGAAGATAAAATGCCGCATTATGGTGATACCGACCAACAACACTATATGCAACAACGTCGTGCCTTCCTCATCGGCTACGACCGTACCGTTCCCAAACTGCGACAAGCCGACCACTGCATAGGCTGCAATCATTGCCTCAGCCACTGCCCGCAACGTATAGATATACCACACCAAATGCAGATGATCGACCGATTCGTGGAAAGAATAAAACAAAACTAAAATATATCACTTATGCTACTTCTCTTACAACCCTCAGAGATTATCCTTATCGCTATTGTTGTACTTCTCCTCTTCGGCGGAACCAAAATACCCGAACTGATGCGCGGTTTGGGTAAAGGTATGCGCTACTTCCGCGAAGGTATGAAAGGTATTGACTCTTCCGAAAGCGACCAATCAACCGAAAAAAACGATGCCAAAGGCGATGACACCAAAGCCTGAACAAGCAGGTAACCTCTCCTTTTGGCAGCACCTCGATGTACTACGCAATGTCCTCTTGCGTAGCCTTGTGGCTTGGATAGCGGCTGCCATCACTATGTTCGCCTTCAAAAAACAACTCTTCCTGTGGCTCTTCGCTCCAAGCCAACCCGACTTTATATTATATAAGGCAATAAGGTATCTTTCACGCACACTGAACATACCATCCGTCACCCCTGATTGGCACATCTCTTTCCTCAATACAGAACTAACCGGACAGTTCATGACACACGTTCAAGTGGCTCTCTGGGCAGGATTAGTGGTGGCTTCACCTTATATAATATACCAATTCTACCGATTCTTGGCCCCTGCCCTCTATGAGAAAGAGAAACAGTATAGCCTCTCACTCTTGGCTGCCGCCGTCGCTCTGTTCGCCATTGGTGTGACGGTCAATTACTTACTTATCTTCCCGCTCTCAGTGCAGTTCCTCGGTTCGTATCAAGTGAACGAACAAGTGGTAAATCAGATAAGCCTCACTTCTTATATGTCCTCTTTCTGGGCATTGTCGCTGATGATGGGCGTTATGTTTGAAGTGCCTATCCTAACACTTCTCCTGGCGCGCTTAGGACTGATAACCAAAGCCACATTGCAACACTATCGCCGACATATCTTCATCGCTATCCTCATCGCTGCGGCTGTCATCACACCTACCGGCGATATCTTCACTCTAACCATCGCAGCACTCCCCATCTACTTTCTCTACGAAACAAGCATCCTGCTTGTTAAATGACATAGCCGGTGGCATACTGGCATAGTACCCGTGTGTGCCAACCGAGCATCTCAACTCTCATCTCTAAAAAACTTTCAACTCTAAACTATAATACTCTCCCACTTCTCTAAACTCTCCACTCATTACTAACAACTTACAACGATTTGTCCCAACAAAACCGTTCGGTTTTGTTGGGACAAGTTTTTTTGTTCTCTAACAGCGGCAAAGGTAAAACAAAGAAACAAAGTGTGCAAATTTCTGCGCACTTTTTGTTATATTTTTGCAATATATAGT
>JAFSTB010000007.1 GCA_017450685.1 Paludibacteraceae bacterium
CGCATTGTTCCAAAATTCAGTTGTACTTCAGGCATTTTTTTTTATCTCCCAATTTTTGCCACAAAGTTTGCAACAGAAATCAGGGGATAAAAACCTATATTATATGTTACTATTTCGCTGTTTTGACTTTTGACCCGATTTCGACCCGATTTTTGTAATCCTCAAAATTCAGCTCTTCTTCGGCAGGGGAGTTTTCCCCTAAATTAGGTCATTATTTTCGCGCGTAAGTCGGCAATTTTGGTCAGTTTTTTTCTTATAAAACCAAAAAGAATACCTTATTGCTAAAGTATTCTCTATGAGCCACTGGCCGGACTCGAACCGGCGACCCACGCATTACGAATGCGTTGCTCTACCAACTGAGCCACAGTGGCAACTTGCCTAAATCAGCGTGCAAAAGTACGGCATATTTTTAAATTGTGCAAATATTTGCTCAAAAATGTAAGAATAAACTGTATGCACAGTCCACAATTCGGTAACAATACAAAGTCAATGCAGGTATATAACACGATATCGTTACAATAGTGTATTATTTATATTGTTGAACCGTAGTGTTAGGGTAATAGAAGTTGAGTATTTGTTTATAATCAGCGCCTTGAGCCGCCATTGCCGCTGCTCCTATTTGGCATAGTCCGACACCGTGTCCCCAGCCGTGTCCGTGAAGAATGAAATAGAGTTGGTTTTCTTTTGTGTTGAATTGTTTTTTCACGTCAAACCAAGATGAGTAGAGGCAGGTAAGAGAGAGTAGTCGTCTTATTTTCAGTTCTTTGCCAACGGTTTCGGTACGTTGGGTACCTACTATTTGCAGTTGATAGATACGTCCTGACAGTCCTCTTTTGAGGGGTATGAGGTCGGATATGTTGCCGAAGTCGATGCCAGATTTTTGTTTTACTATTTGGTTCAGTTCTTGTTGTGAATAGGTGACAGTCCAATCGTGGAAGTCGTTGGTTTCTTGGTCGTAGTCGTTAAGTGCGGAAGTGAGCAGTTGTTTATTTTGAGTATTGCAGTATGTACAATCGACTGAAGTGAGGTAGGGTAGGTGTATATCTTCCCAGCAGGTGGCAAAGTCTTCTGTTTTACCTCCGCAACACTTATGGTATCTGGTGTCGCAGATAGTGTTATTGTACATCAGTACTTGGTGTTGTGTTTGTCTGACGGCTTCGATGGCTTTGTTATTCATCCTTTTTGTACCTTCATATCGTTGGCAGTGGTCATCAGCGCATACGTCGAAGCCTATGTGTCCATTACTTTCGTATAGTTGTTTTTTTATGTTTGTGGCATTTATATGGTTGGCTTCGATGGCTCTTATTGCCCACGAACGTGAGATGACGGCGTGTGCTTTGAGCAGTTCGATAGGGCTGTTGCTATTCATTTCGGAAGAAATGACTGAGCACAGATAGTCTTCCACGTCAAGTGTATTGACGGCTGTTTGTGTACCGTCATTATTATTGCGAATGGTTATTTCTCCGTGGAAAGACTGGTCTTCGCACCTATCCCAATGAAATCCTATACCAATACGCACATTACGTATGGTGAAGCCGTTGTCAGTTAGTTCGTATTGGATAAGTGGTGCTGTAAGAATGCCTACTCTGATATTCACGGTTTGGTATTGTTAAGTGATTGTCTGGCTTTTAGTTCCCACGTGCGTATGCTGTCTTTATAGAGGTTGTTTCTGTTCATACCTTCTATATCGACGTTAGCATCGGAGTTATCTTCCCATCTGCGGCAGTTGTACATAACGTCGTAGATACGTCCGATGCGATATTCGCGGCATACGCGCAGTCCGACGGCATAGTCTTCGCCATATTTAGTAGTGGGGAAATTCCATTGTCTGAGCAGTGGAGTGAAGAATCCTCTTGGTGCACCTAATCCGTTGATGCGCAAGGCATTGTTATGTCCGTTGTTGTCGGTCCATTCACGATGGTCGATGATACCCGGCGGCAGGGTGTTGCCGTTAAAGTCGGTTAGTTGGTATGAGCCGATGACCATAGCGCATTGTTCACGATGGAAAGCATCGATAAAGCGTTGCACGGTGTAAGTATCGGAGTAGGTATCATCGGAGTCTAATTGCAGTGCGAATCTGCCGCAGAGGGGGTGGTGCAAAGCAGCGTTCCAGTTGCCGCCGATAGCGTGATAGGTGGTGTCTTGAGGGATATAAATAAGGTTAGGATGACCTTCATTGAGTATTTCTTTGATGGCTTCTACGGTTCCGTCGGTTGAGTTATCGTCCACCACTATGACATTATATTTATAAGGTTCGTTCACTTGCTGTAACAGAGCGCTTCTGATGGCAGAGGCTATTGTTCTGACTCTGTTTTTGCATGGTATGACCACTGATGCTTCATATTGGAAATCGTCGGCAGTCAGATCTACTGTTTTGTGCTTAGGTGGCAGATAGGCATTGACTTCTTTAAGGTGTTCTGTTACAGCCTGTTCCATTTCCACTTGCACTGTTCTGTTTTTTGGGTCAACATAGTCGAATAGTTTTTCGCCGGAGGTGCGAAGGTCAAGTTCTTTTTCGTAATAGAGATATTCGCTGATATGTGTTATCTGTCCTTTTTTGCTGAGTTTAAGTCTCAGGTCGTAAAGTGCGGCATATTGGTATTGGTGTTGTGTCTGAAGCAGTACTTGTTTGGCGAGGTTGGTGTTAATCATAAGTACGCTACCGAAGTCGAAGTCATCGCGTAGAGAGCCTTGTTGATAGTCGATGACAGGGGCGTTGATGATGTTTCCGTTTTTTTCTTGAAAGCGGTCGCTATAGACCATAGCGGCATCGGTGTCGGCAATTATTTGCAACATCCTCTCTTGCGCGTAATGCACCCAAGAGATACCTTCTTTGAGGTAGAGGATGAAGTACGGAGTATTTACCTGACTGACAATATTCTTCAGGTCGTTGGTAGAGCATAGTCGCCCTGCGATGTTAAAAGACTGGATATTCATTGTAAGTGTTTGATTTAACCCTGCAAAGGTATGATAATATTTGCATACTTGCAAGAAAGTGCCTAACTTTGCGGCGTTTTTCAGCATTGTTTGTTATGATACTAATAGCGGATGCGGGTTCAACGAAGACCCAATGGTGTTTGATGACTGCCAATGGTCAGTCGTCACAGTTTATGACAGATGGTATCAATCCCTATTTTCAGACGGAGGATGCTATTCGTCAGAGCATTGTTAATCAGTTGCTTGTTCAGATGGGTCATTTGATGTGGGCAGGTACGCTCACTCATGTTTTTTTCTATGGTGCCGGTTGTACGCCTCAGAAGAGTGAAGTGGTTAAACAGGTGTTAGAGTCTGTTTTTAAGAAAGCCAAGGCGGAAGTATGGTCGGATATGCTTGGTGCAGCCAGAGCTGTGTTGCAGCGGCAGAGCGGAGTGGCATGTATATTAGGAACGGGCAGTAATAGTTGTTGGTATGACGGAGAGCACATAGTGTGGAGTGTGCCGGCATTAGGATATATATTAGGTGATGAAGGCAGTGGTGCGGTGTTAGGTAAGCGTCTTGTGGCTGACATATTGAAGAATCAGTTGTCGGAGGAATTGAAGGAGCAGTTTTTCTCTGAGTTCGGTACATCACAAGCCGATGTTATAGAGAATGTGTATCGTCGTCCGTTCCCTAACAGATACTTGGCATCGCTGAGTCGGTTCTGTGCCAATCATACCGACCATCCGTTGATACAAGAACTGCTCAAAGACCATTTCCGTCAGTTCATCAAGCGCAATGTGCTGCAATATATAGGATTGAGCAACGACAATATGCCGATAGGTATGGTTGGTTCGATTGCTTATTATTATCGTGATTTTCTTGTGTCGGTGATGCAGGAAGCAGGGTTGCAAGAGCCTGTCATTATGGCTTCGCCGATGGAAGGATTGAAGATGTACCACGCACAAGATTTAGTGCCAACACAAGTGTGATATGACAATAGAAAAAGATCTCTCACTTTTTCATCGCCATACTTTTGGTATGGATGTCAGAGCAGCCTATTGGGCTGAATATCAGTCGGAGCAAGAACTGACTGACTTATTACAACGTTTTTCTGACAGGTCGGTTTTGCCTATCGGTTCGGGTAGTAATATGCTTTTCACTAAGGATTTTGACGGTGTTCTTCTTCATTCGTCAATGTGCCGTGCCAAGGCTTTGCACGAGACGCAGGACGAGGTATGGATAGAGGCTGAGAGCGGACTCATCATGGATGAGTTGATTGCCCAGTTGGCGGATATGGATCTGCGTGGAATGGAGAACCTGAGCCATATCCCCGGTACCGTAGGAGCCTCTGTGGTGCAAAACGTAGGTGCATATGGTGTGGAAGCAAAAGATGTGGTGAAAACGGTGTATGCCTTGAACCGTGAGACGATGAAGGTGGATGAGTTGAGGGCTGAGGACTGCTGGTTTGGCTATCGCAACAGTCGGTTTAAGAGTGAGTGGAAAGACAGATATATAGTTACACGTGTTATATTCTGTTTGTTTAAGGAAGGACATTTATGTTTAGACCATGGCGGTTTGCAATCTGTTTTTGCGGGTGTAGATGTTGATACGCTGAAGGCTAATGATGTGAGAGAAGCAGTGATACGCATACGCCGGAATAAACTGCCTGAAGTAGGAGAATATGGTTCTGCCGGCAGTTTCTTTACTAACCCTGTGATAATGAGCAGTGAATTTGCCAAACTACAAACACTTTATCCATCCGTTCCTCATTATGACACATCTGCGGGAGTGAAAGTGCCTGCTGCATGGTTGATAGAGCAGTCGGGATGTAAAGGTATGCAGGTAGGTGCTGCACGTGTATGGGATAAGCAGCCGTTGGTGTTGGTCAACACAGGTGGAGCGACATCCGCAGATGTGATGCTGCTGGCAGAGCAAGTGCAAAATCGCGTCAAAGAACAGTTTGGAATAGACCTGACAAGAGAAGTGCTATATATATAATTTCTTCATTATGTACTTATTCTATACCCCCGATATTGATACTAATCCGTTTTTGAGTGAGGAAGAGTCGGCACACTGTGTCAAGGTGTTACGTTACGGTCGTGGCGATGAGATCTTGCTTACCGACGGTCGTGGTACCACCTATACCGCGCGTATTGTCAACCCTCATCCTCGCCATTGTCAGATAGAAGTATTGCGTTCAGAGAAGCAGCAGAAGCACCATCATTTTGAGTTACATTTGGCTTTTGCACCGACAAAGAATATAGAAAGGGTGGAATGGATGGTGGAGAAATGTACTGAGATAGGAGCCGATGTTTTCACACCCTTGTTATGTCGTTTTTCTGAGCGTAAGCAGTTGCGCACCGACCGTTTGGAAAAGATCATCTTATCGGCAGCCAAGCAGAGTTTGACACCTTACTTGCCTCAACTGCAAGAGATGCAACCGTTCTTAACATTCTGTCGTTCATGGCGTGAGTCCCATCCCACCGCTGACGCTTTCATTGCTCACTGCTACGACACGCCCAAGACCCTTCTTCGCGATGCCATACAAAGGGGCAACGACACCTTGTTGCTTATCGGTCCGGAGGGCGACTTCTCACAAGAAGAAGTTGATGAAGCAGTGCGAATGGGGTTTAAGGCTGTCAGTCTTGGCTCTTCGCGCCTCAGAACAGAGACGGCATCAGTGGTGGCGTGCCATACCGCTGTGCTGATGAACGAGTAAAAATACAGATGTTCGCACACACTTTATGTTTGATTTCCTTATACAATTGGACCAACAGTGGCTTGTTGCCATCAACTCATGGAATGCACCATGGGCAGATACACTGATGTGGATAGCAAGCGGCAAACTGACGTGGCTACCGCTCTATCTCTTGCTTATAGCATTACTGTTTTGGCGTTACGATTGGAAAAAGGCGTTATTCTTATGTGCAGCCATTGGTGTTGCCGTGGGCGGTGCCGACTTCATCTCATCAGGGATAATCAAACATTTGGTATGCCGTCCGCGCCCGACACATGAACCGGCATTAGAAGGGTTGCTGCACATAGTGAACGGCTACAAAGGCGGTATGTACGGTTTTGTCAGTAGTCATGCCGCCAACACCATTGCCTGCGCATTGCTCTTCTGCTTGGCTTACACACACCGTTTGAAGCAATTGAAGGTCAGCCATCTATGTGTGCGACTGTCAGTTCTGTGGACAACGTTGATGCTTTGGACGGCTCTCAACTGCTACAGCCGTATGTACCTTGGGGTACATTATCCCGGAGACATAATTGGCGGCTTGATAGTAGGTGCAAGTGTGGCTATTATAATTTGGCTGATAGTCAAACGCTTTCTCGCCATCGAACCCTCACACTACATAGTGACACCCAATGCTCAAACACAGAATATACTCTTTATTGCCAACCGCCTCTACTATAGTTACCAAAAAGCCAATCGCACCTCTCGTCCTGCGGTGAGGATAGCATTGGCGGGTATAGTGATAGGCGTAATGATTATGATTATAACTATCTCAGTAGTAGTAGGTTTTAAGCGTGTGGTGGCAGAAAAAACGGCACTCTTCGGCGGACATATACAGGTGACACGCTATGACGACAACTCCACTTTTGAGCGGCAACCAATAGAGGTAACCGATTCGCTGCTCACGTTGGTAAGACAACAACCGCATGTGAAGACTGCTAACACTTTTCTCACCAAACCCGGCATACTGAAAACGGACGAGGATTTTCAGGGTATCGTGTTGAAAGCCATTGATATAGATACGGCACAAACGACTGTTCATCCCTTTGCGTCTAATCTGACTGCTGGTCGTATGCCGCAAAAGGAGAACGAGGTGGTTCTCTCTGAAAGTTTATGTCGCAGACTACAGTTGCAATTAGGCGATGAGGTCTATTGCTATTTCGTGGGCGACGATGTCAGAGTACGCAAGTGGAAAGTGGAAGGTATATACACCACCGGTTTTGGTGAGGCAGACAACCTGTTTGTATGGTGTCAGCCAAAGGTTATTCGCCGTTTGAACGGTTGGCGCGACAGTCAAGCCGGAGGTATAGAAGTGACTGTGGATAAACTCAAGTACTTAGACCGTGCCACTCAAAGTGTATGGCAAGCCACAGGCAACCGCTTTTACGAAGATGGAGAATCGCTATATACACGCAATCTGGAACAACTCAATCCGCAAATCTTCTCTTGGCTCGACCTGTTGGATATGAACGTAGTGGTGATAGTGCTGCTTATGCTTGCCGTGACGGGATTTAATATCATCTCCGCACTCATCATCCTCATCCTTGACAGTATCAACCTTATAGGCACACTCAAAGCCTTGGGTGCTAACAACACCTTCTTACGGCGCATCTTCCTCACCGAGGCTTCTATGCTCATTGTGAGAGGAATAGTGTGGGGCAATGTCTTTGGCTTGACTTTGGCTGCCATACAATATGTCACACATATGATACCTTTAGATCCGGCATCATACTATGTTAACTTTGTTCCTATGGCTTTTCCATGGGGATGGTTTGCAGTGCTTAACATCGGTGTGATAGCGGTGGCTGTACTCATAATGTTGGCACCTTCATCCATCGCCACTCGCATATCGCCGGCACAAGTGATGCGATACGACTAACAGTACGGTCGCGCCGATGTCAGCGCATCTCTATCACTTCCATATCTTTTATCTGTCTACCGTCGATGGTGAAACGTAGCAGTGTCTGCACCGTCTGCCACCCTTGTTTACCTGCTGCACCCGGATTAAGCGTCAGAAAATCATAGACGTGGTCATATTGCACCTTGAGGATATGACTATGACCGCATACAAACAGGTTTATTATGTTATGGTCATCGGGATTGGCACCTGACTTGGCTTCCTTGCTCTTCTTGAACATCGGCAACAGCCAAGGGTTATATCTGCCAGGATAACCGCCTATGTGTGTCATCAACACATTAACTTGCTCTATACGAAAACGATAGAACTCACTCAAGGTGTATCTCACCTCTCCGCCGTCCATATTGCCGAAAACGGCACGTGTGGGTTTGAACTCACGCAATTGTTGCAACACCTCAGCCGAACCTATATCTCCGGCATGCCATATCTCGTCGCAAGAAGCAAAATAATCAAACACACGACGATCAAGATAAGAATGGGTGTCGGACAGTAAACCAATCTTAACCATAATAAATGGCAATTATCTTGTTTATTTTCTGCTGTTTATCATAATAGACAGTATGACGGCTACAAGTGCTACAGATGCGAAAAAGACCATATCACGCAAGTCTATTACTCCGCGTGCCACACTCTCAAAACGCGACTGCAATATCAACCAATACAATACAAAACAAACCACTGCGCTAAAAAGGAAATTGACAATCTGATTTTGCGTTAACGAACTGCAACACAAGCCGATAGCCGTGAAAGTGCCGCTTAACATTATCAGTCCCGCCATACTACCGGCAAAAGCACCGCCATCCACATTGCCGGCAGGTTCAGCAATGGTATAGACAACAAAATAATGCACCACGGTAGGCACTAATGCCAAAAGAGTGATAGTCCAGGCTGCGAAGAACTTATCCGACACTATCCGACTCACACTCACACCCTTGCTGAGCAACACATCCCAAGTGCCGCTTTCACGCTCCTCGGCAAACAAACGCATCGTCAGTGCAGAAGAAAGCAAGAGTAATAACCACGGCGAGAGACGAAACAGACCCGTCACATCAGCATAACCCGACTCAATGATGTTCCACTCACCGGGAATAACCCATAGAAACAGACTGATAGTGAGCAGATAAAGACCTATGACAACATATGCCACAGGAGTGGAGAAATAGTATGTTAACTCTTTGCGATAAACCATATAGAGTAACAGCAGATATGTGAAGACTTAGGTAATTGTTTGCACGTGATAACAATCTGCGTAGCAATAACGCCGCAAAGTTAATATTGATTTGTTGATTAAGCAAATGCACACACTTGTCAGTACACAAGATAGGTGACGTTTGACAAGTAAATGACTGATTTTTCCCTATAAAAACGCTCAACTCTTGCAAGTGCAAAGAAAAGTCTGTACCTTTGCGCGCTATTATGCTCAAAATGACTAATTGACAAACGAGACATAATAGCACAAGACATTACAAACATTACCAATACGAATCATAAAACATTGCAGCATTATGAAAAATCTATGTTTTTGTTTCTCAATGCACATCCCAACCCGTCTGAAACGCTATCGTTTTTTTGAGATTGGGCAGGACCACTATTATTACGAAGATATGCAGACAGAGGAGGAAGTGACACAAATGGTGCAAACCTCTTATCTTCCCCTTTGCAAGACTATCAGTGAAATGATTCGCCTGAGCAAGCGTAAGTTCCATTGCGCCATAGCCATTACAGGTACCACGCTCGAACTCATGGAGCAATATACCCCTGAGATGATAGATACTCTTAAACAGTTAGCTGACACCGGTTGCGTGGAGATGGTGGCAACACCTTACACCTATAGCCTTGCCTCTGAATATAATGAGAGCGAATGGGAAGAGCAACTCAAAGCACAAGCCGCAAAAATAAAAACACTGTTAGGCGTTCAGTCCACCACACTTTGGAACACCGAACTCATCTATTCTGATGAGATGGCTATCAAGGCTTGGCAACTCGGCTACAAAACGATAATGAGTGAAGGCGTTAAGCACGTACTATCGTGGAAATCACCTAACTATGTCTATACCACAGTGGCTAACCCCAAACAGCACCTGCTGCTCAGAAACATGCAGCAGTCGGATTTCCTCTCTTTCCATTTTTCCGACCCGCAACACCCTGACTTCCCGATGGATGCGGAGAAATTTGTGCAACAACTGACAGCGCTGCCCGAGAAGGAAGAGATAATGAACCTATGGATGGGTGCCGACACCTTTGGCATAATGCAACGAAGTGAAACTGGTATCTTCGACTTCCTCAAAGCCCTGCCTTACTACGCCTTGGAGCAGAATATCGGTTTCCTCACTCCTGCCGAATTGTCCAAACAGACGGCTGCCAAAGAAGTGATAACAGTGCCTTATCCCATCTCTTGGGCAGGCGAGAATAAAGACCTCAGTCTCTTTGCCGGCAACGACCTGCAACAAGAAGCCTTGCAGAAACTCTATTCAGTGGCTGAGCGCGTTCATCTGTGCGAGGATAAGAACCTCAAAGCCAATTGGCTGCTGCTGCAAGATGCCAACCATCTGCACTATATGAACCATATAGAGCAAGGCAGAACACAATATGAGTCAGCATACGACGCTTTCATCAACTATATGAACGTCCTCTCCGACTTCCTACAACTCGTGGACGAACAATACCCCACATCTATTGAGAATGAGGAGTTGAACAGCCTGCTTAAGACCATTCGCAACCAAGAAAAAGAGATAACTGAACTCAAAGAGCAAATAAAAAATCTCAAACGCCGCAAACAGAAAAGTGAGAAGTAGAGTAGGGATAGGATTACGGTTGTGCTGCACGACTCTCCTTTTGTTGGGAGTCGTGCTCAGCGTCTTTGCCGCCAAGAAAAAACTGCCTAAAACAGTCATCACCTCTTGGACATTACCCGGATTCGTCGCCATAGCCGATACACAAAGCATCGACTCCTCATATCTGAACTTCCCAATGAGAGATGTGCTGTACGACTATTCGCCTCTTAATCAGTTTAATGGCAACCTCGTATCACCCATTCAGTCGGCTCTTTATTTCTATCGTACCCATAAAACGGATTTCCTTTTCGCTCACCCTTACGACCCTTACACCACCACTCCGCAAGACGTGCGCTTCTACAATACCACCACTCCATATTCCATCATCTCCTATAAACGCAGTTTTACCACCTATCACGAAGATAACGACCTCGGTTTCCTGTTCACCGGCAATATCAACCGTCGCACTAACGTGGGTATGACAATGAACTACCTTGATGCCGTCGGTCACTACAAAAGTCAGGCAGGCAAAACCTTCAACGGCTCAGTCTTCACATCCTACAACGGCGACCACTACTCACTGCAAGCAGCCTTCACCTTCAACCGACTAAGCAACTTTGAAAACGGCGGACTGATGGATCCGAGCGACCTGCAAAACAAAGATATGAAAACGGAAGATATGCCGGTCAACTTAGAAGCAATGTCAGGCTTTCGATACATCTCCGGCTATCTGAACCACTATTATAGCATCACCAAACAACGAACAGACACCGTTCATTACCGGGAGCGCGACGACAAAGGTAAGTTGCACGACAAAGATTCGCTTAAAACAACGCATATACCACTTCTGACCTTTCGACATGTGTTCGAGACCAACGATGCCACACGACGATATATTGAGAAAGATGCGGCACAAGCCTTCTACACTGACCGATACCTTAACTCACGCGCCACACACGACTCAACCGGTCTGACCACCGTTCGTAACACACTGTCAGTCACCTTCGAAGAAGCCTATAATCGCCGACTGCACTTCGGCGCTACCGTCTTTGCCGTTAATGAGTTTCAGCGACACTCACAAAACAGACTGCCAGATTATGCTGTAAGCGAAACACTGATAACCAATCTTGACATAAATAGCCCGCAGACACAAACCATTGGCTCTACAAGGATGAGACATTGGTCAAACAACACCTTTGTAGGTGGCTCTATTTACAAACAAACAGGTAAGTATATCAGATATAAAGCCTCCGGCGATGTGTGCTTGGCAGGACGCAAATTAGGTGAGTTCCATATAGACGGTGATATCAATGCCGGATTTCGTTTGGGCAAAGACAGCATGACTCTCGGCGCACATTTTCGGCTGCATAACGAGACACCCGACTATTTCTTCGAGCGATATGTGAGCAACCACTACCGATGGAATAACGATTTCAAACGAACCTACCGAATGCGCGTCGGCGGACAAGTGGCATACCCCACCAAATGGTTCACCACCGCCGTCAAAGTGGACTATGAGATGGTGAACAAACTGATCTATTTCGATTTGCTCCAACAAGGTGTTGTGCAATCAGATAAGACACTCAGCGTTCTTGCTGCCGATGTGCAAGCCAACCTCACCACACCATGGCTTAACCTTGATAACCACGTCGTCTATCAATATGCCTCATCATATATCCTTGCCGTACCTACCATAACACTCTATCACAACCTCTATTACCACGGCACTTGGTTCAAAGCACTCGATGCACAGATAGGCGTTGACCTCACTTACTCAACCGCTTACTACGCTCCTTACCTTAACGCGGCTAACGGACAGTTCGCTCCACAAAAAGAAATAAAAATAGGCAACTACCCCATATTAAGCGTATATGCAAACTTCTACGTCAGACTGTTACACCTGCGCTTCTTCGCTCAATATCAGCACTTTAATGCTACCTTTATGAACCGACAATTCTATGGTATGGCCACCTATCCGCTCAATCCCGATGTGTTTAGAGCAGGATTAGCCTTCCATTTCTATAAATAAAGAGAAGATAAGAATGAAATATACATTGTCACTCAATAGTATTCTGCACTTGGCAGAACAAGAAGCACGGCGATTAGGCAACAACCAGATCGCTCCCGAGCACCTGATGCTCGGTATTATCCGTTTAGGCAACAACAAAGCCCACGAACTGCTCCTGCAAGCAGGTGTGGATATGGATCGCTTCAAACAAGAACTGGATAATGCCGTGCGCAAAGAGAATAACATAACAGGCGATATACCATTCTCTCGCTCCACCGACCGACTGCTCCGACTCACTACCATCGAAGCCGGCAACCGTAATGCCGATGAAGCCGATGCCGAACACCTGCTGCTCGCTATACTAAGAGAAAGACTCAACCTACCCGCCGTATGCCTCAAACAACAGTTTAATGTTACCTATGAGACAATCGAAAAAATGCTGCCCGAACATCAACCATCCGCCAAAGATGCTAATGAGATAACCATGGACGACATTTCCGAAATAGGTAACTCACTGTTCAAAAACCTCAAAGGCATACTGCATGTGGTGGCTATCGAACACCAAATGCCTCACACCGATGAAGAGACCGACGAAGACGAAGAAGAGAACACACAACCCAACAGAAATCAGAAGTCCGCTCAACAAGACAACTCTGCCTTGGCTCGCTTCGGTCGCGACCTTACGCGACTGGCAGAAGAGGGGAAGTTAGACCCCGTCATCGGACGACAAAACGAGATACAACGTATGGTGCAGATCCTTGCCCGACGCAAGAAAAACAACCCCGTTCTGACAGGCGACCCCGGAGTAGGCAAATCGGCTATAGTGGAAGGATTAGCCTCACTCATCGCACGAAAAGCCTTACCCGCCATGAAAGGCAAACGTATCATCGCACTCGATATGGCTTCCATTGTGGCAGGAACCACCTATCGAGGACAATTCGAACAACGAATGCAAAACATCATTCGCGAACTGCAACAACGACCCGAAGTCATTCTCTTTATCGACGAGATACATACTATCATCGGTGCCGGCAATGCACAAGGCTCATTAGATGCCGCCAACATCCTCAAGCCTGCATTAGCAAGAGGAGAGATACAATGCATCGGTGCCACCACCACTGAAGAGTTCCGCAAATCCATCGAACGTGACGGCGCATTGGAACGACGCTTCCAACGTATATCAGTGCAACCTTCCACACGCGAAGAGACATTACGCATCATTAAAAAACTCGCTTCGCACTACGAAAAATTTCATAATGTAATATATACCAAGCAAGCCATAGAAGCATGCGTGGCTCTGAGCGAACGATACCTGACTGAGCGTTCCTTCCCCGACAAAGCCATTGACGTGATGGACGAGGCCGGAGCAAAGTACGCCGCTCAAAGCGGAGAAAACAAACAACCGTACAGCGTATCAAAAGAAGACATAGCACAAGTGGTGAGCACTATGTCAGGAGTACCCGTACAACGAGTGGCATTGGAAGAGAAGGAGAAACTGCGACAACTGGATGCCGAACTGCTCAAACATATTATCGGACAAGACGATGCCGTCAAGAAAGTGGTGCGCTCCATTCAACGTTCAAGGCTCGGACTGCACGACCAAAACAGACCTATCGGCACCTTCTTCTTCCTTGGCTCAACGGGAGTGGGAAAAACCTACTTGGCTCAATGTCTCGCTCAACAGATGTTCGGCACTAAAGATGCACTCATACGCTTTGATATGTCAGAGTATATGGAGAAACATGCAGTGTCACTCTTAGTGGGCGCCCCTCCGGGATACGTGGCACACGAAGAAGGCGGCAAACTGACAGAAGCCGTCAGACAACACCCGTACTCTATCATCCTCTTCGACGAGATAGAGAAAGCACACCCCGACATCTTTAATATCATGCTGCAGGTATTAGACGAAGGACGACTAACCGACCGACAAGGCAGACAAGCCGACTTCCGAAATACAATCATCATACTCACATCCAATGTCGGCACACGACAGTTGCGCGACTTCGGAGCAGGTATAGGCTTCCAAGCCAACGAGATGACTGAGGCTATGGCGGAAAAGACTCTTAACAAAGCACTCGAACGTACCTTCCCACCGGAATTTGTCAATCGTATAGACGATGTAGTACTGTTCAACGCACTGGATAAACCTACCATCGCTCGCATACTTGACATTGAAATAGAGCGACTTGCTGACAGACTCAAAGCCACAGGACATAAGTTGGTGGTGGAACAACAAGCAAGAGAACAAATGCTCGAACGTGCCTTCGACTCTAAAAACGGAGCCAGACCCGTCAAAAGAGCAGTGCAAACAGCACTCGAAGACCCCATAACCGAGAAACTGCTGCAAAACCCAAAAATGAAAACTATAACAATAAAAAGTATAAACAACTAATAACTATCTTATTATGGCACGCGAAATTACTGACTCCTCCTTCGCTTCCGTTTTGGCAGAAGGCAAACCTGTTGTTGTTGATTGCTGGGCTCCATGGTGTGGACCTTGCAAAATGATGTCACCCATAGTGGACGAACTCGCACAAGAATATGAAGGACAAGTGATAATCAGCAAACTCAATGTGGACGAAAACGAAGAAGTATGTCAACAGTTTGGAATAATGAGTATTCCTACCATCCTCTTCTTCCGCAACGGAGAACACGTTGATACACAAGTAGGTGCAAGCAGAAAAGCCGACCTCAAAGCACGTATTGACGCTCTGCTCTAAACAAACAACAAAAATACTATATGCAAAACATTCGCAATATTGCTATCATTGCCCACGTCGATCACGGCAAGACTACACTCGTGGATAAAATGCTCTATACCGCCAAAGTGGTGAAAGAGCAACATGGCGACTTTCAAGAGACCAAGGAACTGATACTCGATAATAACGAACTTGAACGCGAACGCGGTATCACTATCCTTGCCAAGAACGTTGCCATCGAATACAAAGGCTGCAAAATCAATATCATCGACACTCCGGGGCACGCCGACTTCGGAGGTGAAGTGGAACGTGTACTCAATATGGCAGATGGCGTACTACTGCTCGTCGATGCCTTCGAAGGACCTATGCCGCAAACACGATTCGTCCTACAAAAAGCATTGCAGATGAACCTCAAACCAATAGTGGTTATCAACAAAGTGGATAAACTCAACTGCCGCCCCGACGAAGTGCAAGAAGCCGTCTTCGACCTTATGGTTAACCTTGACGCAACAGACGACCAACTTGACTTCCAAACAATATACGGCAGCGCTAAAAACGGCTGGATGTCAACCGATTGGCACAAACCGACACAAGATATTACCGCTCTGCTCGATGCCATCATCGAATATATACCGGCTCCTACCGTTCTCGAAGGTTCACCGCAAATGCTCATCACCTCACTCGACTATAACCCTTATGTCGGACGTATAGCTGTGGGAAGAGTGCATCGTGGTACACTCAAAGACGGACAGATTGTAACTCTGGCTAAAAAAGACGGCACACGACAAAAAACAAAAATCAAAGAACTACATACCTTCTCCGGTATGGGACACGTCAAAACAGATGCCGTAACAAGCGGTGATATATGTGCTCTCATCGGTATAGAAGGGTTTGAGATAGGTGATACTATCTGTGACGTGGAAAACCCCGAACCACTCAAACCTATAGCCATCGACGAACCTACAATGTCAATGGTCTTCACTATCAACGACTCACCGTTCTTCGGACAAGAAGGCAAATATGTAACATCCAGACATATACACGAACGCCTGCAAAAAGAGTTGGAGAAGAACCTCGCACTGCGCGTCGAGAAAAACCCCAATGAAGATGTGTGGCATGTCTTCGGACGTGGCGTTCTGCACCTGAGCGTACTGATAGAGACAATGCGACGCGAAGGATACGAACTGCAAGTGGGACAACCACAAGTCATCATAAAAGAGATAGATGGAGTCAAATGCGAACCTATTGAACAACTCACCGTCAACACACCCGAAGAGTGCAGCGGTAAGATTATCGAGTATGTGTCCACCCACAAAGGCGAAATGACACGTATGGAGATGGTGAACGACCGCGTACAACTCGAGTTCACCATACCTTCAAGAGGTATAATAGGTATGCGTACCTACGTGATGAACGTCTCTGCCGGTGAGGCTATAATGGCACACCGCTTCCTCGAATTCCAACCATATAAAGGGGAAATAGAGAAACGCACTAACGGTTCGCTCATTGCAATGGAGTCGGGTACAGCCTATGCCTATGCGCTTGACAAACTGCAAGATAGAGGACGGTTCTTTATCTATCCGCAAGACGAAGTGTATGCCGGACAAGTGGTAGGCGAAAACGCTAAAGAAGGAGATATAGTAATCAACGTTACTAAATCCAAAAAACTGACTAATATGCGTTCTAAGTCAGCCGACGACAAAGCCACACTGCCACCACCAGTCATCTTCTCGCTCGAAGAAGCATTGGAATATATTAAAGAAGACGAGTATGTGGAAGTGACACCTACCAAAATGCGCATACGCAAAATCATTCTCGACGAACTCGAACGCAAACGTTCACAGAGATAAAGCAAACTAAAAGAGCGGCTAACTGATAATAGTTAGCCGCTCTTCGTACAGCAGTTATAAGTCACTACATTTGTATTCCCCTTTAAGTCTATCTATCCAGTTTAGATTGACAGATAATGTGTCAGAAATTTGATATTTGTCAGAAAGTAAATATTATTCAGAAATATGCGATTGTAAAATAAAATAGACAAGGGATACCCGTTGTCTACTTTCCTTTTTGTGAACCAGCTGGGGCTCGAACCCAGGACCCCATCCTTAAAAGGGATGTGCTCTACCTGCTGAGCTACTGATTCATCTTACCAACAATCTTACTTTACTTATGAACAACGAGGAAAAATTTCCTGTCTCTTTCTATATGAACTTCGACACAACATCTTGTATCTCTCGTTCCGAAAGCGGGTGCAAAGGTACTGCGTTTTTTTAATATGCACAAATTTTTTGGCATTTTTTTGCTCGTTTTTTATAACAAAATGGCCTGCAATAAAATTTAGTGTATCTAACACAATGATACTTAAAACATTATAATACACTTATGCTTTTGAGCAAATAATCTGCATTTCATTATCTATGCTATATAAGGTAAATCTGCATTTCCTTTTCTATGCTATATAAGGTAACACTGCATTCCATTTTCTTTGCTATTAAAAGGCAAAAATACGATTATCTTTCTTCGTATGTGCCGTCGGTATAAAAAACAATAATCCTTTTCACCTGTTTGACATCTGCATTTTCCACCAAAGGTTTTCTATCCTTGTCGGATATGATTTTGTCGTAATTCTGCGATGTTGTCGGATTATTCTTGCCGCTACCTGCTTTCATAGTGTTATCAGTATTCGCCGCCGACTGTGGTGAGGTGGAATAGGGTATTGACGACGGTTCGGTACTCTCAGTATCGTTAGGACGAATATCCAGTAATGATAGTTGCGGTCCATCACCATTGGGACGATACATCGAACCGATGCCTAATATGAGCCAATCCGACTGAATAGTACGAAAACGGTTAAGCACTGCCTGAAGCACTTCTAAACTGGGATTGTTTCTTCCACCCATTATATTGGATAGGGTACCTTGACTGATACCAACTTCCTTGGAAAACTGTTTGGCATTCATCCCCTCAGATTCCATTATTTGGAGTAAACGTTGTCTTTCGTTCATAATATGACACTCTTATTGTTTCACAAAAACGCCGCAAAGATACGAAAACATTTTCACATCTGCAAAATACAAAAATATGTTCAATATTGAAAATACCGTTTCACAAAACAAAACAACCAACAATGCAAAGATTTGTGAAACTCTTTTATCACCTATTCAAATAATGCTACCTGTGATTATAGCAACGATTCAAGTAATATATCTAATTATCTTAATTTCATATATATATAATACTCCAAATAATTTAAGGTAGTGTTTTTGATGACTATTATGGCATCTGTATTACTATCTTTAATTGTCGCTTTATTTAAAAGAGCCTAATACCTTAAAATATAATATATTATCCATATTAAATTGCACTACATAACATGTACTGATTTTGCGATAAACACGGTTCGAAGTACATGTGCGTGAAGTGTGAATTATTTTTCAATTCTCATACACATATTCAAAGATGCATTCAATATTTGTGAATATCGCACACCGAAATATTGTGAATTTTTCATCTGTTGTCGGTTGTGGCTGTTTCACATTTCTATGACCACTCGTGTGATTTGAAAAAAGTAATGGTAGATTCGTTTATCTCTCGATAACTAAAAAGGTGAATTATATCCAATCGAGATGGGATATGCCGTTATTATCATATCCTACAGCAGAAAAATAGGCAGACGATGAACACACGCTGCCTATGAATCCGTGTCTTATAAACACGGGTAAAGGGGGATTGTAGTCAAGAAAAATGGATGATATTAAGTACTCACGCTAACGATTAGGCATAATGCCGCCTACCGTCTTAATGCCGTTGAGCAAGGTATAACCCACCGTATAACAGCCGTTGAGCAAGGTATAACACCGTCTGACAGCAGTTGAGCAAGATATAATCTACCATCAAATGCCGTTTTAGGTATGGCATTATTGCCTTTGCAGTTGAGGGAGATAGTCGTCTGTAACGTAAAGGAAATGCGGATGTCGTTCAACTATTCTTTTGCACTGTTGAATAGCCTTATGCTTATCGCCTCTTTTCTCGTAACATTGGGCGATACAGAGTTGTAATGCAGGATAGTTCCACATATACCGGAAGGCGGAGTCGTTGCTCATTATCTGTTCAGCTTCAAGAAACATCTCCATTGCTTTTTTCTTGCTTCCTCCAAAGAGTGAGGGCGCATAAAAACTCACATTACCCATCAGAGACAGTGCAATAGGGTCATGTGGATTCAGTTCTACTGAACGCTTGGCTTTTTTGAATGATTGCAGTCCTTCAGATAACAATTTAGACTTGTCTAAGAGATATTCGTAGGCGTGGGCGGAACTGGTATAAGCGGTGTATAATGATGGCGGCAGAACGCTTTTATGTGCTTCTAAATGGCGTTTATAGTTGTCTAATAACTGTCGGCATTGCGGATCTTTCTTATCTGCTTGTACGGGTATATATCCGTACTCGTAGTTGATAAGTCTTGTGCGTTCGGTGTCATCCAGTGAGTCCCAAACGCAATGGGCGATGTAGTCGCCCCATAGCGACACATCGCCCGATAAGTACGCTTCATACATCTGCTCATCCGAATACTGTGCCAATGCAAACAATGGCAACCAGATGAGCATCAATATGAGGTTTAGTCTTCTCACAAATAGATGATCTTATTTGCAGGTATGTTCCAAAACGAGTGTTTTGGTAGGTTGGTCGCACACCTCACTTGGACCATAATATTGAATAGGTCCGGGGTAGATATATGAGGTGTTAGCGTCAGCCCATTCAGCTCGGTTTTCTTCCAGATAGCGGAACGGTTTGCCTTTTAGGTCCACGAGTGCTTTTTGAATAACGGGTTTGAGTTTACCGTTTCTGCGCTCCATGTTCATCATCATAGTGATAGGGATACCTGCTGCAATCCATTCGGCGGCAGGTGCTGTGAGGTTGCGTATAACGCTCATATAACCTGTCTTACCGGCTTGAATGAGACGAACAGCGGTCTGACCAAGAGAATAGCAATAGTCGGCATCGAAATTGGAGGGTATAGCGCAGCGTCCTTCATAACCGAAGAAATGGTGTTGGGTGGAGAACTTACCTACATACGAGCCTTCGGCTTTGAGTTGTGCCAGACGTTTGCTTACCATCTCAATAAGCAGTTTCTCTGTCTCGATAAGACTAACCTGCACGTTTCCGTGAGGGTCGCGATCCATAGTGAGTTGTTTAGCAATGGCTTTAGGGAGTGAGCGGTACAGTTCGCGTGAAGCATCGGTGAGTTTGAGTTTGATATACTCACGTTTAGCCTCATCGCCTTCGAGTGAAGTGAAAGCGGCATTGTCTGCCAACAGGTCGTTCAACTCCTGAATGAGAGTGCGCATAGCAGGGATAAACTCAATCAGTCCTTCGGGTATCAGTACCGTACCGAAGTTCAGACCGGCTTTGGCACGCTCTACCACCACTTGGGCAATCTCTTCCACTATATCGTTGAGTGTCATATTCTTAGCCTCCACTTCCTCAGAGATAAGGCATACGTTGGGCTGCGATTGCAATGCACATTCAAGTGCTATATGACTGGCGGAACGCCCCATAAGGCGGATAAAGTGCCAATATTTCTTTGCTGAGTTAGCGTCACGTTGGATATTACCAATCAGTTCGCTATACACTTTGCAGGCGGTATCGAAACCGAAAGAGGTCTCTATCATCTCGTTTTTGAGGTCGCCATCAATCGTTTTAGGGCAACCGATGACTTGAATACCGCAATTTTTCTGTTTGTAGTATTCAGCCAACACACAAGCGTTGGTATTGGAGTCGTCACCACCAATGATAACAATAGCCGAAATACCGAGTTTATTGCACACTTCTATACCTTTGTCAAACTGCCAAGTCTCTTCTAATTTGGTGCGTCCCGAACCGATAATATCGAAGCCGCCAGTGTTACGATAGTCATCGATGATATTGCCGGTAAGCAACTGATATTGACCTTCTATCAGTCCGCTCGGACCACCTAAAAATCCATAGAGTTGATTATCGGGATTGATGGCTTTCAGGGCATCAAACATACCACAGATAACATTGTGTCCGCCGGGGGCTTGTCCGCCGGAAAGGATAACACCCACATTGATAGCATTAGTCTTGGTTGCCTGACTATCAGCGTTATCCGTTGCTTCAAAGGTCAAAACAGGCATACCATAGGTGTTGGGGAAAAGACGTTGTATCTCTTCCTGATCGGCAACCGACTGTGTCTTGGCACCTTCTTTTATCTGCAATGAACTGCGTAAGGCTTGAGGCATTTTAGGTTGATAAGATTGACGTGCAATCTGTAAAGGAGATTTTTGCATGATAATATTATTATAGTTTAAAGTTGATAGTTTAGAGTTTAGAGAAGGTGGTGAGTTGAGAGTTTAGAGTTGAGAGTTTTTTACTAACATCAACATTTGTTCCACGGCATCTGTTTGAGGGATGTTTTTCATTATGCACTCTTTGCCTTTATAAAGACTGACCCTTTCTCTTCCTGCGCCGACATATCCATAATCAGCATCTGCCATCTCACCCGGACCGTTCACGATACAACCCATAACAGCAATCTTCAGCGGTTGCTGCTCCGGATGCTCTTTCTCATACACAGCAAAAGCCTTCTTTATGTCTGCCACCGTCTGCTGCAAGTCGAACATAGTGCGACCACAACCCGGACAAGAGGTGAGCTCCGTACGATAGATCTTAACACGCGATGCTTGAAGTATATCTTTGGCAAGACGCTCTAACGCCTGCACCTCAAAATGCGGATTACGTAAGAGTAGGGTAGTGCAGCCGTTATCCCAAAGCAGTCTGCCACAATCAGCGGCTGCATATAAGCAAAACTTATCCCAATCACACTCATTGCTGTCATAAACAACGGTGCTGTTCTCCTCATCTATAGCAACGGCTGTACCTGTGTATCGCACTGACTGACTGTTGGTAAAATAGTCAATCAACTCCCGTGCCACCGGTAACTCTTTCTCTGGCTCTTCACTCAGACTCACTCTTATCGTATCTCCTATACCATCGGCCAATAATGCTCCTATGCCTACTGCCGACTTGATACGACCATCCTCACCTTCGCCGGCTTCCGTCACACCTAAATGCAAGGGAAAAGACATACCCTCACTATCCATTGTGCTGACCAACAGCCTCACCGTCTCAACCATCACACGGGTATTAGAGGACTTGATACTGAGCACAATATCCTTAAAGTCGTTATCCACCGCTATTCGCAAAAACTCCATACAACTCTCCACCATCCCTAAGGGTGTATCACCGAATTGCTGCATCATACGTGGCGATAGACTGCCGTGATTAACACCAATACGCAATGCCGTATGGTACTCTTTGCATAAGTGGAGCAAATGTTCAAACTTAGGTTTGATAAGTGAAGCATCAGCTGAATAATTACCCGGATTGATCCTCACCTTATCCGCCACTTTCACAGCTTCATCTGCCACGTCAGAACGGAAATGGACATCTGCTACCAATGGTATCATAGGCAACGAACGCGAAGTGCATAACTCTTTTAAGCCGTTCTTAATGCTCCTGAGCGACTCCACTTCTCTCACCCCTTGCGTTGTGAAACGCATCAGTTTGGCACCTGCTTCAATGCATCGTTCCGTTTGGCGAAGGCACTCTTCAATATTGTCGGTGGACCTATTCGCCATCGTTTGCACACGAATAGGATATGCTGAACCTATGGTGGTAGAGCCGACACTAACGGCTACCGTCTGCCTGCGATGATATGTAAGCGGAAGAGAAAGCATAACTGTTATTTGTAATCGTCCTTGCGTTTGGGATTGGCTGGAAACCAACCTTTACGCACACGGTCTCTTTGTTTGAACACCTCACCTATTCCCCAAAAAGCGGAAAAAGCAAAAATGCCAAGGAAGATGGAGACATAGATGTTCGACACAAACAGTGAACCGATAGCTGCAGCCAAACCAATAAACAAGAATCCCCACCAAGACTTAACTCCAAAGTAGTATTCCGCCTTAATGACTAACGGATGGAACATTCCTATACACAGAAATGCTCCTGCACCTAAAATCAAACCCTCATAATTGATTTCCATATCTTTACATTTTTTCTACGTTGTCTTTATTTTTTCACCTCTGTTTTAGGGAAGAAGAGCCAGAAAAGGATAGCCACAACCAAGGCGTATGCTGAAAATATATACCAGCATGTTTGCCAACCGGTCCAAATGGTTATCGGGTCGGCACCTGCTTGCTTAGCCGCATTAACAAAGTGATTGACAACGGCTTGTGCACTTAGTGTACCTATCGTGGCTCCTAAACCGTTGGTCATCATCATAAACAGCCCTTGCGCTGAAGAGCGCATATCGGGTGTCGTCTCTTGGTCCACATACAATGCGCCGGAGATATTGAAGAAATCGAAGGCAAAACCATAGACGATGCAACTGAGGATGAACGCCCAAACACCGATACCCGGATTTCCTATTCCAAACAAACCGAAACGCAATACCCAAGCGAACATGGCCATCAGCATCACGTTCTTTATGCCAAAACGCCTGAGAACAAACGGGATAAGCAAGATACATAATGCCTCGCATATCTGAGATATACTAATCAGTATATTAGCATGTTTAACGCCAAAAGTACCCGCAAATGTGTCTATTTCGCCAAAACTGGTAATGAAAGGATTAGCAAAGCCATTGGTTATTTGCAGACTGACACCGAGCATCATTGAGAAGATGAAGAACAACGCCATCTTTTTCTCTTTGAACAGAGCAAAGGCTTTAAGACCAAGTGCTTCAGCAATCGACTTATTCTGACCATCCTTCTTCACCTCACATTCAGGCAGTGTGAGTGAGAAGATTGCCAATAATACGCTCAAACCGCCGCTAATGATGAATTGCAGCGGAGTGCGCTGGAAACTGACAATACTCATACCTGCCTCTTTCATAGCGTCAGCATCATGCAAGAAACTGAGAGTAAAGGTGTGTCCGGGTTCCAAAAAACTGCATATATCCACCACCCACATTGTAAAAATAAAGCCAACCGTGCCGAAGACGCGAATGGGTGGGAAATCCTTCACCGTATCTAACCCTGCTTTCACCAAAGCATTGAAAGCCACCGAGTTGCTTAAAGCGATGGTGGGCATAAAGAAAGCAACCGACAGAGCGTAAAGCGTAAATAAGGTAGCAAACTGAACATCTTGTCCCGTCATCATACCATAAACGCCGGCTGAAATCATAAAAGCACCTGCCAAAGCATGACATAGTGACAGCAGTTTTTGTGCCGGTATCCAACGGTCTGCCACTATACCCATCAGAGCAGGCATAAACAGACTCACTATTCCTTGAATGGAATAAAACCAACCAATGTACCTTCCTAAACCATGGGTATCGAGATAGGTACCCATACAAGTCAAATACGCTCCCCAAACAGCAAATTCGAGGAAGTTCATTACAATAAGACGAAACTTGATGTTCTTCATACCCTTAACTATATCTAAATGGTATCAATGAAATATCTTGCTCTGCGATTAAAGAGTTGAATACCAATCAGCAACAGCACCATTGTGCACCCGACACTATATGCCAAACTGCCCCAAGAGAACTCACCGGCACCGAAAGCACCATATTTGAAAGTCTCAATCAACGCTGTTAACGGATTGATAAGCATTATCTTATGCAAAGTGGGATTGGTCACGTAACTGAGCGGATAGACGATAGGTGTGGCATACATCCATAAAGAAATGACAGTACCGAAAAGGATGTTAAAATCGCGATATTTAGTTGTCAGTGAAGTTGTTATCAATCCTATACCTAACGCTAATCCTGCTAATGTGGCAAGCACTACAGGGAAAAGCAGAAGATACAGATTAGGATGAAGATTAACACCCTTGATAACAAAGACTATATAAACGACAATGAAGGTGAGCAGTTGGAGCGAAAAGCGGAAAAGTTTGGAAACGACCACCGACACTGGTGACACTAATCGCGGAAAATACACTTTATCATATAGTCCGGCATTGGTGGCAAAGGTGCCGGAAACAGACGTCAGGCAGGTGGAAAAATACTCCCATAGACAGATACCTGACAGATAGAAAACAGGTTGAGGTATATTGTCGGTGGGGATACCGGCAATCTTACCGAACACCACTATATACATAATAGTGGAAAAGATAGGAGAGATGAAGTACCACCCAAAACCAAAGATCGTTTGTTTGAATTGTACTGTCAGGTCACGTTTGATAAAAAGCCATATCAAATATCTTTTCTGCCATAGTTCCGCAAGTCCTAAAGAGAAGGAATAGGAGTCGGGAGAGATGACGGTGGTCCAATATGTATCTTTCTTTGTCTTACTCATACCGTATCCATAAAACTTTTTTGTACTTTATTGAACAACATCAGTCCCAAGGTCAGCAGAACAACAGTCATAATAACGCTATATCCCAACCAAAGCCACGAGAACTGACCCTGTCCGAGAAGCGAATAACGACAAGCCTCTACCACCGGCGTTACCGGATTGAGTAACATCATCAGACGCAGTTTGTCATTAGTAACCAGGCTCATAGGGTAGATTACCGGCGTAATATATACCCAAAGGGATACGATTTTACCGAAGATAATCTGAATATCGCGATATTTGGTTGTGACCGACGACATTATCATTCCGAAGCCTACTGACATCATCGCCAAAATAAACAAATACACGGGGAAGAATATCACTTGCCAATGTACCATCAGCGGAGTGCCGATATAAATATAGTAGGCATAAAAAGCGAGGAAGATAAGCATCTGAATACCAAACGATAGTAAGTTGGTAGTGACAGACACTAACGGCATAATGATTCGCGGGAAATAGACCTTGCCGAAGATAGAAGCATTAGATACGAACGAATTGGAAGTGGAATTGAGGCAGGCTGCAAAGTACCCCCAAACGGATATACCGAGCAAATAGAACAGAACAGGCGGAATGCCGTCGGTAGGTATATTGGCTATGCCGCCAAACACCGCCACATATACTATAACTGACAAGACGGGGGTGATAATGAACCACAACGGACCTAAAATAGTCTGTTTGTAAGCAGTGCGAAATGCACGCTGAACAAACAGCACAAACATATCTCTATATCTCCATATCTCACGCCAGTCGAGCGAAAGCAAACGGTCGTGAGGGGTGATTACTATATTCCAATAATCTGATTTTTCCGACATTATCTTTTATATGGCATTCTACTGAAGTGTTGGGCGAACGTGACCTCACTCAATACACGTTGCAAAGATACGGCAATTATTCCGAATGTGCAAATCTTTGCTCACTTCTCAATATCTAACGTAAATAAGTCCAACTCCTTATGCTCTTTCGAAGTTTGCATACCGCCTGCCGATAAGACGGTATGAAAGAGGTAGTCAGTGCGAAAATGATTATATTGATGTTGTTTAAGGGCTTCTACTTTTTCGGGGAAAAGGCTCTCATATCTGTTTGAGTACCAAATAGCAGCAGCCGGATGTTTGGTTTCTTCAGCCCCTGCGGCATGCAGGAAGACACCGTTTTCGCCAAGCGACTCACCGTGATCAGACTGAAAAAACACCACGGCACATCTATTCTCAAACAGCTCAATGAGTGAATCCAAGAACACATCCAAGCAAACCATAGTGTTGTCATAGGAATTGACTACCTGTTCTAAAGCATTGGCAGTTATGATGCGACTGGCGGTTATCGGCTGGAAAAACTGCCATTCGCAGGGAACATGGATATTATAATACCAATGTGACCCGATGCAATGAATGATATAGAGGTTGTGTGTGTGGCTATGCACAAGCAATGAATCAAGGTGCGGGAGCAGTTGCAAATCGTTCCATTCGTCATAGACAAAAACGGATTTGCTGGAGTTGGGAAAAATAGTGGTGTCCGCCTCTTGTATGAACGGCATATATGTTCGTCCGTAATCTTGATTGGATATCCAAGCAGTGTGATAACCGACTTGAGAAAAGTAGTGTATAAACGAATGTTGAGTGGCTGCTAATTCTGTGGAAGCACTATCGGCGGGAGTAAGCAGATGAGGTACACTGGTGGATGTATATGTGTGCTGACTATATATATAGGGCAAAGAAACGACGTTGGTTCTAAGTGAGAGGTAAGGGTTCGTATTTCGTTCATAACCGTTGAGTGCCAAATGGTCGGCACGAGCCGCTTCGCCTATAACAACCACTATATCCAAACTGTCGGTTGGTTCTGCCATCGTTACAGCCACTGTATCACGAGTCGATTGGTTGATATTGGCAAAGCTTATATACTCTGCCACACTATGCACCACATTCATCGGATAACGCTGATTGAGACTTTGCTGCAACCTACCGTTATAAAAATAATAGAAGGGTATAAGCACCAGCAACACAGGTATTTGCTGAAAAGAATAGGGTGGCGCAGGTCTTTTCCAACGCCACATAATCAAACTCACAGCAATGGTTAGCGTCACTGCACACCATAGCACCAACTGCCACGAGACAAGTGATGATACGGTGCCGGCATTAGTATGCAGTGTGGCTTCCACTATCATTGGTGTTACCGTTGAATGAAAAGCCACGCGATAGTAAGCAATGACTGCACCTAAACCGGCATACAAAGGCAGGATAGTCAGCCACGCCCAACGATTGAGCGACAGAAGCCAAAGGAAAAGGAAATGCAGACCTCCAACGGCACCAATGTAAAGGCATAGTGGCAACACACTATGCCAACCATCGGTGGGGTTATCAATAAAATCAGGTAAGACAAACGACAAGGTTGCCCATAGTGTGGCGAGCAGAACAAAACCGATATGTCTGAATAACTCTCGCAAACTGCTTAATGAATAACCAACACTTTCAAAACGGTATGTTTCTTTCCGTCCGCCGTATTACATAAAGCCGAATACACGCCTGTAGAGACACGTTTGCCGGCTCCGTTCTTACCGTCCCATATAGCCAAACCGCCGTTACTGCGTGTCTCACAAACTAAGTTACCTGCCTGATCGACAATATGAATAACTGTCTCATCCATCAGTCCGGCAAAAGTGATGACACCATCGTAGTTTTCTCTGACAGGGTTTGGATAGACGTATGCTGACGAATAGGACTCTTGTGGTTCGGCTGCATCACTCTGATACGACATCAGACCGTTATCCGTACCGATAAACACCATTCCTGTTGATGGTTGAATAGCGATGGACAATACCTTATTAGAGAGCAATGGTGAGTTATCAGTGGTGAAATGTTCTATCGTTTCGGTTCCGTCCTCGGACATAAGGTACACACCACTACCATCCGTGGCTATCCATTTGCGGTTGGAGCCGTCTGCCACGATAGCATTGATTTGTTCGGTAGAGAGCAGATAATCAGCCAGATTAGTGCCGTCATTACGAGCAATCTTGATACGTTCGCAGCGGTCTGACTTACGAAAATCAACATCAGCGGGGATAATAAAGATACCGGCATTAGTGCCCACCCAAAGGGTGTTCTCTTTGTCTTGCTCAACGGCGAAAATCATTTCCGGACGCAGAACATTTCCGTCTTGGTCGGTAAATTGAGTGCGAAAGACCACACGGTCGTCTCCGCCACGAGCCGGTGTACCATTATCGTCCAACAAAATGATTCCGGGCTGACTTCTGCCGGACGGTATCCATTTCCATTGACTATATCGCTTGTCTATTATCATCTCCAACGGAGTACTGAGAACCACTCGGTTGTTGTACGACTCATATAGGTTGAGTGTATCCCATTTGGCGTATGAGGCGTTGCGTGCTGCTTCACGTTGCGAAGGGGAGAGGATATGTATATTATGTGCGTTGGACGATGTGTTAAGCAACCATAGATTACCTTCGGCATCAAACATAGCACCGTCAGTACGAACATAAAAATCGATATTCCTATCGCTAACGGCAGACGATAAAGGACTATTGGTATGGGTATAACGTTTGACAAGTGTTGTTCCTTCAAACTCATAAACGCCAGTGCCGTAGGATGTAACATAGAAGTGTTCTTCATTTTGCGGATCAACGGCTACATTCATAAAATCGTTGGCAATAGTGCCTGTGACGGAGGTTATATATTCATTGCTGATGTTGGTCCATCGTTCACCGTCATATATCATCACATATCCGGGATTTCTTGATTCCGTTGCCCAACGTGCACCGGGAACGACATACAGTTTGTCGTTCATCACTTTCATTCGGTAAGGTATATTGACAGCAGGTCCGTCCGGCTGATAGTACTCATCACTTTCATTGGTATGATAAGCCACACCTTTGTCGCCGGCTGCTATCCATAGTCCGCCTTTATAGGGAAAGGCATCGTATGCATTGACACTCAGTGTTGTTCTGTTCCACTTATTGTCTTTGCGTTCATACACTGTTTGTCCTGCAAAAGCGAATAAACCATCATTATCAACTATATCAGTCAGTGTGTCATCGGTTGGTATCGCCTGCCATTGGTCACCTTGTTTCTGATACAGATGTCCGTTTTGCAGAATCAATATTTCATCATTATATGCCACGAGGCGTTGCATATTGCCTGTTTCGGGCAGTGTCAGCAGTCGCTGCCAAGAGTTATAGTCCTGCACATTATCTTTGAGAGAGGCTGAATAGAAAGTGTTGGCAGAGATAGCATAGATACTATCGCCGATGATGGCTGTTTGCAGCACATTTTCTTCCTTACCATCCTCACCTATATAGTACACACCCGTTATCTCTTGCCTCTTGAGGTTAAGCACCATTATACCAAAAGGCATAGAGCAATAAGCCAGTTCGGCTTTCATACTGACGCTATTTACTTTTTTATCCGCACTCATATCTTTGAGTAACAGGTCGGTAAGTGCGGTGGTTGTGCCGTCTTCAGACATAAGGTCAATCAATCCGTCAGAATAAAAGATTGTCAGCACACCCACCTTACGATTAGCGGCTATGTAAGAAATAGTGGAACCGTGAAGGCTGTTTTGTTTGTTATAGTAAGCCATACTGCCATCTTCGGTGTCTATTGAATAGAGCGACCCGCCGGCAAGAGCAAAGATCTGTTCGCCCAACCGAGCCACCTGTGTCACATGGTTGTATGCCAAGTGTGATCTCCATTCGCCTATCTGAGCGGCATATATAATGGTCGTCAAGAATAAGAATATGGCGGTAAGTTGTTTTCTCATAGCGTTTCTTTTAGTCGTTGCATAGCGCGTCCGCGATGACTGATACTGTTCTTTTCTTCCTGGCTTAATTCGGCGAAGCACTTATTATATCCTTCGGGTATAAAGAGCGAATCGTAGCCAAACCCTTCCGTTCCCCTCTCTTCGCATGCAATTGAGCCGTTCACTATACCTTCCACCTGAATTGTTTGGCCGTGCCTGATAAGCGTGACCACAGTGCGGAAACGTGCAGTGCGTTGGTTCACAGGAACGGCAGACATGACTTGCAATAGTTTGGCTCTGTTGCGTTGGTCGCTTACCGGTTCGCCGGCAAAACGAGCAGTATGGACACCGGGAGCATTATTAAGACATACCACTTCTAAACCGGTATCGTCGGCGAAGACACCGTCAATAGAAGTAGAGTAGGGATGTTGTTGCAGCCAATGGCTGACGAATTGTGCTTTCAGTAGAGAGTTGGCTTCCAATGTCTCACCGGTCTCTTCTATCTCTTCGTGACAACCAATGTCGGCAAGCGATAAAACGGCATAAACTGAAGGAAGTATCTGCTTTACTTCCTTCAGTTTATGTGCGTTGTTAGTGGCAAAAACCAGTGTCATCGACGTGGTTTGATGTTCAGTTTAACCGGGCGAATCATATTTTCAGGTGAGAGTATGGTGTCCAGTTCTTCTTTAGTCAGGATACCGTGTTCGAGTACGAGATCATACACACCCTTACCTGTTGCCATAGCCTCTTTGGCTATCTTCGTTGAGTTTTTATATCCGATGATGGGGTTCAATGCTGTTACTATACCGATCGAGCCGGTTATATAGTTGCGGCAACGCTCCTCGTTGGCTTTGATACCATCGATGCAGTATTTGCGCATCACATCGAAGCCGTTCATCATTATCTCTGCGCTCTCGAAGCAGCATTGAGCCATTGTGGGTTCCATAGCGTTCAGTTCCATCTGAGCAGCCTCGTTGCACATTGCCACGCATAAGTCGTTACCTATCACCTTGTAGCAAATCTGGTTCATCACTTCAGGAATAACGGGATTAACCTTACCAGGCATGATACTGCTACCGGGCTGACGGGCAGGAAGGTCTATTTCGTGCAAACCGCATTTAGGACCGCTACCAAGCAGACGCAGGTCATTGGCGATCTTGTTCATCTTGGTGGCAATACGGCGCAAAACGCTTGAATAGCCGACCATGCAACTGGTATCGCTGGTGGCAGCCACCAAGTCTTCTGCAAGAACAACGTTCCAACCTGTCACTTGAGACATGGCTTTCACACATTTCTCTGAATAGCCGGGTTCGGAGCAGATACCGGTACCGATAGCGGTAGCACCCATATTGACGGTCAGGAACTCTTCGGCTGCATCGTTAAGATGTTTGACTTCATCTTGCAGTATTGAAGCAAATGCGCCGAAAGTTTGTCCGAGTGTCATAGGCACTGCATCTTCCAATTGGGTACGACCCATCTTAAGCACGTTCTTAAACTCCTCTGCTTTTTTCCGGAAAGACTCGATAAGCAATGTATAATGCTTCATATACTCCATGTGAGTGGCATACAATCCCATGTGAATAGCCGTGGGGTAGGCATCGTTGGTGGATTGCGAGCAGTTGACATGGTCGTTAGGCGAGCAGTATTGATATTCGCCTGCTTCATGCCCCATCAGCTGCAATGCACGATTGGCTATCACCTCATTGGCATTCATATTGGTGGTCGTACCAGCACCGCCTTGAATCATATCCACAGGGAACTGATCGTGGTGCTTACCTGCCAAAATCTCCTCACATGCCTGTTTGATACCACGGAACTGTTCATCGGTGAGCAAGCCAAGTTCGTGGTTTGCCATTGCTGCACCTAACTTAGTGTAAGCCAAACCGTTGATAAAAGCAGGATAATCCTGCAATTTGAACTTGGATATGGGGAAATTCTCCAATCCGCGTTGGGTTTGCACACCATACAGAGCCTCTACAGGAATCTGCAATTCACCAATCAGATCGCTTTCAGTGCGAGTCTTACCAGAAAATTTTTCCATAAAGTAATAATTATTAAGTTGTGAAAGTTGTTTTGTCAGCCCTTTTCTCAATTTTCCATTCTCTCCATTGCCTCGGCTATGGAGTTGGCTATTTGACACATCTGTTCGGAAGTGAGTTGCAATTTAGGATTAGAAAACAACATATCCGTCTCTTTCTTCAGCGGAACGAGATGGATATGCACATGATTCACTTCCATACCAAGCACAGCCATACCAACGCGTTTGCAGCCGGTAGCCTCTTTGATGCCTTTTGCCACTTTCTTTGCGAAGACAATAAGGTCTTGCAACTGTTCGTCGCTCAAATCAAAGATATAGTCTGCTTCCGGTTCGGGCAACTTAGGTACTACCAATGTATGCCCTTTCACCAATGGATTGATATCCAAAAAAGCATAACATGTATCTGACTCGGCTACCTTATATGAAGGTATTTCGCCGTTGATGATTTTAGTGAAGATAGTCATGGTTTTGCGTTGTTAGATGCTTATTTCCAATATCTCAAACTCCATTATGCCGGCAGGCACTTGCACTTGAGCCGTTTCGCCCACTTTTTTGCCCAACAGACCTTTGGCGATAGGAGTGGTGACGGCTATCTTGCCTTCGCGGATATTGGCTTCACCTTCGGTCACTAATTGATAGGTCTTTTCCGCACCTGTGTTTTTCACGCGAACACGCACTTTGGTCAGTATCTGCACTTCGTCGGTTTTGATGGTACTCTCGTCAATGATACGAGCCTCCATTATTTTAGCTTTCAAACGTGCAATACGACTTTCCAAATGACCTTGTTCTTCTTTGGCGGCATCATATTCCGCATTTTCTGATAAATCACCTTTATCTCGTGCCTCGGCTATTGCGGCTATCACGCGAGGACGCTCCGTTCCTTCAAGAAATTGAAGTTCGTCTTTAAGTTTCTGCAAACCTTCTGCAGTCATGTAGGTTGTTGCCATAATATATATAAGTTCTAATATTTGCGTTGAAAGATTTCTGATGCCACAAAAGCACGTTTCACTTCATCTATATTGCTCAAATCGGGAATAAGCGAAACATCTTCATTAGGTGCATCAATGTCTGTACCCTGCAAAACTTCCTCTTTTGAAGATGTTTGCATAGAAGGCTTAACATCAGGTTTTTCCGGCTGCGACTTCTCTTCCGTTGCTTGATGTGATTCCACAAACACTTCTGCTTGAGCGTTGAGCATTTCCAATAAGTCTTCTAAATTAAGCATAAAAACCTGATTTTTAATTTTAACAAGCAACAGGGGACTTCACAGCCACCTGTTGCATTTATCCTAAAAATTACCTATTGATAAGTCCGATTTTTCAGCGGCAAAGGTACGGCTGTTTTTTCTTTTGTGCAAATTTATGCTCAAAAAAGTGTGCATAATTTTGCGCAATCCGAGAATTGACTTACCTTTGCACTCGTTATGACAATAGCAATCTTTGGTAATGCAATGAAGTCGGAGACTCGCAGCGAGGTGGCACACCTGCTGGAGTTTATGGCGTTGCGCGGTGTACATATACTGCTCTCGCAGGAGTTGCGACAAGAATTGAACCTGCGCGAATATGATGTTTATCCTCGGGAAGACGAGAGTATTTTAGGTGAAGTCTATCCCGTGGATTTTGCTTTATCCGTAGGCGGTGACGGCACCTTCCTTACCACGGCTGCCGCTGTTGGGAAATACCACGTACCCATCCTCGGCATCAACTGCGGGCATCTCGGTTTTTTGGCTGATGTACAGACACAGAACGTGGATATTATTATGGATCAACTCATTCGCGGCGACTACACCATCGAACAGCGAATGCTTCTCAATGTCTCGTGCGTTGGTGACAGGCAGATAACTTCACCTAACGCTCTTAACGAGGTGGCTGTGCTTAAACAAGGTCTGAGCAGTATGATTACCATCGAGACCTTGCTCAACGGTGAACTGCTGCACTCATACGAAGCCGACGGACTGATTATAGCCACAGCCACCGGCAGCACGGCATATAACCTCAGTGTCGGCGGTCCGCTGATGATGCCGCAAGCCAAAGGCATACTGCTATCACCTATCGCCTCACACAGCCTCAATGTCAGACCGTTGGTTATACCCGATGATTGGAAAGTGGACCTGCGTATCAAAAGCCGTAATGGCGGATATATGCTCAGCGTTGACGGCAGAAGTCATATCATAACCGACGATATGCCCCTGCACATTGAAAGAGCATCATACACCATCAAAGTGGTGCAAATAGGTGCCAATAGTTTCCTCAACTCACTCAAAGCCAAACTCTACTGGGGAGCGTAAATAAACGGAAAATTTGAATTTTAATTTGTATGCTTGATTATATCGTTTGGGATGTCAACCCCGTCATCTTTGAGTTCGGACGACTGAGCGTCAGATGGTACGGTTTACTTTGGGCTATCGGCATATATCTGTGCTACCTTATCCAAATCAAACTATATAAAAACGAAGGTTGCCCCGCCGACTGGCCCGACAAGATCTTCACTTGGATGACCATAGGCGTTATCGTTGGTGCCAGATTAGGGCATTGCTGGTTCTACGAATGGTACTACTACGATGACCCCATACAGGTCTTCGCATGGAATATCCATTATCGTAATCCCTACATAGAGAACCCGTTAGGTCTGCTTAAGATATGGGAAGGCGGGCTGAGCAGTCACGGCGGTGCCATAGGACTAATCATCGCGGCTTACCTACTTAATAAATACCACTTTTCCAAGCAAAAGAAGTTCCATACCTCGCTCATCTGGATCTTCGACCGATTGGTAATAGGCATAGCCGTCACAGCCACTCTCATACGCTTGGGCAACCTGATGAACTCAGAGATATACGGCAATCCCACCGACCTGCCTTGGGGTTTTATCTTCGTGCGTGACGGACAGACTGAACCTTGTCATCCGACGCAAATATACGAGATGATGTATTGCATTGTGGCTTTTATCGTTACATGGCTTATGTATTGGAAAGGACAATGCTACAAAAAAGAAGGACTGATTTTCGGAGTCTTCCTTATCATCATCTTCCTTACCCGTTTCCTATTAGAATTTATCAAACTTGACCAAGAAGCCTTCGAACAGAACCTATGGCTTAATATGGGTCAGTTACTCAGTATTCCATTTTTAATCTGGGGTATATACCTCATTGTCAAGTCATGCGTCAAATCCACACATTAGTTGCTCTGCTCTTTTCCGTGCTATTGGTCACTGCACAGGAAGTGGTACTCACGGATACACCTCAAGTGAGTGTTGATACACCGCGCGTTATCATATACAAAGATACGTTCAAGGTGCAGGATGCCAATGTGTCGGAATGGACGGAAGAGGATATGCTCTTTGAGATGCTGGCATTGCAGAGCAAAGACCGTGCCCGTCGCGATTCACTCTTCAACGATTCCATTGCCAAAAGAGAGATATTCGTTCACGACTCTTTGGTGGCTGATTTGCAATATCGTGACTCTCTATACAAGGTTTGGCAACAACAGATACGCGACTCATTGAATATACTCTTGGCTCATGAAAATGCACAACGAGCCTTCCAAGACTCACTCACAAGAGACCGTTTAGCAAGAGACTCAGTGGCTAAACAGATAAATGCGGTCACCACCTTGCCGAAAATAGAACTGACACCCTCACTGCTCAAAGATCCGCAAGAAGATGAAAGAGAAAGCAGACGACTGCTCAAATATATATATAGTCCGTGGAGAACAGATGCCACCATACAGGTGCAGTTCGCTCAAAACTACATAAGTCCTAACTGGTATCAAGGCGGTAATAAACTCAACTACAACCTCTTATCATACATCAAAGCCAATGCCATCTATTCCAAAGACAATATCCTTTGGGAAAACCTTGGCGAGTGGCGAACAGGTATAGCCAACGCCCCTAACGACACTCTGCGCGATTATACGGTGACTGACGACCTCTTCCGTATCTATTCCAAATTTGGCTACCAAGTGGTAAAGAACCTGTATGTGTCTGCCGCTGCAGAGTTCAAAACATCAATGTGGAACATCTATACACCTAATACACACACACTCAAATCAATGTTCTTCACCCCAATGAGATATTCTATGGACTTCGGTATTGACTACAAACCGGTGAAGGACTTGAGTATAGTGGTAGCACCTTGCACCTACAAACTGATATATGCCTATTCAACCACCCAGGTGGCTGTCACCTCTTTGGGTATCAGTGAGGGCAAACGCTCACTGAACCAAGTAGGTAGCAGTTTGCGCGTCAAATGGAAATATACGCCTATAAGAGAAGTGGTGATAGATACGGAGTTCTATCTCTATACCAACTATAAAGAGGTGGAGATAGATTGGCAGACGGATGTCAATTTTATTCTTAATCGTTTCTTCTCCGCCCGATTGTCGTTGCATCCCAGATACGACACCACTGTCAAAACAGACGGCAAAGCCAAACTGCAATTCAAAGAACTGCTCTCTATCGGTTTTGCACACAAATTCAACTGATTATCTCCATATCTGCCAAGCGGCTTTCGCCTGCTCAACCAACATCTCGTAGCCATTCACACAAGTGGCTTCGCGCTTTGCTCCCTCACTTAAAAACACAGTTTGTGAAGGATTATAAATGCAGTCAAACAGTATATGCCGGCTGCTGATGAAGTCGTATGGAAACGGAGGAAACGAATCTATGGCGGGATACATGCCAAGTGGAGTGCAGTTGATAATCAGCAGATGTTCTGACACCATCAACTCATCCAAAGCAGAGTAGGGGACACCGCGTTGCGATGAACGACTGACAAAATCACAACCTATCCCCATCGCTTTTAAGGCGTATGCAACGGCTTTTGCGGCACCACCCGTTCCTAAGATATATGCCCGTTGAGGCTTGTAAGATAGAGAGTTGAGAGTGTTACTTAATGAAACGCTGAAACCTATCCAATCGGTGTTGTAGCCTTTGTATTTATTCTTACCTACGCGACAAACGGTATTAACGGCACCTATCTCTTGAGCCACAGCATCCACTTCTGATAACAAGGGCAGGATAGTTTGCTTATAAGGATAAGTAACATTAAATCCGTCTAAATCTGCATAGGACAACACGTCTTCCGGGCTTTGTTCATATTCTTTATATTCAGCCTCTATCCCATGAGCCATAAACAAGGTATTAAACCACTTCGCGGAAAACGAGTGTTCCAAAGGTTGACCTATGATGCCATACTTGCTCATTGCTTAGTCTGCTCATTCATCATTTCAGCGTTAGCAGCAAGCTCTTTTTCATATTCCTGCATTTGTTGTGCAGCAACACTTTGTTTGCCTTCGAGCCAATCGACATAACCTTGCATACGATAAGCCGTTTGGGCTATATGCTCTATCTCCGCTTTGGAATATGAGGACAACTCATAGCGAACGCTATTGCGCCGAATATTAGTGTCGGTGTTGGTGGAATCTTCCACCCAAGGTATATGTCTTATGTCTTGCAAGTAATGTTTGATATAGTCGTGAGTGGTGCATAGCAGCGGTCTTATGATAGGCACATCAGAATCGGGAACGCAAGGATTGGCACTTTTAGGTCTCATTCCGCACAGACCTCTTATGCCGGCACCACGACGCAAGTTCATTATCAGCGTCTCTGCCTGGTCGTTCTGGTGATGTGCCACCGCTATCGCCTGACACCCGTGCTCGTGAGCCACTTTGTCAAACCACTCATACCTCAACAGCCGAGCCGTCATTTCTATGCTCTTACCTTTTTCTTCTGCCTGCTTTATTGTTGCGAAGTGAGTATAGACAGCCTCAACACCTCTGTTCGCACATAAATCACGAACAGATTGTTCATCGCGGTCTGACTCCGCACCGCGAAGATGAAAATTGCAATGAGCCACCAAACACTGATAACCGGAACGAAGCAGCACATCCAACAGTGCCACACTATCGGCACCACCACTCACACATACCAACACCTTGTCACCGAGTTGAAGCAGTGAGTTGTCACGAATATATTTCTTAACGCGGCGAAGCATACTATAAATCGGCTAAACCGTTTACTATGGCATAGATGGTCAGACCGGCAGCGGAATGGATATTCAGTTTGCGGGTTATATTCTTACGATGAGATATAACAGTATGAACAGATATAAAGAGAGCCTCTGCTATCTCTTTATTGCTCAAGCCTTTGACCACATGACGAAGCACCTCTTTCTCCCTTTCGCTCAACTCTTCATCCGTCTGTTCGGGTTCACGTTTGGCACGCTCTTTATATCCGGGCTGATGTTTGAGCGATGGAATAAGCATCTCATCCTCTATGGCACGGTGCAACATCAACTCCTCTTCCACCTCACATATATCGTGCAAGGCTGCAAACAGTTCGGCATTGGCTTGACCCGGGTAATACTTGATAATAAGACTCTTCAGTTCGGTCAGTTTGGCTGACTTATGAAGTTCATCGGTAGAGTGTTGCCGATATTCGCTATCTATCTCTTGTTCAATATGTTTCCTCACCTCTTCTGCATACTCATCAAAAAAGCGAAGAATGAGCATCGGTATCTGACCACAAATACCTGAAATGGCAGAAAGTAACTCTTGTCGTATGCGAGGAAACTGAAAATCAAGAAAATAGGTATGACCGTTCTTCACATAACGCAATAAAGTAGGGATATCATATAAAGTGGAAGACAATTTGTTATACTTATTAGAGACATTATGTTCGTGAAGGTCGATAGCATAGTTCATCACGCAAATAAAAGTCTCACTATCAACATCGTTTTCGCGGCACACTTCCTCTATCGTCTTTTCACCTACGCCCAATGGCAATTCAAAACGATTGATGATGGATAAGGCACGGTGCTCATCGCGCATCAATACGCTCATCTTGTCGTGAATAGTGTACATAGATATATGGATTTATATTTTTTATGGAACGTTTGAATCTTTCCTTAATGATCTAATCTCATAGTGAGTTGAATACGTTGCCGTTGTCGGTCGATATCCAACACTTTCACTCTCACTTTCTGATGCAGGCTGACCACCTCACTCGGTGAAGAGATACGGCGATTGACAAACTGCGATATATGTATCAGTCCGTCTTTATGCACACCTATATCCACAAAGGCTCCGAAAGCGGCTATATTGGTGATGATACCATTCAGTTCCATACCCACCTTAACATCATCTATCGTTCGCACATTGTCAGCGAAATGGAACTCTTCGGCTTGTGTGCGAGGGTCGCGAGAGGGCTTATCCAACTCACGCATTATGTCTTGCAGTGTAGGCATACCCACTTCATCGGATAGATAACGCTGCAAATCAATCTGTTGCCGCAAGTCTTCGCGTTGCATCAATTCCGTCACCGTACAACCCACATCCTTTGCCATACGCTCCACCAAACGGTATCTCTCAGGGTGCACCGCCGAGTTGTCCAACGGATTATCCGAACCGGTAACACGCAAGAAACCGGCTGCCTGCTCAAACGTCTTGGTGCCCATCTTAGGCACTTTAAGTAGGGCTTGACGATTGGCAAACGGACCATTCTCCGAACGATAAGTGACAATGTTTTGAGCCAATGTCGGACCCAAACCGGAGATATAAGTCAAGAGATATTTGCTGGCGGTATTGACATCTACACCCACCTGATTGACAACCAATTCCACCGTTTGATTCAAACTGTCCTTCAGTCGTTTTTGGTCCACATCGTGTTGGTATTGTCCCACGCCTATCGACTTAGGGTCAATCTTAACCAACTCGGCAAGCGGATCCATCAGTCGTCTGCCTATAGAGACGGCACCACGCACTGTGACATCTTCCTCTGGGAACTCCTCTCTGGCTATCTGGCTGGCTGAATAGACGGAAGCACCACTCTCACTCACCACAAAGACCTGCGGCTTATTGTCGGTCAAATCTTTTAATACGCTGCGCACAAACTCTTCCGTTTCGCGGGTGGCAGTTCCGTTGCCAATGGCTATGGCTTCAATCTGATATTTGGTTATGAGTTGGAGTAGTGTCTGTGCCGACTGTGCCATACGCAGGAAGATGACCGTATGTTGCAACAAATCGCCTTGCGCACTCAATACCACCACTTTGCAGCCGGTGCGAAACCCCGGATCCAAGGCTAAGACACGTTTCTGCCCTAAGGGTGCGTCCAAGAGCAACTGCCTTAGGTTGTCGGCAAAGACGCGTATGGCCTCAGTGTCGGCTTTCTGTTTACTATCAGCCGCAAACTCAGTCTCTATGGCAGGTTTAAGCAAACGTTTGTACCCGTCTTCCATTGCTAACTCCACCTGATAGGATGCATCATTAGTGGCGCGAAGATAAAGACGGGCTAACTTATCCAAACTCTTCTCTGTGTCGGCGGAAATATCCACACGTATAAACCCTTCATTTTCAGCACGACGAATAGCCAACAAACGATGGGAAGAGATATGTTTGAGCGGCTCATTGACAGAGAAATAGTCTTTATAGTGTTGTGCTTGTTCGCTGTCCTGCTTCTCTTTCACCGGTTTAGTGGTAAGCATGGCAGTATAGGTAAACTCACGTCTTATGGCTTGCCGTGAGCGTTCATCTTGTGCTATCGTTTCGGCTATTATATCTCTTGCACCTTGCAACTCTTCCTCGGTGGCAGTCAGTTTTCCGGGTTTCTGTTGCAGAAGTTGCAGTGCCAATGGTTCTAACCCTTTCTCACGAGCCACATCGGCGCGAGTCTTACGGTGCGGTTTATAAGGCAGGTAGATATCTTCTAACTCAGTAGCGTCCCAACAGTTGGTGATACGCTGTTGAAGAGCATCAGTCATCTTACCTTGCTCCTCAATGGTGCGCATTATCGTTTCTTTGCGTGCCGCCAACTCCAACATACGCTCGTGTTCCTCACTGATACGAGCAATCTGCACCTCATCCAGTCCGCCTGTGCGCTCCTTACGATAACGGGCAATGAAAGGGATAGTAGCCTTCTGTTCAAGCAGTTGGATAGTAGCATCAACCTGCTTGGCAGATATACCAACCGAACGGGATATCAATTCACTATATTCAGTCATAACAATCTCAATGTTTCATTCTAAACCCCTTTTTGCAGCGGTTTATATCGTTTTTGTCGTTGTTGCCAGCGTTCGCGAGCATATTGTTGCATATCAGTCACTTGGTCGTTCTCGTCGATGATCTCCAAACCGAAAATCGTTTCTATCACATCTTCCAAGGTCAATATGCCTTGAAAACAACCGTATTCGTCAATGACAATACTTATTTGCGACTTTTGTTTAAGCAGTTGGTCGAAGATATCGCCAACGGTCATTTCTTCGTTGAACTGCGGAACGGGTCGTTTGATAGAGGCTAAGGTCTTGCGGAAGTGGTCTTCCGTGAGGTCTTCCAACACATCGTTACGCAGCACATATCCGGTGATATATTCAGGTGAATCGCCATAGACGGGGATACGCGAGAAATGGTCGAACTTATCCGTATCGTAGAACTCTTTGAGCGTCATCTTTTCCGGTGCTATACTTGCCACCACTCTGGGTGTCATCACATCGTAGGCTTTCACTTCGTCTAAACGCATCACATTGCGAATAATCTTATTCTCGTCCTCTTCTATCACTCCTTCTTCTTCACCTACGTTTGCCATTGCAATCACCTCTTCTCTGCTCACAGACGCATCTTCCGTTTCGGGGAAGAGACGTGTTATCCATTGTATAAGCAGCACAAAAGGATAGAGTAGGATGATAAGAGCACGAATAGTGTAGGCAGTGAAACCCATCAGTCGTTTCCAATAAGTGGTGCCGATGGTCTTTGGGATGATCTCAGCGAAGATGAGTATGAGCAGTGTGAAGGCGGCACTGACAACACCAAACCACACGTTTCCGAAGAGCAGTGTTGCCTGTTGTCCGACACCTGCCGCACCAATGGTATTGGCTATGGTGTTAAGCGACAGAATAGCAGCCAATGGTCGCTCAGTCTCGGTCTTGTAGTCTTTCATTAAGGTGGCAGGCTTATAACCTTCCTCCTCTCGAAGGTTGATATAACTAAGCGTGGTGGACATCAACACCGATTCAAGCGTTGAACAAAGGAAAGAAATAGATAAGGCTAAAAGTATATAAAAAATGAGTAGAGCCATAATAAAATCAGATGAGTAGCGTTATAGCAGTGCAAAATCGAGTACTTCTTGTATTTCAGTCACATAGTGTATATTCAGTCCTTCGAGGTAATGAGTCGGTATTTCTGTTACGTCTTTTTTGTTATCTTTACACATCACCACATCCGTTATGCCGGCTCTTTTTGCAGCCAGCAGTTTTTCTTTCACACCGCCTATGGGCATTACTTTTCCGCGAAGGGTCATTTCGCCGGTCATTGCAAGCCGTTCGCGCACCTTTCGATGAGTAAAAGCAGAAACAAGAGCAGTGGTAATGGTGATACCGGCACTCGGACCGTCTTTAGGAACGGCACCTTCCGGTACGTGGATATGAACCGACAAAGTCTCTATATCCTTTTGTTTGATACCCAACTCTTTGGCGTGAGCACGGATATATCCCAAAGCGAGAGTGGCTGACTCTTTCATCACATCGCCCAGATTACCTGTAAGGGTGAGAGTTGGTTGTTTGGAAGGAGAAAGACTCGTCTCAATAAAGAGTATCTCACCGCCAACTTGAGTCCACGCCAAACCGGTGACAACACCAATATATTTATTATTCTCATACTGATCGCGTGAGAAACGGGGCTGACCTAAATAATCAATGAGGTCTTGCTTCGTCACATTGGTGTTATAACTCTGATTAAGAGCCAATCGTGTCACCACTTTTCTGCACACTTTGGCTATTTGTCGTTCCAAGGAGCGCACACCGGACTCACGTGTATAATCGTCAATGAGTCGCGATAAAATATCTTTGCTGAAAGAGAGTTGTTCGTCACTCAAACCATGTTGTTTCAGTTCTTTGGGAATAAGGTGTCGTAAGGCTATCTCCACTTTTTCCTCTATTGAATAGCCGGTCATCTCTATCAGTTCCAAACGGTCGAGTAGGGGACGAGGAATAGTGTCAAGAGTATTAGCGGTGGCAATGAAAAGCACCTTACTCAAGTCGTAGTCAATATCCAAATAGTTATCGTGAAAGGTGTTATTCTGTTCGGGATCGAGCACTTCCAACAGAGCCGAAGTAGGGTCACCTTTGTAATCGGCTCCCACTTTGTCTATCTCGTCTAAGACGAAGACGGGATTCGAACTCTGCACTTTTTTCAAGTTCTCTATTATTCGTCCCGGCAGTGCACCTATATATGTACGTCTGTGTCCGCGTATCTCTGACTCATCGTGCAGTCCGCCAAGCGAGATACGGGCATATTTGCGTTGAAGTGCAGTGGCAACCGACTTACCCAAACTTGTTTTGCCCACACCGGGAGGGCCATAAAGGCAAAGGATAGGAGCCTTAAAATCTGTTGTTTGGCGACCTTCGGCTGTGGCTTGATTGATTTGCCGAAGAACGGAAAGGTATTCCACTATACGTTCCTTCACTTTTTCCATTCCGTAGTGTTCGGCATCCAACACTTCACCGGCGTGACGGATGTCAAAATTATCTTCCGTATATTCGTTCCATGGCAGGTCTAACAGCGTTTCCAAATAAGTCTGTTGAATACTGTAATCGGCTGAATGAGACGACATTCGCTGAAAGCGTTTGAGTTCTTTCTCAAACACTTGCTGCACTTGTTTTGGCCAATGTTTAGTTTTGGCTTTTTCTTCCAACTCATTGGCAATCTGCGCTCCCGTATCACCCAGTTCTTTCTGTATCATTTCCAACTGGTGGTGCAGGTAATATTCGCGTTGCTCCTTATTTATTTCTTCTCTTGCTTTCGACTGTATATCAGCCTTCATCTCCAACATCTGCACCTCTTTATTCAGCATTTCGAGCAGACTGAAAGCACGTTCCGCTATTGTAGGCGATTGCAGAAGTTGCTGTTTATCTGATATTTGAATACCAAAATTAACACAAATATAATTGACAAGGGTAGGGGGATTGTCAATGCTTCGCAGCATCATTCCCGCTTCCGGAGCCATATTTTCAGTGTTTTGCAACACTTTGATGGCTTGTTCCTTTATGTTGCTGACAAGCGCAAGGAACTGTTTATCATTGCGTTGCGGGAATATTTCCGGCACAACGGTCACTTCTGCCTTTATCGTTTTTGTTCTTGTCGTACTGAAATGGTCAATCTGCACACGGTCTATGCCTTCAAGAATAACCATCAGGCTATGGTCAGGCATATCCATAGCGCGTACCACACGTGCTGCAGTGCCAAAGGCATATAAATCATCAGCAGTCGGTTCCTGCTGATCTTTTTGCTTCTGGCAACACACAGCGAGCAACTTCTCGTCGCGATATGTTTTCAGCACAAGTTTTTGAGAAAGCGGTCGTGACACATTCACCGGCAGAAGAACGCCTGGAAAGAGTACCATATTGCGCAGTGGCAATACGTCTAATATGTCACCTGTCGTGAGCGTGTCCTTTTTTTGCGGCGCATCGTTGCCGTCTATAATAGGGATAATATTCGTCTCCCCGTCACTGTTATCCAATTGATATGTCATTATGTTTATTGTAGGGTCTTTTTTCTCTTTTTATTTTGTGTTAAAATCTCTTTTCAACTCTTTGCTATTTTACATAATCACAATTAGGCTGCAAGAGTAACATTTTCAGATTGTTTATGTAAATTGTGGTTGTCGGAGTTTTTTATCGGAAACTTTGTATCATTTTTTACCTGCACTTATAAGCACTTAATTAATGTTGATAAGTGCTTATAAGTATCCGGTTTACCTGCACTTATAAGCACTTAATTAATGTTGATAAGTGCTTATAAGTATCCGGTAATGTTAGTTATCAAAGTTTGATATATTAGAACTATGTTTGTGGATTTACTATGTTTGTGAATTTACAAAGATTAAAGTTCTTTGAGTGTAGCATTAAAGTTCTTTGAGTGTAGCATTAAAGTTCTTTGAGAGTTGCGAGCAGATATTTATAGAATTTCTGAACGGTGGCGATATTAACGCGCTCGTCCGGTGAATGCGGGTGTTCGATAGTCGGACCAAAGGAGATCATATCCATACCGGGATAATTTCTGCCGATGATACCACATTCGAGTCCTGCGTGAATGGTGATAATACGTGCTTGAGTGTTAAACTCGCGCTCATATATTTGTTTCATTACATTGAGGATACGGCTATTGACATTAGGTTTCCATCCGGGATAAGCACCTGAGAATTCAACCTCTGCACCGGCAAGCGAGAAAGTGCTCTGAATCATTTGTTTAAGTTCTTCTTTGCGGCTTTCCACAGATGAGCGTGTAAGGCAAAGGACTGTAATTTGGTTTCCTTCAGTGGTGATGGTTGAGAGGTTGTTACTTGTTTCCACCACGTCCGGCATTTCGGGAATCATACGATAGACACCGTGCGGACAGATGGTGATAGCGTGAATGAGATAGTCTTGCACATCTTCGGGCATCTCGGTTTTAGGACATTCCACTTCTTCGGCGGTGAGATGGATATTATCTTCCACGCCGTCATATTCACGTATGAAGAGGTCTTCATAGTCATCAACGAGTTGCATTACATCCTCTTTGCTTTCAGCCGGTATAGTGATAACGGCAGATGCCTCTCTTGGTATAGCGTTGCGCAGAGAGCCGCCTTCAACAGTAGCCAGACGCGCTTCATAGTTAGCGACAGCGTCTTTTAAGAATCTGAATAGCAACTTATTAGCATTGGCACGTTGAAGGTTGATATCCACACCGGAGTGACCGCCTTTCAGTCCTGTGAGGTTGATTTTGAGTGCTATATCACCTTCTTCTGTATCAACGGGAGTGAATTGGAATCGTGCGGTAGTGTCCACACCTCCTGCACAACCTATATATAATTCGCCTTCTGTTTCGGAGTCCAGATTGAGCAGAATAGAGCCTTTGAGTACCCCACCCTTCAGGTCTTGTGCGCCATACATACCTGTTTCTTCGTCAACGGTGAAGAAAGCCTCTAATGGTGGGTGAACGACGTTTTTGTCAGCGAGGATTGCCATTGCAGTTGCCACGCCTATGCCGTTATCTGCACCGAGTGTGGTACCATTGGCGGTTACCCATTCGCCATTATCTTCCATGTATGCTTCAATGGGGTCTTTGTCAAAATCGAACTGTTTATCTTTGTTTTTTTGCGGCACCATATCCATATGTCCTTGCAGAATGACACCCGGGTGGTTTTCATAGCCGGGAGAGGCAGGTTTGCGTATGATGACATTTCCTATTTCGTCTTGCATTGTTTCCAGTCCGAGACTGCGACCGTAGTCAGCAAGGAAGTTAGAGATTTGCTCTTTTCTGCCCGATGGACGGGGGATTTGTGTGAGGCTGTAGAAATGATTCCACAAAGCCGAAGGCTGAAGGTTTTTCATATCGAAAAGGAATTTTAGTTGATAATAGACAAAGGTATAATCAGTTGATAGTCATTTCCCCTGCAATGTCTTGTTGCAGGCGTTGCTTTATTTTCAGGTTGTTGCCGGCATACTCACCTAAGACGAGCATCATCTTAGCCAGCAGTGCTTCTGTGGTGATGTCATATCCGGATATGACACCGGCTTTGAGGAGGTTCATACTCACCTCATATCGTCCCATCTCGACGCTTCCGGTGCTGCATTGCGTTTTATTAACAATGACTATGCCTCTGTCAACAGCCGCTTTTATCTGCTCATAGAGCCAAGGGCAGGAAGGTGCGTTGCCGGCACCGTAAGTCTCAAGCACTACTCCATGCAGGTTAGGCGCATTAAGGATGGCATCCACCAGATGTTCGGTTATACCGGGGAAGAGTTTGATAACAGCCACATTAGGGTCGATATGTTGGAACAGAGTAAGAGAGGAATTGCCTTCCGGATAGCGAATCAGTCGTTTACGATAGTGTATGTGCACACCGGCTTTAGCAAGTGAGGGATAGTTGTTGCTCACAAATGCCTCGAAGTGTTCGGCATTATTTTTTGATGTTCTATTGGCTCTGAATAGTTTGCCGTTGAAATAGAGGCATACCTCCGGAACGAAACTATTGCCTTTTTCGTCTTTGGCTGCTGCTATTTCGATGGCGGTGAGCAGGTTTTCTTTAGCGTCGGAGCGCAATATACCCACCGGCAATTGGCTTCCGGTAAAGACGATAGGTTTTTGCAGGTTTTGCAGCATAAAACTCAGTGCGCTTGACGAATAAGACATTGTGTCTGTTCCGTGCAGAACGACAAAACCGTCATAGGCTTCATAGTTCTTATATATTATTTGCGCGATTCTGACCCAGTCGTTAGGGTTGACATCAGAGGAGTCGATAAGCGGCTCAAAGGGCAGCATATCAATGTCCATATCTGCGGCAAATAGTTCGGGAACGAAGGCTTTGAAAGTGTCTGTATCAGCGGGGCGAAGTGCTCCTGTTTGCGGGTTTCGCACCATAGAGATGGTGCCTCCGGTAAGAATGACGAGAATCTTCATAGGCAATCCTTTATCGCTTTTACATTTTGCGGGGCAAAGTTAGGCAAGATAATTGGATTTGCAAAATATTGTTAGCATTTAATATGGATTTTTCAGTGAGTTAGGTGTTTTTTATGTCAATGGCACAAGATTTGTACAATTATCGAAGTAAAAAAAGCACTTTATGGATAGGCGTAGTGATTCCTTATTGTTAGTAGAGAGTGATGTTTCTTTTGGTTCGTTGTTATCTGAGAACTTGCGCAGTGTGGGTTACACGGTGAGGCTTGTCTATTCGGCATTAGATGGTTTGCAAGAGTTGGCGAGGAACAATATCGATGCCTGTTTGTATGACTGTTCGGTGTCGGATATGGACGCGTTGAATTGGGTTAATGAGGTTCGCTTGCGGGGTATAGATGTACCGTTACTCATTCTTTCCAATGAGAGTGACACTGATTTTCTGGTGCATAGTTATGAGGCCGGTATAGATTCTTATATTGTTAAGCCATTTTCTATCAAGTTGTTATTATGTCAATTGCAAGCGTTGATACGTCTATTTCACAGGCGTGATACCATCGTTCAGACCTTATTTGAAGTGGGCGGTGTAGTGTTTGACAGTGAGCACCAGATATTAGGTAAGACGAAGATGAGTACTCGCGAGAGTGAACTGATGCGATTGCTGTGTATGAGTAAAGGTCAGATTGTATCTCGTTCGTTGATACTGAGTAGGTTGTGGCAACATAACGACCAATTTGCCGCTCGTTCGTTAGCCGTTTTTATTTCTCATTTGCGTAGTTATCTTGTAAAAGAACATTCCCGTGCACTGATATTATCCGTACACGGGAAAGGATATAAGATCATTGACAATTGATAATTGACAATTGACGATTTATTTCAGCGTTACAATTATATCGTTGTCACCTTGTATTTCTTGTTTATTGCCATCGGGAGTTATGACGGTGGCTTTTATTTTTCCGGGTAAGGATATATGCCACTTAACGGTATTATCATTCTGTCTGACCCAATGTGAAGAAATTGGTCCGTCAACTGATTGATAAGTAGCATTTACGAAGTCCAATCCGGCGGGGAAATACGGTTGCATAGTCAAGTGTCGGTATGCTATATCGTCAGGTCGAATACCTGCAAGGTCTTCAAAGTACCACAGCAGTAAATCGCCGAGCAACATAACATGGTTGCCTGAGTTCATAGCCGGATTAGCTGTATCGCCGTTCCATAGTTCCCAAATAGTAGTAGCCCCGTGAGTGAGCATATATCCCCAACTGGGATAGTCGGTTCTGGTGGCAAGCAAGTAAGCGATATCACCTCTGCCTCTGCGTGTGAGTGTTCGCATAAGATGCTGAATACCTATAACGCCGCAACTCACATGTCCGTGCCACAGGTTTTCCGTTGTATTGACTATTTGATTGAAAGTTTTTTCTTCTTCCCCTTCGGGTACTAATCCCAGAGCGAGACCAAGCAGGTTGGCGGTGAGTGTTTGATTGTCGTAGCCGCCGGTGTCATAGTGGTAGAATTTTTTATTGAAGGCGTTGCGTATGTTTTTCGCCAATTGTTGGTATTCCACCCTATCCTCTTCTTTGCCCAATAAAGAAGCAAAGAGTTGCATTTTTTCGAGCAATCCATAGAAGACGGCAGTTGACAGTACAGTGTCGTTAGTTATGCGCGAAGGGTCTTTACTATGAATTAGATACAGATCTTCGGGCGGCATACACCAATCGCCGTATGTATCAACGGTGAGCAGACTATCGCGCATACTCTCTTTGAGGGTGTATTGCAACCATTGCCGCATAGAGGGATAATGGAGTCGGAAACCGTCTTCAATGCCGAAGCGTTCATAGAGCATATATGCTACACTTATATAGGTGCCGGTCCAAGTGACGTTGGCGTGTCGTAATCCGCCCCAATATTCGGGTGCGATATCTGCTATCTGTCCTTCTTCGTTTTGTGTCTCTTCGATATCTTGCAGCCACTTGAGGTAGAGGTTATGATTGTCGAAGATCATACTTTCACCGAAGCACCCAGTGAATCGGTCGCCGAGCCAACCGAGCCTTTCGTCGCGTTGCGGACAGTCGGTAGGGAAACCGTGATAATTGCCTTGAATACCATGTTTGGCAGCCTCAAAAAGGCGATTAAGGATAGTATCGGAGCAAGTAAAAGAGCCGGTTACAGGCATATCGTCGGCAATAACTATACCCTGTATATCAGCCGCTTGCGGAAGCGATGTCAGTCCCGTTATCTCTGCATAGCGAAAGCCTTGATAGACGGTGGAAGGGCAATAAGTGAAGGTATTATTGTCACGTGGGATGTAAGTATTAGTACATCTTGCATGACGCAGATTGTCGGTATAGACGGTTTGTTGGTCAGTGGTCAGTGTTTCGGCTAAGCGAATAACGACAGGTTGTCCTTCTTCTCCTTGCGCTTTTATTTGCAGCCAGCCTACTATGTTTCTACCTACATCAACCAAAACATTTCCTTTGTCGTTTAGCCAAACGCGCACTGCTTGCAGAGTGTCAACAGGTACTATTCCTTTGTGTGTCTGTTCCTGAAGTGTTCCTTTAGGTGAAGGCAACTTATCGGCTTTTTTCCAATGAGTTATCTCTTCGTATCGTGCGTCATAAGTCTCACCGTCATAGAGGTTATTTGAGCGAATAGGGCCTTGGTCGGATGCTTGCCATGATGTGTTGGTAGGTATGGTGATAGAGCCGTTGTCGGTTTTGATTACTAATGCCGCTTTCACTCTTGGCACTCCCCAATCTGGCATACGATATTTGCCGAGCATACCCGTGAAATAGCCGCTTGCGAGACGTATTTGAATGGTGTTGGTATCTTTTTTCAGCAGAGATGTGACATCGTATGAGCGAAAGAGCAGAGAGCGGTCGTAGTTGGTAGGCAGCGGTCCAAAGACCTCATTAGTAATAGGTTGAGAGTTGATAAAAGCGTCGGCATAACCTCCTACGGCAAGATAAAACTGCGCTTCTTGTACAGTTTGATCAATAACGAATGTCTGTTTGAGGTATCTTGCGGGCAGGATAGCATGACCTAAGGTGTCTCGATACTCTTTTGTTTCAACGCCAATCCATTGCGCATTTTTTGTCCAATAGTGTTGTTTGTTTGATTGGCAGGCAGTGAGCCACATACCAAAGCAAAGCAAGAGAAAAAGGTTATTCTTCATATCTGTATCAATCTGTAGGTTAGATAGATGGCATAGACAATAAGCAGGATGAGTCCTTCCCAGCGTTTTATTTCTCTTTGGTGGTTGGTTTTGACGAACAGCCACACGAGCATACTTCCCACGGCAGCGCACCAAGCGTCAAGGATAATGCCATCGTATGCCGGCAGCGGACGAACGAGTGCACTGGAGCCCAAGATGAAGAAGACATTGAAGATATTAGAACCAATGACGTTACCTAAAGCTATGTCGCAATTCTTTTTCCATGCAGCCATAACGGAGGTGGCTAATTCCGGCAGTGAGGTACCTAATGCCACTATGGTCAGTCCGATAACGGCTTGTGATACACCAAGATTGGTGGCCACCTGTACAGCCGATTTGACTATCATCTCGCCTCCAATCACTAATCCTGCTAATCCCGCAATTATCAATAAGATGGCTTTACTTATTTTCATTGTATGTACTTCCATCACTTCATTTTCCTTGGGGTGGTCTTTGGCATGTCGCAAAGTATTATAGAGGAAGACGGAGAAGAGGATGAGAAGCCCTACTCCACCCAACCGTGTTATGCCTGACACTTCTTCTCCCAAGGGGGACTGAATAGCCACAGCAGCAAAGACGAGTACGCCGGCAATGATACTCATAGGGATATCGAAGTCGCGTGAGCGTTTTTGTGAGGCTATGGGATAGACTAATGCCGTGAGGCCTAAGATAACAAAGGTATTGATGATATTGGAGCCGAGGATATTAGTGATAGCGAGGTCGGTTGCACCGTCAGCCACCGACACCATATTAACCACAAACTCAGGCATCGAGGTGCCGAAAGCCACGACGGTGAGACCGATTACCAAGTCAGATATACCGTGTTTTTTAGCGACGGCAGAAGCCCCATCCACGAGCCAGTCAGCACCTTTGACAAGGAGGATGAAGCCCACTATGAGCATCAGTATCAAGAGAAGCGGATGAGATAAAAGTGCTTGTATCATAGTTGATTACACATTAAATAAGAAGTGCATTATATCACCGTCTTGCACTATATAGTCCTTACCTTCCACTCCCAGTTTGCCTGCGGCACGGCAGGCTGCTTCACCGCCGAGCGATATATAGTCGTCGTACTTTATCACTTCCGCCCGAATGAATCCTTTTTCAAAGTCGGTATGAATGACTCCGGCGCATTGAGGTGCTTTCCATCCTTGTCGGAAGGTCCAAGCGCGCACTTCGTCGGAGCCTGCAGTGAGGAAAGTGCGTAGGTTGAGCAGTGCGTATGCGGCTTTAATCAGTCGGTTAACGCCTGACTCTTTGAGTCCTATCTCTTCAAGGAACATCTGCCTTTCTTCATAGGTCTCCAGTTCAGCAATCTCAGCTTCCGTCTTAGCGGCTAAGACGAGAACTTGTGCGTTTTCTTGTGCTACAGCTTGTTTGACTGCTTCCACATATTTATTTCCTTTGACAGCCGATGCTTCATCCACATTGCAGACATACATAACAGGCTTATTAGTAAGCAGGAATAGGTCTTTGGCAGCCTCTTCTTCTTCCTTATTATTCAGTTCGACCGTTCTTGCCGATAGTCCTTGAGAGAGTGCTTGTTGGTATCTGAGCAGCAGTTCTAATGTCAGTTTGGCTTGTTTGTCGCCTCCCGCTTTGGCTTGTTTTTCTGTTTTTTGTATGCGTGCTTCCACTGTCTCAAGGTCTTTGAGTTGCAGTTCGGCTTCGATAACCTCTTTATCGCGAATAGGATCAACGGTGCCATCTACATGTACCACATTATCGTCGTCGAAACATCTGAGTACATGTATGATAGCGTCTGTTTCACGGATATTGGCGAGGAACTTATTTCCCAGTCCTTCACCTTTGCTGGCACCTTTTACTAATCCGGCAATATCGACTATCTCCACAGTAGTGGGTATGACACCGCGTTGTGGTTGGCACAGTTCGCCAAGACGGATAAGTCGTTCGTCAGGAACGGTGATAACGCCTACATTAGGTTCGATGGTACAAAACGGAAAATTAGCCGACTGGGCTTTGGCATTGCTCAAACAATTGAACAAGGTTGATTTGCCTACATTAGGCAACCCTACTATTCCACACTTCATATAAATTGGTGATTTTTAGGGAACTTTTAACTGTCCCTTATTTTATTATTTCAGTGGCGTGCCAAGTATATTATACAGGACACCGTTTTTCTCGATAATTATTTGTCCGTCAAGCATATATTTATTTGCTTTATATGCTTTTTGTTCTTTGATGTCGTTTATAGCCGACAGTTGTTCTTCCGACAGGAAGTCACGCAGTCTTTTCTGAACACATTGTTTCTTTGAAGTGAGATTGATGCTGTGTCCTGTTTTTGATTGTCCTTCGCTCCATAATCCTCGGTTTGACCAGTTCTGTTCAATCATTCTGGGATCTGTTCCGTCCCATTTGGATATATAGTCGCCGTTTCCTGCATCTTCGGGATACCAATAGTTGAGACCTTCCACTTGAGGATAAGCAGCAAGCAGGTCAACCAAATCAGACACTAATTGGTATTGTCCGTCCACGGAGATGGGCCATAAGGTAGAGGTGTCGTAGTTAGGACCATCAAAACTATATTGAAAATTGTAGGCGAACTCTACAATATGCACTTTTTTGTCGGGGAAAGTGGTAGCAAAATTGTCAAGACTCTGTTTGAGATTGACATTATTGGAATAACCGATACATGAAATGGCTTGTTGTGTGGTGAGTGTTCCGTGCCAGAAGGGATAATAACTCAAACCGATGATATCGAAGTCCACACCGTATTGAATCACTTTTTGATACCAATAGTTATTATAAGTGATGTTGGTAGGTCTGTCGGTGTGAATTATTATTTGTGCATTGGGGCATTTGTCTCTTACGGCTTCACTTCCTACTTTGAGCAGTTGCGCAAAGGCATCCCATTTATCGCCGTTGTAGTTGTAAGGATGTACGTTTCTTCCGCACATACCGTACATTATCTCATTGCCTATCTGTACGAAGTCGGGTGTGGCATTGTTGGCGATGAGAGTGTCTAACACCATTCTTGTGTACTTAGCCACGGAGTCTGCCATCTGTTCATCGTTGGCTGACTGCCAAGCCGTTGGAGCTTTAATCTTGCTGGCATCAACCCAAAAATCGGAATAATGAAGGTCAAGCATAAAGTTGGCACCTTTGTCTTTGATACGTCGTCCGAGGGCTTTGACATAGTCAAGGTCTTGAATGATGGTAATGTCGGTATTGACATTTTTGTAGTTGTTTTTTCCGAAGTCAGGGTCAGGGTTAACAAAGAGTCTGACGCGGAAGGTGTTCCAACCACATGAATCGACGAGCCAAGTGACAAGGTCGTTAATACGTTTGCCGTTATCATCTTTATAATAAGAGATATTGGCTTCTATCTTCGGAAGCATACTGATGTCACCTCCAACAAATTTTCCTGAACCTGCCATTGCGGGCAAAAAGAGGGAAAGGGTCAGAACAGAAAGGATTATTTTTCTCATAGTGTTAAAAATTTATGTCGTTTATGTTTGGGTCAAATCATATTTTTCGGAAAGATAATTCCTATAACAAGTCTGAGTGTTAACTTTTTCCCTTTCTTCTTATATTTCATCAAATATTTGTTTGGCTTTATTTCGTTGCAATCCTATTTTTCTCGTCAAGGCAGGGGATATGAGTTTCTGTTCCCATTGACATATATATATCTATAACAACAGATAAGTGAAAAATATAGGTAATTAAGTATGTCACAATGTAAATGTGTTATTCTATAATTTCAGGCAACCGATGGGGATGATGCATATACCGTCAGCGCGACGGTAGGCGAGTGTACCGACAGCGGTGATAACCGCTTTGAAGGCAGGTTTGGACATCTGTTCGGTATTGATCTTCTTTTCCAGCGCATTGAGTGTCTTCACGGCAGAGGCAATAGCCTCATCACCGCCGAGTTTGATTTCCACCAAACCATACTTACCATTTTTGAGGTGCACGATGGCATCGCACTCCAACTCCGTCTTGTCCCGATAATGGAACACTCGTCCGTCAATGGCTTCCGCATAACACGCGCAAGTCGCGCACACAAAGCGTTTCTAAGAGGAAACCAAACGTTTTCAGGTCGTTCATCAAATCATTTGGTCCTATATGCATAGCGGCAGCAGCAATGGCAGGATCCACAAAATAGCGTGTGTCTGACGTGCGTATGGCTGTTTTGCTACGCAGGTTCGGACTCCACGCCGGCATATCCTCCACCACGAACATCTTCCTAAGAGCAGTGAGGTAGTTCTCTACCGTTTGTACTGACAATGACTCGCTTGAGAGCGAAGCCCGCATATCGTCCAAAATCACTTTTGCTGATTATACTGTTCCATAATGATTCTGATTTTCGCGGCAAAGGTACTACTTAATTTTCACTCAACCAATTTTTTACGATTTTTGTTTGAAAAACGGACACGGTTTTGTTTGAAAAACGGCTATTTGAAGTCGTGTTTTCCGCGTTTGGCTTGGCGGTAACGGCGGATAGCGAAATAGAGTTGTTTGGCTTTATCCTTGAGTCGTGTAAACCAGCCGTATTTACTGAAAACGATATGTGGAATATAGGCATAATGACCGCCATATTTGAGTTTATAGTCCGCCATACCGCAGAAGTTAAGGTCGCCGCATCCCTCTTGAGCCATTGTTTTGATGGCAGTCCATATCATCAGTTCGTTAGGGCAGTACTTCATATATCGTTGGAATGAAGCAGCTGTCCAAAACGAACATTCACCTTTGTCGAGGGTCCAGATGGCGGTAGCCATTATTTGGTCGTTGCCGTTGTCGTCGTTACCATGCACTTCAAGCATCAGTATGCGGTGCGGGAAGAGTGCTTCACAGACGGCTTGCATCCGTTCGCGCTGTTGTGAGGGTTTAGGCACCGTACCTTTGCGTGCGCAAACTTCGGTTACCTGCTCGAAATGAATGCGTGTAAAGGCTTCTATGTATTCACGGCGGTCGATACGGTGAACGGTGAGACCCAGTTTAGTGGCTTTATTAACCGAGTATTTGGCTGATTTATAATGCAATCCCGCCCACAACTCTTCCGTTGTCTTTTCATGCAAGGGCAGGTGCAAGGTAGCACGAGTGGTGTAAGGTATGGCAGCAAAATCCAACGCCGGTATTCTCACTTCTTCGTAAGGCACCCAGTCTTGATTACCGGTGTCGAATCGTAGAGCCCAATCGTCCACTTGCAGATAGGAGGCTATATGGTCGCGGAAAAGCCAGTAGGCAAAGTCCTGATATACAGCCACTCGTTTGTCGGCTGACACGGGTTGGAAGAAGCACAGTCCTTGCGAATAGGTGCCAATGCCGTCCATTGGGGCGCAGATCATAGTGATACCCATCCATACTTTTGTTCCGACAAAGAAACCTATATGTTGTTTGCCCTCAAAAACAGTGGTTATGAATGGTTTGCGCCCAATTCGGCGGGTATAGTCAGCCCACTGACGTGAATGGAAACAAGTGGAGTCGCAGCAAGACTCTATCATTTGCCAATCGGATGCATTGGGCTTGAGTATGGTGAAAGAATAAATCATTAGTACAGATATACTATAAGTTATTTATATTCAATTCTTCAAGTTCTGCTTGCGATTTTTTTATTTGATTTTCGAACCATGTACGCACCCTATAGATAGGCATATTGATCAGTCCTTCGTTTTGCTTAAATGGTAGAAGACTTGTCTTTATTGCCAATTGTGGTGATTGTTCTTTTCGGTATGCGTTAAGTGACTGACTTCTAAGGTTAGTGCCTGATTTGGCTTCGATGGGAATAATCATATCATCAAACTGAACCAAGAAATCCACTTCTTGTGTAGATTGCGGTTTGGAATAATAAAAAATCGGCAAATCCAAACCTTGTAGAGACTGCAAAACATAATTCTCTACAAATGCTCCTTTATATTCAGTAAACACCTTATCGGACAGCAACATAGCACGAGGACTTACACCGTTCATTGCTCCTAATAGTCCGACATCGGAAAGGTAGAGTTTATATGCAATGAAATCTTCATAAAACTTTAGCGGCATTTGTGGTTTTGTGACACGACTAACGGGCAGAACCAACCCGGCATCTATCAGCCATTGGACGGCAATCTCAAAATCTTTGGCTCTTGCTCCTTCTTTAACAACGCCGTAAGTGAATTTTTTATTTTCTTTTGACAATTGAGCCGGTATGGAACGATAGACCATTGATATACGCTCAATTTGTTCTTTTGGAGCATGTTTGGAAAAATCTGACAAATAACTCTTAAGAATTGCCTCCTGCACTCTCCTTACACTTATATATGACTGTGTTTCTACGTATTTACTTATTGCTTCAGGCATACCGCCAATAAAGAAATACTGTTTTAGAAGTTCAATCAGCGTAGGATGTAATGCAGATAAAATGGGTTCATTTTCTGCTTGCAACGCATCCACCAATTGCTCTTTGCCAAGTGCTAACAAAAACTCAATAAAAGTGAAGGGATAGAGTTGCATCATATCCACTTTTCCTACAGGGAAGGAAGTACCCTCGTGCAACATCAATCCGAGCAGCGAACCGGCAACAGCAATGTGATATTCAGGTGCTTGCTCACAAAAATACTTCAAACAAGTTAATGCGCGAGGTATCTCTTGCACCTCGTCTAACACTATCAAGGTCTCTCCTGCCACTATGCGAGAATTAGTGTATGTCTCAAGGGCTTGAACAATATGAGAGGGAGAAAGATTGTCAAAAATATGTACCAGATCTTCTTTTTTATCATCACAATAGACATAGACAGTATTCTTGAAATATGTTTTGCCAAACTCGTGCAATATCCATGTTTTTCCAACCTGCCGCGCACCATTCAGGATAAGAGGTTTCCTATCTGGTTTATCCTTCCACAGTGCTAATTGCCCTATTAAATATCTTTGCATTTTTATATATTTTTATTAAACGGCGCAAAAGTACAACAAATCTTTTATTTACAAAAATATTTTACATTTTTGTGAGCCAACTTTATGAAATGACTACACTTTTGTGAGCCAACTTTGGAAGAAAGACTACACTTTTATGAGCCAACTTTGGAAGAAAGACTACACTTTTGTGAGCCATCTTTTAGTTTTTGTATAGTTGCAATATCTTGTCTGCGATAGTTGTCCAATTGTAGTATTGCGCCTCTTTTATGGCATTGGCTGATAGTCGTCCGTATAGTCCATCGGATGTGAGCAGGCGTACTATCTGCTCCGCCATTTGGGGTATGTTATTGAAGGTGCAGAGCAGTCCGGTAGGTTCGTTGCTTATGGCTTTTCTATGGTTCGGTTCATCATCGGCACTATTGATAACATATGGTACCCCCCCTACCCTTGTGGCAGCGACGGGCAGACCGGCAGCCATAGCTTCGGCGAAGACTATACCTTGACTCTCTTCTTGAGTATGAAGGGCGAAAAGATGCGCATCGGCGTAGAGTTGCAGCAGTTCGTCTTGGGGTATATCGGGATAAAGGGTGATACGCTCTTTGTTGGGTGAAGCAGATATATAAGAGAGCATTTGCCGGTAGGTGGTTTTGTCTTTGTTAACGCCGGCGATGACCAGTTCGGCATCAGGCACGGTAAGGCACACATGGTCGAAGGCTTGCAAAAGTTGCATTCTGCCTTTGCGGGTGGACATAGTGCCAACAGAGAGGATAATTTTGCGGTTGGCTCTTTTATCGGAAGGCTTAATATGAAAGAATCGGTCGTTAATACCTTGCGGGATGACATACATCTGCGGCACACGGTTCAGTCCATACTGCTCTATAGCCTCTTTCACATAGCCTGTATCCACTATGCATCGGTCGGCAAGAGTGAGTAGTCGGCGTTCGTAAAAAGACTGTCTTACATACTGGTAAAGGGCTTTCAATGAGAAACGGTGTTTGAGAGCGTTGCGTTTCTCCACGGCTGCAAGACCGTGAACGGTGAGCATCGTGCTTATATACTGCTTTTTGCACCATCGGTAGAGGTGATAGCAGAAGCGGTGAGTGCCGTGTATATGTACTGCGTCGGGACGGAAATCGGTTATCAGCCGTTGTATGTCTTTTAGTCGCGACACTGCATCTTCGTAGTGTTTGCCGTAGGTGCGGAAACGATATACTGTGAGTACGGGCGATGACCGCTTCGCTACCGCCGCTCCTTGTTCCTGTGCATCGTGTCCGTTCACACGCGGGTAGTCGATGACTACTACCTCGTGTTGCTTGGCAAGTTCGTTGGCCAAACCATAGACGGACGACTCGGTGCCGCCTTTGATACAAGATATATCTTCCGGATATGGACCTACAAGTATAATTTTCATCTTTTTAAGCGTAATAAAGTGCAATATAAAAGAGGAGAAATATTGGCTATATACATCTTCCACTTGTTGTGCATCTTAAAATGAGAAGTGAGTGGATAGACCTGTTTATCTTTTAGTTGTTGAAAGAGTTTATGTCGCTCGTTCCAAAAATCGCGTGCTATGAGTTGCAGAATAGACATTGTCACACCGGATATTTCACTTTTGAACCAGCGGTTATGTGATGATTGTTGTGCTGTGAGTTGCAGTGAGTCAATGAGTGACAGTTTATCGTTTAGGACTTTACGTCGTTTTTGTTCTGAAATGGAACGACTGATACTTCCCTCACGATATAAATAGTTATATACAACATTTGTAGTAGCGTTCACTCTTTGAGCGGCGAGCATAATACGCGGAGTCCATTCCGTATCCTCGTAATATATACCATCTTTGAACAGAATAGGCGTTTTATTTGGTGATAGAAGCAGTTCTCTTCTCAAAACGAATTGAGTAGCATAACAAGCATATCCCAAGCGTTGGGCAAGATAGGTATCGCCTGTTACTATATTAGTGTCGGTGTCAATAAGGTGTGGTGTCTTATTCACTTCAAACCGCTCAAAAACACGAGAAACGGGCGAGATATAACCGATATGATTGACATCAATATCGCTTAGTCGTGACTGATAGATAAGTCGAACATTCTGATAGTCGAACTTCAGTATATCCAAATTCTCATTCAGCATCTGTTCGACTAATATTTTTGCGGTGTTCGGCTCAATATAATCGTCTGAATCAACAAATTGCACGTACTTTCCTTCTGCTATTTCCAATCCTGAGTTTCGCGCTGCCGATAAGCCGCCGTTCTTTCGATGAATCACACGTATCAGATTAGGATAGGCTAATGCATAGTCATCACATATTTGAGGGCAACCGTCGGGTGAGCCGTCATCAACGAGGATAATCTCATATTCATCTTGAGGCAGGTCTTGTTGCAAAAGACTGTCGATACATTTCTTGAGATATATCTCAACCTTATAGATGGGTACTATGTAACTGAGTTTCAGCACAGTTGTTGGTATATTTGTATTATTCGTCTGGCTATGGCAGCAATCTGCAGTCCGTCTTTTTCTATTCTCTCTTTTCCTTTTGTGCGCTTGGCAAAAGCCAGTGCTTGTTGCAAAGACTCTGCCACCAAAGGTACGGCTTTATCTATCTCACTAAAGCGTATATTGTTATCTTCCACTATGTAACTGCCTTCTAATCCTGTCAGTCTTTCTCTTACATCACCTACATCGGTGGTAACGATAGGGCAGTTGCAAGCCATCGCCTCTTTAATCACATTCGGACTGCCTTCTGTGTCGGAAGTGAGCAGCATACAGTCGGCAGCATTGATATAGGTTGCCACCTGTTCGGGTGTATGGTCATAGACAGGCACTAATATCACCGGCTTTTCGTTCTTTTCCTGTCTTTGGGCATTCAGTCTGTCCACCGCTTTTTCTGCCAAGAGCCAGTTCTTTTCCGGGCGTGAGGGGTTGGAACACCAAACGATATATCGTTTGTCGGTTTCAAAACCTACTTTCTCTCGTGCCTTACTCATCTCCATCGGGTGGAAGATATTGGTATTCACGCCGTTTGGGACGACAGGCAGTGGCAAACCTAACTGTGAACGTGTTCGTTCGGATTTGACCAATGCACCGTCCCATATATGTTTGATAAAGAACCGCACATAACGGTACTTGAAGTTATGTTTCGGAAAACTGCCAAGCAGTGAGACGAACACTTTGGGTCGGTTGCCGTTCTTATATCTCACTACGCAACAGGCTATTGAAGCCAATAAGCCACAGGTGGAATAATGAGCATGTATGATGTCGGGTTCCTCTTTTTGTATAGTCTGCCTAAGGGCTTTAAGGTTGCTCATATAGCCTTTTAAGCCATGTCCCACAACAGGAAAAAGAAGCATCTGCTCACCTGCCTTAGCAAGCGAATCATACTGTGAGCGGACAAACGAATTGACCTGCCCCACTGCCTTATTACCCGATGCCACAAAGAGAATTTTCATTGGTAGTTTTGAGTTGAGAGTTTAGAGTTTAGAGAAGATTTTATAGTTTTGAGTTGAGAGTTGGGAGTTGGGAGTTGGGAGTTTGTTTACCACCAGCGTTTGCCGAAGAGTAAGAGGTTGAGCAACTTACTATGTCGGAAAATGTTTTGCACCGCTATCGAACAATAAGCAGCCACCAAAGCCGGCAACAAAGGTAACAATATCTGCATTGTTATACAAGTCAGATGCAGCGAATCCCACGAATAGGATAAATGTAACAATTGACCAACATACGGACAATCAATAAGAAAAATGCTGCTAAAGAGGTAGATAGTGAGACTATGCCTTCCAAACAGTGCCAACTGACGATAAATGACGGAGTGGTGAGTAGTGGGTGACTGTGGATATGTGAAAGCAAAATAGACTATGATAATAGCACTCAACGCAATCGGATATGCCAAAAGTTCATGAGGGTCGCTTATAGCATAATTCTCCAAATAGAACAGCCATCCATAGGACAATGCAGCAATGGTAAAGATGAGATTGTTAAACTTATTCTTAAAGTATTTCTCATAATGGAAGAAAGCGTATCCTGCTACGAAATACGGGTACGACTTCATTGCCCGATGAAAAGTGAAGATATAGTCTGCTCTTGTTTTAGTGACGAAATGTGTGACAACAAAAAGTAGTGCAAACACCAGTATATGTATAAGCAACTCTTTCCATAGTGCGAGTGACTGACGTTGTGCGAGATAATGCAAAGAAACAAAAACAACGGTGATCCAGAACAATGACGACAGGAACCAAAGGGGATGAAAGATATGGAACAAAGCGTATAAAACCACCATATTAGACAGCCATGGCATCATCAGCGACATCGTCTTCTTGTAAACGGTTTTACCAATATAATGTTCAGGGAGTTGAGGCGGTTCGTTAGCAACGAACAGATATCCTGACAGGAAAAACAGCAAGGGCATATGAAAACTATAAATGATATGGAAAATAAACCGTACAGCGTATGGTTCATTACCATTGGGTGTTATAGGGAACAGATTGTTTGACAAAAAATGCCCGACAACCATTAAGAAGATTGCCACCCCTTTGAGAACATCTATATGTTCTAACCTATTGATACTGTTCATTATCACAGTTTTCTTTCAATGCTATCCATTATCTCTCCCACATTCTGCCATCCCATCATCTCTCTCACGGAGAAATGGATGTTCATCTGATCCTCAATGTTGTTAATGAGTTGAGCATGAGTGAGAGAAGTCCAGCCATTGACATCCTCGGCGGTTGTTTCTTCGGTTAGGGTGATAGACTCATCTTGCAGTTCTTGACGGAAGATATCCTGCAAACGGTTCAATAATTCGGTTCTATTCATAGGGCTTTTATTTTATACTCGCCATTATATGGCGATGGTTAGACATTTTGGGAAGAATAATCTGCGATTCTTACAACATCTTTTTCAGTGCTGAACGGTCAATCTTATTGCTGGCATTGACGGGGAACGAGGGTACGAAAAGATATTTGGACGGCAACATATACGGTGGCAATATCGTTTTCAGATGTTCCGTTAGAGGTGTTATGTCTGTCTCTTTACTCTCAATGAACATAGACAGTTCGGTGTTGTTTTGACTATTGGTATAAGCCATCACAATGAGGTTGGTATTGTTAAGGAACAGTCTTGCGTGATGTTCTATCTCACCCAGTTCGATACGGTAGCCATTCACTTTCACTTGTGAGTCTTTTCTTCCGACAAAGAGTATATTTCCGTCGTCGGCATACATACAGAGGTCGCCTGAACGGTAATAGCGTGTGGAAAGACCTGTTTCAGGGTCAGTATAAAAGAAGAAAGCCTCGGCGTTCTTTTCCGGATTGTGCCAATAGCCTTGTGTCAGTTGTTCGCCCGACAGACAAAGTTCACCCACTCTGCCGTCTTTTATCTCGCCGTTGTTCTCGTCAAGGATAATAACCTTGCCGCTTGTCATTGAGGTGCCTATTGAGAGTACACCGTTATGCTCAATGTTGTTACCTTCACGTCGATAGCGGTAAGCGGTGCAGAAGATAGTATCTTCCGTCGGACCATACACATTGTCGATCTGTGCATTGGGAATACAATCAGCCCAAGCCTGTGTGTTATTGAGCGGTAATGCTTCTCCGCAGAACAGACTGTAACGCATTTCGGGCAGATGGATATCCTTCATATACGGCAAAAGGTACTGTATAGTGGAAGGGGTCATCAAAGCAAACGTCAGTTGGTAATCCTCAAGCAAGATATATGTATAACTCCACTTGATTTTATTATAAGGAACAGTGTAAGCGCAGGCACCTACGAGCATCGGCACGAGGTAGGACATCACGCTAAGGTCGAAAGTGAGGTCGAAACATTGCAAGCAACGGTCGTTCTTGTCCAACTGATACCCCAAATTCCAAAAGGCATCAATAAAAGCGGAGAGGTTTTGACGGCTGAGCGGCACACCTTTGGGGACACCGGTACTACCTGATGTAAAGAGTACGTATGCCAACTCCTCTTCTGACACCTGTTTCCAATCGTGCAGGTTGAGTGCGAATGTTTGGGCTTTGGCTGTGGATATAACTACCACTTCGTTTTCATTTGCCCAATCGCCGAAAGCAGAGTTGTCGGCGGAGTCTAAAACATAGTGTGTGCCTACTTGCTTTATGATATTGGCATTTCTTTCTATTGGTTGCAAGGGGTGCAGAGCCACGTATGCTTTGCCTTCCATCCACAGCGCAAAAATAGCGGCATAGGTATCTATATCATCGTGCAGAGCCAAGCCAAAGACCTGCTCTTTGGTGTCGGTGGAAAGTATTTGTTGTCTTATTGCTGATATGCGAAGAGCAAGTTGTGAATAGGTATAATACTTATTCGCAATACAAAAAGCACTGCAATCAGCAAAGTGTTCAAGCGAATGAACAAGCGGTGAAAGGATATTATTGCAGAACATATTGGTTGTTTATTGGCTGATTGTTAAGGAACATAACATAATATATCGGAAGGTAGGTTATTTTGCCTTTGGTCTTAATCTCTCTGGCATTGGATAGGACAATACCTTCATTTATGTGATATTCGTTGTTGGTGGTGAAATGCGTTAAGGCACTATGAATGGTATAGTCTCTACCCGACTTGACCTCAATGGGTAGTACAGAAAGGTTATTGAAGTCATCAATAAGGAAGTCCACTTCACCACGCTGCTTATTGTCATAGTAATAAAGTCGGTCAAAACCATGTGCTTTTAACTCTTGTGCAACCACCGACTCATACACCGTACCGAGGTTGATACTTTTCTGTTCGTTCATTATGGCATCAACACTATATCGATATAGCAAAAAAGTCAATATACCTACATCATTGAGATAAAGTTTGAGGAGATCTTTAGTGGTTGATTCCATCAGAGGAAATTTCGGATTGCGTATAGCCGACACGTCTAAAGCAATACCGGATTGGGTCAAATATTCAAATTCATTCTCGTAATCGGAATATTGTTTACCTTTTTTGTTTTCAATGTTCTTATACACCACCCTTTTTTTCTTGTTTTCAAGATTGGAAGGTATAAGGTCATATATCTTTCTTATTTTTAGGCTGTTCTCTTTGTCATATTGTGAAGCATCAATACCATAAAGAGTGTGTATATTGCTTTGTACCGTTCGAACATTGAACATATTTTTATCCTTAACGAAGTTGTTCACTGCTTCGGGTAGTCCGCCCACCAAAAGATAATATCTGAACAATTTCATTATATAATCATGCGTTGATATTGGCAGAGACTGACGCTTAATGAAGGCTTGACGCATAGTATATATAGCCTCTTTGCCTACATTCATAGCCCACATAAATTCCTCAAAGTCAAGAGGATACATCTGCTGTATCTCAACGCTTCCCAATGGAACAGAAGTAGTTTGAGCAAGGGCAACACCCAATTGTGAGCCGCTGGCTATATATCTATATCTATGGTCTTGATTGAGAAATTTAAGTAGTGTAAGAAGGTGTGGATAGACTTGTATCTCATCTAAAAAAATCAGCGTATCATGTTTGTTTCCAAGGTTATCACCTGCTATAACACCCAACTGAAAATAAAAGTCGTCTTTGCTTCTAACATTAGCAAAAATCTGCGCACTATCTTTGTCTGCCCGCAAATCAATCTCTACATAATGCTCAAATAATTGTTGTCCTACATAACGAATAATATATGACTTGCCTATCTGTCGCGCACCGTTGAGCAACATTATCTTGTCAGACTTTTGTTCTAAAAAATCCCTTAAATATATTGAAAATTTACGCTCTAACATCGTTCTGTTGAAAAATCGTGCAAAGGTACTAATAATTATTGAATTACAAAAACATTTGTCATTTTTCCATACTTTTTCCTGGTGATTTTTGTCATTTTTCCATAGTTTTTTCGGGCGATTTTTGTCATTTTTCCATAGTTTTTGGCTGTTCAATGAGCGTTGAGCCATAGATATCTTGCAGCATATACCAGCCGAGACGAGTACCGAAATGTACGGGGTCAAAGAAGTCGTTATAGTCGGAAGTGAGTTGAGGGTCGGTGGTGAAATCCCACACGCGCTCCTTGCCGAAGATATGCTGCAACACCTCTAAGTCGGCAGTATTGAGATAAGGATGTACATATCGGTAAGCAGGAGTGATGATGATATGGTAGTCGGTATGCTGCTTGTCGAACACTGCTTTTATATCGCACAGTATCTGTTGCATACGGCTGTTGATGACGGCTTTGGACATTTTCACATCCGCTTCAGTGCGATTATTCACCTCTGCGAAGAAAGTGCGTCGCGTGACTTCCGAACAGTTTTTCAGGCTGTCCTGTGGTGGTAGCACGTCATAGTGATAGCGGTTATAGGCAAAGAAATCGTTGGTAACGGTGTCGTTGTCGAACGGTTCTTTCACACCGTTTACAGTACGCTTGATATTGGTCCACCAGAATGACGGTCGTTGCAAGAAATTCAGATATTCGTGTGTATGGTAGAGCCATTCGGGTTCGCCTGACAGCCGCCAATGCTTCATACTGACCGCCTCATAACCGTACTGTCGGTTGCTGAAGAAGCCGGGTATGTCGATTAGAACGAGAGAATAGTCGATATGAGCATTTTGTTTATCAAGCCATTCCACTTTTTGTTTGACCCCTGTTATCGTTTCGGCGTATGCTTGAAAGAGGAAAGTGGATGCTGAGTCAGGCAAATACAAAGCCCATGTATAGGTGTTTAGTCCGCTGGCTTGCGAAGAGCCGAAAACGAAGGCATTATAATGATAAGTAGAGTGGTTGCGGCGGAAGAGTTCAGTGGATGCATATTCGCGGTTGGTGGCATCGGTGTCGTTGATGTCGAAAGGATGCAAGGTACGGAACGGGTCGGTCCATAAGTACAGACCTAACGCAATGAGCATCGGAACACCGGCTATGACTAATATGGAAAGGAGAAATCGCTTCATTATGGATTAGGAATAAATGCTACAAGTCAGGTGATTATCAGAACTGAAAATAGATGAACGACTGTGCGTCACCGGCATACTCTAAAATGCAGAATATCAGCACATAGATATAAATTATTCGGCACGCGAGCGGATGGTTTTGCACGGCAAACGGATGCGGTTTATCTCTCAACAGCCATTCGACCACTATCATTATCAGTGTAAATAGCAATGTTCTGGTGAGAGCCGATCTGACTAATGGCATAGTGAAGAGCGACATCTTGCACATTGATGTCAGGTACTGAGCGAAATGTGTGAGGCTATCGGCACGGAAGAGTATGAAACCGAGAGTGACGAGAAGGAAAGTGAGCAGAATTCGCCCAAAGTCTTTCGGTTTAGGCAGGTTAAGGTGTTCATATACTTGTATCTTCGGCATTTGATAGAATGCTCCGGAGAGGATAAGAGGAACAAAGAGCAGTCCGTGATACAAGCCATAGAGAGCAAAAATCCAACTATCTCCGTGCCACATACCCACGATAAGAAAATTGATGATGATAGCCATTATGATACCAGCCTTGCCATTTTTTCGGAATGAGAGGTTAAGCGGCATAAAGACATAGTCGGTCATCCATTGAGTTAGTGATATATGCCATCTGCGCCAGAAGTCGGCTATATTGAGTGCGAAGAATGGTGTGCGGAAGTTGTCGGTTATCTTCAGTCCGAGCCCTTTGCCCACTGCTATTGCCATATCCGAATAGCCTGAGAAGTCGGCATACAGTTCGAAGGCATAGAGAAAGGCGGCAAGGCAGAGTGTGGAAGCATCAGAGCCGTCAATGTTGTTCCACGCGGCATCAACGTAGGAAGCACAGTTGTCGGCTATCACCACTTTTTTGAATAGTCCCCATAGGAACTGATAGACAGCATCTTGTGCCGTCTCGAAACGAAAAACGCGCAGTTTGCCCAACTGCTTGATAAACTGTGGTCGGTCGATAGGTCCGGAGAGGATACACGGGAAGAAAGACACATAGACGGCAAAGCGGACAAAATCGGTTTCGGCGTGTTGCTTGCCGTGATTGACATCAAGCACGTATGCCAATAGTCGGAAGGTGAAGAAAGAGATACCAAGAGGCATAATGATATGCAGTGTGTGCCAGTTGGATTGCAAGCCGAACAGCGAAAAGAGCGAAATAAACGACTCGATAAAGAAATTGAAGTACTTGAAATAGAGCAACACTCCTACACCTATTACAATGCCGAATGTTGTCCAACGCGAACCTGTTTTTTCGGCTTGTTCGCTATCAGGGTTATCGTAGGCGTGTTCAATCTTCAGTCCGATATAGTAGAAAAGGAGGGTGGCAATAAGTATAACCGGCAGCATTTTGAGGCTGGCATAACCGTAAAAGAAACAGTTGGCAAGCAACAAAATCCAATTCTGCACTTTCACATTCTTTTCCCCTACAAACCAATAGAGGAAGAATACGACAGTGAAGAACAAAAGAAATGGTAAGGAATTAAATATCATCTTATTTGAGGTTGTTGTAATACCATTCACACGCGCGTGCGAATCCTTCTTGTGCGTTATATAAGGGGTTGTAACCGAGTATGCGTTGTGCTTTTATTATAGAAGCCTGACTATGAGGTATATCTCCTGCTCTATTTTCACGATATACGGGTTCAATCGCAGCCACTTGCGGGTCATATTTAGCGAGGTTGTCGCGCAGGCAACGAAAGAGGTCGTTAAGTGTGGTATTTCCGCCGTATGCCACATTGAAGACGAGGTCCAGTGGTGCATTCTGCGGCAGGTTCATATTATATAACTGAGCCTGTTTGACGATTGTATCGTGTGGCACAGTGGCAGCAAGCATATTGGCTTGTATAACATTATCTATGTAGGTAAAATCGCGCGAATAGGAACCATCGCCATTGATAAACGGTGCTTCGTGCCTTAACAAAGCCTTTACCCATAACGGTATGACAGCAGCATACGCTCCGTTAGGGTCTTGGCGACGACCAAAGACATTGAAGTAGCGCAAGCCGATAGTCTCTATGCCGTAGAGGGAAGTGAAGACATTAGCATACAGTTCGTTGACGAACTTTGTTATGGCGTAAGGAGAGAGAGGACGACCAATGTTATGCTCTATTTTCGGCAACTCTTTGCTATCGCCATAGGTGGACGAGGAAGCGGCATAGACGAAACGATTTACTTTCTCATCTCGTGCGGCTACGAGCATATTGAGAAAACCGGTTATATTATTGGCATTGGTATTGATAGGGTCGTTGATACTGCGCGGAACACTGCCTAAGGCGGCCTCGTGCAACACGACATCACGCCCTTTGACGGCATTGCGACAAGTGTCTAAGTCGCGTATATCGCCTTCAATGAAACGAAAATTAGGCTTACCGAGCAACGGCTCTATGTTATGGCGAAAACCGGTGGAGAGGTTATCGAGGCAAACGACATCATATCCTTCGCCTACGAAATACTCGCATAAGTTGCTTCCTATAAACCCGGCACCGCCGGTGATGAGAATATTCATATTAGTTTAGAGTTGATAGTTTAATAGCCACGGCCACGTAGTTTGATGTACTGCCAGCCGATACAGATGGCAAATATCACCACCAGCCACAACGACCACATCCATCTCTGTCGCGGCTTGAAATGTGTGAGACCATATGCGGCAAACAACATAGCAAAAGGTAATATCGGTTGGTGAAAGCGTTCAGAGTGAGCAAACTGCGAAAAAGTGAGAATAACCAGATATCCTAAATAAACGGCAAGAGGCAACACATGCTTACGCCACTCGGCATCCAAACTGCGTATATCACCGCCAAACAACATCATAAACATAGACAGAATAACCAAACCCGACATCACGTTCTTCACATAGTTACCGCCATGCATAAGCAGTTTCTGTTCTTGTCCGTCGGGGTTAACCATAGTGGGGAAAGGCAAAGTGAAAATAAGCGGTGCAAAAACGGCAGCACCGATATTATCCACGAACCTATTTCCTCCTGACCCTTTACCTGAACCATATCGCAACTGCATACTGGTTCTTTGCTGTCCGCGTATATCGGAATTGACAATAGTCATCACCTCCTCTTTCAGTCGTCCGGAGAAAGCCGTCACGACAAAAATGAAAGAAAGGGCAATGAGCAATGTGCGCCGACCGCCTCGTATCAGTCGGGTACTACTGAAAACCAACGCCATAGCGAAAGAAAGGAAAAGGGCTGCACCCAACACCGTTCGGAAAGAGAACAGACTCAAACCGATAAGTGCCACATCTATCACCGTACGGAAAGAGAAATTACGGTTAATTATCAAAGCATCGGCTCTATCCACGAACCATAGCGTCAGGAAAGTCATAACCGTCTCTTTCAAGTGTAAACCGCAATAGATGACCATATTAGGCATGAACATACAGAAGATGGCAGCCAACCTTGCCGTAGGTTCTTCAAAATGTCGTTGCGCTATGCGATAGACGAAGAGACAGGTATAAGTGGACCATACACATTGTACAAGACGCGCTAAGAGTATAGACTTGTTGGTCAGTATATAAACGACACTCAAATACAACGGATAGCCGCTATCGTCCAACCCCACTCTACCGCCTGTTACTATGTTAAACGTCTGCCATATATTCAAATTGCCGTTGTAGAACCATGTGGCAATATCTGAAGCCACTTCGTGATACCATTCCACATCTGCCGGTTCGAAGTCGAAAAAGCCATCGGTCATAACATAGAAGAAGCCGTAAAGCAGCGTCGTTATTGTTAGTCTGAGAGCCAATGCCGTCTGAAAGAGTTTTTTCTCGAAACGTTTGGGATGCAGGTATCGCCATTTAGCAGCTATCTGTTTGCTGCCATAGAAGAACATCATTATGAATGCTCCACCTATCAGCACCCACATCAGACTCATCAAGTATGAGCGATAGAGCACAAACAGAGTTGCCACAGCAATGAAATAGACACCGATAGCCCCATTCAGTATATACTTGGGGATATTGTCTCTATAGATCGGTATTTTATGCCAAACTCTTGCCATTACTTGCTATTTTGCATTTCCACGAGTCGTGTATAGTAACCGCCTAAAGCCAACAGGTCGTCATGTTTGCCTTGTTCCACTATCTGTCCTTCGTGCAAGACACATATAAGGTCGGCATTGCGGATGGTGGACAAGCGGTGAGCGACAACGAGTGTAGTGCGGTCACGCATCAGATGTTCGAGAGCCTCCTGCACCAGTTTCTCGGATTCGGTATCGAGGGCGGAAGTGGCTTCGTCCAATATTAGTATAGGCGGGTTTTTAAGTATGGCGCGTGCAATGGATATGCGTTGTCTTTGTCCGCCGCTCAGACGGCTGCCACGGTCACCGATAGAGGTGTTGTAGCCGTCAGGGGTCTGCATAATAAACTCATGCGCATTGGCTATCCGCGCCGCTTTCTCCACTGCCTGTTGCCAAGTCATACCATCGGGTGCAGGCAATGAGGTGTCAACACCAAAAGTTATATTATTGTAGAAAGTGTCGTTGAAGAGGATAGCCTCTTGATTGACATTACCCATCAGTGCACGCAGGTCAAAGGTACTCACCTCGCGTATATCTTTGCCGTCGATAGTAATACAGCCATCCGTCACATCATAGAAGCGCGGAAGGAGGTCTGCCAATGTTGTTTTGCCGCTACCAGACTGTCCCACCAACGCCACCATCTTACCTTTGGGAAGGGTGAGAGATATATGTTGCAAGACGGGTCGGTCAGAGTTATAAGCGAAGGATATGTCGTTGTACTTAATTTCGTTATCAAAAGAGTTCAGTTTCAGAGGATTAGCCGGTTCGGTTATATTCGACTGCGTGTTGAGTATTCTATCTATTCGTTCCAGCGATGCTTGTCCGCGTCTGACACCGTAGGAGGCTTTGCTCAAGTCTTTAGCGGGGTTGATGATAGAATAGAAGATGACGAGATAATAGATGAAAGTGGGAGCATCAATGGTGGAATGTTCGGCGAGAATGAGACTTCCCCCATACCACAGCAGTACGGCAATGAGAACCGTACCGAGGAACTCTGACATAGGGTGTGCGAGATAGTAGCGTCGGTTGATACGGTTGAAAGTGCGCCGTGTGGCATTTGCCAGTCGCTTAAACCGTTCACGCAGTTTGTCTTCTGCATTGAAAGCCTTGACCACTCTCAGTCCGCCGAGGGTCTCTTCTATCTGACTGAGTATATCGGCTGTCTGTTCTTGTCCAAGTGTGGAAGCGCGTTTGAGTGAGCGTCCGATACGACCGATGAGCAGTCCTGCCACAGGCAGCAAGATTAGCACGAACAGCGTCAGTTGCCAAGAGATAACGAAGAGTGTGGTCAGATAGACGATAATCATTATCGGGTCTTTGAAGATAATGTCGAGCGAGGACATGATGGAGGCTTCCACTTCATTCACGTCGTTGGTCATACGCGACATCACGTCACCTTTGCGTTCCTCGGTGAAGAAACCGATAGGTAATGCCACCACTTTATTGTAGAGTTGCAGACGCAGGTCGCGAAGCACACCGGTGCGTATAGGCACCATAAAGAAATTGGCGAGCCATGCCGTGAGACACTTAAAGAAAGTCATTACCACAAGGAAAGCACCCATAACGAAAAGTACGTACCCTGCTCCGCTGGACTGAATCAGCTCTTGCAGATAGAAGAAGATATTGCTTTTGACGGCATCTATATAGTCTTGCAAGGACGTGATACTATCCAAAGGTGTATAGATGGCTTTTTGTTCGTTTATACCAAAGAGTATTTGCAACACAGGTATGATAGCTGCAAAAGAGAAAAGCGACAGTATGGTGGAAAGGATATTAAACAACAGGTTTAATGCCACTTGCCATTTATACGGGGGTATAAACCGTTTGAGTAGTGCTATTATATGCATGAGCGGATATATCTTTCTATTAGTTGTAAAACGTCATTTTCTTCTCTCACTTGTGCTTTGATTGGGATAGGGAAGATTTTTTGTCGGCATGTGTCCGACAGCGGCAATGATTCCAGTCGCGACCAATCTTTCTCTGTTGTGAAGACCACTGTTGCTTGTTGTGCTGCTTGCTCTATTTGTTTGCAATCGCTTTTTGAAAAACTGTGGTGATCGGCAAAAGCGAGGTGCTGCAAGTGGTGAAAGCGTTGTTGCAAGAAGTGCAGTAAGTCATTGGGTTGTGCAATACCGGTGATAAGCAATACGGGTGTTTGTGGTGACAGAATATCTATATTTGGCGGCAGAGGGGCATACTGTGTCTGTGAGAAAAAGATATGTTGATAAGGCGGCAGGTGCAGTTGGTTGATTAGTGTTCGTCTGTCAAGGTCGGTCATCTGAGGCTGACATTTGGTGACGATAACCACATCAGCTCTATGGCTTTGCTGTTTGTTGTCTCTCAATCGTCCCCAGGGTAACAGGTGGTCGTTGGTATAGAGGTTATCGGCGATGGTAAGCAGGATGTTGAATCCGCAAATGAGTCGTCGATGTTGGAATGCGTCGTCCAAGAGAACCACTTGCAAGTCAGGCAGTTGCTCTTTAAGTCTCCTGACCCCTTCCACTCGGTCGCGGCAAACGGCAATAGGCAGGTAGGGAAACTTACGGTGCAGTTGCATACACTCATCACCCAAGTCATTCACGGTGGAGTGAGCATTGGAGAGGACGAACCCTTTGCTCTTACGTTTGTAGCCGCGTGAGAGGACTGCCACTTGATATTTGTCGGTCAGAGCCTGTACGAGCCATTCTATATGCGGTGTCTTGCCTGTGCCGCCTACTGTGAGGTTTCCCACACAGACGGTTGGCACAGACATTTTGTATGAGCGCAACAAGTGCATATCATACAGTTCGTTGCGTATAGCCACCACCAGACCATAGAGCCAAGAGGCCGGTACACGCCATATTAACGACAACACATTCAATGGCTTACAGTTTTAGGTCTTGCTTATTGAAAGGATATATGCTTACTTGATGACCGGTGCATCCCACCAAGCCATTATGCGACTTTCGGCACACATTTGGCGAATCTTTTTCACTAAACGCTCTTCGGTAGTGGAGGTGTCGAAGCGTTCCATAAGTGTAGTCAGGAAGTCTTTTTTCTCTGGGTAATAGACCACTTTATAGTCGCTCAGTTCAGCCAAATCAGCGGCTTTGACTATGGCTTGTTCCATACCGCCCAACTCGTCCACCAAACCTAAGTTGAGAGCATCTGTACCGAGCCATACTCGTCCTTCGGCTATCTGTTTGATCTCGTCTTGCGTCTTTCCGCGTCCTTCGGCACAGCGACGTGTGAAGAGGTCGTAGCCGTTATCCACCATACGCTGCATCAAGGCATACTCGGTTTCGTTCATACCCTTATAGGTGGCATTAACCTCTAAGTCAGAGTGTTTATTTGTATTAACTCCATCAATATCCACTCCCAGTTTGTCTCTTAATTGAGCGAAGGAAGGTATCATTCCGAAGATTCCGATAGAGCCGGTGATGGTGTTCTCTTCTGCGAAGATATAGTCAGCACCTGAGGATATATAGTATCCACCCGAAGCGGCACAGTCACCCATCGAAACGATGACAGGTTTGTTTTTCTCTTTCAGTCTTGACAAGGAATACCAAATAGCCTCACTGGCACTGGCACTGCCGCCGGGACTGTTAACGCGAAGAACGAGTGCTTTGACGTTCTTGTCTTTATATATTTTGTATATCTGCTTGCGTATTTTTTTTGAACTGATGCCCTCATTACCTGAATCCACGATGTCGCCTTCGGCATAGAGAACGGCTATCTCATTGTCGGCTTTATGTTCAACGCGTTCAACGCTAAGAAGCGAAGCAGTAGAGATCGTATTGTATTTCTTCACATCCATCTGTTTCTTCAATAGTGAGTCCACTTGTTCGCGATATAGAAGTGTGTCCACTAATCCTGCCAGACGGCAATCGTCGGCTGTCTGCAAACCCATATATCTGTCGGCAAGGGCATCAAGGGTGGCTATTTCGATGTTTCGGTTTTGAGCGACACCTCTTTTCATCACGTCCCAAATACCTTGCATATAGCGCATTGTCTGTGCTTTATCGGCTTTGGACATTGAAGTGCGAATGAATGGCTCAACAGCCGACTTGAAAGTACCAACCTTCACTATTTGCATATCTATTCCCACTTTTTCCAGCAGACGTTTGTAATACATCTTCTCAGCAGACAGTCCGTTCCAATCAACCGAACCGACGGGGTTAAGCATCACCATATCAGCCACTGAGGCCACATAATAGTTCATCTGCGAATAGTTGTCGGCATAGGCATAGACGAACTTGCCTGACTGTTTGAAATCAGCAAGTGCGTCACGCAAGGCTTTAGCAGAGGCTTGACCCATCGACATTCCTTCCACATTCAACATAATACCGCGAATACGCTTGTCTTCCTTGGCAAAAAGGATATTCTCTTTCAGGTCGTCCAATCCCACCACTTCATCGGAGTTCATATATGGCATATCTTCCAATACGCCGCCGAAAGGATCATCTTCCGGACCTTGCTCTACAAGCGTTCCTTTCATCTTTAATACATAAACGGTGTCATCTTCCAGTTTGACACTTGAGTCCATCAGCGAACCGAACAGTATGCCGCAAAGGACTGACAAACCCAAATAGACGACGAAACAGATTAAGCAAGAGCGTAAACAACCATAACGGCGTGGCTCTGCTGAAGGTTGATTTTTCTTAAACAAACTCATAGTATCTTAATTTTTTTATTCTTTTACCAATTTGAATGACAGGCGATGAAAAGGTGTCGGTCCGTATTCCTTCAGAGCCTGATAATGGTCTTTGGTGGGATATCCTTTATTCTTATCCCAACCATATTGCGGGAAGCGTTGGTGCAGACGCAACATATAGTCGTCTCTATAAGTCTTAGCCAACACACTTGCTGCTGCTATAGACATATACTTACCGTCCCCTTTGACCACTGTTTGGTGCGGCACAGCCATACCTGTCGCATCAGATATATATGGTTTGAATCGGTTGCCGTCCACAATGATATGTTCGGGTTGTGGTTGCAACTGTCTCAGTGCCTTGTGCATTGCCAAAATAGCGGCATTGAGGATGTTTATTTGGTCTATCTGCTCCACTCCGCTCTCTGCCACCGCCCACGCCACGGCATTCTTTTCTATCCACGGCCGAAGGGTATAGCGTTGCTGTTCGGTCAGTTGTTTGGAGTCGTTAAGCAAAAGCAGCATCGGGTCTGCAGCATCTATACGCTTAATATCCCAGATGACGGTAGCAGCGAACACGCTACCTGCTAACGGTCCGCGACCGGCTTCATCGCAACCTGCCTCTATACGGTTCTCTATGTAGGACGGCAACAACAATGCAATACGAATTCAAACGCTTAATCAATCGTTTATTTACGCCGCGCAAAGGTACGGCTTTTTCCGTTATTGTGCAAAACCTTGCGCAATCTAATCACCTCTAAGCACTTGCAGACGGTCTTCCATGAGCAACATCTCGTCGCGAAGCATAGCGGCTGTATTAAAATCGAGGTCTTTGGCGGCAGCCAACATCTGCTTACGCTTGTCCTGTATGGCTTTCTCCAACTGTTTGACACCCAGTTGCTGCCAAGCGGCATTCTTCCAACTATCGCGTATCTTGTCCTGCAACTGCTGTTTCTCTTCTTCTGCATTATGATAAAGAGCAGATAGCGGACTCGTCTGTTGACTTTTCTTCACAGCAGTAGGAGTGATACCATGCTCTTCGTTATAAGCCATCTGTTTGTTTCGGCGGCGTTCGGTCTCCTGTATGGTCTGCTGCATGGAATGTGTTATCTTGTCGGCATACATTATCACTTGTCCTTCCACATGTCGAGCGGCACGACCTGCAGTCTGCGTCAGTGAACGGGTGTTACGTAAGAACCCTTCTTTGTCGGCATCCAAGATTGCCACAAGCGACACCTCAGGCAAGTCCAAACCCTCGCGCAACAGATTGACACCTACCAGCACATCGTATAGACCTTTGCGTAGGTCGTCCATTATCTTCACTCGTTCGATGGTGTCAATATCGGAGTGTATATACGCCGAGCGAATACCATATTTGCGCAAGTACTCGTCCAACTCTTCCGCCATACGCTTGGTGAGAGTGGTAACCAGCACACGTTGGTCTTTATCCACACGTTGCTGTATCTCTTCCATGAGGTCATCCACTTGGTTCTCGGTCGGTCGTACACTGATAGGCGGGTCGAGCAGTCCGGTGGGACGAATGACCTGATCAACCACTATTCCTTCGCTCTTAACCAACTCATAGTCAGCCGGTGTGGCACTAAGAAAGATAACATTGCGCCTACCTTCTTCGTTCGCCCCATCAGATGCCAATCCTACTTTCCTTTCCCACTCTTCGAACATCAGCGGTCGGTTGTCGCGTGCCGCCGGCAAACGAAAACCATATTGAACGAGGTTGTCCTTACGCGCTTTGTCGCCACCGTACATAGCATGAATCTGAGGCACGGTAACATGACTTTCATCGATGATAACCAGTCGATCCTTAGGGAAATAGTCGAGCAAGCAATAAGGTGGTGTGCCGGCAGGACGACCATCGAAATAGCGACTATAGTTCTCCACACCCGAACAGTAACCTAACTCTTGTATCATCTCAAGGTCATACTTGACCCGCTCTTCTATACGCTTGGCATAGAGCGGTTCACCTATCTCTTGAAAGTGCATAACCTGATTGGCAAGATCCAGTTTGATCTGTTCGATGGAAGAGGCTATACGCTCTTTGGAGGTAACAAAGATAGTGGCAGGATAGATATTGATGTGGTCAAAAGTGTCTATATGGTTCATACTGACCGGCTCAAGCAACTCTATCTCATCCACTTCATTGCCAAAGAAAGTGAGTCTTATCACTTGTTCGGCATACGCTAAACGTATATCCACCGTATCACCTTTGACACGAAAGCGACCACGGTCTAACTCATTGTCGTTGCGTATATATTGTGCTTCCACCAATTGGTGGAGCAATGTGTCCATAAGTATCTCGTCGCCACGACTTACTGGTATGCACGACTGCGAAAAGTCCTGCGGATTGCCAATGCCATACAGACAACTGACCGACGATACGACCACCACATCTTGCCTTCCGCTAAGCAAAGCGGCTGTGGCTGACAAGCGCAGACGGTCAATCTCTTCATTGATACTCAGGTCTTTCTCTATGTAAGTGTCGGTTTGAGGGATATAGGCTTCCGGCTGATAATAGTCGTAGTAACTGACAAAATATTCGACGGCATTATTCGGGAAGAAGGCTTTCATCTCAGCATACAACTGTGCTGCCAATGTCTTGTTATGACTGAGGATAAGTGTCGGACGATTGATCTTACTGATAACATTGGCTATGGTAAAAGTCTTGCCCGAACCCGTCACACCAAGCAACGTCTGTGCAGGCGCACCGGCTTGCACACCTTCCACCAATGAACAGATAGCCTGTGGCTGATCACCAGTCGGACTAAAATCTGATATTAACTCAAAACGGTCTTGCACTGCGTGTTGTGGAGTGAAATTATTTTTCTTCTGGTAAGAATTGTTTGATAAGGGTTGATAGTTGTTTTTTTGCTTCTTCGAGGTTATCATTCACTATGATAGCGTCAAAGAGCGGAGCGTCAGCCATCTCTATTTCCGCTTTGGCAACACGCTCTTCAATCTTCTCCGCACTATCGGTGGCACGTCCAATCAGTCGTCTGCGCAGTTCGTCCACCGATGGCGGTGCCACGAAAATAGACAAGGCTCTGTCACCAAAGATATGTTTCAGGTTAATACCACCTTTCACATCCACGTCAAACACCACATGATGACCGGCTTTCTCAATACGGTCAATCTCCTCACGCAGAGTGCCGTAATAAGTGCCGGAATACACGTTCTCCCACTCCACCAATGCATCATTCTCTATCAACTGCTTAAACTGCTCTTCGGTGAGGAAATAATACTCTTTGCCGTGTTGCTCTTGTCCGCGAGGAGCACGTGTGGTGGCAGAGATACTGAACTCAAGATCAGAACGTTGGGTGAGCAGATATTGCACTAACGTGGATTTGCCGCTGCCCGACGGCGCAGAAAAAATAAGTATCATAATCCGATATAATAAACTCTCAACTCTAAACTACCAAAACTTCTCTCAACTCTAAACTTTCAACTCTCAACTTTTCTCACAGCACATTCAGCACCTGCTCTTTTATTTGTTCGAGTAAGTCTTTCATTTTCACCACTATAATCTGCATTTCCGATTGGTTGGATTTGCTACCGAGTGTGTTTATTTCCCGTCCCATCTCTTGTGCTACGAACCCCAGTTTTTTGCCCACACCGACACCGTCTGCAGCCATCGTTTGACGAAAATAACTGATATGATTGCGAAGTCGCACTTTCTCTTCGGTGATGTCTAATTTTTCCAAATAGTAAATCATCTCCTCTTCAAGGCGGTTCATATCTATGGCTTTTCTCGTTTCAGAAGCCAGTTTATCAAGGTTTTGCAACAAGTGTTGACGGATATTTTCCACTCTTGACGACTCATATTGTTCCACTTGTTCAAGCAGAAGACTGATGGCATCAAGTTTCTGCGTAAACATCTGTTGAAGAGCCGCACCTTCTTGCTCACGGAAATGTTTGAAGTCGTTGATAGCCAAACTGATAATCTCTTTTGCCAACAGCCAATCATTGTCAGAAAGCGGTTCGGCTTCCACTTCTTCGGTCACATCCTTAAAGCGCAAGATGGTATCAGTCATATTTTCAGGCAGTGCCAACCCCGTCTCTTGATGAAGTGACACCAGTTCGTTATAGTGCCGCAAAAAAGCCTCTTTATTCAAAGTCACACGATTAGCCAAAGAAGAGGACAGATGACCGTCTGCAAAGTCAAGACGCATATCTATCTTGCCTCTTTCCAAAGCTGATGCCAACCATTGACGTATCTCTATCTCTTTGTCTTTCAATTCAGTAGCAATACGCAAACTAACATCAGCCTGCTTGGAATTGACACTGCGCAGTTCCACTATCAAACGGCGTTCCCCAACCGAACCTTCGGCTCTGCCGAAACCTGTCATACTCTGTAACATAAATTTTCATTTTTTCAACCCGCAAAGTTACGGCGAAATTTGCATATACACAAAACTTGCCATATCTTTGTAGGGATTTTTCAGCAAGTTAGGTCTGAAAACACCAACATTTTTTTGAGCAAAAATAAGCGCAAAATGTCAGAAATAGAGAACATAAGCAAAGCCGTCATCAAACGTATTGCCGGTCTCAAGCAAAAGAAAAACCGCGATGAAACAGGACTGTTTGTAGCAGAAGGCGAGAAGTGTATTAACGAACTGAAAGAAGCCTTCCCTATTGTGCATTATCTAACACCCGACAACACACCTATGCGCGATTTGGAACGGCTCAGTTCACTACGCACACCACAAGGCTTCATAGCAGTCTTTAAGCAACCGCTTTACCACTTGCAACAAATTGATTATAAGCAACTGATTGTAGTATTAGACGGCATACAAGACCCCGGCAATATGGGTACCATACTCCGCACTTGCGATTGGTTCGGCATACAAGATGTGGTCTGCTCCGCTCAAACCGTTGACTGCTTTTCCCAAAAGGTGGTGCAAGCCTCTATGGGTGCTTTGGCACACGTAAGAGTACACTATGTTCCGGCACTGACCGAATACCTGAATAATGTCCGCCTATCCCACCCTGACCTGCCTTTTTACGGCACTCTGTTAGACGGCAACAACCTGTACGAACAAGATGCCGTAGCACAAAAAAAGAAGGGCTTGATCATTATGGGAAATGAAGGTAATGGCATAACGGAAGAGGTGCGAAGACAGATTACACATTCTCTTTATATCCCTTCGTACTCAAACAACCATATTGAAAGTTTAAACGTAGGTATCGCCACAGCCATCATTTTGGCATATTTCAGACTAAAGGAAAACGAGAAATAGAGATTTTCAAAGTCATATGTTTATCGGTATTTATGGAGGTTCGTTTAATCCCATCCATTTTGGTCATTTGGGTTTAGCCCGTTGGGTGGTGGAACACACAGAATTAGATGAAGTGTGGTTGATGGTTACACCTAATAACCCGTTGAAAGACAGCACTATCCTTGCCCCTGAAAAGCAACGATTGGCAGAAGCCCAAGCAGCCGTTCAGCGGTCGCTAAAAGAGCAACCGCTAACCAACGGAAAAATCATCAGAGTATCTGATTTAGAGTTTTCTCTGCCGCGTCCTTCTTTCACAGCACAGACATTGGCAGTCTTGCAACAGACCTACCCTAACGACCGCTTTGCGCTTGTCATCGGTGAAGACAACTGGCAGATTTTCACACGTTGGCGTGATTGGGAAAAGATTCAGCTCAATCATCGCATCTACGTCTATCCACGACACCAAGAAACAACCAATAAGCGCGATAATGTTTGTTCCTCACAACCAACATCGCCTCATAGTCAATTCCTTATTCGCGACGACCTTTCAAACAACAAACTATCATCCGACAACCTAATCGGCGATGTTCATTTTCTGCGCGGTGTTCCCTATTTCGACATCTCCTCCACGCAAATAAGAAATCAAAAAATCAATTAGAGTTAAACACTTCATATCGCTCTATTTTTCTATTATAATAAAGCGGCGTTTGTTGTTGTGCATAATGGGTATGCGATCTACTATTCGGATATCTACCTTTCCGCCGAACTGCTCCTGCCAATAGTCGGCTATCAATCGACCGATAGCATCAGTGTATCTGCCATTGACCACAAGTAGGAAAGTGGCTGATTGGTCAGTGTGCCGGATAACCTGAAACTGGTCGATACTATCTTGCAATGCTGGAGTTACCGTCGGTTCAAAATAAACGGTAAAATGGTGAACGATAAAGCGTTTACCGTTAGGTGCGATTAGCACTTCGTTGTCGCGACCCAGTATGCGTTTCACTAACTTGTGTGCTCGTCCGCACGAACAGCGTTTGTCTGTCACCTCCACTCTATCCTGCACATCGTATCGGATGAAAGGGTGTGCAAAGTTCCATAGGTCGGTGGTAACTACTCTGCCTTGACCATTAACGACAGGTATACCTTCTTCGTCAAGGACTTCCGTTATACCATATTCTTCCGCTATATGGTAACCCTCGTGCGTATGGCACTCAAAGCATACGGCATTACCTTCGCTGGCGTAGGAGTCATAAACAGGACAGTGAAAAGCCTCTTCTATAGTACGGCGTATATGGTCGTGAAGGGTATTACCGGTGGTGATAGCCATAGGCTGCCAAACGAACTCAGGGTGTTGCAGCCTGAACTGCGCTATGATATACAGCGGATCGGGATAAGAACGAATAGCCACAGGACGATAACTCTCTATCTGCCGCATTATCTCAATTAGATGCCGGTCACTGAGGTCGGCAGTGGCAATATACATATTGCGCGTAACTATATCCTGCAAACGCTTGAGAAAAGAGGAACGCGGGTTCTGACTTATCTTCACATACTTATCTCCTAACCTCCACCCCATATCGTACCAACCGCGAAGGTTAGCGGCTATGTCCATTGAATAGTCCTCACGCGTTATATAATGTTTGAAGGGCTGACCCGTACTACCCGAAGAGGACATCAGAATACGCTTATTAGCAGGAAAAGCAGTGGAGGTGAACCGCTCTATACCTTCTGCCCGCATTATCTCTTTGCTTACGACAGGCAGTTTATATAGGTCGGCTTTAGTCTGTATATCAGAGGCTTGCAGGTTATGTTCGCGAGCATAGTCCTGATAGAACGGCACTGAACGAAAGATATGCTCCACCAACAGCCTTAGCCGCTCATTTTGAAAAGCGTCTAACTGCTCACGCGACCAATAGCAACTCTTCATCAGGAAACGCAACTTGCTATGCACACTCTGACCGGTGAGCATATCGCTTAGAGGTAAGACTAACTGTTCCTGAATGAAATGACGAAGCATAACACCTTTTATACAAAAAAAAAGAGCGGCATAAGGGAGTCGAACCCTCCTCCTCAGCTTGGGAAGCTGATGCACTACCGATGTGCTAATGCCGCATTAGTCTATTGCATACTGGCGCAAAGGTACGGCGAAAAAACGAACACACAAAATTATTGCGCAAAAAAATGCGCAATTTTGTTTTTCTATCGTTAAGGGTTATATATGAGGCGATTTTTTTTTCGCCTCGTAGATTTTTTGTACCTTTGCACGAATTTTGAGCAAGAATGGGGATGGATAAATAGGGAAAAATGTTTAATCAAAAATTTTTATGAAATGAAGAAAAACTACTTAAATGAAACACTTAGACGTGCGTTGCTTATTTGCGGAATGACAATGAGTACTCTTTCAATGATGGCAGGCGGTTTGGTCACCAACACCAATATGTCGGCTGCTTATTTGCGCAACCCTGCACGCGAAGGTGCAATAGACATTGACGGCGTTTATTTCAATCCTGCCGGCACCGCTTTCTTAACCAACGGAGTACACATAGGTGTATCCATCTAGACCGCTTTTCAGCAACGCATAAGCACAGTCAGTTTTGCACCATTTGCCATGAACAGAGATTATATGGGTCAAACCTCACGCAAGTATGTGGGCAAAGCCACAGCACCGGTTATACCAGCCATACATTTCACCTACAACTGGGATCGCTGGAATTTGCAAGCAGGCTTTAATATAATAGGTGGCGGCGGCAAATGCAAATTCAACGACGGCTTAGGTATGTTCGAAGCCGCATTGGCAGGTAATGCTCTGCAATTAAAACAAGCCACAGGACAAAACGTGGCATACACATTATCGCAAAGCATAACCGGCGAATCGTATCAATATGGCATATATTTAGGCACCAGTTTTGAAGTGTGGAAAGAGCATTTGGCTATCAGCGTCGGTTTGCAAGGCAACTACACTAATAATCGCTATAATGGCGGCTTACGCGATATGCAACTTTGGATGGGCGACGATTACTCCATTCCCGCATATAATTATCTTATCGGCGCAGCCGCTCAAAAAGAAGCTGCCGGTGATGTTACCACCGCCGCTCAACTCAACGCTGCTGCCGCTAAAGTGCAAAATATGCCGGATGTGGAACTTGACTGCCGCCAAACAGGTTTCGGCGTAACACCCGTCTTAGGCATAGACCTTAGAGTGAACGAGATCTTCAACGTCAGCTTCCGCTATCAGTTCCAAACGGTGATGAAACTGAAAAACAAATCCTCCAACAGTGCCTCAGCCGATGCAATGACACAGTTGGCTAACTTCCTAGACGGCAAGAAGTTGCGCAGCGATGTTCCGGGTTATTTCTCAGTGGGTATGCAAGTGGCACCGATAGAAAAACTGCGCATCAATGCCTCATATCGCTACTTTGATGAGAAACATGCCAAACGTGATATGGTCAACGATGCTGCTAACGAAAAGAACGAAGGCACACACGAGCCTTGCGTAGGTATAGAATACGACATCTTCAAATACCTCACCTTCTCAGCGGGCTATCAAGCAGGCATCTACAAACAGACTAACGACGAGCGTTCAGAATTGGATTTCCAAGTCAATAGCCACTCCATATTAGTAGGTTTCCGTATCAACGCCGGCTCACACGTCAATATCGACTTAGGCTATATGCACTCTTTCTACGACAAGAAAGACAAAACACAAGATATGGGTAACGGACTGGAATACAAGACCAACTTCTGGCGCAAGAACGATGTGTTCGGCGTAGGCGTAGGTCTGGCTTTCTAAGATAAATAGCGCAGAATACCCGCCATGCGCTCGCAAATGAAAATAAACGCAATGGCATAAATAAAAAATTATCGAATATGAAAAAAGCATTATTTGTATGTATGGCAGCCGTGATGTTGCTATGCTCATTTAACATCAAGAGTCTGTTCAAATCCAAATCCGCCGAGACGACCACCGAAGCCACCTCTTCAACCGAAGGAAAAGCAGCCGGTAAGGCTCTCAAAGCCCTTTACACACAGTACAAAGCCGATGGCACTTTCGACTGCGCTAACCTGAGCAACATAACCAACACCATGGTTCTTATCAAGAACTGCAAGAACCTCAAGACACAAGGCAAAGACACTGACTATTGGACCAGTTTTGCTGCCGGTTTGGTACTGGGATCCGACAACCTCGTCACCGACAACCTCTCATCCTCTGTTATGGGACAGTTGAGCAACCTTATGGAGAACGTGGACACTTCCAAAATAGAAAGTGAGAGCAACAACACCTTACAAGCTGCTTCTACAGTGAAAGAAGCAGCAGGAAGCATACAAACACTTCTCGGACTGTTCAACTAAACATTAGTCGAATAGTTAAATATAAAAATGTTAGGATAACAAAGATCATCCTTATCACTGTTATGAATCTGACAGATAGATTTTTAACATACGTGCATTATTGCACCACCTCAGATGAGACCACTCGCATCACACCTTCCACTCCCGGACAGATGGTTCTTGCTCGGCACATCAAACAAGAGTTGGAAAAAATAGGTTTGCAAGATGTCGATTTAGACGAGCGCGGCTATATTATGGCGACCCTGCCTGCCAACACAACAGGCAAACCGGTCATCGGCTTCATAGCCCATTTAGACACTGCACCTGATGCCTCAGGCGAGAACATCAAGCCAAGGATTGTTACTAACTACGACGGTGAAGACATTGTGCTGAATAAAGAGCAAAACATCATATTGGAAACGAGTCAATACCCTGAAATCAAGCACTATATAGGTCAGGATATTATCGTTACCGACGGCACTACCTTGCTCGGTGCAGACGACAAAGCCGGTGTGGCTGAGATAGTGACGGCAATGGAGTATCTCATTGCACATCCTGAAATCAAACACGGCACTATCCGTATCGGTTTCACACCCGATGAAGAGATAGGTGAAGGTGCCGACCATTTCGATGTGAAGAAGTTCGGTGCCGACTTCGCCTATACAATGGACGGCAGTGCTATCGGAGAATTGGAATTCGAGAACTTCAACGCCGCATCCTGCAAGATTGTAGTCAATGGCATCAATGTGCACCCGGGCTACGGATATAGGAAAATGAAAAACTCATTGCTCATAGCCGGTGAGTTGATGAATATGCTTCCTGCTCGAGAGACACCTGCCACCACACAAGGATATGAAGGTTTCTTCCATATCACCCAAGTCGCAGGTACAGTGGAACAAACCACTATCTCTATCATCATTCGTGACCACGACCGTCAGCATTTTGAGGAGCGCAAACAGTTGGTAACAGACCTCGTGCAGTCGTTCAATTCACGCTACGGTGCTGGCACCATTGAAATTCAGATGCGCGACCAGTACTACAACATGCGCGAGAAAGTGGAATCCGTAAGACATATCATCACCTTAGTGGAGAACGCCATGAAAGCAGTGGGTGTCAAACCCAAAGTGCAACCCATTCGCGGTGGTACCGACGGAGCACGACTATCATTCGAAGGACTGCCCTGCCCTAATATATTCGCCGGGGGTGAAAACTTCCACAGCAGGTTTGAATACGTCCCCGTGCAAAGTATGGAAAAAGCAATGGAAGTAATACTCAAAATAGTGGAAAACGCTTAACGTAATTACTCCTTGCACTTTAATAACTGAGGAATAAAAGTACAATCTTAAAATAACACTGTTATGTTAAAAGAGACTCCTTTCACCGCGACCCATATAGCGTTGGGTGCGAAAATGGCAGATTTTGCCGGGTTTAATATGCCTATTCAATACCCCACAGGCATCAATCGCGAACACTGTATCGTGCGTGAAGGTGTGGGCGTGTTCGATGTAAGCCACATGGGCGAGTTCTGGGTAAAAGGTGAAAAAGCCCTCGACTTTCTGCAATATATAACCACCAACGACGTAAGTAAATTAGAGGCAGGTAAGGCTCAATATACTTGCTTCCCTAACGGCAAAGGTGGTATAGTAGATGACTTTATCGTCTATATGTACTCCACCACCAAATATCTGCTCGTGGTTAATGCCGGCAATATAGACAAAGACTGGGCTTGGGTCAACAAACAGAACACAGAGCGTTTCAATGTGCAGTTGGAGAACGCAAGCGACCAATATGGTCAGTTGGCTGTGCAAGGTCCGAAAGCCACCGAGATGCTTCAGAAACTGACGGATGCTGAACTCAGCGCCATCCCTTACTACTGCTTCCGCGAATGGAGTTTTGCAGGTGTGCAGGGCGTTATCCTCAGTAACACAGGTTATACCGGCGCCGGAGGATTCGAACTGTACTTCAAAAAAGAGTACGGCAAACAGATATGGGACGCTCTCTTTGAAGTGGGCAAAGACTATGGCTTGGCTCCTATCGGATTAGGCGCACGCGACAGCCTCCGACTCGAAAAATGGTTCTGCCTCTATGGTCACGATATTGACGAAGAACACTCACCGATAGAAGCCGGACTGGGATGGATAACCAAGTTCGACGCTAAAGACTTCATCGACAAAGAGTTCCTGCTCAAACAAAAAAAAGAAGGCGTACAGCGTAAACTCGTACATTTCATTATGCAAGAGCGCGCTATCCCTCGCAATGGCTATGAGATATGCGACGAGAACGGCAATGTGATTGGTAATGTCACCTCCGGCATAATGCTACCCAACACAAAAGAAGGTATCGGTATGGGATATGTCAAAACCGATTTCTCAAAGAAAGAAACCATCATTTATATTAAGATTCGCGAAAAACTGTGCGCTGCAAAAATAGTCTGAACAGATTCGTTATACTATGTCTTGTGGTGTCAAGCATAACTATGAGCGGTTATGCTTTGACACCACAATCGTTAAGTGATTCACTTAACGCGTATGCTGCTCGCTATCAACGGCTTGACCCAATAAAAGTGAACAACATCCGCCAAAAAGGAAGGCAAGTAACCATCTTTGCCAATCCTGCTTTGAGCGGACTGGTATTAGACGAACAGCAACTGCTTTATTTGCGTCGGCATATCAGTATGTGGGTTTGGGGCGATAGTACAGGTACGGTTAAGATAATGACCGACGATCACGAGATGGGGGAGTTGATTCCCTCACGCCTGCGACCACGACGAAAAGCCGACATGTTTATCATCGACCATTCGGCTCAACCTCTTATTCACAACCGCTCTCTCCCCTACTCCATCTCCTGCGGACTACAAGACAGACATATAGCCCTCTGGGCAAGTCACGGACTCTATTATAAGCAAAACGAACAATTATGGCATTGGCAAAGAGCCAGACTATGGACCACCGTTGAGGACCTCTATACCTCAAGTTACACTATGCCTTTTCTCGTGCCGATGTTAGAGAACGCAGGTGCCATTGTCATACAACCACGAGAAAGAGACACTCAAACCAACGAATATATTTTCCCCCTTGACACCATTGATACCGACCACGGCTTCACATATCTCTCTGTACCAAAAAGCGGCGAATATGGTGTTTATATTAGCTTTAACTCATCTTCGCACAATACGCGCAGTGCCGTTTATTCAGTTACACACGGCGGCGAAACGACACAATATGAGGTTAATCAGCAGATGTATGCAGGCAAGTGGGTATATATAGGCAAGATGACTTTTACATCCGACACTGCGCTCAACTATGTACATCTGCATAAAGCCGGCAATGGCTTACTGAGCATCGGTGCCGTTCGTTTAGGAGGCGGGATGGGCAGTATAGAGCGTGAAGGGCAAACAAGCGGTTTCCCGCGATGGATGGAGGGCGCAAGATATTGGCTCGAATATAACGGATTGCCCGACTCTATTTATAGTTATACTGAAGGTGAAAACGACTATTTGGACGACCTTGGATGCAGAGGCAGATGGGTCAACCATCTCAAAGTGCCGATAGATCTATGTTTGGCTCTACATTCGGATGCCGGTGTCACCAACGACTCAAGCAAGATAGGCACACTGGTTATCTATTCGGAGAAGAACAACGACAAGCAAAAGACATTCCCTTCCGGAGGCAGCAGGATGGTCAGTCGCGATATGGCTGACTTGATCCAGACACAGATAGTGAACGATATACGCCTTACGATGGACACGTCTTGGTCGCGCCGAGCACTGAAACAAGCGTCCTATTCGGAAGCACGACTGCCTAATGTGCCGACAGTCTTGGTAGAGATGCTCAGCCACCAAAACCTGGCAGATATGCAGTTGGGGTTAGACCCAAAGTTCAAGTTCATCGTCTCACGCGCTATATACAAAGGTGTGCTGCGTTTCCTACATGAGCAGGACGAAACACCGTTCGTAGTGCAACCACTACCACCTCACTGCGTGGCTATTGACCATTACGGCGACGACAGTTTGCACCTCTCGTGGAAAGGCAGACAAGATAGCATAGAGCCTACTGCCAATCCCACTTTCTACGTTGTCTATACACGCGAAGAAGGCAAAGACTGGGATAACGGCATAGTGGTTGCAGACAACAGTCTGTCAGGCATCTACTCGATGAAGATCACACGCGGTACACACTACGATTTTCGCGTCGTGGCAGGCAACACAGGCGGTGTCAGCCTCTTTTCAGAGACTGCCAGCGCACGCATCCTTTGGCATGAAGCACCTACAGCACTGATCATCAACGGCTTTATGGATGTGTCCGCACCGGAAACATTCAACAGCGACAGTTTGAGCGGTGGTATCGCACCGGGGTCATTGGCTATACCGTATGGTATCGATGGCTCATACATAGGTGCGCAGTGCGACTATAACCGTCTCCACGAGTGGGTTAATGATGACGAGTGCGGGTTTGGTATGTGCCATGCCGACCAAGCACAACAAATGACCGTAGGTAACACTTTCAACTACCCTACTCTCTATGCTAACGCAATGCAAGAGAAAGGATTATCATATATAAGCCGAAGTATTGACGCACCGCTGCCTAAGTTGCCTTTTGACCTTGTCGTCATCATTATGGGCAAGCACAAAAGCCGGTCTGACTATTGGTCACCGGCAACGCGCGAGTGGCTCACCGCACATTTGCGTCGCGGTGGCAGACTGCTGCTCAGCGGTTCAAACATTGGCAGCGGACTAACCTCCGTCACCGAACGACAGTTTGCCGAACGGACATTGCACTATAAACCTTTCACCGCCAATGCCTCAGCAACAGGCATAGTGAGACTGAGCCTACCGTATAGCATCAACACCGACAACGGTCTTTATACCGTTGTTAACACACCCAACGACAGTATTATAGCCACTGAGTCACCCGACGGCATACGGCCTGCATCGGACGCTATGGTGGTGGCAAGATATACGGATAGTCAGGTATGTGCAGGAGTGGCATACAAAAAGCAAATAATAGCCTTGCCCTTTATGATGGAAAGCGTTACTCAGTTCCAATCTCTGCTCAAAAAATGCCTTGACTATCTCATTGAAAAGTGATTAGCCTACAAAAAGTGAGCATAGACTTGCACAATTGGCAAAAACACACTACCTTTGCGGCGTTAATGTAAACACATAGTGTCTATGTCACACCACTACCTCTCATTGCCCTTCGGTATGAGACTTGCTTTTTTCACTATTCTGTCGCTTCTTCTGTTGCCATTGTCAGCACAAGAGCGTCCCGTAGATAATCCGCGGGAACAGTACTGTATCTTTTGGGGATATCCTGACAATTACCTTGATAATCAGTCACGTGAGTGCTTCAAAAAGATAGATGAGACGTTAAAAGCCAACGCTCCTTCCAAGAAAGAGAACATCAATCGCGATATGGCTTTGATGGCTTTAGATATGCTCCTTCATGACACTCGCAACGACAACTCCGACGCTTTTCATTGGTTTATCAACACCCGACTGGAAACAATGTTGGCAGATATGAAGCAACCCGTGAAAAAAGGTGTGAAGATATATAAGTTGTACAACGACGGGTTCATCATCAAGTCGAAAGAAGCCACTATCGCTATCGACCTTGTGCCGGGAGGAAAGAAAAACAGTCCTTTCATAGGTGATTCGCTTCTTATGGCTATTGCTCGTGAGTGTGATGCTATGTTCGTATCCCATTTTCACGGCGACCATGCCAATCTGCGTGTTGCCAAAGCCTTTGCTGCCGCAGGAAAAACGGTCATCGCTCCAAAAGGATTATGGGTGGATGTCGATCCTAATATCAAACAGTTGCTAACTGAGAACGAACCGGTTACCGTGCCTTTTGCCAACTTGGGTATGACCCTGAAGATATTGCCCGGTCATCAAGACGACATCTACAACAATATCTATGTCTTGACCTTCAAAAACGGCATATCAGTGGCTCATACCGGCGACCAATATAACCAAGAAGACCTCAAATGGATTGACAATATACGCAATGAGATGCACATCGATGTGCTTCTTGTCAATTGTTGGATCAACAGTTTAGAGCGCACCGTTAAAGGCTTTAATCCGCGCCTTATCATCACCGGTCACGAAAACGAGATGGAACATACCATCGACCATCGTGAAGCCTACTGGATGACTATGCGCAAATATGCTCCACTTCCCTACACCAACGTACTGATGACCTGGGGAGAAAATTACTTGTATAAATAAAAGCAACTTATTCACAGAAAACGCAATACCCTACTTTGTATGTTAGAAAGTTTTTTCGCCACACACGACTATTTAGTATCCCACGTTGAAATTCCCATTCGTCGCGGCCTGATGGACGAAATAGAATGGAAAGATCGTCTTATAGCCGTCAAAGGCGGTAGAGGTGTTGGAAAGACAGATTTCCTCTTGGGCTATGCCAAACAATTATATGAACAAGATCCGGCACACGCTCACGACACTCTCTATGTCAACTTCAACAACTTCTATTTCACAGAACATACACTTTATGAGTTTGCAGGTGAGTTTGTCAGACAAGGAGGTAAAACCCTGATCTTAGACCAACTATTCAAGTATCCCAACTGGTCTAAGGAACTGAAAGACTGCTATTTCCACTATACCTCTCTGCGTATCGTCTTCACCGCTTCACCTCTTATGCGACTCAATGACGGTAACCCCGATATAGGTCATCTGGTTAAAGTATATAACCTGCGCGGCTATTCCTTCCGTGAGTACCTGTGCATACAAACACACGCTGCTCTGCCAACCTGCTCGCTCGACGAAATCCTCAAAAACCACGTTGACATAGCACGCTCGGTTTGCGCTAAAGTTAAACCTCTGTGGTATTTCCCCGATTATCTCAAACAAGGCTACTACCCCTATCGTGAAGTGAGTCGCGACTTCTCGGAAACACTGCTCAAGACTATGAACATGATGCTTGAAGTGGACATACTGCTAATCAAGCAAATAGACGTATCTTATCTTACAAAAATACGACAACTGCTCTATCTGTTGATGATGCAAGTGCCTTGCGGACTGAATATATCCGAGATGGCAGAAAAGATCGATACTTCGCGCGCTACTATAATGAACTATATCAAATGCTTAAAAGACGCTCGTCTGCTTAATCTGCTCTATCAGGACGGCAAAGAGTTTCCTATGAAGCCCTCGAAGATATACCTGCAGAACCCTAACCTCTGTTACGCCCAACCTACACGCGAAGTGGATCCGCAAGCCGTGGCTGAGACGTTCTTCTATTCGGCTCTGCACGGTTCGCACAAAATCAATGTGGCTGAAAATGCTACCTTCCTCGTCAATCGAAATATGAAGATGGATATCTATGCCACTAAACCGACACGAGATGTGTTCCGCTATAGCGCCGTGGCAGATATGGAGATGGGAAAAGATAAACTGATTCCGCTGTGGCTCTTCGGCTTCCTCTATTAAGGGAGTCTGTTCTCGTTTTCCTATTCACCCTAGTTCCCCTAGTTCCCCTAGTTTTCCTAGCCCCCACAAAAAAATCAACGCAGCAGGTCTATAAGCCGGGTTCTGTCGAGGTCTGTCATTTATCTTGACAAGTATATTACTATACTGTTCCTACGCTCCCTACCCTCCAACTTGGGCGAGCCACCCTCAATCGTCGGTTTACATGGGATTGCAACCCATAGTGTAGCCGTTTCATCACCTTCCTCAAGAAGATGCCATTCGTCGCTGTTCCATTGACCAAGCATCGCTGCCTGTAGGTCGTTAACCTATATGGTGCTCTGTGTTGCCCGGACTTTCCTCCCGCTGTCTTTCAAGCGAGCGACAGACCAACCTGCTGCGTTGTTTTAAGATAGAATATCACTAATTCTATAAGAAAATGTTATTCTATTCTTCCGAATAATAAACTTGTTATTCTATTCTTTCGTATTACAATTATTACAATACTTGTTATCCTCCGTGTTGTGGTTGAAGTAGCGAACTGGAACATTCTTGCTTCAAGCACACTGCAAAGGTACGGCATTTTTAATCATTTTTGCAAAAATATTTCTTTTTTTGTTAGTTTTGCCTTTATCTTTTATAGCCTGCGAATTGTATTCGCAGCCCTTTCGTCTATTATCTCACACGCTTTAAACGCTACCTTTCCTCGCTTTTCCCTGCAATCAAATTGCCGCCGCCCCACTCTACTTTAACATTGCAGATTATCGGTTTCGTCTATTGCGTGCGGATATTAACAGACCATCACCTCTGCCGAAAGACGTAAAGAGAGATTTCGGATATAGAAGAGTGGTGGAAAATCCATTTTAAATTGACCCACGAACAAACAAGCCCAAGCGTTACCTCCAACTCCCCACCTTCATCCGTGCCATGATTTACCAAGAGCTAAAAACAACTCAGTAACAATAAAAAGCACTAAGACCAACTAAAACCATTAAAAATTCAAGAAACTTAACCATTTATTTGCAAATATGCCAAAAAAGTCGTATATTTGCAGCGTTATTTAATTAGCAGTATTGTACTTAAATACATCGGAGTATAAAACCATGGCACGCCCAATCAAAGAAACACCGACACTCTATGGCGAAGACGCACGCCGTTTCGCATACGCAGTAGAGCACCCGAAACCCTTTTCAACAGAAGATGTTAAACGAGCACAGAAAGCATACGAATGGTGTAAGTCTATTGCTAATTTTGATTTCGGATCATTAGTGTCCACTAAAAATTAAGATAGAGTTCTTTGACTTATTGAAAATTAGTTCGTTATACGGATCATTTGTGCGAACGGATTTGAATTGATAACTTTGTGGATAAAAACATATCTACTTATGAATCAAATCAAATA
>JAFSTB010000008.1 GCA_017450685.1 Paludibacteraceae bacterium
CTACTGACATTCTTAATTCTTGCAGTTTTTCATCCAATGTTTCTCCTGGATGAAAAGATTTAACAGGGCGATATGTTGTTTCCATACTCATGTTATTTTCCGTGATAATTGATTATTTCAATAATGTTAATTTCTTTTATTTCTTCCCAAATATATCCTCCGTCCTCGGAAGTTGAAATAGGTTGCTCTTGAGGTTCGAAAACCAAACGATCAGGTTGAACTAAGTCGCATCCCCATTGGCCTTTCCTGTCTTCTGTTAACTCATGATAATATCCTGGCAAGTAACGTGTGTCTTCCAACGTCTCTGCATTATACAATTGGTCTATTCGTTTAAGATATTTCTCAGCTTGCTCCTTTCCCAACTTGCGGATACACAGGCGCTCATCCTTCGCATATTTTTCAAGTTTTGAGTCTTTAAAGTGTATTTTCATATATCTGATTGCTTCGAGTTGAGTCTTGGTCATTCTGCCACCCACATCTGTCCGATGCCGAGGGTGAGGAGGGCGAATAAGGTTAATAGCCGCCGTCCTTTTCTCAGCACGATTGATATGAGATTAAGCGGAACATCCTCATCTGTATTTTTGGTATATGATTGTTATTATTCGGTCGCTGAATTATTATCTTTTGCTTTGCGCTCCGCATCGAAAATTAGGTTGAAACATAAACTCAGAAGGAAATCTTTCCATATTACGTTTAACTGCTTGGTTCAGAACCTTAGTCTCAACTCCATACAACTGAGCCAAGTCTCTATCCATCATAACTTGTTGTCCGCGCACCGCGAATATTCTTTGTTGCGCCGATTGAATAGTTATGCTTGATACCACAACAGGTTTGTTTGCTATATCTGTCTTTTTGGGCATGATATATTTTATCTTATTAGTAATCAATGAAAAACGTAATTTTATAATGTAATGTTTCTATCTCTCCAACGCCGAATGTGAGGATGATGGTCTTCTCTCGCTCATCTCCCGCTCGCCGCTCGGTGGTGGAGCAGGGAATCAAACCGACTTCTCATTGCCGTACTGTCATTGCGATTAAATTGATCTCTTTTCGGCGTTTACAGGTTATAATCAACTACTACAATTACGTTTTTATAAATAAAACACACTTTACGCGGCAAAGTTACGAAATGTATTCTGATTGCGCAAATATTTTAGCAATTTATTTGATTTTTCATCTTAATATGAGCCATTTAACGATTTTTAAGTAAGGTTTGGCAAAAAAAGATGAACTATAGGAGAGTGTGCGGCAATTGTATTGCCGCACCTAATATAAACGATGATAATTGAGAGAGATAAATGAGAATAATTTGGAGGGAGAGATAAACGAGAAAAAGATTTTTCTCTTAGCATTTTCTGAGGATAGTCAGTCCGTCACGTATAGGCAAGAGGAGTGTTTCAAAACGGCTGTCTTTCACCACCTTATCATTAAAGAGGCGCAAGGCAAGAGTCTGACTATCTTTATCATAGGCGTGGTCAATAACGTGTCCGCCCCAAAGGGTGTTGTCGGCTAATATCCATCCGCCGGCAGGAACGAGAGGATAGACCAATTCCAAATATATTTCGTATTCCCGCTTATCGGCATCGATAAAGACGAGCGGGAAGGAATGATTAAGAGCAGGTATGATCTTTTTGGCATCTCCGATGAGCAAATCGATTTTTTTGCCGAGGGGTGTCAGTGAGAGGTGTTGTCGGATGCGGTCTTCCAGTTCGTCGTTATGTTCCAACGTTATGACTTTTTGCCTGACTCCTTCAGCCAGACAGATGGCTGAATAGCCGGTAAAGGTGCCTATTTCAAGTATATAGTCAGGTTCAATCATACGGCTCAGGAAACTAAGCAACCGTCCTTGTATCGGTCCGGACAGTTGGTGTGCATTGAGCACATTGAGTGCTGTGAGGTGTGTTATTTGGTCCAGAACGGGTGATTGTGGTGTGGAGTGTTGCTCCACATAATCATCTATCAAGTTGTGCATAGGTTGAAAATGTAAGGGTCAGAAAAGTAACATTTTGCTTGCAAAAGTACATCATTTTTTGCATACGTCAAACATTTGCCGTACTTTTGCAACGATTTTTGGAGATTTACTTACAAAACAACATTAAAAGATTGAGTTATGGAAAAGATTTTGGACGAATTAGACAAGAAGATTCTTCAGATTATCACCAAGAACGCTCGTATTCCTTTCAAAGATGTGGCTGAAGAATGTGGTGTGTCTCGTGCTGCTATTCATCAGCGCGTTCAGCGGCTTGTGGAAAACGGAACAATAATAGGTTCGGGTTATCAGGTCAATCCCAAGATGTTGGGTTACACGCTGTGTGCATACGTTGGTATAACGCTTGAGAACGGCGGTTTGTATAACGCTGTATTGGCGGAATTGGAGAAGATACAAGAGGTGGTGGAGAGCCAATACACATTAGGGTCTTTCTCCATGATAATCAAGTTGTATGCTCATGATGACCAGCACTTATTGGAACTGCTCAACCATCGTATTCAAGAGATACCCGGCATCACTCGTACAGAGACCTTGTTAGCGTTAGAGCAGCGTATCAACAGAATGTTGCCTATTGAATAAGGAGGAGTGAAAATATGGAAAAAGTCATTAGCGGTATTCGCCCTACGGGCAATCTGCACTTGGGTAATTATTTCGGTGCGGTGAAGAGTTTTGTGAAGATGCAAGACGAGTATGATTGCATGTTTTTCATAGCCGATTGGCACTCGCTCACCACTCATCCCACTCCGGAAGACATACGTCGTTCTGTTCGCACTATTCTATCGGAATATTTAGCCTGTGGTATTGATCCGGAAAAAGCGCCTATCTATGTACAGAGCGATGTCAAACCTGTATTGGAGTTGTACTTGTACCTTAATATGAACGCCTATCTTGGTGAGTTAGAGCGTGTTACTTCTTTCAAGGAGAAAGCGCGCACACAGCCTGACAATGTTAATGCCGGTTTGCTGACCTACCCCACTCTGATGGCAGCCGATGTGCTTGCCCACAAAGCCGACAAAGTGCCGGTGGGCAAAGACCAAGAGCAGAACATGGAGATGATGCGTTTGTTTGCAAGACGATTCAACCGTATATATAAGGTGGAGTATTTCAAGGAGCCGGAGTCGTTCCATTTCAACCAAAAAGCGGTTAAGGTGCCCGGATTGAACGGAAGCGGGAAGATGGGTAAGAGTGAAGGCAACGCCATCTACTTGTGCGATGATGAAGCAACGATAAAGAAAAAAGTGATGCGTGCCGTCACCGATGCCGGTCCGACGATGCTCAATCAAGAGAAGCCGGAAGTGATACAAAACCTCTTCTCACTTATGGAGTTGGTTTCCACCCCCGACACTTATGCTTATTTCGACGACCAATATAACAACATGTCTATTCGTTACGGCGACCTGAAAAAGCAGTTGGCAGCCGACATCAACGCATTCTGCGCACCTATAAGAGAGCGCATACAAGCCTATCAGAAGGATGAGGACTACCTCAACCGCGTGGCAAAGATGGGGGCGGAAAGAGCCACTGCCGGTGCTGAAAAAACATTGCAAGAGGTACGACAGATAATAGGATTCGGCAAATAATGAAACAGCGACTTCTCATATTAGTCCTCTTGTTTTCCCTCACCTGCCTTCAATCAGCAGGTGAGGCAACAGACCATAAACATAAGCAGACAGAAGGTTATGTGGATGATGTCTATCGCTGGGAAGGGAGCAAACAAAAAGTCGCAAACACAATAACACCTGCAGTAGGCGACACGGCCAAGCAGGCAGTCAGACAAACGGCTAATCAAGTTGTCAGGCACGAACAGTCCAAGGTAAGGTTCGTACAAGTGCAGGACACTGTGGTTAAAGCAGTGATAAGAAGGAGTTATTGAGTTGAGAGAAGTTGGATAGTTGAGAGTTGAGAGAAGTTAGATAGTTGATAGTTGAGAGAAAGCACATATTATTGATTGTACTGATACTAAGTAGCAGTTTATTATCAGCACAAGCGTCACATCCCTTTGGTGAGCGTGACATTAACGGCACGGCTCGTTATGTGGGTATGGCAGGTGCTATGACAGCCGTAGGAGCCGACCCGTCAGCCGTGTTGGATAACCCCGCCGGACTCGGTTTATACCGTCGCTGGGAAGTGGCACTGACGCTAAGAGGACTGATAAACAACGACCGTAACCTATCTTATAGTAAGGAACAAACGAACTTCTACCACCATCAGACCGTCTCATCCTTCCAATTGCCGCAAGCCTCTATTGTCTTCTCGCTGCAAAACACGGGTGAGAGAGGATTGCGATTCTGCAATTTTATGCTATCCTACAACCGTCTGCGTTCCTACAACCGCACCTCATGCAGTACACACTTCAATGCCCCTTCAATAGCGGCACTGATGGTTAATCAGTTAAGCGACAACGGTTTGGATGAGACGAGTGTCAGTCAGTCGCTCTTCACCGATGCCGCTTCAGGATGGTTGAGCGAACTGGGTTATCAGGCATATCTTGTCAACCCTGAATATGACTATATAGCCACCACTCTTGGTCAGACCGACACCGTGTTTGCCGGTTGGTCGGCTGCCTTCGGCTTACAAGACCAGACAGCTCTACGAGTGGAAGAAAGCGGCTATATGGATGAATATGCCTTCCATTGGGGCGGGAACATCAACCACCGCATATATATAGGCTTAGGTCTGAACATCCGCGCACTCGATTACACAAAGAAAGTGACCTATTCAGAATGGATACAAGCCGACAGCGACAGAGGCATCGAGCACAATGCTTATCTCAGGCTAAGTGGTGCAGGCATAAGCGGCAGTATCGGTATCATCTATCAACCGCTGGAATGGTTGCGAGCAGGTGCTTCGTTCCAAACACCGGTATGGGCAAGCGTAAGACAACAAACACGGTCATACATCAATACATACGCCTACCCGAGTGCCAACGAAAACATCTACTACGAGACACCCTCATACAACGAAAGAAAAGGTCTGACACTGCCTCTCAAATCAAGCGTTGCCGCCACATTTCTGTTTGGCAATAAAGGGTTAGTGAGTCTTCAGTACGACTACACACACCGCAAACAGACAGACGATATACATACGCTGAAAATAGGCTCGGAAGTGGTGGTTATTAATAATATGTTCATACAGATGGGTTATGCATGCGAGTCGCGTTTCAAACACACTTATAACCAACCCGTTTATCGTCTGAGCAGCAACGATGTGCGCACCGACCCCGACTTCCGTCAATGGCGCACGGCACACTATGCTTCATTGGGGTTAGGCTATCGTGGCAACCGCTTCTTCGTACAGGCAGCCTACCAATGTCAAATACAGACCTATCGCCAATTCGCTTTTGCCGTTACTGACGATTTTCGCGAATATAACATAGGCGTTATCGACACCCAACCACAACCATTTGAACATCGTATGTTGAGCCATCGCATTGTTTTCACCATCGGATGGCACAGCCACTAATAAGAGAAGAAGAGACACACAGCCCTGCAAGACAAGAGACCGGAAAACTCAACAGAAACAATTAAACGGGGTCAATAGACTGCTAATGGCGCGCCGATACTCTCCGCCGTGACCCAGCAATGGTAGCAGAGCAGGCAGTCGGATTACAAAGGCTTTCCACACCCCCAATCCTATTTTTTAGGAGTTTTCTCGAGCAAAGTTCTTGCAGGGCTTTTTTATGCGCAAAATTAAAATTCGGAAATAATTTTAGACAGAAAAAGGGTGTTTTTTATGAAAGATATTAAAAAATGATATATTTTTCATATAAATAGATATTTCTGCAACATATAAATCGCCGTACCTTTGCAGCGGATTTTGCGCACTATGCAAAAAAGTGAACAACAACAGCAATAACTAACTGAAAAACTAACAAATATCTATGAAAAAGATTTTTACTTTGTGTTTGACACTTTGCTGCGCCATAGGTCTGTTTGCTCAGACTTATAAAAACGGGCAGTGGTATTCCTACTACGATGGCGGAAGCCATGAGTTAAAAACAGAGATCAGCAGTTTCAACGGCGTTTCTTATGAGGCCGATGGTTTCTTTGCTCCACTCGCCGGCACCCTTTCATTCAACTGGACCTACCAAAGCGTGGGATGGGGTGGACTACTGGCTAACAATAACACCACCATCTATTCCTCCACTAACGGCGGTGAGAGTACGACCAAAGTGGGAGAATTGACCGATAAGACATGGGATATATCTCAGTCGTTCAGCGGCAACATCAACACCAAGACCAACTGGCTCAAATGGGATCGTCCGGCAGGCAATACTCACAATGTGATTATTAGCAATATAGCCATCCCGTTGGCTAAACATATCCTCTACGCTGACAACGGTGAAGGCAATAAGAAAGATAAGAGCAACGACTTCGGTTCACTCACTTGGGGTGAAGTGTCAGAGCCATTCGCCGTTGAACTGCGTTCGTTCTACACCAATGGCGACATCACCGTTACCAGCAGTCTGCCCACAGTGTTCCGCATCGGTTCAGCCGACAACACCAACGGTCTGACCTATGCCGTAGGTGCCAACGCCTGCGCTTCAAAAAACGGTAAAGCAGGACAAGAAGCAGGCGGCAATAAATTGGGTAACATCAGCCTATACAACTTCGATATCTATTTCTGCCCGCAAGAAGGCATCGAGTATGAAGGTGTGGTAACCATCACCGACGGCACTAACACATTGAAAGTGAACGTACAAGGTGTAGGTCTGAAAAAAGACCAGACCATCGCTTGGGAACAAGAAGAAGGCACTTTCCTTTCCAATATCGATCTGACGGAGGCTACCACCACCAGCGGACTGAACATAGCCTACACTTATTCCGAAGACGGCATTGTGAGCGACAATGAAGGACAGTTGGTTATCAACGGTTTAGGCACTGTTACCATCACCGCTGCACAAGCAGGCGACACTCGCTACAACGCGGCACAAAGCATCTCCAAAACATTCACTATCAACCCCGCTGTTACCTACGGCACATTCCAAACAACCGTATGCCAAGGCACTACCTTCCTCTTTGAGGCTGACAACAACGAATATGCTGCTGGTGAACATCAAGTGAACATCAAGAACGTCTATGGCGGCGATAGCATTATCACACTGACCATCAATGAGTTCCCCGTATATAACATCACCGATGGTGCCACCGTTTGCGACAACGAACTGCCTTATATCTGGGACGGCAGAGAACTGACAGAAGCAGGCGAATATACTTATACCTACAAGACAGTGAACGACTGCGACAGCACTGTCACCTTCACCCTTACCGTTTATCCGACCTACAACACCACTGACGGTGCTACCGTTTGCCCAAGCGCTATGCCATATAACTGGGACGGCAGAGAACTGACAGAAGCAGGCGAATATACTCACACCTACAAGACCGTGAACGGCTGCGACAGTATTGTCACCTTCACCCTCACCGTCAATGAGGCATATCAAACGACCGATGGTGCCACCATCTGCGCAAGCGAACTGCCATACATCTGGGACGGCAGAGAACTGACAGAAGCAGGCGAACATATCTATACCTACCGTTCAGCCAATGGTTGCGACAGCACTGTCACCTTCACTCTCACCCTCAAAGAGACTTCTACCTACACCGACCGTATCACCGTTTGCGAGAACGCACTACCCTTCCAATGGAACGGGATGGAGATAACCTCAGCCGAAGATAACGGCAAACAGTTTACCACCACCAACGCCGTTGATTGCGACAGCGTTGTTACCCTCGAACTGATTGTTCTGCCTGTAGCACACGGCGAAGAGACACTCGTTCTTTGCGACAACGAACTGCCATATATCTGGAACGACATCGAACTTACCGGTGCCGAGCAAGACGGTACTACCATTACTGTCACCGCCGCCAACAGTTGCGATAGCATAGTAACGCTCAACCTCACCATACTACCCACCTACACCATACAAGAGCAAATGACTATCTATGTGGGTGAAGAACGCGAATGGCAAGGTCAAGACCTCTCAGCCTTTGAAGTGGGTTATCGCGAACTCTATGCCGAGTATTCAACCATGGCAGGCTGCGACTCACTCTACACCCTCGCACTCAATATCGTAGAGCGTCCCACCACTACCTACAACTACGAAGCAAGCATCTGCGAAGGGTCGTTCTACACCGATGATAACTTCACCGAGGAGTTGACAGAAGCCGATGTTTACACTCGTACACTGACCAACACTCTTGGCGGCGATAGTATCATCACCCTCACTCTTACCGTTCTTCCCGTTCAGACCACCGCTCTTACACGCACACTCACTTACGGTGACGACGAATGGCAGGAAGAGTTCGCAGGACAGAACGCCGACGTATATGAGCAAACTGAAACTCTTGTCAGCACCTTGGGCTGCGACAGCATAGTAACCACCACTATCACCATCGCCAAAGCCGCACAAGAGATCGTCTGGAACATGAAAGATGCCACACTCACCGTAGGCGAGACCTTAACACTTGACGCTACCGCTACCAGCGGATTGGAAGTGACCTACACTCTGAGCGACGAGACACTGGCTACTATTGAAGAAAACGTGCTCACAGCCATCGCCGCAGGTGAACTGCAACTCACTGTCAGTCAAGAAGGTGACAACAACTACGAAGCCGCCGAAGAGATGGTTATCACACTCACGGTGCTGCCTCAGACAGGTCTGAGAGAGATAATGAACGAGGGCAATAACACCGTTCGCAAAGCACTCATCAACGGACACCTCTACATCATCACCGACAAAGCCATCTACAACGCAGAAGGCAGAAAAGTGGAGTAAACGACAGTGGACAGAGCCACACAGATAGAAGACTGGTATCACCAATTAGAGCGTGTGAGCCAAGATGACCAAGCCGATTTTGAGGTTATGCTGCTGGATCATCACGATCCGGCAGATGCCTCGGCGGCGATAATGGGCACAGCAATGAACCTGATGGAGAAAGGTATTCGCAACGACCTTATGCAGTTGCTCTTCAAAGCAACACATAGCGCCAACGAACGCTCGGTACAACTGCAAGCTATCACACATATCATCTCTTTATATTGGATGCAGGACGACATAGTGCGCAGCAACCGCGACCTGCAAGAATGGCTGCTCGATATGCTTGCCGACCACCCGGGGGAGATACCGCAATACGTTCACGCTCTGTGGCAAGCACACAAAAAACTCAACCACCTGCAACACGTTAAAGACCTCAAACAGACCTTGCTCTATGAGGTGGCTATTGTGGGTGAAAAAGAGAGAAAAGAGTTTGAGTAACCACACCGACTGTTGAGAACAAAACTCTGATTAACCACTGACTTACAAAAATATTTTGCGCAAATATTTGCACAATAGAAAAAAAGCCTGTACCTTTGCAGGCTTTTTTACGCATTTTTGGAATAGTTTAGGGCTTTATATGAGTCCGTTTCATTGAAAGAAAGGAAGATAATATGCGCCAACTTAAGATTACCAAATCGATAACCAACCGCGAGTCCGCCTCGCTGGATAAATACCTGCAAGAGATTGGTCGCGAGGATCTTATCACTGTTGAGGAAGAAGTGGAATTAGCGGGTCGCATACGCAATGGTGATCGTGCAGCGTTGGAGAAACTGACCCGTGCCAACCTGCGTTTCGTAGTGTCGGTGGCTAAACAGTATCAGAATCAGGGACTTAGTCTGCCTGACCTGATAACAGAAGGCAATATAGGTCTTATCAAAGCCGCCGAGAAGTTTGATGAGACGCGTGGTTTTAAGTTCATCTCTTATGCCGTATGGTGGATACGTCAAAGCATCTTGCAGGCTCTTGCCGAGCAAGCGCGTATAGTGCGTCTGCCGCTTAATCAGGTAGGTTCAATCAACAAGATCAACAAAGCCTTGCAACGCTTTGAGCAGTTGCACGAGCGTCGTCCGTCAGCAGAAGAGTTGGCAGAGGAATTGGATATACCCGTGGAGAAGATAGCCGAGACGCTGAAGATGTCGGGCCGTCACGTTAGTGTGGACGCTCCCTTCGTGGAAGGCGAAGATAACAGTCTGATAGACGTGATGGTGAACGAAGACTCACCTAATGCCGATAGAGGACTGATTAACGAGTCGCTATCGAAAGAGATAGACCGTGCTTTGAGTGGTCTCACTCCCCGCGAAGCAGAGATTATACGCAAGTTCTTCGGCATAGGCACTCCCGAAAAGACACTCGAAGAGATAGGTGTTGACCTTCACCTCACACGTGAACGCGTCAGACAGATAAAAGAGAAATCTATTCGCAAACTGCTCACCGGACCCAGAAGCAACGTCCTACGCACCTACTTAGGGTAGGGTTTAGTTGAGAGTTGAGAGTTGAGAGTTGAGAGAAGTTCTTGAGTTTGAAGTTGAAAGTTGAGGGGTTGAGAGTTCAACGATACAGAATCAATAATACGAAACAAAAATCCGCTTGCTCGGCAAGCGGATTTTTGTTTCGTAAATGACAGCAACTGCTTAGAAGCAGTAACGAAGTGATGCAGCCAAACTCCAATCGAAGAAGTTAACTACTTGTTCAGTTTTAACACCATTAACTTTCTGGTTGCGGAAACCCAGACCATAACCGGGACGGAAATCAAGACCAAGAGCCAAAGGAACGCTTGAGAAACCGAGTTCCAAACCTGCCAAAGCATTGATACCGAACTTACCATAGATTTGATCCTTTCCGTTATTAACATTTTTCCAGTCTGAAACAGAGATAGTTTTCCAATCGCCATTATCATCCTTAATTTCCATATTTCCATACTGTTGCATCAGACCGAGGCTGATACCGCCGCCGGCGAACCAACTGAGTGAACCGAAGTTCCAAGAAGCGATATTCTGCTGATAAACGATGTTAGGATTGGCAACGAAAGTGAAGAAAGCACCATTTCTAATATCGGAAGTATTTTTCACTCCGTCAGTCTTCACCTCAGCCTTACCTGCCAAAGAGAAGAGATTAACACCGAGGTCGGCTTGAAGAGCCAAACCATCAATACCAAAGATGAAACCTTTATAGGTAACACCATACATTGAACCGACCATACCACCGATAGAATGAGTATAGTCTTGTGCGCTGATTGTCAGCGACAGAAGCAGCATAGCAACTGCGATAATTGATTTTTTCATACAATGTGTATTATTAAAGTTGAACTTATGGATACGAGAGAATAACCTCACACGCACCCGAAACAGTCGGCAAAGGTACTGCGCATTTCGCTAATATGCAAATTTTCAGTATTATTTAATCTATTTATTGTGCAATTGCTTGCACAATTGCACAAAACACCTTACCTTTGCAAATTGGTATTTATACATAGGACAAAAATATATTATTACAGATATGGAATTTCATTATGAACCAATGTTTCAACTTGGTAAGGACGATACCGAGTATTATCTTCTGACCCGCGACTATGTGTCGGTCAGTGAGTTTGAGGGCACACCTATGTTAAAGGTGGAGAAAGCCGGTTTGACGGCGATGGCACACGCTGCTTTTCGCGATGTCAGTTTTATGCTTCGCCGTTCGCACAATGAGCAGGTAGCCAAGATCTTGCGTGACCCTGAAGCAAGCAGCAACGACAAGTATGTGGCTCTCACTTTCCTTCGCAATGCAGAGGTGGCATCCAAAGGTAAACTGCCATTGTGTCAGGACACCGGCACCGCTATCATCCACGGTGAGAAAGGTCAGCAGGTGGTAACGGTGGAGAACGGTAAGTTGCAAGTGACAGGCGGTATGTCCGACGAGGAGGCATTGTCAGCCGGTGTTTATCAGACCTATACGGAAGAGAACCTTCGTTACTCTCAGAACGCACCTCTATCGATGTATGAGGAGGTGAACACCAAATGTAACCTGCCTGCTCAGATCGACTTGGAAGCCACTGAGGGTATGGAGTACCATTTCTTGTGTGTGACCAAAGGTGGCGGCAGTGCCAACAAGACTTATCTCTATCAAGAGACCAAGGCTCGTATTCAGAACGAGGGCACACTCATTCCTTTCCTTGTGGAGAAGATGAAGAGTTTGGGTACAGCGGCATGTCCGCCTTACCATATAGCCATTGTCATTGGCGGCACTTCCGCCGAGAAGAACCTTCTCACGGTGAAGTTAGCCTCCACTCATTACTACGATTCGTTGCCCACCACGGGTAATGCTTCGGGTCGTGCCTTCCGCGACATAGAGTTGGAGAGGCGTCTGCTGCAAGAGGCCTATAAAATTGGTTTAGGAGCGCAGTTTGGCGGTAAGTATATGGCTCATGATGTGCGCGTTATACGTTTGCCTCGTCACGGTGCCAGTTGTCCGATAGGTTTGGGGGTTAGTTGTTCAGCCGACCGTAACATTCGTTGCAAGATTAACAAAGACGGTATATGGATAGAGAAGATGGACTCTAACCCTGGTGAGTTGATACCTCGCGAGTTGCGTGAGCAAGGTGAGGGAGAGGCTGTTCGCATTGACTTGAACCAACCGATGAGTGAAGTGTGCAAGATTTTAAGTCAGTATCCTATCGGCACTCGTTTGAGTTTGAACGGCACCATCATCGTTGGTCGCGACATTGCTCATGCCAAACTCAAGGCTCGTTTGGATGCAGGTGAAGGGATGCCTGAATATATGAAGAATCATCCTGTCTATTATGCCGGTCCTGCCAAGACCCCTGCAGGTATGGCTTGCGGTTCGATGGGACCGACGACAGCCGGCAGAATGGATCCATACGTTGACGAGTTCCAAGAGAACGGCGGCAGTCTTATTATGTTGGCTAAAGGTAATCGCTCGGAAGCCGTCACCAACGCTTGTAAGAAGCATGGCGGTTTCTACTTGGGTTCGATAGGCGGTCCGGCTGCCATCTTAGCACAAGAGAACATCAAGAGTATTGAGTGCGTTGAGTATCCCGAATTGGGTATGGAAGCCATTTGGAAGATAGAGGTGGAGAACTTCCCCGCTTTCATTTTGGTGGACAATAAAGGTAACGATTTCTTCAAGCAATTGAAGCCTTGCCAAGGTTGCACTATCATCAATTAAAACACAGTATAAGCCTTTATGGAGCAGAAAAAGCAGGAGAGTTGGTGGCATCGTATCACTCGCAAATATCGTTTGAGTGTGATGCACGAGGACACCTTGTCAGAGAGTTGGCATGTGCGCCTTAGTTGGATAAGTGTGTTCACTGCTTTCACTCTTATGTTTCTTCTGACTGTGGCACTGCTTTCCGTCTTGATTATCTACACTCCTATTCGTCAGATTCTGCCGGGTTATTCAGAAGATTTGCGTCAGGGTTTAGTGGAGAACACGGCACGTGTTGATTCACTTCAGACCACGATGGAGGTACAGCAACGCTATTTAGATGTCCTCAAGGGGGTGATGTCTGGTGAGGTGAGTACCGATACCGTTCAGCCGTTGGATTCGCTTGAGGCAGTGATGCGTGAGCAGTTGTTGGAAGCGAAGAATGAGGCAACGGAGGAGTTCTTGGCTCAATATGAGAACAAGGAGCGCAGTTCGTTGCAACTGTTTGATATTCAAGAGACCACACCTGTCTATACTTTCTTCCGTCCGGCGCATGGTGTTATCTTACAAGGTTACGACCCGCAGAACAGCGTTTATGGTATATCACTTCGCACGGCAGACAACGAGAACTTGACTGCTGTATTAGCGGGAGTGGTGGTACATATTGATTATGAGATAGATAACAGTTACACTATTATCTTGCAGCACGCCACTTATCTCAGTGTCTATCGTCACGCACAGCGTGTACTCAAGCATGTGGGTGAGTCGGTGAAGGCAGGTGAGAGCATAGCCATTGCTCAAGCAGAACCGATTTTCTATTTCGAGTTATGGCAGAACGGGCACAGTATCAACCCCGAAGAGGTGATAGCCTTTTGAAAAACAAGAAAGGATGGTTAAGCGATTAGCTATATTAGGCAGTACAGGAAGTATAGGTACTCAGACTTTGGATATTGTTCGTCAGTATCCCGACCGTTTTGAGGTCTATGCTTTGACCGCCGGCAACAATGTGGAGCGTCTGATAAAGCAGGCACGCGAGTTTCGTCCGGAGGTTGTATGTATAGCCGACGAGAGTCAATACTCTGCCTTGAAAGAAGGGCTAAACGACCTGGATATTAAGGTATGGTGTGGTGCTGGTGCGATAGCCGACATCGTTACTTTCCCTTCGATAGATATAGTGGTGACGGCTATGGTTGGTTATGCGGGTCTGTTGCCTACCATACGTGCTATTGAAGCCGGTAAGACTTTGGCATTGGCGAACAAAGAGACCTTGGTGGTGGCAGGTGAGTTGATTACCTGTTTGGTTAAGAAGCATCACACTGCTATTCTGCCTGTTGACAGTGAGCACTCTGCCATCTTCCAGTCGTTGGCGGGTGAGGATATGGATAGTATTGAGCGTCTGTTGCTCACGGCGAGCGGCGGTCCGTTCCGCAAGCACACTCAAGGTATGTTGGAGCAGGTGACGGCAGCCGAAGCACTGCGGCATCCCAACTGGACGATGGGTGCAAAGATAACCATTGATTCAGCCACTATGATGAACAAAGGGTTTGAGGTGATAGAGGCTCATTGGCTGTTTGGTGTGGGTTACGACAAGATAGAGGTGTTGGTTCATCCGCAATCGATTGTTCATTCAGCAGTACAATTTCGCGACGGAGCGGTGAAAGCGCAGTTAGGAACGCCGGATATGCGTCTGCCTATACTCTATGCCCTATCCTACCCTGAGCGATTGGCAACCACACTGCCTCGTATAGACTGGTCGTTATCGCAGCAACTGACTTTTGAGCAACCTGACTTACAGCGTTTCCCGTGTTTGCAGTTGGCTTTCGACGCTATGCAGCAGGCAGGCAATATACCCTGCGCTATGAACGCAGCCAATGAGGTGGCTAACCTCGCTTTCCGTGAAGGCAGATGCCGCTTTACCGACATACCGCGTATCATTGAAAAGACAATGGCGCAAACCAACTTTATCAAGCAACCAACATACGATGATTATGTGCAGACAGATCTGTATGCACGAGAGAAAGCACAAACAATGTTAGTATGATTCAAGCCTTACAATTGATATTATCGCTAAGTTTCTTAGTGGTTATCCACGAATTAGGACACTTCACTTTTGCTCGTTTGTTTAAGGTGCGGGTGGAGAAGTTTTATATGTTTTTCAACCCTTCGTTCAGTCTTTTTCGTGCGAAGAAGGTTGGTGGCAAATGGTGTTTTCGTTTCTTTTCTCCCAACGTACCTTCTTCGGCAATAGAGGTCAAGGATGAGTTGACGGGTGAGGTGAAAAAAGATGAGAAGGGTAAGACGGTCTATCGTCCGATGACGGAGCAGGAGTTGCAGTCGTTGCCTGAGGACGATTGGCGTCGTTATCCTGACAACACTGAATGGGGTATCGGCTGGGTACCGTTCGGCGGCTATTGTGCCATAGCGGGAATGGTGGATGAGACTAAGTCAGCCACCGACTTACCTTCTGAGCCGCAGCCTTGGGAGTTTCGCTCGAAGAACGTATGGCAACGCTTGTGTATAATAAGCGGCGGCATATTGGTCAATTTTATAGCGGCACTTATACTTTTCGGTCAGGTTCTTTTTTGGTGGGGTGATGACACCTTGCCACTTCGCAACATAGACAGCGGTCTGTACTATTCGGAGTTGTTGCAGGCTGAAGGTTTCCGTCAGCAGGATAAGATCATCTCCATTGACGGTAAAGAGCCACAGACGCTGAGCGAGGTGGTGCAATGGCTCATTATAGAAGGCAAGCAAGATGTATTGGTGGAACGAGTAACCGAAGCGGCGGATGCGGAGGTAGCGTCGATAGACACTGTGGCACTGACTATGTCGTCGGACTTAGGTAATCGCTATTTGGCTTTTCAGAACGACTTTGACCAGCGTGAGCGCGAGAAGAGCAGAAAAGACCCTACTTATGTCAAGTCGCGTTTCGTGCTCATTGGCGAATATTTCCCCTTTGTTATTGACAGTGTCATGCCCGGTTCGTCCGCCGAGGCAGGTGGTTTGAACAAAGGAGACAGGATTATGCGCGTTGGTGAACAGCCGACGGGGTGTTACTATGAGGTGCAAGCCGCACTGCGTGAGCACGTTTGCGATTCTGTGAAGATAGAGGTAAGCAGAGACGCTGAAAGCAACGAAACCGGTCTGACGGTCTTTGTTAACGACCAAGGTAAGATTGGTTGTGCCGTTCTGTCACCATTGGCTTTTTACACTTTGGAGCACCGCGATTACGGTTTTTGGGAGTCGATACCTGAGGGCATAGCCTTCGGCTGGAAGATGCTCAAGAACTATGTTAAGCAGTTCCGCCTTATCTTCTCGAAAGAGGGAGCGCAGTCGCTTGGCGGTTTCGGTGCTATGGGAAGTATGTTCCCCAAGATATGGGACTGGCAGTCGTTCTGGTTTATGACCGCCTTTATCTCACTTATACTGGCATTTATGAATTTCTTGCCTATTCCGGCTTTGGATGGCGGATATATATTATTCCTGTTGGTGGAGATACTGACGGGCAAGCAACCGAGCGATAAGTTTTTGGAGATAGCCAACAACATAGGGTTTGCTCTATTGCTCGGACTGCTCATCTTAGCCAATGGTAACGATGTACTCAAATATTTTTTCTAATCATGAGTGTGTTTATTCATCCCAGTTCATACGTTGACGAAGGTTGCGTGATAGGTGCAGGCACCAAGGTGTGGCATTTCAGTCATATAATGTCGGGGTGCACCATAGGTGAGGACTGCAATATAGGTCAGAACGTGGTTATATCGCCTGACGTGGTCATAGGTCGCAACTGCAAGATACAGAACAACGTAAGTGTTTATACCGGTGTACATTGTGAGGACGATGTTTTTTTGGGTCCGAGTATGGTTTTCACCAATGTTCTCAATCCTCGTTCAGCCGTCAGTCGCAAGCACGAGTATAAGCCCACGTTGCTCAAACGCGGTTGTTCGGTAGGAGCCAATGCCACTATTGTGTGCGGTCACACCTTAGGCGAATATTGTCTTATCGGTGCCGGTTCGGTAGTGACGAAAGATGTGCCGGCATACGCACTTATGGTGGGCAATCCTGCTCGCCGTATCGGTTGGGTAAGCGAGTACGGAGAGAAACTGGTGTTTGGAGACGATAACACCGCCACCTGTCCTGCCACCGGGAAAAAGTACGTCTTGAAAAACGGCATGGTAGAACCATTATAACACAATATCTTGCCGCAGATGGCACACCTGCCAAAACATATATAACAGTCATCCATTATTTTTCAATCATTATGTTACAGCGTGTACAGACACTTTATTTATTGGCGATAGTCATTTTAGGAATCACCTTAGCCTTTATGCCTGTTTTATCCTTCAGTAGTTCGGATGATGCCCTTATGCCTCGTTCGTTTGAGTTGAGTGCTATGGGCTTGACAGAGACCACCTTAGAGGATTATCCATTGGCAGATATGAGTCAGATGCCGGATGTGAGTATGCCCGGTATATGGGGGTTGTCGCTTGCCACTTGGCTCATTCCCGTTTTGGCCTTTATCATCATCTTTCTTTATAAAAATCGTATTTTGCAGGCTCGGTTGAGTATCTTTCTCTTTATGCTATGCATCGGCTACTATGGCGTGATGCTTGTCTTTGCTTGGTTCGGCAAACATAATATCGCTCGCGAGTGGTCGCCGCTTTTTTGGTCGTGCATACCGCTTATATGTGCTGTACTGACAGCTATGTCCGCACGCCGCATACTCAAGGATGAAGCATTGGTAAGGGCAGCCGACCGTCTGCGTTGAACAGAAGATAAACATTTGAAAACCATGAAGAGACATATCCCTAATCTTATTACGAGTTGCAATCTGTTATGCGGAGCGTTGGCAGTTATATCAGCCGCCGACGGACTATTTGCTCGGGCTTTTCTGTTTGTTTTGCTTGGTGCCGTGTTCGATTTCTTCGACGGTATGGTAGCACGTCTGTTGAAGGTGAGCGGTCCGCTGGGAGTGCAGATGGACTCGCTGGCAGATGACATCACTTTCGGTTTGGCTCCTGCCGTCATGCTCTTCCGCTTTTTGCGTCCGGCAATAGGCAACTGGAGTTTATTAGTACTGCTAATGGCAGCGTTTGCGGCATATCGATTGGCTAAATTCAATATCGACACCCGTCAGACTACCTCTTTTCGCGGCATTGCCACCCCCGCCAATGCCATTTTTTGGGGCGGTATAACCTGTCTGCCCGGTGTGGTGCTGCAAATAGAGATATGCGGTATGCCCCTCATACCGTGGCTGTTGCTCGCAATGAGTATGGTTAGCGGATGGTTGATGGTGTCGGACATACCGTTCTTCTCACTGAAAATACACGGTTGGTCGTGGCAAGAGAATAAGACGCAATATATCTTCCTCGTCGGCTGCCTTATACTGATAGGGGTATGTATAGCCGAGGGCATAAGATACAACAATATAGGCTTAACCTTCTTCGCCGGTACTGCATGCATAGTGTGGTATGTGATGATGAACTGCATTAACATCCTTCTAAACAAACCCGCCAATGAATAGACTTACCTTTACCATAAGCCTACTCTTTATCAGTCTGTTGTCGGTGGCTGAAGATATACCAGAGGGTTACTATTCGCAGGCTGTCGGCAAGAAGGACTCGCTACTTAAACGCGCATTGTATGAGGCTGTATGCGGAGGTGAGAGGTATGAGTACGGCACTAATCAATACCACTCGACATCCAATCCACCATCGTGGGAGAAAGGTGACTTAAAAGCATACGGCACATGGTACGCTTTCCCTTTGACCGACCGCCGCGAAGATGGCACTATTTGGGATATGTATTCGCTCTGCAACCGTTATTTTCCGCATAAGCAAGGTGAGTCGGCATGCTCAATGAACATCGAGCATTGTCTGCCCAAATCGTGGTGGGGAGGAGAGGTCAACAATGCCTATAAAGATCTGTATAACCTCAACCCGTCAGACCAACGTGCTAATAGTCAGAAGAGTAACTATCCTCCCGGACACGTACTGAAAGGCGATAAGTTCGACAATGGCAGTTTTCGCATGGACTCAAAGAGCAAGTCGCAATACGGCTACGCATGCTACGAACCGGCAGAGGAGTATCGTGGTGACTTTGCACGAACATACTTCTATATGGTGACTGCCTATACCGATTTAGGATGGTCAACGCCATACATAGATGCCACTCGTTATCAGATGTTTACCGATGTCATCGTAGGTGTCTTGCTTGATTGGCACAGAGCCGACCCCGTGAGCGAGAAAGAGCGTTGCCGCGCCGACTATATTTCTTCCTTGCAACACAACCGCAACCCTTATATCGACTATCCCGAATTGGTGGAATATATATGGGGTGATAAGAAAGGTCAGTCATGGTCGTTGCCTGACGCAGATGTTTCTTTCACCGACTGTCCCGAATGGGGTGATAATGAGCCTTATGAGAGCGAATATGACACTCTTCTCTCGTTGTCTGCCGTTACTGCTGCTCTTGTTCGTACCGTTGAGGGCGGTTATGCTTCAGAGAAAGTGCAATCGAACGGAACGGCAGCACTGACAATGGGTACAAGCAGTACAGACGGATATGTCTCTTTCTCTAAGCTATGTCTGCCTGACAATGCCACCTTGGTGCTGCGCGCCTCTATCTACAACACGGCACAAGATATGCAACTGAACATCTACTCCAACAGACAACTGCTTTATACACTGACCGATACAACAGTTCAGGAGACACGCAACGAGAAGTTCTATCGCTTGTCTATACCTCAACATACCGACTCACTGACTATCATGTCGGTAGGCGGCAGCACAGCACACCGCGCTTGCATTCAAGAGATCTATCTGCTTGCACCCAAGAAAATGACCGACTTGGAACAAACGGAAACAAAAGGACGCGAGTACAAAAAAGTGCTACGCAACGGAAGAGTGGAAATAGAAACACCTGACAGGACCTACCTGCTTAACGGTATAAGTTACTGACATTGAGTTATTCACATTAAATAGTCACCTAATGTTCAGTCACCTCAAATATATTCTTACCTTTTGTCTGCTGTTGTTGATATGCATCTTATCAGCCTATCTTTGTTTCGACAAAGCCTTTATACACTTATGGCTGAACACTTATCACAACGCAGGATTGGATGTCTTTTTCCGCTGCTATACACAGATAGCCGAGTGGGTAGTGTATGTGGTGGCTGCGCTGCTTATCTTCCACAAAGCAGGTTGGTCGGGATTCTTACTATCGGCTACGGCTCTGTCAGGCGGCTTGGCACAGATAGCCAAGTACATCTTCGACACGGATAGACCCTATAAATGGTTTGCCGACCATTACCCGGAGGTACAGTTGCAGTTTGTGGACGGTGTTCATCTGAGTAAGTTCTACTCTTTTCCGTCAGGACATACCACTACCTTCGCTGTGCTTTTTCTTACATTGGTATTAGTTTGGGCAACATATAATCATAAACGTGAGAATATGAAAACGAGACATATCCTTATCTCCTTACTCTGTTTTGTAGGGTTATTGCTTGGCGGTTATTCACGCATCTACCTCAACCAACATTTCTTGGAAGACATAGCCGGCGGACTTCTTATCGGCACGTTGAGTGTTCTGTGTCTGCTGCCTTTAGCCGAGCGTTGGAAAGATACACTGTGGTGGAACTTTTCTGCATATAGATGGCTTCGTTCACTTCGCGGCACGGCAGTGACTATCGCTCTTTTGACCGCCTCAGTCGCTTACTCACAGCCTGCACAAGAGCCGCAAGCCAACATCACCATACAGATACAAGACAAAGAGCAATGGACCAAAAGCGAATTATCAGGCTATGTAGGCAAGACCGTACAGATGGCTGACGACTGGTACCTATGCAGCAACTATAATAACTACTACATCTCTCCGCGCCGCATCTATTCACCTACTAATCAGGCTATACCCTTATCGGCAGAATACAACCGGCTGTTGTCGCTCAACTCTCAAGGCAGCGTTCAACTATCGGGTGTTAACGACTATCACCGCACCGGTGAGAGGTTGCATAATCTGGTGGTCAAAGTGAACAGCACGAGCAGTGTGACTTTTGTGAGCGGCGAATGGGTAGGCAATAGTCGCGCTGACATCCTGAAAGGCTACAACAAAGAGGCTATTGACAATAAAGCCGAACATACGCTGCTCATCTGCGGGGCTAACTTAGAGTACTATTTGGTGGACAACTTAGGGACGGGTTACGGTCCGGACAACGAGACAGAGCACCGTCGTCAGCGCAACAAAGTGAGCAAGGCACTATCGCTTATCAATGCCGACATCTATGGTCTGATGGAGATAGAGCAAGGGCAGTCGGCTATCAGTGAGATAGCCTCCGACCTGACCTCTCTCACCGGCAGACCGTTCAGTTATATCAACGATGGCGGCAGTTCGTATGGCAGTTATACCAAGTCGGGCTTCGTCTATTGCACCAAAACGGTACAGCCGTACTCGGTGCTACGCAGCAACTCAACAGGTGTACGCAACCGCAAGTATATGCAGTGTTTCGAGCATAAGCAGAGCGGCGAACGGTTTATATTGAGCGTCAATCACTTCAAGGCCAAGTCAGGTGCAGGAACAGGTGCTAATGCCGACCAAGGTGACGGACAAGGGTCGTTCAATGCCGACCGTGTGACAGAAGCACAATCGGTGCTGTCGGAATATAAATATATTTCAAGTTTTGTTCAAGATGCCGATATCCTTATTATCGGCGATTTGAACGCTTACGCCAAGGAAGACCCTATACGCGTTCTGACCGATGGCGGTATGACCGACCTGCACCGCTATTTCCATGCCGACACATCCTATTCGTATGTCTATAGCAGTGAAGCCGGCTATTTGGATCACGCATTGTGCAACAGCACTTTATTGCCGCAAGTGACCGGCATGCTCGCCTATCATATCAACTCCGACGAGAACGACCGCTATACGTATGACAAACAGGACGACGGCACTATGTTCCGCTATTCGGATCACGACCCCGTCTTGGTGGGTCTGCGTTTGGGCGAGAGTAGCAGTAGCACCCCTACACAAGCCGACCTCTATTACGAAACGGATGCCGTCACCCTCTCACCGCAAGCCGTCATTCGCAATGCTGCCGGAGGATGGGTTCGCATCTATACAATAAACGGGGGATGCGTCCTCTCGGAACGCATCCCCACAGATGTCTATTCATTGCCATCAGCAGTACTGCCCTCAGGATGGTATGTAGTACATATCTACCACAACGGCGAGGTTCTGCAACGCAAGTTCATCAACTGATAACGATTAAGGTTTAAGCGGGTGAGAACTCGTCTTTACCTACTCCGCAGAGCGGACATTCAAACGATTCCGGCACTTCTTCCCACGGTGTACCGGCAGGTATGCCAGCTTCGGGTACGCCTACGGCAGGGTCATATTCCCAACCGCAAATGTCACATTTGTACTTCATAGTGTATTGATTTTGTTATTGTCATTTTTGGAACTGTCCCACCCAACGGTAAGTGAGGTTGACGAGCCAGTCGGGTGTATGTTTGAGCAGAGGTGTAGCCAGGTGGTTGAGCAAGCCGGGCATACCCCATTTCTTTTTCTCGAACATTCGTTTGAGGGCTTTAACCACCAGTTTTTCAGGTGGTATGCTGACAGTGAGCCGCACGGCTATTTTTCTCCATTTGGGTGCCAATCCGAACAGAGCCGTATCCACCGCACCCGGGGTCATTACCGTTATACCGACACCTTTCGGACGAAACTCATACCACAGCGATTTGGAGAAGTTATAGATAAAAGCCTTGGTGGCGTTATAGGTCTGAATGCCCGGGTACGCCATCCACGCCGACATCGACGACATATTGAGTATATATCCGTTGCCTCGGCGACACATATCCTCACCGAAGAGGCGACATAGTTTAGCCATAGTGACCACATGCAGCATCAGCATCGTCTCAAAACGCAGCATTGAGGTCCCAATCAGAGGGTTAAAAAAGAATATCCCTGCGTTGTTGATGAGTATATCCACCTCTAATCCGTTCTCTTTACAATAGTCATACACTTTTTCGGCGGCGTTCTGCTCTGCGAGGTTCATATACAGAGGTATGGTTTTAACGCCGTAAGTGTAAGACAGTTGTTGTGCAACGGCTATCTGTTCTTGTTCTTGATTGCTGATGAGCAAGAGGTCGGTATGATAATCGCGTGCCAAAGCGGTGGCATACTGCAAACCTATACCGCTGCTGGCTCCGGTGACAAGGGCGAGAGACATAGTGATTAAAGAATAATGATTATCGCGACAAAGGTACGGTGATTTTTCCAAATGAACAAAATCAGACTATATAAATGACTGATTTGGCGTTTTAATATCTTTGTCGTACCTTTGCGGCAAATACGTTTTTATGGAAACAAGCATACAAGAACAGATACAGTTGCTTCGCCAACGTTTGGAGCAAGCCAATCGCGCTTACTATGTAGATAATGCTCCAACTATGTCTGACTATGAGTTTGACCTGTTGCTCAAGCAGTTGGAAGAGTTGGAACGGGCACATCCCGAATACAGGTCAGCCACTTCACCTACGGCACATGTAGGTTCGGATTTAGGCAGGAACAAAGCCTTTGCGCGTGTTAAGCATTTGGTGCCCATGTACTCACTCCGCAACTCATATAACGAAGCGGATGTGATGCAATGGTATGGCACACTGCCTGCCCGGACGGAGGTGGTGAGCGAGTTGAAGTTCGACGGTCTGTCGGTGGAACTGGTTTATGAGAAAGGCGTTCTTACTCACGCACTTACTCGTGGCGACGGTGCCGAGGGTGACGATGTGATAAGTAATATCCGCACCATACCGACCGTACCGCAAGTGCTGACCGGTGACGTACCGGAGCAGATGTTAGTACGCGGCGAGGTGTTGATGCCTTGGGACGTGTTCAATCACCTTAACGAAGAGAGAGAGGAAGCAGGACTGCTGCTTTTTGCCAATCCGCGCAATGCCGCTTCAGGTACATTGAAGATGCAGGATAGTCAAGAGGTGAAGCGACGCGGACTGATATGTCAGTTGTATCAACTATACGTCTTAGACGGCAATGAGAACGACCAACGCTTTGGTATGACACATAGCGAGCGCATATCGCACCTGCGCGAGTGGGGCTTCCCTGTTAGCGACTACAGCCGATTGTGCCACAGCGCACAAGAGGTGTTTGAGTATCTGTCATTGTGGAACGACAAACGACACTCGTTGCCCTTTGCCACCGATGGTGTGGTGCTGAAAGTGAACGACTTGAACGCTCAAGAGCAGTTGGGCTTCACAGCCAAATATCCGCTATGGGCTATAGCCTATAAGTTCACAGCCGAACAACAATCAACCACACTCAGAGACATCGTCTATCAAGTAGGCAGAACAGGTGTGGTAACACCCGTTGCCATACTCGACCCCGTGCAACTGTCAGGCACTAACGTGATGAGAGCAACCCTTAATAATGAGGATTTTATTCGTCAATTAGGCATTCATATAGGCGACCAAGTGTGGGTGGAGAAAGGTGGTGAGATCATACCGAAGATCATCGGCAAGGTGGATGACGAGACTACAAATCAATCAGAGTCAACGGCTTACGTTTTTCCTCGCTATTGTCCCGAATGTGGAACGGCTCTTGTTCGCAACGGCGATGAGGCAGCATGGCGTTGCCCCAACGAAAGCGGTTGTCCGCCGCAGATACAAGGACGAATAATCCATTTCGTCTCCCGCAAAGCGATGAACATTGAGGGTCTGGGTGACGAGACTATAGCCTTGCTTTGGAAAGAGGGGTTAGTTCATTCGCCTGCCGACTTATATGACCTCAAGAAGAGCGACTTATCCCGTTTGGAACGATTGGGCGACAAGTCGGCTCACAATATCATCTCACAAATAGAGCGCAGCAAACAGGTGCCATGGGAAAGGGTACTGTTCGCTATAGGTATTCGTATGGTGGGTGAGACAACGGCTAAAAAGATTGCACGTGTCTTCCGCTCTATCGACTCACTTCAATGGGCTACTTGCGAGCAGTTGCAGGCAGTGGATGATGTGGGAGAACAGATAGCACAGAACATCATCGCTTTCTTCGGTGAGATGAAGAACTTGGAAGAATTGACACGCCTTAAAGCCGCAGGCTTACGAATGGAATCGGACGAAGAGCGGACGATGTTAAGCGACATCCTGCAAGGTCAGTCCATCGTCATATCAGGCGTTTTCCGTCACCACTCACGCGATGAGTATAAGGCACTTATAGAAGCACACGGAGGTAAGAACTCAGGCAGTATTTCAAAGAAGACATCCTTCCTGCTTACAGGCGACAATATGGGTCCGGAAAAACGCAAAAAAGCAGAAACACTCGGCATCAAGATGATGACAGAAGAAGAGTTCCGTAAACTGATACAGGAGGATTAAAAGAGGATGTTTTGCCGCAGGTGACACACCTGCGTACCCGAAGAACCTTATAGATTAGCATTGGATATGAATATTTTAGATTATATACGTGAGCGTTGGTTCTGCTATCGCCTCAAACGCCAACCGGTCAGAGCAGTGCTGTTCCCGCGTTGGAGCAATTGCCATCGCGTATTAGTGATTTATGAGAGCGACCTGCTCGAAAAGAACCAACCTATTAAGCAGATAGTAAGCCAATTGCAGAAAGAAGGCAAAGAAGTTTGCACTTGGGGATTTCTTCCTCTCAAACAGTCGCGCACAGCTATACTGCCGCAGAGTCGCATACTGAGCAAACAAGATATCAACTGGCTATACGAACCTAACAAAGAGGTGCTGCAAGACCTTCTTTCACAACGTTTTGACCTTTTGATAGACCTCACACAAGAGCCTTGTCTGACACTGCAATACCTTGCTATGTATGCCAACGCCTCTTTCAAAACAGGACGACATATCATTGAAGGTGTTCACGACCTGATGGTGGATATGCCGGCAACGGACAACCCTACCCCTCTTTTCCAACAACTCTTACATTTCCTTCAAACCATACAAAGCAATGACTGACATACAACAACTGCGCGGCTTAGGCACCGCACTGATCACACCTTTTATGCCTAATAGACAGATAGATATACCTGCTCTTCAACATCTTATTGACCGTCAGATAGAAGCCGGTGTCGATTATCTTGTAGTGTTAGGCACGACAGGTGAGGCTGTAACACTGACACCGGAAGAGAAAAGGCAAGTGGCTGAAACAGTGGTGGAAAGAGCCGCAGGACGCATACCGTTAGTGTTAGGCTTAGGCGGAAATAACACAGCCACCGTTCTCAAAGAGATAAAAGAGTGGAAAGAGTGGCTCAAAGCACATTTCTCTGCTATTCTCAGTGTCTGCCCTTACTACAACAAGCCTTCACAAGAGGGTCTGTATCAGCATCTTCTGTTAGTGGCGGAAGGTTCACCCGTGCCGGTTATTCTTTATAATGTGCCGGGGCGAACAGGCGTTAATCTGCTGCCGCAAACGGTGAAAAGACTACAAGCCGCTTCCGACAATATCATCGGCATAAAAGAGGCATCGGGCAATATCGAACAGATAGAACAGACCATACGCCTCACCAAACAACGTTCCGACTTTTTGGTTATTTCCGGCGACGATGGCATTACCGCCGACCTGATGGACAAAGGTGCCGACGGACTTATCTCTGTGGCAGCCAACGCTTTCCCTCAAGACTTTCGGCAGATAGTGCATAACCACGACCACTCACTGCAAGAGAAGTATGCCACAATGGTGGAACTGCTCTTCAAAGAAGGTAATCCCGCAGGAATAAAAGCCTTACTAAACAATATGCGACTGACCAACAACGTCTTACGCCTTCCTCTTGTCAGCGTCTCCAACGCCCTGCAAAAAGCCATACACCAAGAAAAGCTCACTCTGCAAAACCGGCCTTGCTAAACAGCAGTTAAGATAGCAACCATTCATCTTTCACCCTTTCATCAAACCTCAATAGGACAACAATCCTATTGAGGTTTGATTGCATAAAGGTGAATTATTGGCGTTTAGGGTTTATTTTTGAGCATAATTTTGCGCAATTGAGCAAAATGCAGTAACTTTGCGCGCTTGTTATACGCAAAATAAGGTTACTCTGACCGCTTATCTGCACTTTTACAAGACTTTTAAGTAGCGCAACAATACAAAAAAAAGAAGAGTACAGGAAAAAATAAAACGAACATAACGATATGAAAAAGATTAGTATTTTATTTGTTTTGATGGGTATGCTTATGCCCTTGTCAGCACAAACGGCAACAGAGACAAAAGGCAAAGGTCTTCGTATCTCACCCGAAGAGTTTCTCTACATCTATGAGAAGAACAACCAAGAGACAGCCGCCGACCCCAAGTCGATGGAAGAGTACTTGGATATGTTTATCAACTTCAAGTTAAAAGTGGCAGAGGCTCAGTCGGAAGGCATAGATACAACGGAAGCCTTCCACAAAGAGTTGGCAGGTTATCGTGCTCAAGCCGCGCAGAAATATTTGCAGGACAACGATGCCATCGACAGTCTGGTGGAAATGAGTTATCGTCGTATGTGTCGTATGCGCCGTGCCCGCCATATTGTTATTGCATGTCCGCAGAACGCTACCGACTCCGTTCGTGAGGAGGCAGAGAAGAAGATTGCTCACCTGAAGAGCATAGCCACCCCCGCTAACTTCGCCGCATTAGCACGCGAGTACTCAGAAGACCCGTCTGCCAAAAAGAACGACGGTGAGTTAGGCTGGGTCATCCCCTTCCGCTATGTGTATAGTTTTGAGGATGCCATCTACAACACTCCCATCGGCTCTATCACCAATATTTTCCGCAGTCCGTTTGGTCTGCATATAGGATTGGTGGAGGAAGAGGAGACCACCAAAGAGGTTCACGCCGCACATATAATGAAGATGGTGAAGAAAGGCGATGAGGCTTCCAACGAACGCGCTAAGTTCCTCATTGACAGCATTGCCGATCTCATCAAGAACGGCGAGAACTTTGAGGAGGCTGCTCTGCAATTATCCGACGACCGCGGCACCTCGGTTAAGGGTGGCGACTTAGGTTGGTTCAGCAAAGGCATGATGGTGCCGGAGTTTGAACAGACGGTCTTCTCAATGGACAAAGGTCAGATGTCGGAGCCCTTCCGTACCCAGTTCGGCTGGCATATAATCTATCTCTACGACAAGCGCGACATACAGCCTTTGGACTCTATCCGTGCCACCGTTCTGCGTCAGGTGCAACGCGACCAACGCATAGAGGAGGCTGACCGCTCTTTCATTCGCAAGACACGTGCCGAGTATAAGTTGAGCGATAGCATGACCGACGAAGAAGTGCGCGCTTATGCCGATGCTCATTTAGAAGACAAATATGAAGACTTCCGCCATTTAGTGCAAGAGTATCACGATGGTATATTGCTTTTTGAGATTAGTTTGAGACGCGTATGGGACAAAGCCGGTAAGGATACCGTTGGTTTGAAGCGTTATTTTGCCTCACATAGGAACGACTACCGTTGGAATGAGCCTCGCTTCAAAGGATATGTCGTCTATGCCAAGACGGAGCAGGCTGCCAAACGTGCACAGACCATCATTCGCTCGGCAGACGCTGACAGCGTGAAGAGTTATATCGACCACCGTATCAACAACGACAGCGTCACCTTAGTGCGCGTTGAACACGGACTATGGAAGAAAGGTCAGAACCCTGCCATCGACAAAGAAGGTTTCCGTATCAAATCCACTGAATATAAGCCAAGTGAAGCATACCCTGTAGTGAAAGCGGTAGGTAAGGTGCTGAAGAACCCCGAAGAATATACCGACGAGCGCAGCCGCGTGACAAGCGACTACCAAGATATGCTTGAACAGCGTTGGGTGAAAGAGTTGCGCCGCAAATACAACATACAAGTGAACAGCAGTCTTTTGGAACAACTGCAAGCCAAATAAAACATTGTGTCGATACGCAAAGGCATCATATCAATCCTCTCTGTCATCGTTCTCAATATAGCATTGAGCGGTGTGTTGATTCGTTGGGATTTGACGGGAGACAAACGTCACACTCTTCATCCCGCCGCCAAAGAGCAGGTAAGGCAGTTATCAGAACCTCTGACCGTGACTTTGTTCTTAGATGGCGAGATGAACTCCGGCTTCCGTCGTTTGCGCGATGCTGCCTACACCACCATACAAGAGATGCACCGTCTGAACAGAAACGTCAGCATACGTTTTCTCAAGGAAGAAGAGCAACCCAAAGAGTGGCAGAGACTGGTGGATGAAGGCATAGAGCCTGTGCTGGTTCACGAGCGTGAGCAGGACGGACGCAGTGCACAGATCTACCTATGGCCCTTTGCGCGAATAGAGTACGGCAACCGCAATGTGGTGGTGCAACTGCTTCACCAACAAAGAGGTCTGTCAGCAGAAGAGAACCTCAATGCCTCCGTCGAGAACATCGAATACGCTTTTGCCGAAGCCCTGCATACTCTGAAAAAAGAGACGGTGGGCAAGGTGGCTTTCTTAGAAGGACACGGTGAGTTGGACGAGCGCAGCGTCTATGACTGGTGTCGAGCCTTGAGCAAGTATTTTCAGATTGACAGAGGCAGGATAGGCAGCGAAACCGATGTGCTCAACGACTATGAGGCTCTTATAATTGCCGACCCTCAAGAGCCTTTCAGCGAGACAGACAAGTATATTATCGACCAATATATTATGCAAGGCGGCAAGGTCTTATGGTTGCTCAACGGAGTGCGCTTTTCCGGGGATATGCTTACTGATAACGGTGTAACTCCCATCATCGCCACAGACCTACGACTGACCGACCAACTGTTTCGCTACGGCGTTCGTATCAACCCCGTTTTGGTACAAGACCTGCAATGCCTGCGCATACCCGTAGACGTATCCACCGACCCTACCCGACCTCATTATCAACCCATTGCTTGGACTTATGCACCTCTATTGCTGACCTCAGAGCAGTCGCCTATCACGCATAACCTGATGCAGGTAAGCACCACTTTTGCCTCGTGTATGGATATCGTTGGCGGTGATGACGGACTGAAGAAAGAGGTGTTGCTTGCCACTTCAACGGCATCGGCTGTTACATCTGCTCCGTCGGAAGTGGACTTGAGCGACCTGAGTATCATGCGCGAGCGTTTCACGCAAGCCTATCTGCCTGTGGCAGTGAGCATAGAAGGTCTATTCCCCTCTCTTTATGCCCACCGTTCGGCACCGGAAGGCATAAAGGGTCAGACTGAACCCTTGGAGCAGAGCAGGCACACCCGACAAGTGGTGGTGGCTTCGGGCAATTTGGCTCGCAACGAGTGGCAACAAGAGCAACCGCTGCCGGTGGGGTATGACCGATATAGCAAGACACAGTTCAGCAACCGCGATTTTTTGGTCAATGCCGTGCTTTGGCTGACCGACGACAGCGGACTGATAAGTCTCAGACAGAAGTCGGTGTCACTACGCCTTATCAACAGCCAAACGGCACAACGCTATCGCCAAACGATACAAGCAGTGAGCATCGCCGCACCACTGCTTATCCTATTGCTCACAGGCATCGTAATGATTGCGGTGAGACGATGGAGATATACCAAAAAACACAACTAAGATGAAGAAAAGACTTATAATACTACTGACTATCGGTTTGTACGGCATCTGTTTCGGTGCTATGGCTCAAACCATCAAACCCTATCCCATAGACACCGTCAATAGTGTGATCTGCTATCGTTATACGCCGGAGAAGAGCATCGGTCTATTCCGTATCAGCAAGCGTTTTGATGTCAGTCAGGAGTCGATAAAAGCGTTGAATCCGCAGTTGAAAGACCGCGGTCCGCAGTTAGATGAGGTGATATATATCCCTTTGACACCGGAAGCGTTGTCCGAACTGAATAAGCAAACGATGTTGTCGAAGGCTGAAGAGCAAAAAAAAGCAGTGGCGGATAAGCCGCAGCCCAAGCAAGAGATAAAGAAGGAGATAAGGCAAGAGCAGCAGAAAGAGATAAAGCAAGAGCAGCAGCAAGAGTTGGAGCACCGCCAAACACTCAGTTCCGACTTTATTCGTTCGCTCTTTGGCAATGACTCGCTCAAATCGGTGCGCGACACGAGCGGCTGTCTAAGTTTGGCCGTCATCCTGCCTTTCCACGCCGATGCCGACAAGCGCGACTTGAGCGACGACCGTTTTGTGGATTTCTATATGGGTCTGTTGCTTGCCGTGAAGAGTTATGCCGATGCCGGTCAGCCGCTACAGATACACACCTACGATGTGGAACGCACCGACACACTGCTGGGTAAAGTGTTAAGCGACCCGTTCCTTAAGCAAGCCGATGCCATCATCGGTCCTGCCTACCCCGCACAAGTGAACACCATGGCTCGTTTTGCACAAAAGAACAAGATATGGATATTAGTGCCTTTCACATCCAACGTACCAAGCATAGACACCAACCCCTATCTATTGCAGTTCAACCCGACGGCAGAGATGGAAGCAGAGGCAATGGCAACATATCTGACGAGGCGCGAGAACGCACTGCAATGCGTCTTTATAGAGCCGGAAAACAACAAGATAACCGACGGTGTGGCACAAATGCGTGAACGCATAGCAGACAAACAGATACCTATCGCTCAAACCACTATCAACGCCATTCTGACCGACTCTCTTGAAGATGTACTCAAAGACAGTGTGGAGAACATCTTCCTTTTCAACACCGATCGTTATGGTGCGCTGCGTGTGCTGATGCCGCATTTAGTGAATGCTAATCAGAAGTACCTGATAACCTTAATGTCGCAATACTCATGGCAGAAAGAGAATATACCATTAGGTCAGGTCTATACCTCAATCTTCTCCTCGGAGTTTTATTCTGCCAACGACAGCATCTCCTATGCCGCTGATTGGCAGCGTTATTGCCACTATCGTCCTTCCTCCGACTGGCCACGTTTCGACCTCTTGGGTTACGACCTCACCTGCCATCTGCTGCGAATGTTGCAACAGATGCAAGAGGTGGTTGACCCTAACTATATACCCACTATCCTCACTCGCCCGTACAACGGTTTGCAGTCGAGGATTCAATACCGCCGCGTCAGTTATACAGGCGGGTATATCAACTGCTCCTTACAAGTATTGACACGATGAAACACTTACTGACCATCATCATACTTTTAACTATTGGTACACTGAGCGTTATGGCTCAGCCGCGTCTGCGTCACGCAGAGATGTATGTAGGTGTTCATGGCGGCGTGGAAGCCACAATGAACTACTGGCTTCCTAAGGTGGAAGGCACCGACCAACTGCTCAACACCGTGCTTCTGGGTGGCAATGGCGGTATAAGGTTTCGCTATATCAAACATAAGTACTTCGGTTGGCAAGTGGAACTTAACTACCTTCAACGCGGCTGGAGAGAGAAAGTGTCAGCCACCGCACTGAACGAAGGCGGCACTTATACCCGTCGTCTGCATTATCTGGAACTGCCTTTCTTGATGCACCTGTATTTCGGCAAACGTCGTTGGCGCGGTTTCTTCAACCTCGGTCCGGAGATAGGCTATTGCATCAAAGAGTCGCATAGCGGTGTGCAACACCCGTCACAAACAGAACAATACAAAAGTCTGGACCACCCCTTTGATTGGGGCGTGGCTGGCGGAGCAGGGTTCTACTACCGGAATAAAAAAGCAGGCACCTTTGAATTGGAAGCACGTTTTATGTTCTCCTTGGGCGATATGTTCGACAATAGTAAACGCGCTTATTTCGACCAATCGCACTCAATGGTGCTCAGTCTCAACTTAGCATATATGTGGGAGTTTACATCCAAAGACAAAGTGAGAAAACAAAAGAAAGGTACAGATAAGTTATGACATTTCTTATACTCCGTTTTTCGTCTGTAGGCAATGTGGCAATGACGGTACCAGTCGTTGCTTCCTTGTCTCGCCGCTACCCGCAACACCGGTTCGTAGTGGTATCGAAGAACAGGCTTTCGGCAATGTTTTACGGGATGGATAATGTTCTTTTCCACGCTTCCGACGGTATGGAACGCGGTTTGATAGGTATGCTGCGCTTATGGTGGCACTTGCGGCAATATAAGGTGGATGCCGTTATTGATCTGCAAGACGTTCTGCGCACACATATACTGCGTTTCTTCTATCGTCTGCAAGGCAAAGCTATCTACGTTGTGCAGAGCGACCGTTGGCTCAAACGCCGTATCACTTGGCACGGTTACAAAGGTGAGCAGTTGCCATCCGAGACCGACCGCTACCGTCACACCTTCGCCAAAGCAGGATTAGAGACCGACGACAGTTTTACTGCCATTGCCGTAAATACCGATGCCGCCAAAGCAGTGAATAAGCGTTTTGGGGAGAAAAAAGGCATACGCATAGGTGTAGCACCTTTTGCCAAACACTATTCCAACATGTTGCCCTACCGCACCCTAAGACAGGTGATACAACAACTATCGGCATTGGACAACACCTCTTTTTACTTGTTCGGTGCAGGCGAGATAGAGTGCGAGATGCTTCGTCAGTGGTCGTGCCTCTTCCCTCATACGGTGAGTGTAGCCGGCGAACTACCGTTGGCTGAGGAGTTGGAACTGATGCGCAGTTTGGACCTTATGCTATGTATGGACTCCGCCAATCAGCATATAGCCTCTGTGGTGGGTCTGCCCACACTGACCATCTGGCTCGCCACTCATCCCGCTCTCGGCTTCCTGGGATGGAAACAACAACACACCCTGCAAACGACACTGCCGTGCCGACCTTGCAGCGTTCACGGCACATCATTATGCCGTTGCTTTAACTTCGCTTGCCAACAGATGGAGGCTGACACCATCATGAACAAAGTGAAAGAGATATTAACCGACAACGAATAATAAACACAGACTTTAATAATGACACACATCATTGCTCTTGCAAACCAAAAAGGAGGTGTGGGTAAGACCACCACTGCTATCAATCTTTCAGCAGGCTTAGCGCGTGAGGGACAACGCACCTTGCTCATTGACGCTGACCCGCAAGCCAACGCATCATCCGGATTAGGCGTAGACATACGCGAACTCAAACAGACTATATACGAATGTTTAGTGAGTGACATCGACCCCCAAACAGCCGTTTTGCCTACACATATCGACAACCTTCATATTATCCCTTCACATATCGATTTGGTGGGCGCGGAGATAGAGATGCTCAACATCGAACAACGCGAACAAAGGATGAAAAGCGTCATTGCCGCCGTCAAAGACGACTACGACTATATCCTCATCGACTGCTCACCATCGTTAGGACTGATAACGGTGAACGCCTTGACTGCTGCCACCGACCTTATCATACCCGTTCAATGTGAGTTCTTCGCCTTGGAAGGAATAGCCAAACTGCTCAATACGGTGAAGATAATAAAGCAAAAACTCAACCCCGACTTGCGCATACAAGGGTTCGTGCTCACTATGTACGACAGCCGTCTGAGACTGAGCAACCAAGTGTATGAAGAGGTGAAACGCCACTTTGGCGACCTGGTGTTCAACACCGTCATCACTCGCAACGTGCGCCTGAGCGAAGCACCCAGTCACGGTATGTCGGTCATTGAGTATGACCCCCAATCGAAAGGAGCACAGAACTATATACAATTAGCAAAAGAGTTGATGCAACGATGAAAAAACTTACCGGTCTCGGGCGTGGTTTAGATGCCCTTATCGACACACACATAGCCACCGACGGTTCATCATCCATAAGCGAGGTGGATCTGTCGCTGATAACAGCCAACCCCAATCAGCCCCGCCGTTCGTTCGATGAGGAGGCTTTGGAAGAGTTGTCCGACTCCATACGTGAGCACGGTGTCATCTCACCCATCACACTGCGCAAGAACGACGACGGCACATATATGATTATAGCCGGTGAACGACGCTTTCGTGCTGCCAAGAAAGCCGGACTGACCGCCATACCCGCCTACATACGCACCGCCAAAGATGAGCAGGTGATGGAATGGGCTCTGATAGAGAACATCCAACGCGAGGACTTGGACTCAATAGAGATAGCCCTTGCCTATCAACGCTTGATGGACGACTACCATCTCACACAAGAGCGTATGGCAGACCGCGTGGGCAAAAAACGCGCCACCGTTGCCAACTATCTCCGACTGCTCAAACTGCCTGCTGAGATACAGATCGGCATAAAAGAGAAAAAGATAGATATGGGTCATGCTCGAGCCATCCTCAGTAGCACATCCACCGAACAACAGATAGCCCTCTATAAACGTATCTTGGCTGAAGGACTGAGCGTGAGACGAGTGGAAGAGTTGGCAAGCAACCGCAAAACACAACGCAAGACACCAGCCAAACGACCCAACTCTTACAAAGACCTGCAAAAACACTTGCAACAGCAGTTGGGAATGACGGTGAGCATATCAGCCAACAAACTGAGTATCACCTTCCAAAGCCGAGAGCAACTGGACGAGATCATCAAACGCATACATTAACCACGTGAAACACTTACCACTACTCATACTTCTTCTCTTCCCTCTGTTGGCGACAGCGCAGACGGATGACAGGACACCCGACAGTCAGTCGCAGGACTCGGTGTTGGTGTTGCAAGACATGGACGACTTCTTTGCCTCAGCCGACTCCACCTCTCTTCGTCGCGAACAGTTTTGGAACGGTTGGCGTCCCGACCCCGCTCGCGCTACCTGGCTCGCTGTCATTGTGCCGGGATTAGGACAGATATACAACCGTAGTTATTGGAAACTGCCCATCGTCTATGGAGGGTTTATGGGTTGTGCCTACGCTATCACTTGGAACTCACGTATGTACAGCGACTACCGCGAAGCCTATCGAGATATACTGACCGATACCGAAGTCAGTACCGACCCCAACCGCTCTTACAACGCCATCCTGCCCAAAGGTTACACAGTGGAATCGATGGGTGGCAAAGAACAATACACCGCTACACTCAAAAGCCGACAAAACCTGTACAGACGCTATAGAGACATCTCCATTGCCGTCACTGCCTTAGTCTATGTGCTGACCATAGTGGACGCATACGTCGATGCACAACTCTTCGACTTCGACATCTCACCAGACCTCTCACTCAACGTCGAACCGCAGATATACTACAACCCGCAAATGCAACGACAACGCTCGGCGGAAGTGAAAGTGGCATTCAAATTTTAACTAAAAAAACGACTACTTATTGTGAAACAACTGTTTATCTACATATCCCTTTTCCTTGTCACCGCTGTAAACGCGGTGGAAGACACCACCTATCTTGACTTGCAGATACATGCCGATTCCATCATCGCCTTGCCTCACGACTCACTGACTACAGCGATAGCCGATTCGGTGGAAGGCAGCCTTTTCTTCGATGAGGCATTAGCCTGGCTCGACACCGTTCCCTGCACCTCCGACAGCATAATACTGCAACTGCCCGACTCTACATATAAAGCCAGACTGCAATCACTGCCTTTCGTCATTGAAGTGCCGTACAACCATATCGTTCGCGGGTTCATCAACAAGTACATACAAAACTCTCAACGTTTGGCACGCCTGCAACGCAAGTCAGACTACTATTTTCCGCTGTTTGAGGACATCATCTGCCGCTACGACTTGCCATACGAGTTATGCTACTTGGCTGTTATTGAGTCGGCTCTCAACCCCCAGGCTCGTTCGCGTATGGGTGCCGGCGGACTATGGCAGTTTATGCCCTCTACCGGCAAACTGTACGGACTGGAAATCAACTCCTTAGTGGATGAGCGTTTAGACCCTGTCCGCTCCACCGATGCCGCCTGCCGATACCTCAAAGCACTGTATAACATCTTTCAGGATTGGAACCTTGCCATTGCAGCCTATAACTGCGGTCCGGGCAACGTGAACAAAGCCATTCACCGTTCGGGCAAACGCGATTTTTGGAGTATCTACCCCTATCTGCCCAAAGAGACACGCTCGTATCTGCCCCTGTTCATATCCGCAGCCTACGCTATGAACTTCGCCGACGCACACGGTATATGTCCCGCCGAAGTGGACCGCACCATGTACACCGACACCGTCTATACACACGAGCGTATGCACCTCAAGCAAGTGAGTGACATACTCGGTATATCACTCGACGAACTGCGCTTGCTCAACCCTCAATATACACACGACATACTGCCTGGCGGCGACAAAGCATACGCTCTGTGTCTGCCTATCAACAAGATTGGGCAGTTCATCGACCGACAAGACACCATCACCTCACACCGCTCAAAAGAGTTGCTCGAGAACAGACGTGCTGAGATAGATATGCTGCACAAGCAAGGACTGAATGGCGGCTATACACTGAACGGCGTTACATACTACAAAATAAAAAACGGCGACACTTTAGGCGGCATAGCCAAACGCTTCCACGTGAGCGTCAAACAACTGCGCAAATGGAACAACCTCAAAAACGATAACATACGCGCGGGCAAAACACTGAGAATAGGAGGATAAGTATTAGGTATGGATTCGGAAAAAGTATTTTTTTCTATTCGTGAAGCGGAGCAGATGACCGGTCTGCCCGCATCCACCTTACGCTACTGGGAGAAACAGTTTGACGGACTGCGCCCACGCAAAGATGGGCACGGCAATCGCTACTACACTAAGAAACATATCGACCTTATCAAACAAATACGCTTCATACGCGACGAACAACATATAACACGCATAGAAGCCATAAGACAACAACTCAAACCGGAAAAGAACATCGATGTAAGAGAAAAAACAACCGACATACTGCAACAAATGCGCAAAGAACTGCTCGCTTTGCGACAAATGATAACCGACACTGACAGCAGATAACATACCCGCTCACCCCGATAGACAAACACAAACCGCAGGTGACATACCTGCGTACCCAATAACTACTTTATATGGATAACTATATTGTATCATCCCGCAAGTACAGACCGACGACCTTTGAGTCGGTGGTAGGTCAGAAGGCATTGACAGAGACGCTACGTAATGCTATCCGTCAGAACCATTTAGCCCACGCTTATCTCTTTTGCGGTCCGCGTGGTGTGGGAAAGACGACCTGCGCACGTATCTTTGCCAAGACCATCAACTGCCTTAACCCCACAGACACCTTAGATGCTTGCAATGAGTGCGAATCGTGCCGCGCGTTCAACGAACAACGCAGTTTCAATATTCACGAACTGGACGCTGCCAGCAACAACTCCGTGGACGATATACGCCAACTAATCAACGAGGTACGCATTCCGCCACAAATAGGCAAATATAGTGTCTATATCATCGACGAGGTGCATATGCTCTCACAAGGAGCCTTCAACGCCCTACTGAAAACATTGGAAGAACCGCCCTCGTATGCCGTCTTCATACTCGCCACCACAGAGAAGCACAAGGTGTTGCCCACCATCTTGAGTCGTTGTCAAGTGTATGACTTTCAGCGAATAACAGTGGCAGACATAGTGGAGCACCTCAAGTATGTGGCAGCGGCTGAAGGTGTGACTGCCGATGAGCAGGCACTGAACGTGGTGGCACAGAAAGCCGATGGCGGCATGAGAGATGCACTCTCCATCTTCGACCAATTAGTGGCGTTCTGCGGCAACAACATAACCTATCAGCAGACAATAGCCGTACTCAATGTGCTGGATACCGACTACTATTTCCGTCTGGTTCAGCACGCGCTGTCAGGCGATGTGACACAAGCCTTACTGCTCTTCAACGATGTGTTGCTTCACGGCTTCGATGCCGGCGTTTTCGTCACCGGCTTAGCGCAACACCTGCGCGATGTGTTGGTGTCGAAAGACTCGCAAACACTGCCCTTGTTAGAGACCTCCGATGCTATCCGACAGCAGTATGCGGAGCAAGCCAAAGCCTGTCCTGCACAATGGATATTCCAAGCACTGGACCTTATCAACACTTGCGATATCAACTATCGCACCGCACGCAATAAACGTCTGACAGTGGAACTATGCTTAGTCAAACTATGCCAAATGGTCAATCCCACACCAACACCACAACAGCCGCCACTGAAACCACAACAACCACAACAGGCTCAATCACAACAGCCTCAACCCGCAATGCGACCTGCCGCTACGCCTAACGCAACACAACCCGCAAAGACGATTAACCGCATTCCGGCCATCACCACCATCAACCCCAATAGGCAGGCTGCACCGTCACAACCATCGGCGACAGCCAACACTCAACAGCAAAACAGCCCTTTTACCATTGACCTGCTTCAAGACGCGTGGACAGGTCTTAAACAACACTTCCCTCGTGAAGAGCGTCTCGCCGCTATCTTTAGCAACAACCGCCCCACATTAGACAAAGACGGCACTACCATACATATTGCCGTTGCCAACCCGTGGATGAAACAGGACCTGATAGAGGTACAGACCAAGATACTCTCTGTGCTTAAAAGGTCGCTGCATAACGACCTTATCCGCTTAGTGGTGGATGTGCAGGAACAGACACATACACCGCAAGCCTTCACGGCAGCGGAGAGATATAAGCAGTTGGTGAAAGACTACCCTGTGGTGGCAGAACTCAAATCAGCCCTTGCACTGCAATTGGAATAACTGTCTTATGCTCTACGACCTGAAATGCTATCTGCCTACCACCCGCAAGGAGTTGCAGCTGCGTGGTTGGGACGAAGTGGATGTTATCCTCTTCTCGGGTGATGCCTACGTTGACCATCCTGCTTTTGGTGCAGCCGTCATCGGCAGGGTGTTAGAGCATAATGGTTTTCGTGTGGCGTTAGTGCCTCAGCCTGACTGGCGTGGCGACCACCGCGACTTCCTCAAACTGGGGCGTCCACGTCTCTTCTTTGCCATCACCGCCGGTGCTATGGACTCGATGGTCAACCACTACACCGCAGCACGCCGACTGCGTTCCAACGACGCTTATACACCCGACGGCAAAGCAGGTGCCAGACCCGACAGATGCACCACCGTATATACACATATACTCAAACAACATTTCCCTGATGTGCCGGTGGTCATAGGCGGCATAGAAGCCTCAATGCGACGACTGACCCACTACGACTATTGGTCGGATAGCCTGCACCCTTCTATACTTGCCGAAAGCGGTGCCGATATGCTCATCTATGGTATGGGAGAGAAAGCCATAGTGGAGATAGCACAAAGAGGCATACAACACGACATACCACAAACAGCCTATATAGCCAACAGAAAAGACCTGCAAACGGATAACGACACTATCCTGCTGCACAGCAACAACGCCGTAAGCAAAGATAAGAAGAAATATGCGGAAAACTTCCGCGCCATAGAGACAGAGTCGAACAAGATCAAAGCACACCGATTAGTGCAACCGCTCAGCGATGCTGCCAACTCCGACTGTATAGTGGTCAATGCACCCTATCCTACTATGACCACCGAAGAGTTGGATGCCATCTACGACTTGCCTTTTCAGTACTTGCCGCACCCAAAATACAAGGGCAAACAGATACCTGCCTACGAGATGATACGTTTCTCCGTATGTATGCATCGCGGCTGCTTTGGCGGTTGCTCTTTCTGCACTATCTCCGCACACCAAGGCAAACAGATCACTTCGCGCAGTGAACAGAGCATACTCAAACAGATAGACCGCCTCAAAGACCTGCCCGAATGGAAAGGGTATCTGAGTGACATAGGCGGACCCTCTGCCAATATGTATGGTATGCACGGCAAAGATATGTCGCTATGCGAACGGTGCGCCAGACCTTCGTGCCTGCAACCCAATATATGCAAGAACCTCAACCAAGACTTTGCGCCGCTGCTGCATATCTACCGCAAGGTAAGACAACTGCCATACATAAAAAAAGCCTTTGTCGGTTCGGGTATCCGCTACGACCTTATGCAAGAGGAATACGGCAAAGAACTGATTGAACACCACGTGAGCGGCAGACTGAAAGTGGCACCCGAACATACGTCCGACACGGTCCTGCAACTGATGCGCAAACCTTCGTGGCAACACTATATGCATTTCCGCAACTTCTTTTTAAGAGTGAACGAGGAGTGTCACCTGCGGCAACAACTCATACCTTACTTCATCTCCTCACACCCGGGCTGCACCGACAAAGATATGCGTATGCTGGCTCAAGAGACACAACGGATGCACTATAAACCCGAACAGGTACAAGACTTCACTCCTACACCTATGACACTGTCAACCTGTATGTTCTACACAGGGCTGAACCCTTATACGATGCAACCCGTCTATGTGGCACGAACCGACAAAGAGAAGAAAAGGCAAAACCAATTCTTCTTCTGGTGGAAAAAATAAACTCTACACTCTAAACTTTCAACTCTAAACTAAAAAACTTCTCTCAACTCTCAACTCTCAACTAAAACCATGTCCCGGAAACATAACTATCGCATTAACCCTCAGACCTTAGCCTTGGAGCGTATCGAACACGGAATAGTGTTTTGGCTCAAGCGTTCAGGCGGATACATACTGACCGGCCTATGTTTAGGCATCGTCTTTTTCGTCATTTTCTTTATGTTTTTTCCCTCTCCAAGGGAGAAGCAACTAATTGAGCAGAAGCAGGCTTTGGAGGCTCAACTGCGTCTGTTAGACAAGCAGGTGGACCAGATGCAGGTGGTGATGACCGATATGTCGCAGCGCGACGACAACCTCTATCGTGTGCTTTTCGGGGCTGAACCTATACCGTTGGCTGTACGACAAGGTGCGTCACATAAGATTTCCTACTATGACGAGTTGGCAAAGATGACCAACAGTCAGTTGGCAGCCGACCTCACCCTCAAAGCCGACGTATTAGAGAAAGAGATGTATGTGCAAGCCACCTCTTACAATGAGTTGCTGGATTTGACAAAGAACCAGGAAGAGCGTATGGCTTGTATGCCTGCCATTCAGCCCGTTAAGAACATGGACTTGAAGCGTGTGGCAAGTGGTTGGGGCTTCCGAGTACACCCTATCTACCACACTCGTAAGTTCCACTACGGTATGGACTTCTCTGCTCCCACCGGCACAGAAGTGATGGCTACGGGTAATGCTCGTGTGGATTTTGTGGGGTGGAAGCAAGGATATGGTCAAACCGTTATTCTTGACCACGGCTTTGGTTATAAGACGCTCTATGCTCACCTCTTCAAGGGGTTAGTGCGCAAAGGACAGAAAGTGAAACGCGGCGATATCATTGCTCTGGTGGGCAACACAGGTATGTCGGTCGGCTCACACCTGCACTACGAAGTGCACTACAAAGATCGTCCCGTGGACCCACGCAACTACTACTTTATCGACCTCTCACCCGAAGACTACGACCGTATGATCCAACTGAGCAACAACTTCGGACAGACATTCGATTAAGCCCAAATAGAGCATTTGCGTTTGGGGTAAACCACCATCCGTTCATCTAACTTGCAAAAAGAGTATTATCAAAAAGATTTCAATCGCTGAGACATAAGATGCCAGGTGCATACAAAAATCTGCCGACTCTCACGAGCCGACAGATTCAAAACAAACATGCGAAAAAGTATAAATATTCAAGAGCCTAGATGGGCTCTTGAATTGGTATATGACATTAATCAATCTTAATGACGAGAGGTGTTTTGCCTTCGAGTTCAACGGTATAATAACCGGCTTCAGTAATATAGTCAGCCAGAGTTATCTCTTTTTGAGCGCGACCTGCGTTCAATGTTTGGTTGATTTTCTCTGTACCTTCAGCATCTTTCACAACCACAGCACCGTCGTAACCTGCTATTTGCAGTTTGCCATAGCGGTGGCAGATCTCGAAGTCGAGAGAAGCGGGCTCACCGATAGAGAAACGGTCAGCAATAGCCACTTGACCTACTTGGCTTGCATCAACGGTAAACTCATAGTCAGGGGTGGAAGCATTGATAGTGATCACTTCATCTTTCACAGCGTCATAGAGTTTGAGTTCACGACCTGAGAACTGGTCGAAAGAAAGGGTGTAGGTGTCATCCACTTTATTGGTGGTGAAGCCGAGTTTCAAACCGTCAAGGTTAAGAGCAACCACATTACCACAAGTATGGTCTTCAACAAAGGCATACAAAAGGACACTTTTGCTGTTGGAAAGGTCCATCATCTTGTCAGCATCAGCACCGTCTTCGAATGCATTGGTGTTTGCATCGTCTTCCGACAAACGCAAAGCATTGTTAGTACCACTTGCCGATTTGAGAGTGATGCGAACATAGGCTGTTTCGGTAGCAGCAACGAACATAGCGAACATGCATGCTACAGCAGATAAAAGGATTTTCTTCATATCTAAAAATTTTTGGAGTTTTTTTACAACAATACATGACGTTCAGGACTTGCTGACGGGCCAGATACCGGGTCACCTATGCTTCCACCTGTATATCCAACATTTTCTGATGATATAAGTAATCTGGCATCGGGAACAATAGTCACGTCTTTCGTTGTAGGAATAAGATATTTTTTCATTATAGGTTTTGTTTAGCGGTAATTCCGACGGATTAAATGCCGTCGGAATTACTTACATTTTACTTAGCGAATTACCTTTACGCCATCAACCACATACACACCTGCGGGCAGAGTATTGAAGATATTGGTTTCTCCGAGATATTGACCCATGATAGTATAGATACCTTTTTGTGCTGAAGTAGTCATTTCTGCATCTTCAATTGCAGTAGGAGCATCTTGGCGACCTACAATCATGAAGCGGTTGGCAGAAACAGCATCTTCAGGAGCGGTGAACTCATAGGTATTGCCTTCGCTCATCTCGGTTACAACGCCTGTGAGCATATCTTTGATAGCATATACATTGCCTTCCACATTGCTGAATGACATGGTATATCTGACACCTTTTTGGCTCTTGAGAGAGAGCATAGTGCCTTCGATGTTATCGGTAGCCACATTACTGTAGTCTTGACCAGCAACGGTAGCGTAGAAGTTGAAGTGGTTGCTGTTCATATACTTGTCGGCATCTGCGCCGTTGTCGTATGCTGCGCTGAACTCGGCATTCTCGGTGAGACGAACGGCATCGGTCTTACCATTTTCTGCGGTAAGAGTAATCTTAACATAGTTATCGTTGGAAGCCATTTGACGTGCCGGAGCAGTAGCAGCCACTTTGTTATAACGCGGGTTACCCCAGATGGTACTACGATAGTCAACTGATACAGTAGGAATATCGCTGCTGCGGAGTTGAAGGATGAAGGTCTGCATAGGAGCAATCTCTTTCATGAAATCGTCAAGACGATCGGCATGGTCACGCAAGTCACGCATGGTAACAGCCTCATAGACTTGGTTATTAGCATCCCACATATAAACGGCACCACCGATAGTAGGATCGTTCATTACGTCAGCAAGAAGGGTCTTGGCATCAATATAAGCGGTGTAGGAGTTACCGAAGAAGTTGTAACCTTTGGCTTGGAAGAGCAGGTCTTTATTCAGATTGCCTACGAGGTTGCCCTTGAAGATGTAGGTCACTTCTGTTTCGCCGGTGGTGGGAGTACCATTTACCTCGTCGTATGTAAGAGTATAGCCAAGGAACGGAACCATTTGGTCAACAGTGCGGTCAGCCCATTCATTTTCGATATAGTCCCAGCCTTGCAGATATGTAGGTACGGTTATTTCAGTACCTTCTGCATTCTGTTTAGTCCAAGAGGTGATACCGTTGACAGGCATTGCGAAACGATGCCAGTACCAGTCTTCTCCGTCTTTACCTGCATTAGCAATCATCTTAACGGTAAGGTTAGGAGTAGTGTTGACTATTACGTCGGGGTTAAGGAGGAAGGAAGCAGGTTTGGTGTCTTCGGTCTCAATAACTATACCTTCAGCGTCGCCGGTGATAACACCACCTTCACCTACTACGAGAGTTGCACCCGGCTCTACCACTACTTGTGAGCCTGCAGCCACGTCAAGACCGTTGGTCACTTCGAGGGTCTTACCTTCGCCTACGGTGAGGGTAGCGTCGCTGCCTACTTCAACGTAGTTGGCAACAGTGCTTTCTTGTTCTACACTTTCGTTAGCGGAGATGATGAACTCGGTGTTCTCGTTCTGACCTTCACCTTCGCCTTCAACGTCAGCGTTAATGGAGTAAGCAGTGGTGATAGCTTTACGCACGCGGTAGAGAGTCGTTTCCACACCGTCTTGAATGGTGTTAATCTCTTTCACTTCATAGCCTTCAGGAATCTCAGCAAAGCGGATATTCACATTTCCGGTCATTTTACCCTCATCATCTATTACCCAACTATCGTACCAACCAATAGATGTAGGATCGAAGGAATAAGTACCGCCCTTAAATACCATTGAAACTACTGGCATCTCATTCTCTCCTTCAGGAATAAAGGGTTGTCCGGCAGGTGTAAAAATGATCTGATTTAGAACGGGATCAGTAAAGTTTTCCGACCAAGAAGCATTGAAGAACGAATCATCACCATCGATAGTAACTTTTGCCACAAATTGATCACGATTAGCAACAGGGATTGAGTATTTAACATCCAACAAGCGTTGACTTTGGTCGCCTATTTGCTCGGCATTCATACCGCAACTTGTCAAATTGAGAGTGATATTAGCATCCTCGAAAGCAAACACACCAAATGCATTACTTATACCACTATGCACATTGGGAGCGTCGAAGAAACATTTAGTAGCATCTACAACTGTGCCATAGGAACCCTCTTTGAAATACATGCCGCAATAACCGCTGAATGACGAATTGTTGGCAATAACATGAGCTTTAATCCAAGAATAATAGGGATAGTCGTTGTTCTTACCCAACAATTGGCAATTATTCAATGTGTATGTAGGATTATTAGTATCTGATCCGCCTAAAAAGAGAGGAGCAGAATTAGCGCGTACACCACCTGTAATATCCATTACTACATTAGTAAGGGTTACAGTATTGATGTTGTGCTGGAAACGGATGCTGGCACCATAACTACTTGTTTTTTTGTTATTGACAAGAGTGATATCTTTAATCACAATATCCATCATTGCAACATCTTCTGCCTTCTCATTAACATACAATGTTGCCCAGAAATCTGCATTTGCGCGTTTGCAAGCACCTGTAAGTGTGTGACCTTGACCATCAATAGTTATTGATTTGGTTATATTAAGATAATAATCAGAAGTATAACTATAGTCGATATCTGCTGTGAGGCGAATCTCGTCACCGTTGTTAGCGGAGTTAATTGCGGTTTGCAAATCTGCAATAGTGCCAACCTCAATAACTGCGGCATTTAAGTTCGTACTGATAAGCAATGATGTTACCATCAGTAAAAATAAATAAATCTTCTTCATTTTTGATTGAAATTAAGTTAGTATAAGAGTCGTGAGACTCGGTTAATTATTTGATTATCTGCTTTCTAAGCTGCACAAAAAACGTTCGTTTTTTTTGTACAATTGATTTTTTGTCGTACCTTTGCGGCGTGAAAAGGTAGGTGTATTGTGTTTCAAGCACTTACCAAAAGCAAAACAAATGAAAAGAGGCAAAAAAGTTGCACAAAAAAACGAACGTTTTTTGTGCAACTTTTTTTAGAAAAGGGGGGACACCTTAATATATAAGGGTTCGCCATATATGGCGAAGGATGAACCGACAGGAACGGCGAGGGATGAGCCTACTGAGAGGGCAGCATAGAAGAGGCGGTTATGGCGCGGGTAGCATTGACGAGGCGTTGTTCGCCGCTGCCGTAGATGCATACATAAGAAACGGAGAGCGACTGTATCTCTTTTATATAGAGGTTGGTCAGATACTCTCTTCGGTGCGGGTTCTCTCTCACGGGGTCATCTTCGAAAGGCAGGTCTGGCATACAGACGAGATAGAGATCGGGCTTATACTCACTTAGTGCCTCGTCCACCCATTCAGGGCAGGTGCCATACTTATCAATTAGCCATATCTTGGTGACTATAAGGTCGGTATCAAAGAAAAAGAGTTGTTTGGAACGGATGTCGGCTTGCAGGGAAGGTGCGACTGCCGGCGCTGCGTCTTGGGCTTCCAAACACTGCTGACGGGCTATATGGAGCACATCGTCGCAGGTGTATGGTCGGTTGAGTGCCTGCACATAAGTGCGAGCATATTCGGGTATGACGTGAGCGGCATAACCTTGCTGCTTATAATAGTGAGCCAAGGCTTGAGCAAGAGTGGACTTGCCCGTCGATTCGGCACCTATGAGAACGGATTTGAGCAAATGAGGAATGAGGAGTGAGGAATTGTTAGCGGGTGAGCATGAGTTTGACGGTTATACCGGCGTTATCGGTCTTGATGGGATAGGAGTTGGAGATAAGCGGTATGGTGGATTGGTGGTCGTAGAAGAGTTGCATATTCACTTTTTGTGATATGACATATTCGGCACTAATCTTCAGTCCCCACACTTTATTTCCTGCCGAGGCTTGCGTTATGTTCTCTTCCACCTTGCGCAGCAGAGTGACGATGTTCTTATAACTGAAATCGACATTGAGTTTGAGGTCGTTGCTCACTTTGCGTTGCACCCCTTCTTTGTTCTTGGCTGTGAAATGCAGGTCTTTGACCGTATATCCGGCACCCACAACGAACTCGTTGGTATGTCCTTCGGTCAGTTGTACGGAAGTGACGTTAAGTGCTATGTTACGTTGTTTGCGGTATTCGGTTTTGATGCTGAGTGAGTTTTTGAGTGTCATGTTGAGTCCGATAAGCGGTGAGAAGGACTCTTGCAGTGTGACTGAGGAGATGTCGTAAGAAGCCGATGGAACAGGCATCTGCGTGGTTACATCACGTGTGAAGCCTAATGTCTTGTCGCTGCCACCGGCGTTAGCCCAAGTGGAATAGGTGCTATACGAGCCGATAGCATATTTGCAGGTATAAGCGTGTGTGAGCACCACAGAACGGAAGTGGTCTCTTATCCAAGGCAGTCGTCCTATGCCGTCGAAGGAGATGCTCCAGTTAGGCATAGTGCGCAGGATGCTAAGGAAGGGGTTAAAGGATGCTTTGTTGATGTCTCTGCCTGTATAAGCGGCGAGGAAAGCAGGTACGAGTACGTCAGCGGAGTTGCGATTGACAACGCCGTGGTTGGGGTTATAAGGTTTGCCTACGAGCGAGTCGGGTATGAAAGTGCTGTTGGCAGGATAGAGGACACCATTGTATCTGTTCTGCACACGTTGTGCCATTACGTCGCGATTGACGAGGAACTGGTTGAAGGGCTTGGAAGAGTAGTTGTTAGATGCTTTGCCTATTTTGGCGAAGGCAGTGGCGATAGCCACTTCCGTTATGTTGAACGAGCCGGTAGCATTGCGTTGCAGCACATATTTCTCTTCGTCTTGCAGAGATGTGCCATAGAGCATTGAGGTGGAGTGTGCCTCGTAGCGTTTGCCGTTGAGTTGAATCTTGAATCCGGGGAAAGGTTCGAGCGTTATCTTCACGTCGAAGTCGGAAGTGTTAGCCAGTCCGGCAGGTTGTGCCACATCTTTGCTGAGCGACAGCCAGCCGTTGTCTTTGGCTTTTTCCACGAAGTTGTCTTTGAAGAAGCCGAAGGCAAAGTCCCATCCCGGAGCATACATATTATCCACATGCTTTTGTCCGAAGAAGCCTATCTGTGGCCGGAAGCCGGGAACGGTGAGTGAGTTGGTATGTCTGTATGTTACTTGCACGCGCCTGAGCATAGTGCCGAAGTAGGCAGCAAAGTCCATTGTCAGTTGAGCAGCGGAGCGTTGGTTGGGGTCGCGTGTGATGATAGTGACGGTAGCGTTCTCTATGTTGGTTTTGGCGGTGAGCATCACCTTATTATTACCGTTGGTGCGGAACTTGACGGGAATGGTCTTACCCGTTGAATCGGTGACTGTTACGGTGAGTGATTCTGAGTTGAGACGGTGGTTGATTTCTTTGGCTACACCTTTTTCGAGCGAGATGGTCTGTGTGAAGTCTTTGGAGCGGAACTTACGTGCGCGGGTGTTCTTGTTGGACATGCGTTGGTTGAGTTGCTTCCAATAGTTGCTTTTGCCATAGAGTGTCTCGAAGTTGATCTGTGCATCACCTTGTATGGCTCGTGTGCTACCGATGGTGTTACCGAGGTCTTGTTTGGTGGTAGAGCCTGCGGTACGGTTCCACGTATAGGTACCGTTGTAGGAAGCGTTGGCGGTGAGGCAGTCGAGGTAAGGAATGCGGTTGAGAGGTATGTTCCACGAGGCGGTGAACACCTGTTGATAGGTATAAGGTGTACCCCACGTGCGCATACTACGCATGATAGTATCTTTCCAAGCCTCGTAATAGTCGTTGGTGAAGTTATAGTCGCGAATTATTTCCGGTGTGTAGTAACCCTCATCGACGGTGGAGTTCATAGCGGTATGGAAGGTGAACTTCATATCTTTGGTGAGGTTGTACTTGAAGTCGAAGTTGCGGTCCCAAGTGAAGTCCTTGGAGAAGGTGGGAGTTTTGACGGCACTGCTCTCAGCCTCGCCGGTGTTGCTGAAGTCACGCATACGAAGCATAGAGAAGTTACGGTTCATATTGGTGTTGAAGCCCCACGACTGCGGCAAGTAGTAGAAATTGAGTTCGAAAAGGATCTTGACGTTCTTCACTTTCTCCACTTTCTTGAACGGTTCCCACGGTTTGGGGTTGAAACTATAGGCATAGTTGAACGACCCTTTTTGGTTGGAAGCCTGGTCTTTTTGTATTTCGGGTGTACGGTTGATAGTCTTGCTATAAGCCGCTGATATACTGAAGTTAGCGGGATCGTAGAACATATCCTTTTTCTTCGAGTGTATGTCCACTTTGAGGTTAGTGACGCTGAAGGAGATAGCGTCTTTGGTGGTCTGAGTACGGCTCTTGACCGAGTCTTTGTCCGACTTCGAAGAATAGGTGCTCAGTGTCTGTTTGAGTGTTATATCCGAATCGACCGGATCATATTTGGGGCTTTGTATATCTTTCGAGTAACTGACATAGAGCGGGATACGCAGTTTGGCTTGTTCGGGGAAGAGTCGTCCTGCTTCCAGGGCTGAACTAACCGAAACCTGATAACTGTCTTCCATGTTTCGGCTTTGCACATTGCTTTCTATGCTGCCGTATCCGGCTGTCTCAATGTGTCCTGTGACGTTGACTTGTGCTATATCGCTTATGCCGAGTGATACGTTAGCCATAGCAGCCACACCGCCATCTTCGTTGAACTCGTTAAGGCGCAACTCATTGACCCATACCTCACCATTAACACCGCCGTTCTTGGGGTTCTTACGGTTACGCACACCTATCATTATCGTCTCTATCTCTGCCAATGTGGGGTTACCCATAACGGTGATCTTGTTTTGCGGACGGTCGTTGTCGGTGTCGAATATTATATAAGGTATATTGTTCCCTACTGTCTGGTCGCCTCCTCTCTTGGCTTTGTTGCGTTCGGTCTTGGCATCGGTGAAGACGGATAGAGGGAAGTTGAACTCATTTTCTGCCGGCCACACTTTGACTCGGTCGTTGTCGTTATTGTTGTTATAGACACCGGGGTCGGTCAGTATGAGCGGTATCTCATACTCGTAGTAGTTATATTTGAGGTCGGAGCCGATACGTATGAAGCAACTGAGGTCTTCGTCTTGTATCTTATCTTGTTCGGGGTCGGATGCAACGGCTTCGGCGTGAACGAACATCTTGAGTCGTTTGTAGTTACGCATATCGAAGGCAGTGTTCTTATACACGGCGAGTGCATCATTGAGAGCAAGGTTATTAACGTGTAGCACGAGTGCTTGTTCGTTTTGTGCTATCAGTTGTGCTTGTCCGGGGTCAGTCTGTCTAGATATGCCGGGCGGCAGCACATAGTTGACAGGCATACGTGCGCTGTTCTCTTCAATGCTGATGGCTTGTGCATCGAGCAGTGCGTTGGAGGTGGGGTTGGTGGTGTTATATTGTCCGGTGGAGACGTTGTAGAATAGTCCTTTGGAATAGTTACGCCACTCGCCGCGCACCAATTCCAAGGTGGCAAAACGCAGGTGTGTAGGCTGTTCGCAACCGGTGAGGTACATACGCATAAAACGTATGGACTTATAGTTGCGTATGCCGCCCACGTTGCGCACATCGCTTCCTCTGACGGGAATCTTAAACTGATACCATGTCACTTTCTGCACCTCGCCGTTACGCAGGGTCACATCCACCTCCAGTTTTTCGGTTATATGTTGCAGTCCGACCTCCATCTGTGAGGGGTTGAGAGTGACGTGATACTCATAGTATTTCTCGTTCTCGTTGAGGGTATTATCTTGGTTGATATCCTCTATGTCGGGCAGCAGTGTATAGGCTGTGCCGTATCTGTCGTTAGCGCCGCTGGCGGGTGAGTTGCCTTCCGTACCGTTGATATGCTTATATCGTTTGAGTACGGGTGTCTCTTGTTCGTCCCAGTCGTTGCCGCGATAGTAGTGGTAGTTATCACCTGCCGGGTCATTGATGGGTGAGAAGGGGTCGTCAGCCCAGACGCGCAGTGTGTCGGGGTTCACTTTTTGCCGGAGTGCTTGCACGAAGTCGCCATAGGGTTTCTGACCTTGATATTCATACAGGAACTCCTGCACGGTGCTCAGTCCGTTCAGACCCACGTCTTGACGCTCGCGTGCGCCGCTCTCGTTGGAGAAAGCGACGGTAGTACTGGTGGTGCGAGGCACATATCCCCATATAGTGGAGTCAAGCAGGTAGTGGTCGTTGTCGTTAAGGGGCAAACCGTGCTCGAAGGATTTTTTGCCGTCGCGCAAGATATCCTCACTTATGTCGCCAAGGTTGATATAGAGGTCTCCGCCTTGGAAGGTCTCGCCGTTAGTGAGGCGCGGGTCCATAAGCCAGAACTGTATGTACTCGATGTTAGCGCGCTCAAAGTCAGTGCTTTCCAACTTACGCATCATAGCACCGTAGTTCTGCTTGGGGTCGATGAGTTCACCTTTATCGTTGATACGGTCGGCATTGATATTATACGGTCCGCGCTCGTTGGGGTAGTAAGAGAGGTTGAGGATAGACATACGTGTATCTTCGCTGGCTAACACCTCTTTGTTTGGATATAGTTCTTGTTCATAGACGATACGTGTACGGTGGTCGGACATCGCATCGGGATTGCTTTTTATATGCGCCGGTGTGTTGGTCTGGGGGTAGCCGAAGATAGGATCGACGGTGTACCAAGAGAGCATGGCACGGTGGGAGTTATACTGTATGCTGTTGCTTGCTTGAGCGTCAGCGTAGAAAGAGTTGCTATTGCCGCTTCTGTCGGGGTCGGCAGGAGTGGAGGCGAGGAACCAGCCGTTGGGGTAATGGACATCGATAGCGTTAGTGGTTGATTCAAAGTCGTCTATATATGCCGTACCGGCTTTACCCACATCTCTGGTATGTCCGGGTATGAGGTGTGCAAACTCGGCTCCCACTTGGAAAGTGGACGGAGCGGTGGCTGTTATCCACGGTATGCGGTCGATGGCGTTGCTCAGCCAATGCATCTCGGTCTTATAGTTGAGGTTCAGTCCCCAAATAGTGTTGGACAGAGGTTCGCTACCGGCGTTCACTTTGGTGGTCAGCGGACGCTCATGCATATACATCAGTGTTCCGCCGATAGAGAAGTCTTTGTTGAAGTCGTACTCCAGATGCACTCCGTATAGACCTTTTCGCAGCATAGAGAAGGTGGACTGGTTCTCCAACTTAACATCCACTTTTGTGCCGGCATCGAGTATCGACTGGTTGAGGATGGTGACCACACCCATCGTATAATCGACCGTATAGTCCACGTTCTCCACGAGGGTGGCACCGCCGGCAGTCACTGTCACGCTTCCGCGAGGCACGTTCATGGCATTGAGGCGTATCTCACTTCCGTTGGTACCTTTGTACTTACCTTGCAGTGTGAACTTATTCTTCTCGCTTATCTCCTGTGCGTTGATAAGGGTCGAGTCGTACAGTTCCTGGAAGCAGTAGCGTGCCACCAGTTCGGGGTCGTGACCCAGTTTCTCGGCGAGGTGGCTACCGAAAGGTTCCAGCACGGGGAACATTATTCTGCCGGAGGAGGAGAAAGCGGTATAACCTTCCACATAGTCGAATCTGCCGTCGGGCGACTGGTTGTTCTTGGTATCTAATCGGTCAAGGTTAAGCACTCGTAGCAGTTGCACACCTTTCATCGGTCCTTCGGTGAGGTACTGCAAGTTGGTACCCACAGAGTCGTTGCGGTAGTTGATATATAGTTCGAACTTATCGCTTGACATCGACGATGCACCGAGCGAATAGATATTTTTCATCATCAGGTCCCAAGTGCCGTAATGTTCTCCGGGTCGCATAGGGTTATAGGTGTGAGGGGCATTATTCGACGGCTTCAACATCTTCAGTATCAGCGCGGGAGCATTGCCTTCACTGTCTTGTCCTCCCACTTTGTCGGTGGAGAACTCACCCACTTGATATACCTGTCCGCCATACGTATATTCGTATGCTACGGCGAGCACCTCATCTTGGTTAAGAGCAGAGCGCAAAGAGATGAAACCCAATGCTGCATTGAGGGTATATTCGCTTGAGGAGAGCAGGCGTGCCGACTCAATCTTCTCATAGTCTTCGCCGCCTATCCACCCCGGTATGGATTGCAACGTCTGCGTTATCCGGTGGATGTCACGTATGCCATCGCCCATACCTACAAGGTTATCATACAGTCGGTTAGAGCGGTTGTTAGGCATCGAGTTCTCTTGAGCAGGCAGGTAAAGCGATTGGTCGTTAAGGTGCTCTTGTTGAGATTCACCAAGGTCGGTAAAAGCAGTGATATTGCGTGCTTGGTCATAGACACCTTTGCGGTTGGTTATCCACACCTCGACGCGGTTGATGGTAACGCCGCTTGCCACATAAGGCATACTGCTCATGGCTTGGTTGAAATGGTCGCGGAAATAATAGCCGAGGAAGAAGTGCTTGTTCTCGTCATAACTATCAGCCTTGACCTCATACTTAGTCATCTGTGCTCCGCCTTCCGAACTGACCGACTGCGCGTCGCTATTCTGCTGACTGATAACGGCTTGCACATTCAGTCTGCCGAACTTGAGGTTGGTCTTAACACCAAAGAGAGCCTTACTGCCGCGTATGAGTTGGGAATTGAGGTCGAGCGACACATTACCCGCCTCTATCGACTGGATGATATCGTCGTCCTGACCTTTGTAGGCAAGTTTGATGTTCTGCTGGTCGAAACTGAAACTTGCCTCGGTGTTATAACTCATTGTAAAAGTGAGGCGTTCACCCACTTTACCATTGACGTTAAACTGGAACTTTTCGTCAAAATCGAAGATATTATTATTCTTTGCTCTTTTGGTGAGGGAAGGGTTATCCACGAACTGGTGTTTAAAAGCGAAGGTCAGTTCGGCACTACCTTGCAGTTTGAGTTGTACTCCACCCGGACCGAAGATGCGGTCGGCAGGACCGATATTGAACTTCATATCGGTGATATCGAACTTGCGTTCGTTGCTATGCTCCACTTCGCTGAGTTTTTGTTGCCAATAGGCGTGCATCAACTCGCGCTCTGAATAGGCTTCATACTCTTTAGGTGACAGGAAATAGGGTGTAGCCACTTCCACCTCGCCCATCTTGGTGCGCAATACATAACCGCCCATTTCGGGGTGGTACTCCACCACTGTCTTCATCTCCTCGGGCTGAAAAGGCAGAGAAGAAGCCACAATGCGACCAACGGTATCTGTCCGTTGGAGGGAGTCAGAGGATAACGACGCTTGAGTGGCAGTGGCTTCTGTTTGAGCAATTGATGCCCAAGAAACAAAACTTAAGAAGAATATTATTAAGAGTGATTTTTTCAATACCGTAATGTCTATTTGACAAGAGTTAATTTCAGGTTATAACGCATTACCGCCATACATTATTACAACATTTTCAGTGCCATACGTATGACTTGTTCCACTTTGGCATCGGGCATCTGTTGCAGTATCTTATCCACGGCTTTAGCACTTGCGGCTGCTGCAAAACCGAGCATAGTAAGTGCACTGACAGCTTCTGTCTTAACCTCATTGTCCACAGTGGCAACGGATTCGACGGCATCAATGACACCCTGCTGACCAAGGTCAACCTTCAATATCTTATCTTTCAAATCAACAATTATTCGTTGTGCTGTTTTCGGACCTAACCCTTTCACCTGCGAGAGGGCGCGCGCATTGCCCGTTGCCACTATCTGCCTCACTTCCGCCGCACTGTAAGCCGAGAGGATCATCCTCGCCGTATTAGCACCTATGCCGCTCACAGTGAGCAACATAAGGAACAGTTGGCGTTCACCTTTGGTGAGGAAACCGAACAGGTCGTGCGTATCTTCGCGGATGATCTCAGAAATAAAAAGCCTCACCTCCTTATTCTGCTGCTCAGTGAGAGCCGAATAAGCGGGTAAGGCAATATTCACTTCATATCCGACACCTGCTGCTTCCACAACAGCGTAAGTGGGATTAAGGTCGGTTAGCAAGCCTTTTATATAATCAATCATAGCGGGTTAAGCCAATAAAACGCGCAAAGGTAACGCATTTTTCTCACACAGCCAAATAAAACATCAACTTTACTGATTTTTGCCACCTTTCTTTATTTTATTCCACCGTTGTCGGAAGAAGGTGCCGGTATGGTTGATGAGTTGCATTCCCCACTCGTTGATGGCGAAGTCATCTTCTTGTTCTTGTGTATGTTGCACCTGCGCCATATCCTCTTCACTCATAACAAGCAGCCAGTCGCCTTCTTTGAGAGGGGTGGTACCGTTAGGAACGGAGAAGTTCTCGCCACGACGAAGCATGATAACACGCATATTTCCGGGTATAGCCATATCTTTCAGGCAGTTGCCTGTTGCCAACAGTTCGGCGGTTATCTCTGTCTCATGCACATTACTCTCTATGTCTTCGGGCAGGTCGATATCGAAATATATGAGGCGATGTTTATCCTGTGCCGGCTCTGACAGGTGCAGACTTTTAGCCATCCAACTCATGCTGGAGCCTTGCAAGATAAGGCTTACCAAGGTGCAAAGGAAAACGACGTGGAAGATAAGAGTTGCATTAGGCACATTGTTCGCCATACACAGGATGGCAAAGATGATAGGTACTGCACCTTTCAGTCCCACCCAACTGACAAAGAGCCGGTCTCTGTTTTGATACTCTTTGAAAGGGGTGAGGCAGAGATAGACTGACAGCGGACGAGAGATAAAAATCATCACGAAACTGATAATAAGGCAAGGAAGCCACACCTTCAGATGAAGCAGTTCGGTGGGGTGTACCATCAGACCTAACATCAAGAACATCAGCAACTGACATAGCCAAGTCAGACCATCGAAGAACGATTTGGTTTGGCGTTTGCGCACGAACTTACTATTACCTATCATCAGTCCGCCGATATACACTGCCAGATAACTATTACCTTTCATATAATAGGTGACGGCAAAGATGAAGATACAGAAGGTGAGTATCATTATCGGATAGAGGCTCTCGTTCATCAGTTGCACTTTTCTCATAAGAGCGACAGCCGTCTTACCCAAGGCAAAACCCATAAACGCGCCCACTATCAACTGTATAACAATATCTTGTGCTATCTCCAAGCCTGACACGGGTGCATGTGTGGCGGTCACTATCCCTATCAGAGTGACGGTTAAGATATATGCCATCGGGTCGTTGGCACCTGACTCTAATTCGAGCAGTGGTCGTAGGTTATGTTTGAGGTGTATGCCGTTGGAGCGCAAGGTGGAGAAGACGCTTGCCGAGTCGGTGGACGACATAGTGGCTGCAATCAAGAGCGAGGTGGTAAATCCTACGGTGGTGACGGCGTGAAGCCAACCAAAAACATAATAGATGATAATGCCGGATATGATGCAGGTGAACAATACTCCTAATGTAGCCAGAGTGACACCCGGTGCTAAAACGGGCTTTATATCTGCCAACTTAGTGTCCATTCCGCCGGAGAAAAGGATGACGCACAATGCTACCGTACTGATACCTTGCGCACTACCAATAGAGATAGAGGTGATCAGACCTTCACCGTTCTCTGTCATCCATTTGCCTAAACCTTCCGGACCGAATAACATTCCCACCACCAAAAACAGTAGCAGTGCCGGAACACCATACTTGTTGCCTATACGGTCAGTGAAGATACTAGCGAAGAACAACAGACTCAATACCAATAAGATAAATTCTATATGCACGGGAGTAGATAATTAAGAAGTTATTGTTCTTGTTGCAGCTTTTTGCCCAGCAACAGTTCGTCGATTATCTGCACTATATTCTCTTCAGGGTATAGTCCTTTGAGCAAGGTGGGTTTACCTTTCACCGGCACATACAACACCTGCGGGATACTGTTTATTTGGAACACGTATGCCAGTTCTCTTTCCTGCTCTGTATCCACTTTGTAGAAATCGACTTGGCCTTTGTATGTCTCGCTCAGTTTGTCCATTATGGGAGCCAGTCGTTTGCATGGTCCGCACCAAGTGGTGTAGAAATCCACCACACATGGTTTAGTGCTTTGATATGACCATTCTTTATTTTTCGAATAGTCGAAGATCTTGTCTTTGAACTCGGCTGTGGTCAAGTGTTTGACTTCTGCTTTGCCTTGCGCGCACATAAGCAGTGCTGCAAGGCAAAGCAGAGCGGTATGAAAATGTCTCATCTTATTTGTCTTTCTGTTTCTCTATTTGACGGTCGATGGCTTCCAAGCCTTCGTCTATACCTTGCTCGAAGGTGTCGAAAGTCTTTTCCACGAACATCTCCGCTCCCATACCTATAACGCGTATCTGTGTCTCTTTGTTTAGGTTGGTTTCGGGTTTGACCACTGTCATACGGATGACTATCTCAGCGGTGGCAGGCAGCAGTTTGTCATAACGACGCGTTTTTTTCTCGATGTAGTGTTGCAGGCGTTCGGCGATGTCGAAGTTCACTGCTTGAATGTTTAGTTTCATACGCTTACTGTTTAGGGTTAGACAATGAGGGAGGATCACTCCCTTGGTGTTTGTCGGGCTCTGGGGTGAGCCTTATTATAGATGTTTTTTATTTGTTCGAAGGTGGTATGTGTATAAACCTGTGTTGCAGCCAGTGAGGCGTGTCCGAGCAGTTGTTGGATAGAGCGTATGTCGGCACCGTTGTTAAGCATAGTGGTGGCAAAGGTGTGTCTTAACACGTGCGGAGAGTGTTTCTTTAGTGTACTCACCTCTCCCATACGGTTTCTCACTATGCTGTACAGTTTGCTTTTGGTCAACGGTACGGCGTTGTCGCCCTTTTTCCATTGGACAAAAAACGTACCAATATCGGCATCTCTTGACTGTTTATACTCTTCTATCTGTCGGCACAGAGCGTCACCGATGGGTACTATTCGTTGTTTGCGCCTTTTACCGAAGATGCGTATCTGTTTCTGTGTCGTATCAATGTCGTCATCTTTGAGGTTGAGCAACTCTGCCTGACGCATGCCCGTTTGATAGAGCATTTCTATTATCAGGCAGTCGCGCATACTCTCTTTGTCATCGGCTTCGTCGTCCCATTGCGTGGCTGCACGCATCTCTTGGGGTTTGAAGAAGACAGGTAAAGGTTTGTCCAACTTAGGTGTCTGTACACGCAAGGTTATATCTTTCTTTACTGCTCCCACTCGCAACAGGAAGCGATAGTAGGAATGCAGAGCCGACAGTTTTTGTTTGACGCTTCTCGGCGAGTTTTTCTTCCCATTGCCGCCCGTCTCCATCAGATGAATAATCCACTCTTTGACATCCTCTTCGCTCACCTTTTCGGGATTGAAAGAGTCGGCATCCGTGCCGAGCCACTCGCAAAACTCATAAAGGTCGCTGCGATAGGCTTCCACTGTACGTGGCGAATATTTCTTTTCGACGGCAATATAGTCGATAAAGCGACTTATCATTGAATCTCCTTACCTGTCTGGTGTGTTTGTTCAAAGGGGAAGAGTCCGAACAGTTCGGCATCTATACGGTCGGTAATTGACTGAAAATGTTCAGGGTGTTGTGCGAACTTCACGTTATCGCCATCCACTATTATCAGTCTGCCTTTGTAGTCTTTTATCCACGCTTCGTACTTATCGTTGAGCCCTTGCAGATAGTCGATACGCATACTGGCTTCGTATTCACGTCCGCGTTTCTGTATTTGCGCCACGAGGTTAGGTATGGACGAGCGTATGTAGATCATCAGGTCGGGCATCTTGACCAACGTCATCATCAGGTTGAATAGGTCTGTATAGTTGTCAAAATCGCGGTCGGACATAAACCCTTGTTCATGGAGGTTGGGAGCGAAGATACGCGCATCCTCGTAGATGGTGCGGTCTTGGATAATATACTCGTCCGACTGAGATATATCCACCACATCCTTGAAACGTTTGTTAAGGAAATAGACTTGCAGATTGAACGACCAGCGTGACATATCCGCGTAGAAATCTTCCAAATAGGGGTTGAAGTCCACACTCTCGAAACGTGGTGTCCAACCGTAATGTTTGGCAAGCATATTGGTAAGCGTCGTCTTTCCGCTACCTATGTTTCCGGCAATGGCTATATGCATGGTTTTTAGAGTTTAGAGTTGGGAGTTTAGAGTTGAGAGAAGTTTTATAGTTGAAAGTTGAAAGTTTTATCAGGTGTTATTGTTTTGGGCGGAGAAGAGACCGAAGAGTTCTGCATCAATGCGGTTGATGATGGATCGAAAATCCTCCATATTATTCTCAAAGTCCAAATCGTCCGACTCCACCACTAACACCCTACCCTTATATTGCTTGAAGATGAACTCCTCGTAACGGTCGTTAAGGTCTTTGAGGTAGTCAATCTGCATCGTCTGTTCATACTCTCTGCCGCGTTTCTGTATCTGCTTGATAAGCGAAGGCACAGACTTGCGCAGGTAGATCATCAGGTCGGGCAGCCTCATCATTCGCTGCATAAGCGAGAAGAGTTCCATATAGGTATCCCAGTCGCGCTGACTAAGGTCGCCACGCAGGTAGTTGTTCTTAACGAAGACATACACCCCCTCAAAGATACTTCTGTCTTGCACAATGGTATGCTTACTGTTCATCACGGCAAGCATATCTTTGAACCGTTCTTTTAGGAAATAGGTCTCGAGGCAGAACGACCAACGCGGTATATCAGCGTAATAGTCTTGCAGATAGGGATTGAAGCCGACGCTTTCGAAGCGTGGTTCCCAACCGTAGTAACGTGCCAACATTTTTGTCAATGTGGTCTTACCTGCACCTATATTTCCGGAAATAGCAATATACATTCTTTTCGTCTTTCGCGCTGCAAAATTACGGAAATTTTCTCATTGAGCAATATCTTGCGCAATCTTTTTTTGTCTTTAACTACACAAACGATAGACACCTCCCGGCATACTCTTCACCCATCCTTTCATCTCCATCATCGTCAAAGTGGAGATGAGTTGGGAGTAATTGAGCGACATCTCGGCGAGGATATTATTAACGTGTACGCCGTCTTCGTTCTGTTGTAAGAGGTTGATTATTTGGCTTTCCTCATCGGTCATACCTTCAAGCAAGGTGGCTATTTCCGTTTGTACGGGTTCGGTGTTGGCTTGCCACATCATGGCTCTGACGAGGTCATTGGCAGAGGTGATGAGAGCCGCTTTTTGGTCGCGAATGAGCAAGTTGCATCCGCTTGATGTCTCGTCTTGAACACGACCGGGGAAGGCGAAGAGGTTGCGTGAGTAGTCGAGAGCCATCTGTGCTGTTATCAGTGAACCGCCGCGGTCTTTGGACTCTACCACAACAACGGCATCTGCCAAACCGGCTATTATTCTGTCGCGCGCCACAAAATTGTACCTGTCGGGGTCGGTGCCGCTGGTGTATTCTGTCAGTATGCCCCCTTTGTCCAACGAGCGTATAGCCTCTTGTCGATGTACTGCAGGATAGATACGGTCCATACCGTGTCCGACAACGATGAGTGTAGGTATATTGGCTTCGAGTGCGGCTCTATGTGCTGCAATGTCGATACCGTAAGCCAAGCCGCTGACTATCGTTATATCCGGCACTTGGCGAGCCAAGTCGAGCACAAAGCGTCGTGTCAGGTCTTTGCCTCTCTCGGTGCAAGCACGTGTACCTACCACTGAAACGAACTTACCCGTGTTAGGTTGCACATTGCCTTTGGTGTAGAGCATAAGCGGTGCATCGGGGCATTGCTTGAGGCGAAGAGGATAAGTGTCATCGTCGGGCGCACTACACTGTATATTATGTATGCTTGCGAACTGCCACTCTTTCTCTGCTTGCCTGAAGCAGGCTTCTACAGACGGTTCGTCTATATGCTTGAAGGCTTCCTGCGCCGAACCGTAATGAGCCAGCACCTGATGTCCTTTGGCTGTCCGGTTGCGATAGAGCAAAGAGAAGGCTATGTCGTTGATGGTCTTTTGTTTGTCCATAGAAGAAAGATAATAAGTGTTCCTATGCCTGCACCTGCTATGTCTGCCGCCCAATCCCACCAATCGCCTGTTCGCGGCGGGAAACAATACTGTTGCAGCAGTTCTATTGCACCCCCGTAAAGCGACACAATTACAATGACGAGCCACGTGCAGGTCCAACCTACGGCTTTATCCTTATACCTGCCAAAGGTAAAGAGTGCGGCAAGCAGCGCGTAGCAAAGTGCGTGTGCCAACTTATCGTAGCCGCTAAAGGCGGGTATGCGGTAAGGCACCTCCCGTAGCAATGACAAGTAGAGTATGGCAAGGGCTACAATGATAGCGGGTGCATATAAGCCTAAACGCCGTAAAGTGTGCATCGCCGTTTACAGTTTGTCGCCGTAACACAAGTCGCCTGCATCGCCCAAACCCGGAACTATATATTTCTGTTCGTTGAGTACGGGGTCGATAGCGGCGCACCATACGGTGGTCTGTTCGGGCATTACTTGTTTGAGATATTCGAGGGCGACGGGTGTGGCAATGACACAGGCTATGTCTATACGAGCGGGTGTACCATTGTCGAGCAACGACTGATAGGCGGCATACATACTGCCGGCGGTGGCTAACATCGGATCGACCAGCAACAGTGTCTTGCCATTGAGGTCGGGTGCTGCCTTATATTCGCAAGTGATGGCAATCTGTGTATGTGCTTCATCGGTATATGAGCGATAGGCGCTGACGAAAGCGTTTTCGGCATGGTCGAAATAATTGAGAAAACCGCTATGGAAAGGCAAGCCTGCACGCAGAACGGTGCCGAGAACAATCTTATCGGTGACGGCAGGCACTTGAATAGAGGCTAACGGTGTCTGTATCTGCTCATTACGATAATTGAGGGTCTTGCTTATCTCCAGTGCCATCACTTCACCTATGCGTTCTATATTACGGCGGAAACGCATACTGTCGGTCTGGATATTCCGATTGCGTATCTCCAAGAGAAACTGTTGCAGCAGAGAGGGCTGCTCCGAGAGATTGATAATCTTCATAATATATGTTTATTAGCAGTTATTATGCAAAAATGTCCGTTTTATGCGGAGAAATGTGCCAACACATTTTCCTGATAAGATTTGCCGGCGGGTATGGGTTGTATTTTTTCGTTTCCGAAGTCGAGCAATATCTCTCCTTCGCTACGGCGGAAGAGTTGAACATTGCGTATATTAACCAAATAAGAGCGGTGACAGCGCACCAACCCTTTGCCGCGAAAACGCCATTCGATGTTCTTAAGAGTGTTGCGAATCATCATCTTTTCCATCTTGCCCAAATGCATATAATGGATCATCACATAGTTGTCGGCTGACTCCAAATAATAAAGATTAGCGGCATCAACCACGAGCCGCAAGTCACCTTTCTCATCATAGAAATGGTAGCGGTCATGGTGAAGGGAGTTTTCCACCGCTTCCTCTGTTTGCAGCATATTGATTTTGTGATTGAGCAAGTGAACATTATTCCACAGCAGACCTATTTCCACGAGCAACAGACTTATCTCCGCCCACATCAGCCAAAGGCGGTTTTGTTCAACCCATTCATAGATGAAAACAGGCGTAAAGACCAGAGAAACAAAGATAAGAACGATAGCAACACCTATGAGTTGCATACCCCTTTGCCGGCCTTTGCTTAAGTTATCATATAGCCATTTAGCCATTGTATAATTACCGTTTTGCGCCGCAAAGATACAAAAAATTTGTCAATACGCAAAAAAAACACTACCTTTGCGCGGATTTTCAGCCTAATAGCGTTATTGCTCAATATGAAGCCCAATACTTTTATACACCATATATCAAAAGATCTCATTCATTGGATGCCCTTGGCGGAGTTTAATGGTGAGGTCTTTGTTGTTCAGAAAGCGGAGGAGGTGGATGAGGCTGTTGACTATCTTCTGCAACAACCGCTGTTGGGCGTTGATACTGAGGCTCGTCCGTCGTTTGTGCGCGGCGTACACCACCCTACCGCGCTTGTACAAATAGCCACCGAACAGAGATGTTATCTCTTCCGGCTGTCTGTCATAGGTATGCCGCAGCAATTGACGGAAGTCTTTTCCAATCCGAAGATACGCAAGGTCGGACTGGCTTTTAAGGATGACTTGAGCGGACTGAGACGACTGCGCAACTTCACACCACGCAACTGTGTGGACATACAGAAGATGGTGGCAAACTACGGGATTTTGGATCTCGGCTTGCAAAAAATCTTTGCCATCTGCTTCGGCAAAAAAATATCCAAGAGTCAGCAACTAACCAATTGGGAGAACGCTCAACTGACACCCCCGCAAGCACGCTATGCTTCCACCGACGCTTGGGCTACACTGCTCATCTACAAAGAGTTGAAGCAAACACAAACACTTCCTGCCAAGCAAGTGGAAGAACTTAAACGCATAGACATAGAGCGACTAAAACAACACCAACAAGAGTTGCTGGCACAACGACAACAGACCGCCGACAAATAAGTTTCCACCTACCTATGATTACCGTTATTCTCAAGCCAAAGAAAGAGGAGTCGCTCTTGCGCTTCCACCCGTGGGTCTTCTCCGGTGCAATACAAAAAATCATCCTTCCTCACCACTATCCTCACAGCGAACCAAAGGAAGGAGAGGTGGTTGTTGTCCGCTCATCCGAGGGACGGGTGTTAGGCATAGGGCATTTTCAAGTAGGCTCTATAGCCGTTCGCATGCTGGCATTCGGCACCGACACACTGCCTTCCGACTTTTGGCTGCAACGACTCAAAACAGCATATAATGTGCGACTTGCCGCCGGACTGATAACCGAACAAAACACCATGTGGCGTTGGGTACACGGCGAAGGAGACTTGCTGCCCGGGTTAGTGGTTGACGTTTATGGCAAGACGGCTGTTATGCAAGCCCACTCGGTGGGGATGCATTGCTCTCGTTTCGAGATAGCCAAAGCACTGACCGACTGCCACATAGGCATAGAGAACGTCTATTATAAGTCCGATGACACCCTACCCTTCAAAGCACAGTTGGAAGGCGACAAGACAGGTTGGCTCGTAGGCAATGAAAACGGACAACATTGGGCAAAAGAGAACGGACTGGAGTTCGGCATTGACTTTGAAGGCGGACAGAAAACCGGTTTCTTCCTCGACCAAAGGGACAATCGTGCTCTCTTGGAACATTATGCACAAGGCAAAGATGTGCTTAATATGTTCTGTTATACAGGCGGTTTCTCCGTCTATGCCTTGCGCGGCGGTGCTCGGTTAGTGCACTCCGTGGATGTAAGCGAAAGAGCCGTTGAGCGAGTGAGAGCCAACGTGGAACGCAATTTCCCGTCAGATAAGCGACACGAAGCCTTCGCACAAGAAGCCTTCCGATATATGGCTGATATACAAGACCGTTACGACCTTATAGTACTTGACCCTCCCGCTTTCGCCAAACATCAAGATGCACGTCGCAATGCACTGAGAGGCTACCAACGCCTTAATGCCAAAGCCCTGCAACAGATACGCAAAGGCGGACTGCTCTTCACCTTCTCCTGCTCACAAGCCATCGACAAAGACTCCTTCCGACTGGCAGTCTTCTCCGCCGCCGCTGAAACAAAACGACAAGTGCGCATACTACATCAACTGCACCAAGGTGCCGATCACCCTATCAACATCTACCACCCCGAAGGCGAATATCTCAAAGGATTAGTGCTTTACGTCGAATAAGCAACCCGCATAATGAACAAAAACAAGACATATATAGAAGTCACCGGCGCACGTGTCCACAACCTTAAGAACGTCAATGTCAGTATCCCTCACGGCAGTCTGACCGTCATCACAGGTCTGAGCGGCAGCGGTAAGTCATCGTTGGCTTTCGACACCCTCTTCGCGGAAGGACAACGCCGCTATTTAGACACTTTCTCTTCCTACGCACGCGGCTATATAGGTACGATGCAACGACCCGACGTGGATAAGATAACAGGTCTGAGTCCGGTTATCTCCATCGACCAAAAGACCACATCCCGCAACCCGCGCTCCACCGTTGGCACTGTGACGGAGGTTTATGACTACCTGCGCCTGCTCTACGCTCGCGCCGCCATCGCCTATTCATACAACACAGGCGAAAAAATGGTGCACTTCACCGACGAGGCTATACAACAACTCATCCTTACCGACTATGCCAATGAACGCATACTGCTGTTAGCACCGCTCGTAAGAGGAAGAAAAGGTCACTACCAAGAACTCTTCGACACCTACCGCAGGAAAGGATATATGTACGTCAGAGTGGACGGCGAAGTGAAAGAAATGGTGCAAGGAATGAAAGTGGACCGCTATCGCACTCACAACATCGAGTTGGTGGTGGACAGACTACGCATCACCGACAACGCGACGGAAGAAGACATCAAACGCCTTAGACAGTCCATTGACAAAGCCATGGATTTAGGCAACGGCATTATGCTCATTGACAAAGCCCAAGCAACGGAACAACAGACACGCTACTATTCGCGACACCTAATGTGTCCGACCACCGGACTGAGTTATCAAGACCCTGCACCACACACCTTCTCCTTCAATACGCCTCAAGGCTGGTGCCCCTGCTGCAAAGGATTAGGCAAGGTGAGGAGTACAAGCCAAAGCCAACCGTCCGAATTAGACGATATCATCCACGCAGACGACTGGTATCAACGCCTGCTGACATACACCTCTGACAATGAAGAGGAAGAGACGACTGCCGAATGGGTCGAATGCCCCGAATGCAAAGGACAAAGGCTGCACAAAGAGGCTCTCAGTTTTCGCATCGCCGGCAAGAACATCGCCCAAGTGAGTGCTATGGACTTAGACGAACTGCTCGCTTTCATTGAGTCGCTCAACACACAAGACATATCCGATTGGACAGACAAAGAGCGGCGCATTGCCGAACCTATATGCAAAGAGATAGCCTCACGACTGAGATTCATGCTATCAGTCGGACTCAACTACCTCACCCTCTCCCGATCCAGCGACAGCCTCAGCGGCGGTGAGAGTCAGCGTATCAGACTCGCCACACAGATTGGTTCACGACTCGTCAATGTGCTGTATATATTAGACGAGCCCAGCATTGGTCTGCACCAACGCGATAACCAACGTCTCATCGACTCGCTCAAACAGTTGCGCGACATGGGTAACACCATCATCGTGGTCGAACACGACGAACAGATGATGCGACAAGCCGACTATATAGTGGATATAGGTCCTTATGCAGGTCGGCTAGGTGGCAAGATACTCTTTCAAGGCACACCTGCCGCACTGCTCTCCACTCACACACTGACAGCACAATACCTCAACGGCGAAAAGACGACACAGACCAACAACGACGCTCCTCTCTTTAATCAAACAACACAACCCGCCATCGTCCTTCACGGCTGCAAAGGCAACAACCTCAAGAACGTGGACGTGCGTTTCCCCTTAGGCTGTATGATAGGCGTGACAGGCGTATCAGGCAGCGGTAAGTCGTCGCTCATTTCACACACGCTGCTACCTATACTAAGCCAACACTTCTATCGCTCTCTCACCGAACCGCTACCATACGACAGCATAGAAGGTATAGACCTTATTAACAAAGTGATAGCCGTTGACCAATCGCCTATCGGTCGTACACCACGCTCCAATCCTGCCACCTACACTAACGTCTTTGCCGACATACGCGAACTGTTTGCACAACTGCCCGAAGCACGCATCAGAGCATGGAAAGCCGGCAGGTTCTCCTTCAACGCCAAAGGCGGCAGATGTGAGACTTGCAACGGCAACGGATACAAAACCATACAGATGCACTTCCTGCCCGATGTCTATGTGCCTTGCGAGACATGCGGAGGACAGAGATACAACAAAGAGACATTAGAAGTGCGCTTCAAAGGCAAAACCATATACGACGTACTCGACATGACGGTCAATCAAGCCGTGGAGTTCTTTGAGAGTCAACCACATATACTGCGCAAGATAAAAACCATACAAGAGGTGGGACTGGGCTATATCAAGTTAGGTCAGTCGTCCACCACACTGAGCGGAGGCGAAAGCCAACGAATGAAGTTAGCCGCCGAACTGGCACGACCTGCCACAGGTAAGACCTTATATATATTAGACGAACCTACCACCGGTCTGCACTTCGAGGATATACGCGTTCTGCTGGATGTGCTGCAACGGTTGGTGGAACGCGGCAATACCGTTATCGTCATTGAGCATAACCCTGATGTCATACAAGCCTGCCATTATATAGTGGATATGGGTCCCGAAGGTGGTAAGAACGGCGGACAAGTGGTGGTACAAGGCACATTAGATGAGGTAAGAGCGTGCCCGGAGAGCATAACCGGACGGTTTGTTTAACATAGTGAAGCCTGCTTAGGTATGATAACAGACACTGTGGCACGGTTTTTGGACTATGTAGGCTCGGCACTCTTTCCCACTCGTTGTCCTATCTGTGGCAAACGCACTGAGACCATTGAGCCGGCAACTGAAAGTCAACCTCTATGCCGCACCTGCCTTAGGCTATTGCCGCGAACAGAACATGCAGCGCAACGCAACAACAGAATGGAAGACCTCTTTTATCGTCACCGACGATTGGTAAGAGCAGGAGCGTTCCTTCATTACAGCAAAGGCAGCACAGTGCAATATATAGTGGAACAATTCAAGTACCACGAACAACCGCAACTGGCTTATCAGTTGGGCAAAGAGGCTGCAATAGAGTGGATGCAATCCGACTTCTTTGACAATATTGACCTGCTCGTTCCTATCCCGCTTCACCCGCGACGACTGAGAGAAAGAGGTTATAATCAGAGCGCATACATAGCCCGTGCCATAAGTGAAGTGACCGGTCTGCCAGTTGTAAACGACAACTTGCTCCGCGTGCGCAATAACCCCAAACAAGCCCTCAAAAGCGGAAAAGAGAGAAAAGAGAACGTCAAAGATGTGTTTGAGGTAAAGCAACCAGCCTTGTTCGCACATAAGCACCTGCTGCTTATCGACGATATAGTGACCACCGGCAGCACTCTACTCGCCGCCATGAATGCCATTGATATATGTCGCGGCTGCCATATCAGTCTGTTCGCCATTGCACAACCACAACCGGAAAACAGAACAACATAAAAAACGACTCCTGACAAAAAGCCAAGAGCCGATAGATATACAGCAAATAACCAATTAGAGAGCCAATTTAGCACCTGCTTTGAACTTAACCACCTTACGTGCGGGAATTTCGATAGTCTCTTTAGTGCGAAGATTGATACCCTTACGAGCAGCTTTTTGCACTACTTGGAAAGTACCAAAACCAATGAGTTGAACAGCCTCACCTTTTTGCATTGATTCAGCGATAGCGTCAATAGTAGCTTCAAGAGCAGCGGCAGCAGCCACCTTGGTCATTCCGGCCTTAGCTGCAATAGCAGCAACGAGTTCAGACTTATTCATACAGAATGAAAATTAAAAAGTAAAACAATATTGTTATTTTAAGTTATGCAAACAATTTATCATTTTGCGAACACAAATTGCTTGGAGTGCTTGCAAAGGTACGCGATATTTTTTACCATACAAACATTTTGCTAAAAAAATATCTTTTTTTTGTAAAAAAATGTCATTTTACATATAAATTTCTAAAAATTCCGCCTTATGTTTCGCAATTTGCCCACGGCAACACGCCATTTATTGCTTATCAACCTTCTTTTTTGGCTTGCCGACATACTGTTTCGACAATACCACATCTCACTTTCTGCTTTGCTCGGTCTGCATTATGTCACTGCTTCCGACTTCCACTTTTGGCAACCCGTCACATATATGTTCATGCATGCCGACCTAAGCCATATCTTCTGCAATATGTTTGCCGTATGGATGTTCGCACCTGTGCTTGAAAGAGAATGGGGTACGAACAAGTTCCTCGTCTATTACTTCGTTTGCGGCATCGGTGCTGCCATCGTTCAAGAGACGGTTTGGGCACTGCATATACAACATCTGCTGACTCAATATACCGCTGCAACTGTGGCATTAAACTATACTAATCAGGTAGTTACCATCGGTGCTTCCGGTGCGGTGTTCGGCATCCTTTTCGCCTTCGGATGGCTCTTCCCCGATGTGAAGATGTTCCTGCTGTTCCTGCCCATACCCATACGCGCTCGCACGTTTGTGATAATCTATGCCGTCATCGAACTATTAGCAGGCTTCTCACATATAGAAGGCGATAATGTGGCTCACTTCGCTCACTTAGGCGGTATGCTCTTCGGCTACCTGCTAATGCTATGGTGGCAAAAAGGTAAACAACTGTTCAAATGGCATCATACACACAGCGACACGGAAGATGACGACCGCAGAGGTAAAGACTTTTCCGACTACCACTATCAGCAACGTATTGACGAATAGAAACACCATAAACATTAGGCGAATTATCGTTTTTACCGACAAAATTCAATATTTTCACCCTTTCTTTTTGGTAATTCAGCATAAAGTGCCTACCTTTGCGCGACTTTTCTGCAAGTTCTTGATTAGAGGCTGCAGTAAGCAAAAAAGTAAACATACAAAACAACAAATACTATGTGGTTAAAAGATTCTTCTATCGGCCGTAAGTTAGTGATGTCCGTCAGCGGCTTATTCTTAGTTCTTTTCTTGCTCTTCCATGGGTCAATGAACCTCTGCTTGGTTATTGACGACATCTTTGGAACGTCGGCATACAACTGGATATGTGCAATGCTCGGTGCTAACTGGTACGCATTGGTAGGTACAGCCATCTTGGCATTAGGTGTGCTGGTACACTTCGCCTACGCTATTATTCTCACCATTCAAAACCGCGCTGCACGCGGCAACGACCGCTACGCTGTGGAAGCACGACAAGAAGGTGTTGACTGGGCTTCTAAGAACATGTTCGCCTTAGGTATCATCGTTATCTTAGGATTGGTGCTGCACCTCTATAATTTCTGGTACAAGATGCAGTTTGCCGAACTTACCGGTATTGAGACTTCGACGTTTGACCCGCAGAACGGCAACGCTATCGTCACAGATTTGTTCACCGACGGCTGGTGCGGCATCTGCTACTGCTTAATCTATATCGTTTGGCTCTGCGCCCTATGGTTCCACCTCTCACACGGCGTTTGGTCGGCTCTGCAAACAATAGGCTGGAGCAATACCATTTGGCTCAAACGAATAAAAATCATCGGCTGCATCTTTGCCACACTGACAGTAGGTCTGTTCTTCATCGTTATCATCTATTTCCTCGGCGTTAATATCGGTCAGATGTGCGCCTAAGAAAATTTTTCCAATTCCATACCAACAGCCGTTCGGCATTCCGAACGGCTGTTGGTTTATTATGTGAGTTGATTGGCATTTTGATAAAAAATAAAAGGGAACAGGTAGCAAAAAGTAAGAATTATTTGATGTTTTCATAAAATTTTCCATCTTTTTTGCACAAATATTTGCACAATTAAAAATAGAGCCTTACCTTTGCCGTTGAAAGTAACCCCTAAAAGACCTGTAATGACGAAAAACGTCAGTTTCGTTGTTGCAGGTTGTATTATATATAGGTGCTTTCGAGCACCTATATTTATTGTCAAAAGGATAATTTATACCGCTCAACGAGTAAGGCGATTGAGGAGACAATATCGCGTATTGATGTTCAAAGAGCAGGTTAGCGGAATAGGATTATACTTTTGCCGTTGTAAACATAAAATGGTTGGGGCTACTGTCTCAACCATTATTGTTTGTGGAAGATTAAAATGGTTTGTAGAAGATCAATTTTCTTTATGGAAGATTAAAATGGTTTGCGGAACATCTATATTATTTGTAAAACATCAAAACGGTTATTACAACGACACACGAACCACAAACCAACATTCACTCACTAACACACACGGCTCTGCCGATCGTTCGGAGCGAAGCGGAGATAAGAAGTAACCAACACGCAGTTACAAAGCGACCTTTGACGTATTGTACATAGAGTGAAAAGCAACCATATTATGCTCAAATAACTATAAAAAGTACTGATTTCAGCACTTTTTAATAAGATTATTTGCTCAAATGCCACAAAACATATACTTTTGCAGCACACTTGGAACGCGGACACTCTTGTCCGCAACTTATGATAAAAACAGATAATAATAATTTTTTCATATTGAAGCACTTTTAATCAAAAAATAGCACATTATGAATACTTTACTTTTCGGACGCGAGAATGAAAGTCGTTTGATACAGCAGTATATCGAAAGTGAGAGGTCGGAGTTTGTGGCGGTATATGGTCGCAGACGCGTGGGAAAAACATTTCTGTTGCGTGAAGCACTGAAAGACCGTATCTGTTTCTCTTTCACAGGCTTGGCGAATAGCACAGGCACAGAACAACTGTTGAACTTCAATCTGACATTGCGCCAACAGATGCCGCAGGCACAGATGAGCGGCAACTGGCAGGAAGCATTCGTTCAGTTGGAACTATTTTTGGAAACAGTGGAGAGCGAGAAGAAAGTGATACTATTTGATGAGTTACCGTGGATAGATACACCCAAATCGCATTTCCTTCCCGCGTTTGAGCATTTTTGGAATGCATGGGCATCGACCCGGCAGGACATCAAATTGTTTGTCTGTGGCAGTGCCGCCTCGTGGATGCTTGACAATGTGATTAACAGTCACGGCGGACTGCATAACCGAATAACGCACGAGATGTTAATACAGCCCTTTACGCTGAAAGAATGTAGGGAGTATTTCTCTGCTATGCATTTCGGGTATAGCGATAAGGAAGTGGCTGATTTCTATATGGCTTTCGACGGCATACCCTACTATATGTCGTTGATGGACAAAAAGCAGAGTGTGGCGCAAAACATTGACAGACTGTTCTTTGCTCCAACCGGCGAACTGAGGAACGAGAAAGATAATCTTTTTCGTTCATTGTTCCTTCATTCCGACGATTATGTGGCGATTATCGACAGTCTTTCCGCCAAAGGCAAAGGACTGACGCGCGCTGAGATTTTGCAGGCGACCAAACTGAACAACAATGCCCTGTTCGGCAAGCGTTTGGACGAATTGGAGAAATGTGGTTTCATACGCCGCTTTGAGGACTATAACGGTCTTCGCAGGCAGACGATTTTTCAGTTGACCGACCCGCTATGTCATTTCATACATTCGGTGGTGGAGAAGAACAAGTATCATGACCCCGATTTTTGGCTTCATTCGCAACTCAGTCCGCTGTTTAACACTTGGTCGGGGCTTGCTTTTGAGATGCTGTGTCTTAACCATATAGAGCAGATAAAGCGCGCATTGGGCATTTCCGGCATACAGACGAAGGTCTATTCGTGGCGGACACCCAAAGACGCTGAACGGCAAGCGCAAATAGATATGGTGATTGACCGTGCCGACCGTGCTGTCAATATCTGCGAAATGAAATACAGCCGTCAAGAGTACGAAATGACCCGCCAAGAGCGTGAACGAATAGAGAATCGTCTGAATCAGTTTATGAAGTATGCCGAACAGCGAAAGTCGCTACGGCTGACAATGGTAACATCATACGGCTTGAAGCCGAACTCGCATATCAGCATTGTGCAGAACGAAATAACATTGTCTGACTTAATGCAATAGCAATACTCTTTACGCGGCAGTCCCGTAAGATTACATTTTCACCCTATGTGCCTGACTCATTTGTAGGTCAGGCACTTTTGTACAATACAATATGATAAGGAATAACCCGTTGGCGGAATTAAACCAGCGCATATTTGATTCTTCCAATCGGTTTGTTATTGATAAAGTTTCATTAGTGTCCACTAAAAATTAAGATAGAGTTCTTTGACTTATTGAAAATTAGTTCGTTATACGGATCATTTGTGCGAACGGATTTGAATTGATAACTTTGTGGATAAAAACATATCTACTTATGAATCAAATCAAATA
>JAFSTB010000009.1 GCA_017450685.1 Paludibacteraceae bacterium
GTACGCAGTAACTAACATTTACTCACTAACATTTACTTCCCTTGGGTGGCGGCGAAACAAAAAAAAATACGAAAATGGTTGCAGTGGCGACCGACTATAATAGGGGTTCTCTGCCGCCACCCCTATAGCAAGAGCCGCTCCGTCAAGGAGCGGCTCTTTATTATTCACCTTCTGCATTAAAATGTTGGTCTTTATATTGCCTTAATCATTGGTTGTTATATAGATACCTTTTTAAGCATTGGTGTTTGTTAGTGTTGAAGTGCGTTGTTTAGTCTTCGTCTAAAGCTGCTTCAGCGGCGGCTCTTGCTGCTTGTATTGCAGCATATTCCTCTGCATTATGTACGCTCATTTTTTGGAAGGCTCTCAAACCTGTACCTGCCGGGATGAGGTTACCGCAAATAACGTTTTCTTTCATACCTTCGAGGTTATCGACGCGTCCTTGGATAGCCGATTCGTTCAGCACTTTCGTTGTCTCTTGGAAGGAGGCTGCTGACATGAACGATTTGGTACCTAAGGCGGCGCGTGTTATACCTTGTAGTATCTGTTTAGCGGTAGCGCAGTTGGCTTCACGTGCTTCAACTAACTTCTTATCTCTGCGGCGCAGTGACGAGTTCTCGTCGTGCAGGCGGCGTGCGGTGACAATCTGTCCTTCGTGCAGCACTTCGCTGTCGCCGGCATCTTCCACCACGCGTTTGCCCCATATACGGTCGTTCTCCTCAAGGAAGTCCAGTTTGTCCACGATCTGTCCTTCGAGGTAACGTGTGTCTCCGGGCTCTAAGATCTCCACTTTGCGCATCATCTGACGAACGATGATCTCGAAGTGTTTATCGTTGATCTCCACACCTTGCAGGCGATAGACTGATTGTGCTTCGTTGACGATATAGTCTTGCACGGCAGTCGGACCTTGAATAGCGAGTATGTCGTCGGGTGTGATAGCACCGTCAGACAGAGCCACACCGGCACGCACATAGTCGCCTTCCTGCACGAGAATCTGTTTGGTGAGCGGGATGAGGTATTTCTTCACATCTCCGGCGCGTGAGGTGACGGTCACTTCACGGTTACCGCGTTTGATACCTCCATAACTTACCTCACCGTCAATCTCACTTACGATAGCGGGGTTAGACGGGTTGCGAGCCTCAAACAGTTCGGTTACACGTGGCAGACCGCCTGTTATATCGCCTGCCGTACCGAAGGAACGTGTCTGTGTGAAGAGGTTGTCACCCACTTTGACATCGGCTCCATCGGGGTGTACCAACATCGCTTTGACGGGCAGGTTATAAGAGCGAAGGATATTACCTTCGGCATCAAGGATATGAGCCATTGGCAATTTCGTCTTGTCTTTTGAATCGGTGATATGCACCTCTTTCTTACCTGTCTGTTCGTCCACTTCAGTCTTAGCAGTAACACCTTCGATGATATCGGTATATTGCAGTTTACCGGCAGTCTCAACCACCAATGAAGCTTTATACGGATCCCATTCGCATACCATCTGACCTTTCTTATATTCCTCACCAGGTGTGACGAACAGTTTGGAAGCGTATGGTATGTTGAAGGTGGTGAGTACGACATCGGTGGTAGGATCCACCAGTCGCATCTCGTTCAGACGGCTAACGACAATCTTTTCTCCGTTGTCGGTGGTGATAGTGCGCAGTTCGTCTATCTCTATACGTCCGTCGCGTGGTATAGCGTAGGTGTTTTGAGTAGCGGCGTTACCTGCCACACCACCTGAGTGGAAGGTACGCAGAGTGAGCTGTGTACCGGGTTCGCCGATGGCTTGTGCTGCTATCACGCCGACCGCCTCACCTCGTTGTACCATCTGACGTGTGGCGAGGTTGCGACCGTAGCACTTAGCGCAAACACCATGTTTAGCCTCGCAGGTCAAGACGGAACGTATCTCCACCTCTTCTATGCCTGCTGCTTCTATTGCCTCGCAAGCGGCTTCGCGTATCTCTTCGCCGGCAGCCACAATAAGGTTACCGTCCAAGTCGTGTATGTCGTGAACGCTGACACGTCCTAATATACGTTGAGTGAGTGTAGCCACCACGTTGTCGTTCTGCTTGATGGCACGTGCTGTCAATCCGCGCAAGGTGCCGCAGTCCTCTTCGGTGATGATAACATCGTGACTGACATCCACCAGACGACGGGTCAGATAACCGGCATCGGCAGTCTTCAACGCTGTATCAGCCAGACCTTTACGAGCACCGTGAGTGGAGATGAAGTACTCCAGCACACTCAATCCTTCCTTGAAGTTCGACAAGATAGGGTTCTCAATGGTCTGACGACCTTCGGCAGCACCGGCTTTTTGAGGTTTAGCCATCAAGCCACGCATACCTGCCAACTGTTTGATCTGCTGTTTCGAACCACGGGCTCCGGAGTCCATCATCATATATACGGAGTTGAACCCTTGGTCTGCTTCCTGCATGTGCTTCATCAGCACTTCGGTAACGGCAGCATCCACTTTGTTCCATGCACCGACCACGTTGTTATAACGCTCGTCGTCGCCCATCTCACCGAAGTTATACAGTTCGGTGATCTGCTCAACCTCTTGGTTACCTTTAGCCACTAAGTCGGTCTTCTCCTCAGGGATAAGGATATCGTTAAGGTTGAACGACAGTCCGCCCTTGAACGCCATCTTATAGCCGAGGTCTTTAATATCGTCGAGGAACTGTGCTGTGCGAGCCACACCGCAGGTCTTAATAACCTTGGAGATGATATCTTTCACTGCACCTTTCTTCAGTGTTACATTCTGATAGCCAACCTCTTGCGGAACATACTGATTAACCATCACGCGTCCGGGTGTGGTATCTACGAGTTTGCCTTCTATACGTACGCGCACATTGGCATGTATATCCACGCGTCCTTCGTTCAGTGCTATGAAGCACTCTTCGGGGCTATAGAAGACGAACCCTTCACCTTTCTCACCTGTACGAGGTTTGGTGATGTAGTACAATCCGAGAATCATATCTTGTGAGGGCACGGTGATAGGATTACCGTTGGCAGGGTCGAGGATATTATGTGAGCCGAGCATCAGCAGTTGTGCTTCCAGTATGGCTTCGTTGCTCAGAGGCAAGTGCACTGCCATCTGGTCACCGTCGAAGTCGGCATTAAATCCGGCGCATGCTAAGGGGTGCAACTGAATGGCTTTACCTTCTATCATACGTGGTTGGAATGCCAATATACCATGTCGGTGCAGTGTCGGTGCACGGTTCAGAAGGACGGGGTGACCTTCCATCACATGTTCGAGGATATCGAAGATGACGGGGTCTTTGCGGTCGATGATACGTTTGGCTGACTTAACGGTCTTAACCAATCCGCGCTCAATGAGTTTGCGGATGATGAACGGTTTGTACAGTTCGGCTGCCATATCTTTAGGCAGACCGCACTCGTGCATCTTCAGTTCCGGACCGACCACGATAACCGAACGGGCTGAATAGTCCACACGTTTACCGAGCAGGTTCTGACGGAAACGTCCTTGTTTACCTTTGAGTGAGTCGCTCAATGACTTCAACGGACGGTTGGCATCCGACTTGATAGCGGTTGTTTTTCTTGAGTTGTCGAACAGACTGTCAACAGCCTCTTGCAACATACGTTTCTCGTTGCGCAGGATGACCTCCGGTGCTTTTATCTCCACTAATCGTTTGAGTCGGTTATTGCGGATGATAACGCGGCGATAGAGGTCGTTGAGGTCGGATGTGGCGAAACGTCCACCATCGAGCGGCACTAACGGGCGCAGTTCTGGAGGGGTGACGGGAATAACTTGCAGCACCATCCATTCGGGACGGTTCTTGCTCTTCGACGAACGGAAAGCCTCCACTATCTGCAAGCGTTTCAAAGCCTCTTGTTTGCGTTGTTGCGATCCGTCTTTATTGGCTTGAGCGCGCAGGTCATAACTGAGTTGGTCAAGGTCGATCTTGCTCAACAAGTCGTAGATAGCCTCTGCACCCATCTTAGCGATGAACTTTTCGGGGTCGGTATCTTCCAACATATCATTGCCTTCGGGCAGACTGTTGATGATATCGAGGTATTGGTCTTCGTCAAGTAATGTCTTATAGGTGATCACTTCGCCTCCCACTTCTTTGCCTTCCATCACACCTGCCTGGAGCACTATATAACGCTCGTAGTAGATGATAGAGTCTAATTTCTTTGTGGGTATGCCCAACAGAGCCGACATCTTGCTTGGCAGTGAACGCAGATACCATGTGTGTGCTACGGGTACAGCCAACTTGATGTGTCCCATACGCTCACGGCGCACTTTTTTCTCGGTCACTTCCACACCGCAACGTTCGCACACAATACCTTTATAGCGAATACGTTTGTACTTGCCGCAGTGACATTCATAGTCTTTGGTAGGACCAAAAATGCGCTCGCAGAACAAACCGTCGCGCTCCGGCTTATAGGTGCGATAGTTGATTGTCTCAGGTTTCAAAATCTCACCGCTGGAATTCTGTAAGATCTCATCGGGTGATGCCAACGAAATGCTAATCTTGGTGAAACCGGTACGTTTTGCTGTTTCTTGCTTTGTGTATGCCATAGTATTATAATTCAATCTTTAGGTTTGACATTGATATTATTATAGGTTGTCGTTATTCCATAGAGATGGACAATGCCAAACCTTGCAATTCGTGAAGCAGTACGTTCAGTGATTCGGGCAGACCCGGAGTAGGCATTGGTTCGCCTTTGACAATTGCCTCATAGGTGCGTGCGCGTCCAGTCACATCGTCGGACTTAACTGTCAGTATCTCTTGCAGTACGTGTGCTGCACCGTGAGCCTCTAATGCCCATACTTCCATCTCACCGAAACGCTGACCACCAAACTGTGCTTTACCGCCTAATGGCTGTTGAGTAATCAGACTGTAAGGACCGATAGAACGAGCGTGCATCTTGTCGTCAACCATGTGACCTAACTTCATGAAGTAGGTAACGCCGACTGTTGCCATCTGGTCGAAGGCTTCACCTGTACCACCATCATAGAGTTGTGTCTTACCGGCGCGTGGCAGTCCGGCTTTGTCGGTCCAGTCGTTCAGGTCGTCAAGCGTGCAACCGTCGAAGATAGGTGTAGCAAAGCGAACGCCTAACTCCTTACCTGCCCAACCAAGAACAGCCTCGAAGATCTGACCGATATTCATACGTGAAGGCACACCAAGCGGGTTAAGCACTATATCAACCGGAGTACCATCTGCCAAGAACGGCATATCTTCCACGCGGACAATCTTACTTACTATACCCTTATTACCGTGCCTACCTGCCATCTTATCACCTACACGGATCTTACGACGTTTGGCTACATACACTTTAGCCATCTGTATGATACCGTTAGGCAACTCATCGCCGATAGTGAGATTGAACTTATCGCGTTTGAGGGCTGCTTCCAGCTCTTTGAGTTCTGCCAGATAGTTCATCACGCAACGGGTAACCAAATCGTTCTTATGTTCGTCGCTCGTCCAAGAAGAAAGCATCACTGTCTGATAATCAATCTGATTAAGACGTTCGCGAGTGATGATAGTACCCTTAGGAATGATCTCTGTACCTACTATATCCACTATGCCTTGCGACTGTCTGTTCTTGAGCAGGGTAGCCAACTTATCGAGCAACAGGTTACGCAATGCTTCGGCTTTGGTGGAGAAGGCTGCATCCATTTGAGCGATGCGCTCTTTGTCTTCCAACTTCTGCTTGCGATCTTTCATTGCTCGCGAGTAGATAGTCTTGTCGATGATAACGCCCGACAGTGACGGACTGGCTTTGAGTGATGCATCTTTCACATCGCCGGCTTTGTCACCAAAGATGGCTTTGAGCAGTTTCTCTTCAGGCGAAGGATCGCTCTCACCTTTAGGTGTTATCTTACCTATGATGATGTCGCCCGGCTCTATATGAGCACCGATGCGGATGATACCGTTCTCGTCCAAGTCTTTGGTTGCCTCTTCGCTCACGTTTGGTATATCAGCGGTGAACTCTTCCATACCGCGCTTGGTGTCACGCACCTCAAGCAACTGTTCCACCACGTGAACGGAGGTGAACATGTCTTCGCGTACGATGCGCTCGGAAAGAACGATGGCATCCTCGTAGTTGTAACCCTTCCAAGGAATATATGCCACCTTGAGGTTCTTACCTAATGCCAACTCTCCGTTCTCTGTAGCAAAACCTTCGGTCATTATCTGACCAGCTACCACGTGGTCACCTTTGCGCACGATAGGACGCAAGTCGATAGTGGTGTTCTGGTTGGTCTTTTGGAACTTAGGCATCTTATACTCTTTTTCTGCCGACTCGAAGGAGATGAACTCTTCCTCTTCGCTTCTGTTGTATCGAACGCGAATGATGTCGGCATCCACGTAAGTGACCTCACCTTCACCCTCTGCCACTATCTGTGTGCGAGAGTCGCGTATGAGTTGTCCTTCAATGCCTGTACCTACTATAGGAGCTTCGGGGCGCAGCAACGGCACACCCTGACGCATCATGTTCGAACCCATCAACGCACGGTTAGCATCATCGTGCTCCAAGAACGGAATAAGTGCTGCGGCAATAGAAGCAATCTGCGAAGGCGATACGTCCATCGCGTCAATCTTGTCTGGTGATACAACAGGGAAGTCAGCCTCGTAACGCGCTTTAACCTTCGTGCGTATGAACTTACCGTTAGTGTCAAGAGGTGCATTACCTTGTGCCACTGTCATATCTTCCTCGTCCTCTGCGGTCATATACATAACCTCATCGTTATTGAGGTTGACAACGCCGTTTTCAGCCTTGCGATAAGGAGTCTCAATGAAACCTAAGTCGTTGATCTTGGCGTATATACACAGCGACGATATCAAACCGATGTTCGGACCTTCAGGTGTCTCAATAGGGCAGAGACGACCGTAGTGAGTGTAGTGTACGTCACGCACCTCAAAGCCGGCGCGGTCACGACTCAGACCGCCGGGACCCAACGCTGACATACGACGCTTGTGAGTGATCTCTGCCAAGGGGTTCTGCTGATCCATAAACTGCGACAAGGCGTTCGTACCGAAATAGGTGTTGATAACGCTGGTGATAGCCTTGGCATTGATAAGGTCGGTAGGAGTAAACACCTCATTATCACGCACGTTCATACGCTCACGGATGGTGCGACTCATACGTGCCAGACCTATTCCGAACTGATTGAAGAGTTGTTCGCCTACGGTGCGGACACGACGGTTGGAGAGGTGATCGATATCGTCAACCTCGGCATTGGAGTTGATGAGTTGAACCAAGTATTTGATGATCTCAATGATATCTTGATTGGTCAGCACACGTGTCTCTGCCGGGATGTTCATCTTCAGTTTGCGGTTGATGCGATAACGACCAACGGTACCTAAGTCGTAACGTTTTTCGGAGAAGAACAGGTTCTGTATCATCTCACGTGCCGTGGCATCATCGGCAGGCTCTGCATTACGCAACTGACGATAGATATATAGTACTGCCTCTTTCTCTGAGTGGGCAGGGTCTTTTTGCAAAGTATTGAAAATGATAGAGAAATCACCTTCACGTGCCTCTTGTTTGTGAAGCAGGATAGTCTTGGTGCCGGTCTCTAAGATGCGTTCCACTATCTCAGGTGTCAGTTCCGTCTCACGCTCAATCACTATCTCGTTACGTTCGATGGAAACGACCTCACCGGTGTCCTCATCCACGAAGTCTTCCGACCATGATTTGAGTACGTTACCTGCTAATGTTCTGCCAATGGCATTGTTCAGTGTCTCTTTGGTGCAGAGTATTTCTTCTGCCAGACCGAAACTGTCTAATATCTCTTTATCGCTTTCATATCCGATAGCGCGGAGTAGGGTAGTGACAGGCAGTTTTTTCTTACGGTCGATATATGCGTACATCACCTTGTTGATGTCGGTGGCAAACTCTATCCATGAACCGCGGAAAGGAATGATACGTGCCGAATACAGTTTGGTGCCGTTAGAGTGCATCGATGTGCCGAAGAACACACCGGGTGAACGGTGCAACTGGCTGACAATAACACGCTCAGCTCCGTTGATGACGAATGTACCTTTGTCGGTCATATAGGGTATGGCACCTAAGAATACGTCTTGAATGACAGTGTCAAAATCCTCGTGGTCAGGGTCGGTGCAATAGAGTTTGAGTTTAGCCTTCAATGGAACGGCGTAGGTCAAGCCGCGCTTCAAACACTCCTCTATCGAATAGTGAGGTTGCTCAACATAGTAGTCTAAAAACTCAAGAACAAAATTGTTACGCGTGTCAGCAATGGGAAAATTCTCCATAAACACACGATATAATCCTTCCGTACGACGCTGTTCGGGAGTCGAACCTATCTGAAAAAACTCGCGGAAAGATTTGAGTTGGATGTCCAAAAAGTCAGGATACGGAAACTGCTGTTGCATTGCCGAAAAGTTGACTCTTTGAGTTGCGGGAGTTGTAGCCATTGTTATTTAATTTTCTTTAACAATTATTGCTGTCTTTTGTTAAATATTTAACATATTTAAAAATTAGGTCTTTTCAGTGAAAAAGGTTTAGACCCCACTTAGGGATCTAAACCTATTTACCACTTGCGGGTGGTAGTAAGGTGAGTTATTACTTCAACTCTACTTCAGCACCTACTTCTTCGAGTGCTTTCTTCAGAGCTTCAGCAGCTGCTTTGTCAAGACCTTCCTTAACGGTAGCGGGGGCTGCATCAACGATGTCCTTAGCCTCTTTCAGACCAAGACCGGTTTGCTCCTTAACGGCTTTAACCACTTGCAGTTTTTGTGCACCTGCGGCTTTCAGAACTACATCAAATGATGTCTTCTCTTCAACAGCAGCAGCTTCACCACCTGCGGCGGGAGCAGCAACTGCAACAGCTGCAGCAGCGGGTTCAATACCATACTCCTCTTTCAGTACTTGAGCGAGTTCGTTAACTTCCTTTACAGTAAGGTTTACCAATTGTTCAGCAATAGCTTTTACGTCTGCCATGATTGTATTTTTTTATAAGATTTTTAATGTTTGTTTTTGCAGTTCTCTATAACTGCTTTTTTGTTGATTGGTTTATTCGGCTCTTTCACCGAGAGTTTTAAGAACACCGTGAATAGTGTTGCCGCCTGATTGCAGTGCGCCAAGTACGTTCTTCATCGGCGATTGCAGCAGAGCCACAATATCAGCAATGAGTTCGTTCTTCGACTTGATAGCAGCCAGCAGGTCAAGGTTCTGTGCGCCCATATATACGGACTCCTCAACGTAAGCGGCTTTCAGTTCGGGTTTAACACCTTCTTTGTTCTTCTCTTTCTTCAGGATCTCTTTGATGAGTTTGGCAGGTGCATTACCTGTGTTGCTCAACATAAGTGCGGTGTTGCCTTTCAGAGCCTCAAAGAGTTGTGCATCAACGCCGCGTGCCTCCAATGCTTTCTTAAGCAAGGTGTTCTTGGCTACAATCAGTTTGATGTCGTTCTTGAAGCATTGACGACGCAACTCGCTCGTCTTCTCTGCATTCAGACCCTCAATAGAGGTCAAGTAGAAATGAGCATATTGCCCCACTTTCTCTTGAAGGTCAGCAATGATAGCGTTTTTATCTTCCTTTTTCATAGTCTTTTCACGTTATTAAATTACTCCACTGCTTTGGGATCTAATTTGATACCTTTACTCATTGTGCTGGAGAGATAAATGCTCTTGATATACGTACCCTTGCTGGCAGCAGGTTTAAGTTTGATGATAGTCTGAATGAACTCTTGAGCGTTTTGGGCTATTGCCTCGGGAGTGAAACTAACCTTACCGATGGAAGCATGAACGATACCGGTCTTGTCCACCTTAAAGTCAATCTTACCTTGCTTAACCTCTTTAACAGCCTTTGCCACTTCTTGTGTTACAGTGCCGCTCTTGGGGTTAGGCATCAAGCCGCGAGGACCAAGAATACGACCTAATGCACCAATCTTACCCATATATTGGGGTTGAGTGATCATAACGTCAAACTCTGTCCAACCGCCTTTGATTTTTTCTACGAACTCATCAACACCTACGTAATCAGCACCTGCTTCACGAGCAGCGGCTTCCATATCCGGACCTACCAATGCCAATACGCGGGTCACTTTACCTGTACCGTTGGGCAGACTAACCACGCCACGAACCATCTGGTTGGCTTTACGCGGGTCAACACCAAGACGTACGTCAATGTCAACGGATGCATCAAACTTCGTTGTGGTGATCTCTTTCACCAATGCGCTTGCCTCTTGCAGCGTGTAGAGCTTACCTGCTTCAATCTTCTCTGCAACAAGCTTCTGTTTCTTTGTAAGTTTTGCCATAATTGTAAGAAAAGATTAAAAGTTATTTAACGGTAATACCCATACTACGTGCTGTACCTGCCACCATCTTCATAGCACTCTCCACTGTGAAACAGTTGAGATCAACCATCTTATCAGTAGCAATCTGACGGCACTGCTCCTCTGTGATAGAAGCCACTTTCTTACGGTTAGGCTCGGCTGAACCACCCTTAATCTTGGCAGCCTCAATAAGCTGAACGGCTACAGGAGGAGTCTTAACAACAAAATCAAACGACTTGTCAGAATAAACAGTGATAACAACAGGCAATACCTTACCTGCTTTGTCCTGCGTTCTGGCATTAAACTGTTTGCAGAACTCCATAATGTTCACACCTTTAGAACCCAATGCAGGTCCTACCGGAGGAGCGGGATTGGCTGCGCCACCCTTAATCTGGAGCTTAATGAATCCAGCAATTTCTTTTGCCATAATGTTTTTTGTAATAGTTTTGGCGATACTGACGTTGCCTGAATATTTCTTCTTTCGCAACTCTCGCCTGTTAGTAATTAAAAACTACCGAGTAGTGCCAACGGCCCGTAACAAATGCCTCCTACTCTTTCTCTACTTGATTGAAACCAAGCTCTACAGGAGTCTGTCGGTCGAAAATAGTGACCACAACCTTCACTTTGTGCTTTTCTTGCAACACTTCCTGTACCACGCCGTTGAAACCGTTGAAAGGACCATCCACTACCTTCACTTTCTCGCCGGAGAGGAAGGTCTCTTCCATTTTAACGTTTTGCTCTGATTCCTCAACATTACCAACTATGCGGTTGATTTCTGCCTGTGAAACGGGCGCAGCCTTATAAGAGGTGCGGTCGTCGCTCAAGAAACCAAGCACATTGGGGATGTTGCGAAGCAGAGGATAACTCTCATCTTTGAGGTCACACTCAACAAAAACGTAGCCGGGATATAAGTTGCGCTCTTTCACTGTGCGTTTGCCGCCACGAAGAACAACCACTTTCTCCTTTGGAATCAGTACTTGAGAAACATACTCGCGGAAGAGCGACGAAGTGACCAAAGCCGAGTCGATATACTCTTTCACTTTGTTCTCCTTGCCGCTGATGGCGCGAAGTACATACCATTTGAATTTGTTCTCTGCCATAATGCTTAAACCTGATGCTTAAAACAAACCGTAGATTAGCGTCATCAAATGCTCAAAACATTGGTCCATAAGCAGTACGATGAGGGCGAGTATAATGGAAGCAACTAACACCACTACCGCACTCTGTGACAACTCTTGACGAGAAGGCCAACTTACCTTATAAACCAACTCATTGTAAGATTCCTTAAAGCTTTCTAGTATTTTCATATCCGTAGATTTTTTCTCGTTTGCAATGTCTTTTGCAACACAAACCATTTAACCTTGACAAGTGTCAAAGCCAAATGGAAGCTATGTCTTGTGTAACAAGCACGGAAGGCAGGAATCGAACCCACATTAACGGTTTTGGAGACCGCTCTCCTACCATTGGAGGACTTCCGTAAGACTGTCAGAGCCAATGTGTGGCTCTGAACAGTTTTACCCTTAAATTAGTCAAGGATCTTGGTGATTTGACCTGAACCTACGGTGCGACCACCTTCACGGATTGCGAAACGCAGACCTTCGGAGCAAGCAACGGGGTAGATCAACTTAACTTGAATCTCGAGGTTGTCACCAGGCATTACCATCTCAGTGCCTTCGGGCAGAGTGATCTCACCGGTAACGTCCATAGTACGGATGTAGAACTGAGGACGATAGTGGTTGTGGAACGGAGTGTGACGACCACCTTCTTCTTTCTTCAGGATATAAACAGAAGCTTTGAACTCCTCGTGAGGTTTAACCACGTTGGGGTGAGTGATCACCATACCACGTTTAACCTCGTCTTTGTCTATACCGCGGAGCAACAGACCTACGTTGTCACCAGCCTCACCTTGGTCGAGCAGTTTGCGGAACATCTCAACGCCGGTAACCACTGATTTCTTACCTTCTGCACCCAGACCGATGATTTGCACTTCGTCACCCACTTTGATGATACCGGTTTCAATACGACCGGTGGCAACAGTACCACGACCGGTGATTGAGAACACGTCTTCAACAGGCATCAAGAAAGGTTTATCGACAGCGCGAGGAGGAAGTTGAATCCAGTTGTCAACTGCATCCATAAGCTCCATCACTTTCTCTTCCCATTCAGGTACACCGTTCAGTGCGCCGAGGGCAGAACCGCGAATAACGGGAGTGTTGTCACCGTCGAACTCATAGAATGAGAGCAACTCACGCATTTCCATCTCAACAAGGTCAAGCATTTCAGCGTCGTCCACCATGTCGCATTTGTTCATAAATACAACCAGACGGGGAACGTTCACTTGGCGTGCGAGCAGGATGTGCTCACGTGTTTGAGGCATAGGACCATCAGTTGCAGCAACTACGATGATAGCGCCGTCCATCTGAGCAGCACCAGTTACCATGTTCTTTACATAGTCGGCGTGACCCGGGCAGTCAACGTGTGCGTAGTGACGATTAGCTGTTTGATACTCAACGTGAGCGGTGTTGATGGTGATACCACGCTCTTTCTCTTCAGGAGCGTTGTCGATAGAATCGAACGAACGAATCTCAGAAAGACCTTTCTTAGCCAGCACTTGGGTGATAGCAGCGGTCAAAGTGGTTTTACCATGGTCAACGTGACCGATAGTACCGATGTTAACGTGCGGTTTCGAACGGTCAAATTTCTCTTTTGCCATAATTCAATTTGTTTTATTAACGTTAATAACAAAAATGTTGTTTTTACTTAATAATGACTGCTTATTCACAACACATTATGCCTTACGAAAAGACATAGTTTTCCTTGTGTTGCTGTTAAGAGTGAGCTGCTTCTGAGAGTTGAACTCAGGACCTCATCCTTACCAAGGATGCGCTCTACCACTGAGCTAAAGCAGCATATTGTTGAGCGGAAAACGGGACTCAAACCCGCGACCCCCAGCTTGGAAGGCTAGTGCTCTATCGACTGAGCTATTTCCGCAAAAAACCAGCAAGGCTTGATTTTGTTTTTGCAAAAGCCTTTGCTTGCCTTATCGCCGAACTTTGTTTGCGATGCTCAACGATTGACTTGAGCCGAAAGTTTGTGGGTGCGGATGGATTCGAACCACCGAAGTCGAAAGACAGCAGATTTACAGTCTGCCCCATTTGGCCACTCTGGAACACACCCGATAGGTTTTTATTTTGACAAGTGCAAATTCGTTTTTCTCATTTGCTATTGTCTGCTCTCACCATTTCAAAGTCCTCTGTTTTTGAGCCTCTAGTCGGACTCGAACCAACGACCGCTGGATTACAAATCTAGTGCTCTACCAACTGAGCTATAGAGGCGTTAGCGGAAATCGGGTGCAAAGGTAAGGCGGATTTTTCAATTGTGCAAATATCAGCGCAATTTTTTTTGTTAAAAAGTAGAACGGCTTTTGATTCTCAACGGGTTAGACGCTAATATTTTTTGCTGAAAAATGATGGCACTACGTATAATGTCGCATTTCGTATCTTACGGCGTTGACAGGACAAGGTATATACCGTAATATAGTGCTACCACTAATATGGCAATCATTGAAGCGAGGAATCCTTTGGTGTTAATCAGTCGTTTATGTCGGAAACAAAGCCATGTGACGGGAATAGTTATGCCAAGTGGGGTATAGACGGCTGTTGCGAGGGCGGCAAAGAGGCTGCTGAGGAACATTTCCTCAACAGCCCCTTTCTGTCTTATATCACCTGTACGAACCAACCTATATGCGTGACGTATAGGCATAATGCCTATGGCTGCGATAAGCAGTCCTGCCGGCAGTCGCCATGTCAGTATATAGGAAATGAACGTTTCCATGTTAGGGTTAATCTATGAATCTTTTGTGATAAGGTTAATCTATGAATCCTTTTCGTCGGAGCAGGTGTTGCGGGTCGGCTTCTTTTCCTCTGAACTCGATGTACAGTTCGGCTGCGTCACGTGTACCGCCTTGTTCGAGCATGTGTCTGAAGCGTTTAGCCACGTCTTGGTTGAGGATGTCGCCTGTCTCTTTGAAGGCAGCAAAAGCGTCTGCATCGAGCACTGCCGACCATGTATAACTATAGTATCCAGCCTCGTAGCCGGTGGTGAAGATGTGGTTGTAGAAAGTGGAGCGGTAGCGAACGATTATTTCGGGTATCATTTGCATTTTTTCCATTGAGGCGGCTTCGAAGGCATTGACATCGAAGTCGTTGGTATTGTCTATTTCGTGGTAGTCCATATCGAGGATGGAAGCGGAGAGCAGTTCTGTTTCCACGAAGCCTTGGTTGAATTTAGCGGCTGCGTTGATTTTTTCTATCAGTTCGTCTGGCATCACTTCGCCTGTTTGGTAGTGGAAGGCGTAGGTGCGCATTATTTGCGGTTCGTAGCAGAAGTTCTCCATAAACTGTGAAGGCAGTTCGACGAAGTCGCGTGGGGTGGCAGTACCGGCGAGTGATTTGTAGTGTGCTTTCGACATCAGTCCGTGCAGAGCGTGTCCGAACTCATGGAAGAGTGTTTCCACGTCGTCCATAGAGAGGAGTGAAGGTTGGTCGGCGGTAGGTTTATTGAAGTTGCCTACGTTGATGATGACGGGTCGATGGTCGTTGCCCAGGTCGTCCACATATTGGTGGCAGATGTCGTTCATCCAAGCACCCGGTCTTTTGCCTGCTCTTGGGAAGTAGTCGGTATAGAGAATACCTATGAGTGAACCGTCTGCATCGGTAACGCGGAACACTTCCACTTCGGGGTTATAGACGGGCATATTGTCTAATTTCTCGAAGTTGAGACCATAAAGGTTATGTGCGAGCAGGAAAGCGCCGTTGCGAACGTTGTCCAGTACGAAGTAGGCTTTTATTTCTTCTTCGTCGAGGGCATATTTCTCTTTTCTTAGTTGTTCGGCATAGTACCACCAGTCCCAAGGTTGCAGTTTTTCGCCGGGCAGGTCTTTATCGAGCAGTGATTGCAGAGCGGCTGCTTCTTTTTTGGCTGCTTGCAGGCTTGGTTGCCAAACGGATTGCAGGAAGTTGTCCACTGTCTTTGCATCTTTGGCCATGCTGCCGGATGAGGCGAGGATATAGTCGGCGGGGTTATTGAAGCCGAACAGTTTGGCTTTTTCCACTCTGAGGTGCATAGTGCGGTTGATGATGGCTTTGTTGTCATATTCATTGTCGTGGTTACCGCGTGTGGTGTATGCCATCAGCAGTTCACGTCTGAGTTCGCGGTCGTGTGCATATTGCAGTACGGGTGTGAAACTGGTGCGTTTGGGTGTGAAGAGCCAAGCGTCTTCTCTACCTGCGGCTTTAGCCTCTTCTTTGGCGGCGGCTTTGGCACTTTCGGGTAGTCCTTCCAGACGGTTCTCGTCGGTGATGAAGAGTTGGTAGTTGTTGGTCTCTGCCACCACGTTTTGTCCGAACTTAAGGCTGAGGACAGCCAACTCTTGGTTTATTTCCGTCAGTCGTGCTTTGTCTTCTTTGCTGAGGTTAGCGCCGTTATTGACGAAAGAGCGGTAGGTTTCTTCCGTTAGTCGCAACTGTTCGGGTGTGAGGTTGAGTGACAGACGTTGGTCATAAACAGTTTTTACTCGTGTGAACAGCACTTCGTTCATCACTATGCCGTCGTTGAGTTCGCTGAGCATAGGAGAGACGGTGTTGGCTATCTCGTTCATTTGGTCGTTGCCGTCGGCTTCCAGCACGTTGAAGAAGGCGCTGCTCACTTTGTCAAGCAGGCTGCCTGCGCGGTCTAAGGCTACGATAGTATTTTCGAAGGTAGGTTCGTTAGGGTTGGTTACGATAGCCTCGATTTCGGCTTTTTGCACTTTGATGGCTTCTTCGAAGGCAGGCATATAGTGTTTCAACTCATATTGGTCGAAAGCGGGAACGCCGTAGGGAGTCTTCGTCTCGGTCAGGAGAGGGTTTTGCTGCGTGCATGCGATGAGTGTCATGGCTGCAAGAGAGGTTAAAAAGAGTTGTTTCATATCTTTGTTTGATTGTAGGTTTATTCGCCGGTTATCTTCAGGTTCTTTTTCAGGCTGCTTGACACCATCTGTCTCAGTTCGGCGGAGCGTGTCTCGGTGTCGCGACGGATGATTGGTCGGAAGTCTTTGGCGTACCGACATTTGGCAGGTTTGATACTGAGGTTGTCGATACTGCCGCCTACATCCACACCTATGTACAGCGGTTTGAGCAGTGAGACGTGGTAGTTGAACGTCATATCGAGGTTGTGTGTACCGCCGAGGGCTGCCATATAGTTGTCGATACTGACGCAGAAGGGATAGACGGTCACTTGGTCTTTGTAAGCCACTATCTGTGCGGAGATGCTGTCGAACTTATTTTCCGTTTTGGTGGAGAACATCAGTATCTTCGACATCTTGCGGAAGGTGTCTCCGTCGATGAGTACGAGGTCTTTACCTTCTATGGAGCATGCGCCTCTGAGGGTGGATGTTTTGAGTTCATATTTCTCATTGACGTATGTCTCCGCTGCTATATGGAACTGTGCTTTGCCACGGAAGGATTTGAGCATAGGTACGAGTGTATCTAATTGCGGAATCATAGATATGAGTTGTTGCAGGTCGATGTCCACCATGTGATAGTCCAGACCTACATATATATGGTTACGTCTGGGAGTGCGATACATGGCTGTCAGTTGCAGTTTGGCTGCTTCGCAGATGAAGCCCATCTCTTCGAGTATGAGTTTACCGTCTTGTATATACAGTTTGCCGCCTACGTTTTTGAGGTGTTCGTTGAAGATGTCGGCTGAGCGTATGACGGTGAGCAGTTGCAGATTGACTCTTTGCGGTACGATGAAGGGTTCGGCTTTTTTGGTGGAGTCGGTCTGTACTTCTTTTTTTGTTGTCTTGTCGCTTGTGCTGTCGTTGTCGGCTGTGAAGCTGTTGACCAGTTCAATTATCTGATTCACGTCAGTATGTTTGGATGTGAAGCGCAGGTCGCCCAGCAGTTCGTCTTCTTTACGCAGCCATTTGCCCAGTTGCTTCACTTCGCCGGCGAGGGAGAAGTCGGAATTGCCTAACACGATGTGACTGGTGTCGATAGTGAACAGTTGGTTGGAATAGTTGAATCGTATGCGTGGTATATCTAACGGAACATCGAGTGCAGCAATGTCGGTAGTACCGTTTTTGAGGTCCATACGTATGCGTGGATTCCATTTGAGCAAAATATTGTCAGCCTCTTTGCGATAGGTGGCATCTGCTTCGATGGACATTTTGCCGGTGGCTGCTTTCAGTCCTTGTCCCATAGCGGCGTTGAGTGTGTCGGCTGACAGAGAGGCTATCAGGCGAGGTATGCTCTTTTTCTTGCCTACACCTTCTATATGTGCTGTTCCGCGAAGCGCATCGGCAATGGCTTTGATGGTATCCATACGGGCATTGATATGACCTAAATGCAAGGTGGCATCAATGGTAGGCAACTGTGTGGTGTCTTTTCTGTTAAGTTCGATACCTGCTGTCACCGTTCCTTTGGTTATGTATGCATTGATATCTTGTGCGAGCAACCTGGCATTGACGGTCTGCATCTCCATTTGGCAGTCGGCACTGAGTATATCGGCTTTCTCTTTCTGCTGTTTGCGAGGAGCGGAGAAGAGGATATGCAACTGTTCGGCTTTGGCTATGATGGAGTCGGTATAGATGGCATCCAAACCGTTGATAGTGAGGTCGCCATTCATCTTCACTTTCTCAAACCGTTGTTCTGTTATGTCGTTTAGTGTGGTCAGTACGGACACTTTGCCGGTCATTGTTCCTTCCACTGCTGTTTTTGTGTTCTCTTGTTTAGGCAGGAAGTAGTTGGCATCGGCAAGTAGCATTTTGAGGTCGGCTGTGAGGTTGCAAACGGGGTTGCCGAGTGCTATCTCTTTGCTGTTTTTGAGGATATTGGTGGCAGTACCTTTGGCGTTTATTGAAGTCTCACCTGTGCGCGCATAGAGACGATGAACGGTGAGGTTGGTTTGACTCTTGTCGTTCAGATTGACATTGGCTTGTATGTCGGCTTGTATGTCGTCGAAGTTATATGGCAGCACTTTGAGGTCGTAGTGTCCGGCAGCGTCTGTCAGTCGGAGTCTTGCGTTGGCTATAGGCATAGACACGGAGTCGTATCTGCCGCTTAGTTGAGCCTCCAAACTCACTGTTCCGTCCGCCTCTATCTGTTTGGGTATAAGCGACTGATACTGTGATGGCAGTAGTGCTATAGCCGATGATATGCGCCACGGATTGGTGTTGAGTGTGAGGTTGCAGTCGTAGCCGCCTTTAGTCCAGTCGTCGGCTGCTATGTCACCTGTTAAGGCGATAGCGAACTCGTTGATGGCGAGACTCACATCACCTAACTGTATCCGTTGGTAGGTGTCGTCGGTGGGTGTGACGGGCAGAGAGAGTGTGAGTTGCAGACTGTCAGCCCATTGAGTGTCACCCATACGGCAAGACACACCGTTAGCAGTGAGGTCTAATTGGTAGCCTTGTCGCCATTGGGCTAAGGTGAGACGTGTGGTGAGTAAGGATGCTGACAGACTGTCTTTCTCATCTATGAAAGCCACTTTGCTCAATCCCACTTGCAGCGGTTCTTCCAGTTTGATGGATTTCAGTTGCCAACTGCCGGCTGTGGTGTCGGTCTCTTCTGTTGTGTCGGCAGGAAGACGGAGAACATCGAAGTTGGTCTGTCCGTCAGCACCGATGTAGATATTGGCTTCCACGTCGTTCAGTGCGAACTCTTTGACGATGATATGTCCGTCGATGGCTTGTTTGATATCCACACCCACCACTATATCAGGCACATAGAGTACAGTGTCGGACGGTGCTCCTTCGGTGGGGTTTTTCACTAACAGACCTTTCACCTCCACTCCGAAATAGGGGAAGGTGCGGAAGAAAGTGAGATTAACCTCTTTCAGTTCGTGTTCGCACGTCAGATAGTCAGCTGCCACATCGCTCACAATAGGTGTCAACCTCTTGGGTGTGAACACCATATAGCAAGCGATACCTACTATAAGCAGCAATAGTCCCACCAAAGAAGCGAGACTAATGCCAATGATTTTCAGAGCCTTTTTCATTCCGAGGCAATTTTATTGTATGTTTTGTACTGTTTGTTTTTTTGAGCGAGCGACATCTGTGTGTCGGTCAGTGAGTTGAGTGTCCAGTCTAATGCAGCCTCGGCTTCGGTTATACTCAATTGTGCTGCAACGCGGATATAGTCATCTCCTTTTTTCCATCTAAACCAGCCGTTGCCGTGATAGTCTTCGCCTTCGAGGTCTGATTCCAGCACGCCTTGTGCCTCGTTCCATTCTTTACCCCAAGCGTAACCGTCGCCGGCATCCTCGTCGTAGAAAACAAGATATTCTTGTCCGCTTTGCCAGCGACCGATGAGTTGCTCACGAGTACCTATCTCTTTGTCTTTCTTACAAGAAGCAAAGGCTATGATAATTACCACTAAGAATGTGGCAAACTGAAAAAACTTTTTCATCGTTTCTTGTGTTTTTTATAAGGTTGCTTTCTGTTGAGCGTAATAAAGGTGGTCTTTATTATGCTTTTTGCAAGTTTATTTTGAGGGTATATCCGTCTATTTCGAGCACGTTGTCGGAGTTGATATTGTCGGCAAGTGTCACTGTGGTAGCCAGCACTTGTGAGGCTATATATTCGCCGAAATGTGCTATGGTGCCTTCTATCTTTTCGCTCTTTTCCAGTGTGATAGAGATGCGGTCGGTTATATCCAAACCGGAAGTCTTTCTCAGGTTCTGAATGCGGTTTACCAGTTCGCGTGCTATACCTTCTTCTATCAGTTCTTGGCTCAGTTCGATGTCGAGTGCAATGGTCAGTTGTCCTTCGTTTTGCACGAGCCATCCGGGCATATCTTCAGTGGCTATCTCCACATCTTCGGCTGTGAGTTGGTAGTTGATGGTGTTGAGTTGATATACTCCTGTTTGTTCCATCTGTGCTATCTGCTCTTGCGTCATCTGTGTTATCTCGGCAGCAGCGGCTTTCATCTGTGCTCCCACTTTCTTGCCTAATACACGGAAGTTAGGACGTATCTTCTTCACCAATCGAACTTCACTCTCGTCTGCCATCACTATGTCTAACTCTTTGACATTAACCTCATTGCGTATTAGTTCGCTCACATGAAGCAGGGCTTCTTGTGTGGCTTTGTCTTGTACGGGTATGACGGCTTTTTGTAGTGCTTGGCGCACATTCTTCTCTGCTCTTTTGCGCAGTGAGAGGATCATAGAGGTGGCTTGTTGAGCGAGCGACATCTGTTTCTCCAGTTGTGTGTCAATGAGTGTGTTGTCGGCTTCTTGCCAGTTGCTCAGGTGTACGGTGTTGCCTGTCAGGTCGCGATAGAGACGGTCGGCATAGAACGGTGCTATCGGAGCCATCAGTTGTGCCACGGTCTTGAGGCAGGTGTAGAGGGTGGAGTAGGCTGCGTTCTTGTCTGCATCCATACCGCCTCCCCAGAAGCGTTTGCGGTTCAGACGCACATACCAGTTGCTCAGGTCGTCCTGCACAAAATCGCTGATGGCACGACCGGCGCGTGTCGGTTCGTAGGTCTCATATGCCTCGGTCACCACTTGTACGAGTGAATGCAGTTTCGACAGTATCCATTTGTCGATCTCGCTGCTTACCTCGTTGGTGATGTTATTTTCGGTCCAGCCGTCCACGTTGGCATAGAGTGCAAAGAATCCGTACGTGTTGTACAGTGTGCCGAAGAACTTACGTCTCACTTCGTCCACACCTTCGGGGTCGAACTTCAGGTTTTCCCACGGAGAGGAGTTGGTGAGCATATACCAGCGAACGGCATCCGCACCATATTTCTCCAGTGCGCTGAAGGGGTCAACGGCATTACCTAAACGCTTCGACATCTTGGCTCCGTTCTTGTCTAATACCAGTCCGTTGGAGATGACGTTTTTGAAAGCCACTTTACCTTCTATCATGGTGTGTATGGCATGAAGTGTGAAGAACCAGCCGCGTGTCTGATCCACTCCTTCGCTGATGAAGTCGGCGGTACGTGGAGCCGTCTCGTTTTCAAAGGGATAGTGGTTTTGAGCGTAGGGCATGGCACCTGAGTCGAACCACACGTCGATAAGGTCTAACTCGCGGCGCATCGGTTTGCCTGAGTGGCTGACCAACACTATGTTATCCACGTATGGTCGGTGCAGGTCTATCACTTCGGGAGCGTAGTTGGCTTTGGAGTAGTCACCCACCTTGTGCTTTTTCCACGGGTTCTCTTTCATTACGCCTGCTGCTATGGCTTTCTCTATCTCTTCGAACAATTCTTTTATGGAGCCTATACATTTCTCTTCTTGTCCGTCGTCGGTGCGCCAGATGGGCAACGGTGTGCCCCAATAGCGTGAGCGGCTGAGGTTCCAGTCGTTGAGGTTTTCGAGCCATTTGCCGAATCGTCCTGTACCTGTTGATTCGGGTTGCCAGTGGATGGTCTTGTTGAGTGCTATCATCTTGTCGCGTGCGGCGGTGGAACGGATGAACCACGAGTCGAGCGGGTAGTAGATGATAGGTGTGTCGGTGCGCCAGCAGTGAGGGTAGTTGTGAACATGTTTCTCTGCGCGGAAGCAGCGACCGTCTTGTTTCATCTCTATGCACAGACGTATGTCAAGGTTCTCGGCTTTCTGTGCATCTTGTTCCTGATAGCGGTTATCTTTCCAGAAGTGTTCGCGGTCGTAGGCGTTCTTGACATATTGTCCGGCGTAGCGGTTGTATAAGTTGGTGTTAACACATTGTTGTACAAAGGCTTCGTTCAGTTCGTCGGTGAGCCAGTACTTGCCGGTGAAGTCCACCATTGGTCGCAACTCGCCTTGTCGTGTTATCATGAACAGAGCCGGTACGCCTGCTGCGTCAGCCACACGTTTGTCGTCGGCACCGAAGGTAGGGGCTATATGCACTATACCTGTACCGTCTTCGGTGGTCACGTAGTCGCCTAAGATAACGCGGAAGGCTTGGTGGCTGAGGTCTATCACCTCGTTCTTCTCTTTGACATAGGTGGCGGGTTTGACCCAAGGGAAGAGTTGGTCATATCGTAGTCTTTCCAACTCTGTACCTTTGCCTCGCCAGATGATATCTGGTGTCTCGCCCAATTCTTTTTGGTAGGCACTGAGTCGTGCCTCTGCGAGCAAGAGCACATCTTGCTCTTCGGTGAGGATTGCCACGTAGTCGATCTTCGGTCCTACGCAGAGGGCTGTGTTTGATGGCAAGGTCCAAGGTGTGGTGGTCCATGCCAAGAAATAGGCGGAGCGTTTGCCGTTGTCGGTCAGGGTGTCGGCTAAGGGGTGTTGTTGGTTGACGGACAACTTAAACCGTGCCGTGCAGGTCGTATCCTTCACATCGCGATAGCAACCGGGTTGGTTCAGTTCGTGTGACGACAGACCCGTTCCTGCCATCGGCGAATAAGGCTGAATGGTGTAACCTTTATACAGATAACCTTTCTTATACAGTTCTTTGAGCAGATACCATAGTGTCTCTATGTACTTGTTGTCGTATGTTATATAAGGGTTATCCAGATCTATCCAATAGCCCATTTGTCGGGTCAGTTCGGTCCATTCGCGGGTATATTTCATCACCTCTTGTCGGCAGGCGTTGTTATAGTCGTCCACGCTTATTTTTTTGCCGATGTCCTCTTTTGTTATGCCGAGCATTTTTTCCACGCCCAACTCCACGGGTAGTCCGTGTGTATCCCATCCTGCTTTGCGTCTTACCTCATATCCGCGCATAGTCTTGTAGCGGCAGAAGGTGTCTTTTATTGTACGTGCAAGCACATGGTGTATGCCGGGCATACCGTTGGCTGAAGGCGGACCTTCAAAGAAAAGGAATGGTTGGTGTCCTTGGCGGGAGGTTATACTCTGTTCAAAGAGGTGTTCCTCATCCCATAGTGCCGTCATCTGACGGCTTATTTCGTTTAAGTTAAGTTGCTTATATTCGGTGAAACGTTTCATTGGCGTACTTTGGTTAGAGCCTTTATTTTGTCGTTGAATGCATCTTCTTTGAGCAGTGATTCGAGTGTGAGATGCATACGATAGTTCCAGAAGTGTTTAGGGTTAGCCGGCACGTTGATACGTTCGGCGTTGGGGTCTTGTCGGCGCAGTCTGCCATCCACGGCGAGCCAGTCTTGCAGCGGCAGGATGACCCACATGGCGGGACTGTACAGATGTTGGTTGACTATCGACTCTGCCAGTTCGGGAGACAACTCTCGCGGTGCCTCGCCCCATTGACCCAACTGCTCGTTGAAGAACTGTTGCGTCACATTATGGTCTTCTTCCCACCATGCACGCAGTGTGTTCATATCGTGTGTGCCGGTGGTGCAGACGCTGAGGTAGGGTGCATCGGCAGGGTGTGCGAAAGTGCGTTTGGGGTCTTTAGGCATACGCTGAATCTCCAAAGAGAGAATCTGCAACTCGTGCATCACGCTCGGCACACATTCGGGCACCATACCTAAGTCTTCGCCACAGCATAACATACCGGTGGAGTGAATAAGAGTTGGCAGTTTGCGCATTGCCGAGTCGCGCCAGAACTGGGTGTGACGACGATAGAAATAGTCGTTGTAGATGCCCATCAGTATCTCTTTTTGGTCAGCATACAACTCATTGAACGTATGTGACTGATACATAGAGATACGCGGGTGGAGCAGTTCGGGCTGTTTCTGGTCGCGAACGAACAGCACTTCGCAGTGGAGGTAGAGCAGACCGTTCTTTATGTTCTCGCGTTTACCCTCGTCCATAGTGCTGCCTTCACCCTTGTCGAAGTAGTCTTCCACTTTGCGTTGGGTGTCAAACTCATCTTTGAACCAATAGACATACCCGTCTCTGGTGTTGAGGAAGCGTGATTTGGCTTCTTCGGTGTCAAAGCCGAAGACGTCGCCTAAGAAGTTGCCGCGTATGTATGGGCGTGTGAGTCGTCCTTCGTCCAACTTTATACCCATGTTCCACAGGTCTTGCATCGTGTAAGGCATAGCCGGTGAGAAGTGTCCGCATAGTCCCCATACGTCGCTTTTGCGCATTTGCCATATACGGAAGAAGCCCAGTATATGGTCGATACGGTAGGCATCGAAGTAGTCTTGCATCTTGGTGAAGCGTCTTTGCCACCAGCGGTAGTTATCTTGTGCCATCACGTCCCAGTTGTAGGTGGGGAAGCCCCAGTTCTGACCGCTGATAGAGAAGTCGTCGGGTGGAGCACCGGCTGAAGCGTTGAGGTTAAAGAGTTGCGGATCGGTGGAGGCATCCACTGAGTCGGGGGAGATACCGATAGGTATATCACCTTTCATTGCCACACCTTGCGAGTGGGCATACTCCACGGCTTCGCCCAACTGTTTGTCGGCGTGATATTGCAGGAAGCAATAGAAAGCTTGCGGGTTCTTATCTCTTTCGGAGAGGAACTTGGCATATGGGTCGAGCCATTCGCGGTTGCGCTCATAGAAGGTCTTATAGTCGTCGGTGGCGAAAAGGGTTTTGCCATCGCGCTTGTACAGAGCCTTGAAATACATCATCTTAGCGTCATAGACGGTTTGGTAGTTGGCGAAGTCCAATTGGTTGAACTCGGCTTTCTGCGCCTCATATTTCTTTTTCTCGGCGGCTGTGAGTTTGCCCATGGCTTCTATGTTGATATAGATAGGGTGTAAGGCGAACACACTCACTGCGTTATAGGGGTATGAGTCGGTGTTGGTATGTGTGAGGGTGGTGTCGTTGATAGGCAGGGTCTGTATCATCTTCTGTCCGGTGCGTGCAGCCCAGTCAGCCATCAGTTTGAGGTCTTGAAACTCGCCTATACCGAACCCTTTCTCCGTTCTTAGAGAGAAGACGGGTATAGCCACGCCGGCACCTTTGAAGGGGGCTTGTGTGCGACGGAAGGCGCGGTCGTGCTGAACCAGATGCATACCTTTCTGCCAACCCCACAGATGGCGGTTCTCACCCCATTCCAAATCCACAATCTGACCCGAAGCGAGGTCGTAGATGCAGTATTTATAGTCCACGAAAGTGGCATTCTTCAGTTGCACGCTGCCTTTCCATACAGGGAAGTCGGTGTCGTCCAAGACGAGCATCTTGGCAGGGTCCCATTCGCCCAATTCGGGTATGTTACCCATAACAGCCACGCCTTGTGTGGGCAGCACTTGCGGCATATCCATCTGGAAGAAGACGTTATGTCGGGCGTTGCTCTTGCTTTTTTTGCTTTTGCCCTTGCGTTGCATCAACGCTTTTTGGAAGGCTGTGGCATAGAACGGCGTGTCGTTGTCCACGGCTTGCCAGAAGTCGCGTATTGTCAGAATCTTATCCGTATGGCGCAACTCAACGCAGCGGTAGTTGCCTGACTCATATATATATCCGCCTTCTTGCAGACGAATGGCATACTTGTATTGAAGAACGGAAACGAAGTCGGACACTTCCACTGAAGCCGTCCAAAAGTCTGTACCATAGCAAGTGAGTTGGAGAGGACGCTCTTCCGTCCAACCTGCATTGAGACCTGTCGGTGCTGCGGCGTTCTCTATAATGCACAGCGACTGACCGTAAACCGTTCTGTAGTTGATTTGAAATGTTATTGTCATAGTTATGTTTTTGGAATAGATGGTTCGATGTTTATCTTATCCCCTGTTCTTGTCTATCTCATCTGCTGTTATTCAATCTTTTGAGCACCATCGGAGATCTGTGCTACGTAGAAGTCGGGTGTAATACCTGTTTTTTCCTTGTAGGCTTTACTCACTTGTTCTTTGAATTGTTCGATAGCCTCATCTCTGACCAATGAAACGGTGCAACCTCCGAATCCGCCGCCTGTCATACGTGAGCCGAGCACACCGTCTATCTTCCACGCTTCTTGAGCGAGGGTGTCAAGGTGCAGACCGGTCACTTCATAGTCGTCACGCAGCGACACGTGGCTTTGGTTCATCAGTTGTCCGAAGGTCACTATATCACCTTTCTGCAATGCTTCCACTGCATCTTTGGTGCGTTGCACCTCGCCTACTACGTGGCGCGCACGACGGTGAGCCACCTCGTCGGTGATGGCACTTTGTATCTCGTCGAACTCGGCTTGTGTCAGTTCGGCGAGGTTTTTCAGGTTAGGTCTGACGCTGCGCAACTGCTCCAATGCCAAATGACATTGAGCCACGCGGTCGTTGTACGCACCTGAATCAAGTTTGTGTGGGGAGTGGGTGTTGCTAATCACCACTTTGATGCCGTCCAGTTTGACGGGTACGAGTGTGAATTGCAGGGTGTCGCAGTTGAGGAAGATGGCATGGTCTTTCTTGCCTTGTGCTGAAGCAAACTGGTCCATGATACCGCAGTTGACACCTGCAAACTCATGTTCGCTGGCTTGACCTATCTTTGCCAGTTCGGTACGGTCCAAACCGGTCTGCATAAGGTCGTTGAAAGCGTAGGCTGTCACCACTTCCAAGGCTGCCGACGAACTGAGACCGGCACCGGCGGGTACGTTACCCCATATGAGGATATCGTAGCCTTGTGTGAGTGAATAGCCGCGCTTAACGAACTGAGCGATGCAACCTAAAGGATAGTTCACCCAATGGTTCTTTGCCAATGGAGTGGTGAGGCGGTCAAGTGACACCTCCGTCACCTCAGGCATATTCAGTGAACGGAAACGAAGGACCTGACCATCGTTCTTGGCTATAAGAAGATAAGTTCCGAATGATAGTGCGCAAGGAAAGACATAACCGCCGTTATAATCGGTATGCTCACCTATTAAGTTTACACGACCAGGAGAAAAATATACATGTTCCGTTTCCTTCTGATAGGCTTCACGAAAAGCCTTTTTTAATTCACGGAGTTCCATAAGATTGCTGATTTAAGGATTTTTATGTTTGGGTTTATTTTGTTAAGACAAGGAGTCGATGTCCGTCACCGACTCCTTGTCTTAGGTCAATTGTCGTCGGTCTGTTTTTTCTTTTTTATGACTCGACGAGTAGGGGCTTGACTTTTCTCACTATTAGGATCGTCCTCTTTTGGTGTGTCGGCTACGGGCTTTTTTGCAGTGTTCGTTGTCTTCTTCTCTGCCTTTTTAGCCGATTTTTTCACTGAGGTATCTTTCTTTGGTTTAGCCTCTTCTTTTCGAGGTTTTGTTTCTTGAGGCTTTGTTTCTGCCTTTGGCTGTTTGGTTTCTGCTTTTTGAGGCTTTGCAGCGGCTTTCTCTGTCTTTGTCTCCGTCTTTTTAGGCGTTGCCTCTACGGAAGGTAATGCGACTGCCGCTTTCTTCGTTTCGTCGGTTGCCGTCTTGGGAGTACTGCTCACCGCTTTGGGGGCTGCCGCAACCTCTTTATTGACTGTAACGGCTTGATTGACTTTCTGTTCGTCTGCCTCTTTTTTGTCAGTGTCTTGTGTGTGCAGGTTCTTATGTTTGGTGGGCTCTGTTTGTAAAACGAGCGGGTTATGTTTTTTGTCGTAGAACCGCATATCGAGCATACCTAAACTCTGGTTCTCTCTCACTCTCACGCCATATTTGCGCCACCAACGCCATCTGAGACTGCTGAACCAGCCGCGACATACGTGTGCATAAACGAACGGATGCAACTCCACGCGAACGCCTCTGCCATAACTCTCGGCATAACGGGCAATCTCGTTCTCCACCTCTTCAGGGAAGAGGATGGTAGGCTGCACTTTGCCTTTGCCTTGACAGACCGGACATACCTCCGTCACATTGATCTCCACTGCCGGACGCACCCTCTGACGGGTTATCTGCATCAACCCGAACTTGCTCAACGGCAAGACGTTATGCTTGGCGCGGTCGCGACTCATCAACTCACGTACATGCTCGTACAACTTCTGCTGGTTGTCGCGTGAATCCATATCGATAAAGTCGATGATGATGATTCCGCCTATATCTCGTAAACGCAACTGGTGAACTATCTCGTCGGCTGCCAGCATATTAAACTGGAAGGCGTTCTCCTCTTGGTCGTCAAACAGTTTCTTTGAACCTGAATTGACATCGATGGCAAACAGTGCTTCCGTGCGGTCGATGATAAGATAACCGCCGTTCTTGAAACCAACGGTACGACCTAAGCCGGTCTTCATCTGACGAGTGATGTCGAAATGGTCGAAGATAGGTTGCTCATCTTTGTAGTACTTCACTATCTTCTTGCTCTCCGGTGCTATCAGTTCCACATATTCGCGCACCAGTTCGTACATCGTCTTGTCGTTCACCTGTATCTGCTCAAATTCCGGCGAGAAGACATCGCGTATGATACCTATCGTGCGGTCTGCTTCTTCGCTTATGAGCCTCACTTCCACATCTTTATGCTTATTGTTGGTGGTGCCTTTGGCAGGCTGTTGCAGGTTGAGCAGCGTCTCTTCCCAACGGCGAAGCAAGATGCGCATCTCGTTGTCTAACTCAGCTGCACGCTTATCTTCTGCCACTGTGCGCAGTATGACACCAAAACCCGAAGGAGTGATGGCTTGTGCCAACTGACGCAACCTGCCACGCTCCGCTTCACGACGGATCTTCTGACTGACCATCACCTTGTTGGCAAAAGGTATCAATACCATATTCCTGCCGGCTAAACTGATCTCACCCGTCAAACGCGGACCTTTCGAGTTGATAGGCTCTTTGAGAACCTGCACCAACACCATATCACCCACTTGCAATACGTCGCTTATCTGACCATCTTTGGTCACTTCCGCCTCTGTCACTACGGCGGGCATTGATGGTATGCGCCTACGGTCTGACACCACTTGTGTCAGATATTGGCGCATAAGCAAAAACGAACTGCCTAAATCCAAATAGTGTAGAAAAGCCTCTTTGTCGTGACCTACATCCACGAATGCAGCATTCAATGCAGGCATCACCTTGCGAACGCGACCGAAATAGATATTGCCCACTGAGAACGTATCTTCGTTACGCTTCTCGCGACTTATCTCTTGCAAACGACCATCCTCGGTCAAAGCAACGGTGATCTCATCGGGCTGTACGTCAACAATGAGTTCGCTTTTCATAAATGTTTCAATACGTCAATAATGTTTTAATAAAAACACTCTGTAGCGTTCCCGCTTGCACCCAAGAGGGAAACTCGCCACAGAGCAATAGTGTTTCAGCGCATCAACACGCACCGTAACCTTATATATTAAGGCTTACTTGTGCTTGTGACGATTCTTACGCAAACGTTTTTTACGTTTGTGTGTGGACATCTTGTGTCTCTTGTGTTTCTTACCGTTTGGCATAATTGTAATCTAAAATAGGTTATTTCAATGCGCTTGTGAACTCCTTTGAGGGCTTGAAAGCGGGAATCTTATGTTCGGGAACGATAATCGAAATCTCTTTCGAAATATTGCGCGCCACTTTTTGTTTGCGGGTCTTTGTAATGAAACTGCCAAAACCACGCAGATAAACGTTCTCACCTTCGATAATGGACTTCTTCACATTGGCCATCATCGACTCAACAACATTCAAGATTGAAACACGATCATAACCCGTCTGAAGGGCGATTGTGTTTACCAATTCTGCTTTTGTCATAATCTTTTGTAATTATATAAGGTTAATATTTAAGTTTTTATTTTGTCTATAACAATTTTTCGCGTTTCTCAAAGCCTTTATTGCGCACATTAGTGAGCAGTAGGGCGAAAAACGGTGCAAAAGTACGGTACTTTTTTGATTTACAAAAGTTTTTCTCGAAAAAAAATACAATTTATGCGCTTTTTTTGATATTTTGCTCTGTCAATTAAGCAATCCATTCCCAATTCCTCATTCCCAATTCCTCACTCCTCATTCCTAATTCCTCATTGAATTTTCGCATCTAAAAATTTTCCTCTACCTTTGCGCCCGAATTTCAAACACATTTTTCTATGGCGGTTAAAGGATTGGTGCGGTGTCTGCTCGTTTTTTTTGTGTCGGTTGTTTTCTCTTTGTCTGTATCGGCACAGTTTGATTCACACCTCATTGGGCATGTTCTGGACGAAACAACAGGTGAACACCTCGCTTTTGTCAATGTGCAAATAAAAGGTACGGTCATAGGTACAATGACAGATCAGACCGGTCACTATTTCCTTAAAAACCTCCCCGTCGGGCGGCAAACTGTCATCTTTTCTTATATGGGCTATGAGACCAAAGAGTTGCCCATTAACATAGTAGAGGGCAAGACGGTGGAGTTGAATGTCTCCATAGGTGAATATTCGCAGCAACTCAATAGCGTCGTTGTCACTGCCAATCGTTATGCCACCAAAAGGCAGGAGACTGCCACCATCGTCAATGTCCTTCCTCCGCGCCTTTTTGAGACCACCGCTGTCTCTTGCGTGGCTGATGTGCTTAGTTTTCAGCCTGGCTTGAGAGTGGATAACACCTGCTCCAACTGCGGTAAGACCGAACTGCGTATCAACGGTTTACAAGGACAATATACACAGATACTGATGGACTCCCGACCTGTCTTTTCTTCCCTTGCATCCGTCTATGGCTTGGAACAAGTGCCGGCTGCGATGATCGACCGTATAGAGGTCGTGCGCGGAGGAGGGTCGGCTATCTACGGCGCTAACGCTATCGCAGGCGTGGTCAATATAATAACCAAAGAACCTGTCCGCAACTTCGTCAATGTGTCAAACCTCAGTCACGTCAATGAGAAAGCAGGCTATGACATCCACACCGACCTTAATGCCTCTCTCGTGTCAGAGAACAGAAAAATAGGTGCTTACCTCTTTGCCTCGCATCGTACACGCAGCAAGTACGACCGCGACAACGACGGCTTCAGCGAAGTGCCTAAGTTGCGCTCTACCACTGCCGGTGCCAGACTATTCTTCAAAACAAGCGATTATAGCAAAATAACTGCCGAGTACCACCATACAGAGGATCTTCGGCGAGGAGGCAACCGCTTTGGAAGAGAACCGCACGAGACCGACATAACCGAACAACTAAGACACCATATAGATGCCGGTTCATTGGCTTTCGACTGGTTCTCCACCGACAACCGACACTTCCTCTCCGCCTACTCAGCCGTACAACATATAGGCAGAGAAAGTTATTTCGGCGTAAGGCGTGACACCGCCGCCTACGGCAGAAACAAAGACCTCACCGCCAACGCCGGACTCCAATACCGCTTCTCCTACCCCTGTGGCAGAATGAACGGCGACCTGACCGTAGGTGCAGAATATAACTTCAATCAGTTGAACGACAAGATTTTAGGCTATCACCGCGACGTGACACAGAAGGCAAATGTTGTTGGCGGGTATGCTCAGAACGAGTGGAAGAACGAACAGTGGAGTGTGTTGTTAGGAGCGCGTGTGGAAAAAAACAATATGCTCTCAAGCGTCGTCTGTACACCTCGTGCCACCGTGCGCTATACACCCCTGCAAGGCTTAGTGCTCCGAGCAGGATACAGCAGCGGCTACCGCGCACCCCAACTCTACGACGAAGACCTGCACGTGGCTGCCGTAGGAGGTCAAGTGTCGCTCATTACAATGGACACCAACCTCAAACCCGAATATTCGCACAGCGCTACCCTCAGTGCCGACTACTATCGTCAGTTCAACCGCTGGGAACTGAACATCACAGCCGAAGGCTTCTACACCTACCTGCAAGATGTCTTCTTCCTCCGTGAGAACGGCTTAGACGCTGACGGCAACTTGCTTATGTTCCGCACCAACGCCTCAGGAGCATGGGTGGGAGGACTTAATCTCGAAGGTAAACTCTCGTACAGAAAAGCCGACTTCAACTTCCAACTCTCTGCCGGCTACACCTACCAGCAAAGCCGATATGTCAAAGCACAAGCGTGGAGTCCCGCCATCCCACCCCAAAAGCGTATGATGCGTACCCCCGACAACTATGCCTATCTGCTCTTCGACATCGAACCCGTGAAAGACTTCACCGTCAGCCTAAACGGCAAACTGACAGGCTCTATGCTCGTGCCGCACCTCGCCGGATTCATACCTGCCGACGAAGAAGTGACTACACCCATCTTCTTCGACCTCGGCTTACGGTTAGCCTACGACATACACCTCTATAAACACTACTGCCTCGAACTCAGTATCGGCGTGAAAAACCTGCTCGACCAATTCCAGCGAGACATCGACAAAGGGGTCAATCGCGACGCTTCCTATATCTATGGTCCCACTATGCCGAGAACATACTTCGCAGGTGTCGCTGTCAAAATATAAGAGCAAAAAAGTGAAAAATAAAATTTGACCTATAAGTCGAAGTTTTTGAGTTGAGAGTTTTTCTCGTTTATATTGTTGCGGCAATTGTATTGCCGCCCGAATATAGAAGTTTTAGGTTATGAGAAAGAATTATATATATGTCCCTTGGTGGACTTATGTGAGATGCTTTCCGCCTCACAATTGTTAGGTCTCAGTGTCCTGCCGGTGGATGACAATGGTGCTTATCAAGAAGATGCCTTGGCACCCCTGCGACCGGAGTTCTTATGAACACACATTTTATTATTGCCTCCTTGAAGCCATAGTGGAGTAAGTTGATAACTCCTACGCTGCAATGAAAAAAGTGATAGGTCATTGATGTATTGGAATTACGTAAGTTAGTTTTTACGTAACTAAAATAGAAGTCGTACCTTTGCGCTTGTAATTGCTTTAGTGGCTGTTAGCAGGCAGAAATACAATTGTACAACGAGTGCAGGACTTCGTCTTCTATGAGGGTGGAGATGGAAAAGTAAAAGTGGCCGTAATGGTTGATAATGTTAATGAAACTATTTGGCTGACACTGAAAGCGATGTCCGAGTTGTTGGTTTTAGACGAAGCGCAGAAAACAATTGCAATGTAAATTACTTGAAGAAATAAATCGAGAATACAGATTCATCAAAATACCGTCAATTTCCGGCAAAACGAAAAGCTATGTCATTACTGATAAGTGACATAGCTTTTCGTTGTGTGACCCTGCCGGGGCTCAAACCCGGAACCTTTGGAACCGGAATCCAACACTCTATTCAATTGAGCTACAGGGCCAAGAAGGTGATCTCTTTATCTTCTGTCCAAGAAAATGAGAATATAGTAAACCAGTGTGGCGAGGGATGATAGTGCAGCCACAACGTATGTATAAGCGGCTGAACGCAATGCCGACGTTGCCATTGGTGTCGTCTCACGGTCGGTTATTCCTGCCGACTCTAACCAGTCAACAGCGCGACGAGAAGCATCAATCTCAACAGGCAAGGTCACGAATGAGAACAGAGTGGTCAATGCAAACAACACTATTCCTATCAGCATCAGTTGCGGAAAGATATTGATAGTCAGCATTCCTGCCAATATCACCCACATCACCCATTTAGATGCGAAACTGACCACAGGCACCAAAGCCGAACGCATACTGAGCGGAGCATATTCAACCGCATGTTGTACGGCATGACCACATTCGTGAGCCGCCACCGCTGCCGCTGCCACATTGGCAGAATGAAAAACACTCTCCGACAAATTGACAGTCTTGTCCGAAGGATTATAATGGTCGGTCAAATGGCCGCGAATACACGTCACTTTCACGTCGGTGATGCCGTTATCGCGAAGCATCTTTTCCGCCACCTCTCTGCCTGTCAGACCTAACGACACCTTGGAAAAACGCTTGAACTTGCTCTCCAATGATGCCGAAACCAACCAACTGATAACGGCTGTCGCTACAAAGATAATCCAATATATAGAATTGGGGTTGTGAATAATCATCTGTTCCATAAGACGTTCCTGTTTTTATGTTCCTTTAATCTTTCTGCATACTTTACATTCGCCTTTAACGGTGAGAGTGAAATGTGAGTAATTGAAGTTGTTGTATTTCTTCTGACTGATAAGATGTGTCAATGTCTTGTCGTGAATAGCCACCGTTCTGCCGCAACGCGTGCAAACCATCTGTATGCTGTTCGACTTGTCGGAGCACAACTCGTAGCGCACCTGACCCACACTATTGTCACTCGTTATAGCCGACAAAATCCGTGCCAAACAGAATAGCTTGAAGGTGTTATATACCGTTGAGCGACTTATATGGTGCACTTTCACCTCTTCTGCTATCTCCGTTGGCGAAACGGGGTGGGGGATTTGTGCTATCGTCTGCAAAATAAGGTCTCGCTCAAAAGTGGGCTTGAGCCTATGCGCTTTCAGGTACTCATTGAGCCTTACCGATGCCTGATTATAGGGCGAGTGTGATTTCATTGTTTAGCAAAATTGTCACATTAAGCGTGCAAAATTACACTTTTTACTCTTTGTTTGCAAATAATTTACGATAATTTCCGTACCTTTGCACGATTTTTGCACACATATATACTTTTTGCTATGTCACCTATCCGTTCTGTTGCCGTTTATTGCGCTTCATCCTCACAGGTCAGAGAGTCGTTTTTCCGCGAGGCTTATCGTCTTGGCGAGTGTTTGGCGACGGAAGGAATAGAACTTATTTACGGTGACGGTGGCATAGGTCTGATGGGCGAACTGGCACGCGGCGTGTTAGACAAAGGGGGTAAGGTGACAGGTGTGATACCGCAGTTTATGGTGGATGAAGGTTGGAACAACCCGCTCAGTACGAGGACGATAGTGGTGGAGACTATGCACGAGCGAAAAGCCCGGATTGAGCAGTTGGCTGATGCTATGGTGGCAATGCCGGGAGGGATAGGTACATTTGAAGAGTTGTTGGAATGTCTGACTTGGAAACAGTTAGGCTTGCACACCAAGCCGGTGGTCATACTCAATGTGGACGGCTATTACGACGCATTATTGAAGTGTATTGACCTTATGGTGGAGGAGAAGATGTTGCGTGATTGGCACCGCGATATGTTTGCCGTGGTTAAGACGGCTGACAAGGTGTTGCCGGCTCTGAGAACAATGAAGCCGTGGAATGTGTCCATCAGAAGCGAAGCCAAGATATAATCCATAGCCGATAGAGATGTCAATAGTGTCACATATAGAGTCGTTTTACACATCCTCGTGGGTGAGTGCAATATTGTTGTTGCTCTTGCTATGCTTATGGGGCATATTGTGGGCACGTCCGCAAAGTGTAGGACTGGGCTTCTCTATGTCAGTCTCTATGCTTGAGCGGCGCTACAACGACAACCCACATATCCTCTCATGGCTCTTGAGCCTGCTTTTTTCAGCCTCAGTAACCGCTTTGGCATTGTATATGCTTTATTATGAAGGCGGTATGTTCAGACCTATTGTCTTGTTCAAACTCATGCTGCTGGTTATTCTCACTAAGTTCGTCATTGATGCCTTGATGTGGCTCACCGGCTATGTGTTCTCTTTTCTCTCTGAGGTGCATATAGGCAGTGAGCAACGCTCGCTTATATGGTTGGCTGTGTCGGTGGTGGTGTTCGCTCTCGTTGTGGTGGCTGCGTGCCGACCAATGCCGATTTTGCTGAAAACAGGACTGGCTCTCGTGGCAGGATTATATGAATTGGCTATTGGCGTTAAACTATTCAGAGTGTTCTTCTTTAAGCCATTATCTGCCTTATATATAACGCTTTATTGGCTTACAGTGGAATTGTTGCCGCTGGTCGCTCTTTGGCAAACGGCAGGATATATAATGAAAGGATAATAATTGTTCGATATGAAAGAAATACATAAGATTTTAGTGTCACAACCCCGTCCCGCTTCCGACAAAAACCCCTATTCGGAGTTGGAAGAGCATTACGGAGTGGAATGTGACTTCCATCAACTGATCCACATCGAAGGATTGGATGTTCATGAGTTTCGTAAACAACATATTTATATTCAGGAATATACGGCGGTGTTTATGAACTCTCGTTTGGCTATCGACCATTTCTTCCGTTTGTGTCAGGAGATGCGATTGCAAGTGCCAGAACAGATGCATTACTATTGTATCTCCGAGCAGGTGGCTAACTATCTGTCTAAGTACATCCAGTATCGTAAGCGTCGCGTCTTCTACTCCGAGCATAACCGCTTTGAGGATATGATTCCTTCGCTCAAGCGTCGCACCGAAGGCAAGATGATGATAGTGATGTCGAATGTGCATAGCGACGATGTTATCAACTCTTTTACCAAACATAAACTGACACTTACCCCTGCTATTATGTACCGCACCGTAGTGTCGGAATGGCCAAAAGAGAAACCGCTCGACCACGATATGATAGTCCTCTTCACTCCAACAGGTGTGGCTGCTCTCAAAAAGAACTTCCCTAAACTGAAAAAAGAAGGTAAGGTGTTTGCCTGTATGGGTAAACAGACTATCGCCGCTATGCAAGACTGGGGTATCGAACCCGACATCGTGGCACCAACACCAGAATTCCCGGGTATAACCTCTGCAATCAAACACTATCTTGACCACCTTTCGTAAAAGTGAGCGTCTGACCGGAAAGATACGTGTGGAACACCTTTTCCGTGAAGGAGAGAAAATGGTTGTATGGCCATTTAGGGTGACCTATATACATGAGCCGTCTAACGAGCAGACACGAGTGCTGATCATCGCACCAAAAGCACTCTTCAAACACGCCGTTGACCGCAACCGGCTCAAAAGACGAATGCGTGAAGCCTACCGACTGAACAAAGAGCAGATACAAAACAAAGGGTGGCATATCGCTTTCAGATATATTGACAAACAACAGCAACCTTTCAGTGTCATACACAAAGCAATGTGTAAGGCAATCGACAAAATGCTGCAATGCTGATGGCTACCACCCTTCAAACCATATTACGCAAGGCGTTTCTGCTGCCCGTCTATTTCTACCGTGCTTGCATTTCGCCGCTCACTCCACCTTCCTGCCGCTTTACACCCACGTGCAGCCAATATATGGTGGAAGCAGTACTCAAATACGGCATCTTCAAAGGCGGTTGGTTAGGCATCAAACGTATCCTGCGATGCCACCCTTGGGGAGGAAGCGGATATGACCCCGTACCATGACTAAAGAAATTATTGTTATGCGTATAGATATCATCACTTGTTGTCCCGAGTTGTTAGACTCACCACTTAACCACTCTATCATTCAGCGTGCCAAAGACAAAGGGTTGGCTCAGATAGAGGTGCATAACCTGCGCGACTATACACTCAATAAGCATCGCAAGGTGGACGACTATGCTTTTGGTTTTGGTGCCGGTATGGTGTTGCAAGTGGAACCTATCGACCGCTGCATCTCTCATCTAAAGGCACAACGCGAATACGATGAGGTCATCTTCACCGCTCCCGATGGCGAACGCTTTACACAACAAGCCGCTAATCAACTCTCACTGAGGCAAAACCTTATCATCCTTTGCGGTCATTATAAAGGTGTCGATCAGCGTGTGCGCGACCATCTGATAACCAAAGAGTATTCCATTGGCGACTATGTCCTCACCGGTGGTGAGTTGCCTGCCGCCATTATGACCGACGCTATCGTACGTCTGCTCCCGGGTGCAATGGGCGACGAGACAAGCGCACTGAGCGACTCCTTCCAAGACGGACTGTTAGAAGCCGGTGTCTATACACGACCTGCCGAATATAAAGGTTGGCGCGTACCCGATATACTGCTCTCAGGACACCAAGCCAAAGTGGAAGAATGGCTCTACGAACAAAGCCTCAAACATACCAAAGAAAGAAGACCCGACCTAATAAACGACAATTGAGAAGTGAAAAGGCACAACGTCTATATTATCCTTCTTACATTGCTCCTCACGGCTTGCAATGCCACTAAGTTCGTGCCTGAAGGTAAGTATCTTCTGAATAAAACAAAGGTGGAAGTGACCGACAATAAACAGGTGTCACCCTCAGACCTCAAAGCCTATCTCCGACAGAAACCCAATAGTGAGGTGTTAGGCTTTTGGAAACTGCAACTGGACATCTACAACACCGCACCTTCCGACACTTCAACCAGTTCACGGCAACGACTGGCACGCAATGCTCATAAGTTGGGTGAGGCACCCGAGATTTACGACGACGCTCTCACCACTGCCAGTATGTACCAACTGAAAAAAGCCATGCATAACTATGGCTATTTTCATAGCGAAGTTGACACCGTGCAGCGTATCAAGAACCGCAAGATGTACCTCACCTACAAGGTGACAGCCAATCAGCCATACCATCTTCGCAGTTGCACTTATGTTCTGCCGTATCAGCCTCTGAAAGAAGTGGCAAACAATCGCCGCCGGACACTGATAAAAGACGGTATGCTCTTCGATACCAATGTCTTTGATGCTGAACGACAACGTATAGTGTCCGCCATGAGACGAAGAGGATATTACTATATGGAGAAAGATATCCTTCGGGTATTGGCTGACAGTGCCGTGGGCAATAAGCAAGTGGATGCCGAGATACGGTTGAGCGAGGCAGTGGAGAATATGCCCGACTCTCTGCAAAAACGGCTCTTCCAACCTTATACCGTCAGAAAAGTATATTTCCATACCGACTATAACCCTAATTTTGCACCCGACTCATTAGCCTTACTCACCAAAGAGACAGGCGATTATGTCTATACATGGGTTGGTCGCCGTCTGTTGCGCGACCGCGCTTTGCGGCACAACTGCGCCATCGAACCCGGCGAACTGTTCAACGAAAGAGATGTGGAGCGAACCTATGAGATGCTCAACGGTTTGGGCATAGTCAAGTATGTGGACATAACCTTCAAAGCCGTCGGCGATTCGTTGCTCGACTGCCATATAGTGCTCTCTCGCACGAAGTTACACACCGTCTCGGCGGAAGTGGAAGGTACCTATTCAGGTGGCGATTGGGGCATATCTGCCGGGGTAGGGTATATCAATAGGAATATCTTCCGTGGAGCGGAGGAGTTGCAACTCTCAGGTAGCGGCGGCTACGAATGGCGGCAGAACGGCGGTCGTGCCATCGAAGGCAAAGTGGCAGCATCGCTCACTTTCCCCATCCGACTGCAATTGGCACTCTCATATCAGTATCAGACACGACCCGATGAGTTTACGCGCTCGGTGGCTAACGCCTCTTTGCTCTACACCTTGCCTTCCTACCGTCGCGGCTGGACACACACCTTCCGCTTCCTCGACCTTACATACGTCTATGTGCCGTGGATGAGCAGCGAGTTCGAACAACGATTCGTGAATAACAATAACCCCCTCAAATACTCCTACGAGTCACACCTGATTGAGGCTATCGGCTATTCGGCACGCTACTCAGGCTACCGACGCAATCAGCCGGCACGCTCCTTCAGCGAAGCACGATTCAACATCGAAACGGCAGGCAATGTGCCGTATGCTGCTGCCAAAGGAATGAACCTCAAGAAAAGCGACGGAGTGTATAAGTTTGCCGATGTGGCTTTTGCACAATACGTCAAAGCCGATGTGTCTTATACTTTCAACCACGTCATCGTACCCAAACATCGTATGGTCTATCATATCGGATTAGGTGTGGCTTTCCCATACGGCAACTCCGAGGCTGTACCCTACGAGCGCAGATATTTCGCCGGAGGCAGCAACCATGTGCGCGGCTGGACCGCACGCTCCTTAGGTCCGGGTGCCTACCACTCGACAGGTTCACGCATCGACTACGATAACCAAGCCGGTGATATACAACTGGCTATGAACATCGAATATAGATGGAAAGTGTGGTCGATATTCGAGTTGGCGGCTTTCACCGATGCCGGCAATATATGGACTATTCGCAACTATTCGACACAACCTAACGGCGCTTTCCGTTTCAACTCTTTCTACGAGCAAATAGCCTGGAGTTATGGCGTTGGTTTGCGTCTCGACCTCTCTTTCCTCATCTTCCGCGTCGATTTTGGTGTTCGTCTCTACGACCCGACGCGTATCAACACCGATGCCAAAGCGTGGCGTACTGCCCCCAACGGACTTAACTGGCACGACGATATGGCATTCCATTTCGCTATCGGATACCCCTTCTAAATCCTAATAACACAATAAAGCCGCTCACCAACGAGAGCGGCTTTATTATGTTGTGCCAAAGAGTGATTACTCTTGGTTGAGAGTGATACGGCGGAAGTCGATGATATTGACGTTCTGTTTCTTGAGCACATCTTTCACCAACTCTTTTGAGTCGGACAGGATGTATTGTTGTTCCACGAGTGTGCTCTCTTTGAGGAACTTCTGCAAGCGACATTGTGCTATCATCTCCACTTTTTTCATGTTGAGTGCTGCTTCAGCCTCAGCGGGAACGGTAGCGCGTATGTTGCGTGCTTCAGCGGCTTGTTCTTCTGTGAGCCAACCTTTGGCGGTGTTAGATGCTATATGGTCGTCGCTGTCAGCGTGAGCGGGGTTGATACCGGCTTTGCGCAAGGCTTGTTCAACGGCTTTGTTGATCTCGTCTTGTTTGGTCTTGTCGATAGCCACACTCAGTTCGCGGTCTTTCACCTCTTGTGCCACATGCTCGGCATCAAGAGCAACTGGAGCCATAGAAGCCACCTGCATGTTCATACCGTGCACGGTCTCTTGGTCGGCGGCAGCGTTGTCGGCTGCTACCAATGACGACAGTTTATTGCCAAGGTGGTTGTATGCATCCACTTTGGGGGCTGAAAGGAAGGTGTAGTCGCTTAGTTCCATCTTCTCGCCAGTCACACCGCTGCGCTCTGTTACTATCTCTGCCACGGTGAAATTGCCAATCTTGAGGTTCTTGAGTGCTTCCAAGTCGGCAGGACGATTGTCGATGGCAGCATCGAGAATCAGTTTGACCATACCTACGAAGTCTTCGTTCTTTGCTACGAAGTCGGTCTCACATTTGACGGCTACGATTGCACCGAAGCCATCTACTGTCTTTGCTAAAACGCAACCCTCGGATGCCTCACGGTCGCTACGTTTGGCAGCAATAGCCTGACCGCGTTTGCGAAGCAAGTCTTTCGCTACCTCAAAATCACCGTTTGCCTCTTCAAGGGCTTTCTTCACGTCCATCATACCTGCGCCCGTCATATCGCGCAGTTTCTTTATATCTGCAAGTGTTACAGCCATAATCTTATAGTTCAAAGTTGAAAGTTTATAGTTGAAAAAAGTTTGAAAGTTGAAAGTTTATAGTTGAAAGTTATGCTTTCTCCTCAGCTTTCTCTTCTGTTTTCTCTTCTTCGGCAGGTGCTTCTACTGATGCCACTTTTTCAGCCTCTTTCTTTTCCGTGGTTTTCTTCACGCGTTGGCGACGCTCTTTGTGAGCGGGTGCATCTTCTTGAGCCTCTTGTTGAGCGGCAGCCTCTTCATCGGCTTTCTCCACTTTTCTCTCTTCTAAACCCTCTTTCACTGCTTCAGCCACAGTGCTGATAATCAGTTCGATGGACTTGGTGGCATCATCGTTGGCGGGGATGACGAAGTCGATGTTGTTAGGGTTGGAGTTAGTATCTACTATGCCGAACACGGGTATGCCGAGGCGGTTGGCTTCTGCCACTGCTATATGCTCTTTCATCACGTCCACTACAAACACGGCTGAAGGCAGACGGGTGAGGTCAGCTATTGAACCGAGGTTCTTCTCTAATTTCTCACGCTGACGAGTGATCTGCAGTTTTTCGCGTTTGGAGATATTGTCGAACGTACCGTCTTGCATCATCTTGTCGATGGTTGCCATTTTCTTGATGGCTTTGCGGATAGTGGGGAAGTTGGTGAGCATACCGCCTGCCCAACGCTCGGTTATATAAGGCATGTTCATCTCTTTGGCTTTTTCTGCCACGATGTACTGACCTTGCTTTTTGGTGGCTACAAAGAGGATTTTTCTTCCTGAACGTGCGATGTTCTTCAAGGCTTCGGCTGCCTCGTCTAATTTGACGGCGGTCTTGTTAAGGTCGATGATGTGGATGCCGTTGCGCTCCATATAGATATAAGGAGCCATCGCCGGATTCCATTTGCGCTTGAGGTGACCGAAATGGCAACCTGCTTCAAGCAGTTGATCAAATGTTGTTCTCATTTGGTTAAAAGGTTTTTTGGATGATTGATAATTATTGTTTTGCTATGCACTTCTTCTTCTGACGCTAACCTTGTAAGAGAGAAATGATATAATACTTTTCTTTCTTTTTCTCTTCCAAACAGAGAGAGGCAGAACTATATGGCTTGCAGCGTGTTGTCCTTTGGTCAGAGAGAAGCAATAGCAGGGTAGTCCCGACGGAATCCCTGCTATTTTGGCATTAACGTTTCGAGAATTGGAAGTGTTTGCGTGCTTTGGGTTGTCCGGGTTTCTTACGTTCAACCTCACGAGCGTCGCGTGTCATAAAGCCTTCTGCTTTGAGGGCGGGCTTATCTTCGGGGTTTATTTTGACCAGTGCGCGAGCGATAGCCAGACGCAGTGCTTCGGCTTGACCTTTGTAGCCGCCGCCGTCAAGATTAACCTTGATGTCGTATTTCTCTGCCACATTCAACTTCTGAAGCGGCTGTTTAACAATGTATTGAAGAATCGGACTCGGGAAATAAACTTCGAGGTCACGACCGTTGATGGTAATTTTACCGGCACCTTCATTTACGTAAATGCGTGCCACAGCAGCCTTACGACGACCTAATGCATTGATTGTCTCCATATCCTTCCGTTATTTAAGAGTATTGATATCTATTTGTTTGGGTTGTTGTGCTTGCAGGTTATGCTCTGCACCTTCGAACACACGCAGGTTGGTAATGAGGCGTGCACCAAGACGATTCTTTGGAAGCATTCCTTTCACCACTTTGCGAATAAGGCGGTCAGCACCTTTCTCCAGCAACTGAGCAGGAGTCATCTCTCTCTGACCACCGGGGAAACCGGTGTAACGTACATAAACGCGGTCGTTCCACTTATTGCCCGTGAGACGAACCTTCTCTGCATTGATAACAATAACATTGTCACCACAATCCACATTCGGAGTGAAATTGGGTTTGTACTTGCCACGAAGCAACTTAGCAATCTTCGTGCACATACGGCCAAGAACTTGACCTTCCGCATCTACCACCACCCATTCTTTTTGAACGGTGGCTTGGTTGGCTGATACGGTCTTGTAAGATAACGTATCCATAGTATTAAAATATTTTATCTGTTAGGCCGACAGACATCATTTACGCCACGTAGGTACTCAACGCACTCGATGAGTGTTGCTTGTGGCCACTGCCCAGCCTAACACGTTCAGCGTGCAAAGGTACGGCAACTTTTTCTATTGCGCAAATATGTGAGCAATTTTTTTAAGGTAAAATGCTGATTGGGCGTTGCATTAGGCTTCCTATACCTCAATTGTACCACGACATATATGCCCTGCTATTTCTTTTGCAGTTGGGGGGTGGCAGCCTCTTTTTGTGCGAAGACGGTGTCGTGTTCGGCTTTGAGGCGCGACATCACCTTGGGGTAGATCTTGTCGAAGATGCGAGGGTGAGCGGTGTACCAAACCAGCGATGAGTCGAACTGCGCCTGTGTTATGCCGTGACGCTCTAAGACGGCGTTGTAGCAAGTCTGACGCAGGGTGTCGTAAGGATAATGGATACCGGCAACGAGGATGATACCGTCGGCACGGTGCAACTCATATAGCACATCTTCCATCTCCGACTGCGATAACACCTTGCGCGGACGGCAAGACGGCATAAGCATAAGTGTGAGAAGAAAGAGTAACGGTATGATTCGGCGCATAGCGGGTTGGATGTATAGAAGGGGATGTTCCCTTTGGCATTTCACTTCAGTTCTTTTCTGTACCATAACAAAATGACAATGACGGCAACGGTGATGCAGGAGTCGGCGATATTGAACACGGGCTGGAAGAACAGACATTCGCCGGCACTATTGGTGATAAGCGGAAAATAGAGCATATCAATCACTTTGCCGTAGAAGAGTGGGGCATAGCCGAACATCTTGCCATAGAAGAGGCAGTCGATGATATTACCTAATGCTCCGGCGGTGACGAAAGCGATGGTGGCTATATATCCTGTCTTGACGGGTCTGGCTGAACGGATAAGCCGGTGCATATACCAGCCGAGCAGTACCACTGCCACAAGGCGAAAGAGGGTGAGGAACAGTTTGTCGAACCACTCGATACCGAAAGCCATACCGTCGTTTAACACGTGGCACAAGTAGAAGAACGGCAGCACTTCAAGGCAATCGCCAACAGGGATAAAATGGTGAACAAGCAGTTTGGTCGCTTGGTCAAGGGCTACCATCAGAAGGATGATAGCCGCCACCATAATGCTCTGTTTTTGTGTGCGCTGCATCTGTCTTAAATCTCTTTAATCAGTCTTTTTATCTCTTCTGCCTTGTCCGTCTTTTCCCAAGTGAACAGTTCCACTTCGCGGGAGAAAGTGTTGCCGTTACCGTCGATAAACTGTTTGGTCACCACTTGTGGTGTTCGTCCCACATGACCATATCTTGCCGTCTGTTCGTAGATGGGGTTTTTGAGTTTGAGGTCGCGTATGATGCCGGCAGGTGTGAGGTCGAAGAGGCGGTGGATGATGTCAATTATTTTCTCATCGTGTATAGTGCCGGTGCCGTAGGTATTGACGAAGATGCTGACGGGTTGTGCCACACCTATGGCATAACTGAGTTGCACTAACATCTCTCGTGCCACACCTGCAGCCACCATGTTCTTGGCTATCCATCGTGCGGCATAGGCAGCCGAACGGTCCACTTTCGACGGGTCTTTGCCCGAGAATGCGCCACCGCCGTGTGCGCCGCGACCACCATAGGTGTCCACAATGATTTTTCTTCCCGTTAGTCCGGTATCGCCGTGCGGACCGCCTATGACGAACTGTCCGGTGGGGTTGACCAACAGCCGAAAATCGCCTTCTAACAGTTGTGCATAGCGTCTGTCGCGTTTAGCCACGCGAGGCAGCAGGATATGGCGTATGTCATTGGCTATCTGCTCTTGTGTCACTTCAGGGTCGTGCTGTGTGGAGAGGACGATGGTGTCAAGGCGTACGGGATGATGGTTCTCGTCATATTCGAGTGTTACCTGACTCTTGGCATCGGGGCGCAGGTAAGTCATCTCTTTGCCCTCTTTGCGTATGCGCGCGAGCGTATAGACAAGGGTGTGAGCAAGATCCAATGTGAGGGGCATCAGGTTGTCGGTCTCGTCAACGGCATAACCGAACATCATTCCTTGGTCGCCGGCTCCCTGCTCTTTGTCCTCCGTGCGGTTGACACCCATAGCGATGTCGGCACTCTGCTCGTGCAAGGCTGTCAGTATGCCGCAACTCTCCGACTCGAACTTATATGCCGAGCGTGTGTAACCTATACGTGCTATCACGTCGCGTGCCACACGCTGCACATCAACCCACTGACTGCTCGTCACCTCACCTGCTATCACCACCTGACCCGTGGTCACCAACGTCTCACAAGCGACGTGACTATCGGCATCAAGTGCAAGAAAATGGTCAAGAACGGCATCGCTGATCTGGTCTGCCACTTTGTCGGGATGACCCTCGCTGACGGATTCGGAAGTGAAAAGATAATGCCCTTGGGGCAGCACAGATGAGTGCATAGAAGAATAAGGTGCTTTCATTTTAGCATTTTGTTGTTTTAGGTGGGGTTGCAATTCGAAATAAATCCATCCCCACAAGATTAGACTAAATATTATTTTTTGAGCCGACAAAGGTACGGCGAAAAATGCGTTTGCGCAAATATGTTGGCAAAAATGAGGGCCAAGGTATTGATACTATGACTTATATCATTGCTTTTCTTCCTGCCGGATGAAGAAGTTGAGTTGTTGCATCATCTCTGTGAAAATGGCAGGTGAGAGGTGGTAGTCATAGACGGGGTTCATCCTTGAGTCATACACAGCCATTGTTCCTTCGGCTGTCTTTTCCACTATGGTGTCGCCCGGTAGGATAAAAGCGTAGTTGAGTTCCGACCCCACTACTTCTATCGGTCTTGTTGCTGTGTCGGTGAGCAGTGTGCCTATGCTGTAGTCGGCTATCGGGTTAGTCACGCCTAACGCTTGTTGCATCAGTGTCGGCACTATGTCGTAGTGTGTCGTGCGGTGAGTATAGTGGTGCGGCTGACAACCGACAGAACCGGACGCTGAGGTGAGGCTGTCGAAGAAGTAGGAAGGGTAGTGAACCATCAGCGGTACGCCTATTTGCCACTGTGAGAAATTGCCGTTATGCCCCCAGTAGTTATGGTGGTTCTCGTTGAACTCTTGGGCGTGGTCGGCTGTGAGTACGATGATGGTGTTCTCGTCTAAGTGTCTCTGCCTTAGTGCTGTCAGTACGCGACCTATCTCTCTATCCACCACGTGGCAGCAGTTCAGGTAGAGGTTGAAGAACTCGGTCGGGTCGATGTCGTTATGCAGTTGGGTGTAGTCGGCATAGCGCCATGCAGGTGTGAAATAGATATTCTCTTCTTGAGGCAGTTTGATGCTGTGTGCGAGGTCATAAAAGAGCATTGCGAAGAACGGCTGAGCGGTGTCTGACTGCTGCTCTATAAACTGCATAAAGTCGTTAGTCAGTTGTATGTCACGCTCGTATGATGTCTCACCTTCGGTCCGCACATTAAGGTCGGGTATATGGCTGAAGACCATACTGTTGAGTGGCGGACTGAGCAGTGTGGCACCCGGATAGACCTGACAGTGGTAGCGGCTTTGCAGCATACGGTCGATGAACAGAGGTGAGAGGTGCTGACCGCCGAACATATCAATGTAGTAGCCAGGAGCGGAGAAGAAAAGTGAGAAGATAGCCGAGCGTGTGCCGTTGCTGCCACTGAAATGGTTGTCGAACGACTGACTGCACTCGCGCAAACCGTAGGCATTAGGCATACATTCCTCAGTGAGCGAACGACGGTTCCAAGCGTCGATGAGGATAAAGAGGATGTTCGGTTGTCGTTCAGGCGTTGGTGCCGTCAACGGATGCGCCGGATAACATATATATGACGATGCGCCGGAGGTGACAAGGCTGATCTTGTCGGGTGGGGTAACACCCATACCGATCATCAGGTTTTCCGCCGTGGTGGGGAAATAGTATGGCAGCAGTCGTTGGCTTTGCAGCACCGACGGCTGCTCTTTATACGAGGTGTAGATATGTGAGAGGTGTGCATATAGTGTGGCTGACAACATCACTGCCACCATCGACCATACCAACGTCTTCGGTACGCGCTCACGTGTCAGTCTGTCCCAACCGATAGCCGTCAGAAGAAGTGCCAGAGGGTAGAGCAGCAGTATGGACACCTCTTTGACATACAGCCAAGGCGAGAAATCGAAGATCTCAGTAGCACCTACACCAAACACCATATCCAACACAAAGCCGTTGATATGAAAACGGTAGAGAGCATATACCTGTTTGTCAAGCGAAACCAAGACAAACACCAGTGAGCAAAGCACCATATAGACGATGCTGCTTGTGCGTCTTGTCAGGAACGCGCTTAAAGGAGCATATACTAACAAGTAGAGAACTAACATCACACTGGCGGCGTGCGATATGCACGAGCATACAAAGAACGCCCAACCGCCTAAGTCCATCATCGGCAGAAGAGTACTGCTGAAGATGAAAGAGAAAAACAAAAATGAGAGTAATAGAGTGTAAATAGAGGCTAAACCCAATCCATACTGCAAGTTCTTATACCATTCATTCTGCTTCATGTTGCGCTAATTGTTTTTGTTTTCCTAGTTTCCATAGTTTTCCTAGTTCTTATAGTTCTCCTAGTTTTCCTAGTTCTCCTAGTTTTTTCTAGTCTTCTTAGTTTCCATAGTTCTCTATTGCTACTGCTTATTGTTTCGAGGGGTAACTATACCAACAAACGGACGCATATATCTATGCATCTTCATTGTTGATACCTGCTTCAAGGGGTGTGGGGAGTAGTATAGAATAGAATAAATCCTATAATTAGTAGAGATTAGGACTATGTCTTAATCTAAATCCATCCCTTGATCAGCTTCCTCTCCAGCTTGAATAGTCCCCGACATTATTCCTTGCGACAATATTATAGAGGCAGTTGTCTTTGGAACGATGTAGTCTTTAATTTTCATAACGCACTAAAATTTTTATGGTTAATATTATTTTATGGGTTTTTGCTGTGATTATTATTTTTCGAGGGGGATTTCCTAGTTCCCATAGATTTCCTAGTTTCCCTAGTTCCCCCTAGTTTCCCTCTACTTGAGGTAGAAGCCGCAACCGATGTTCCACAGGAACTGTCTTCCTGAGTTAATCTTGCACCCCGTTGCTATATCATAGGGGTTGAGCATCAGGTTGGCAAAGGCTGTCATCAGGCAATGTTCGCTTATCTCTTTGTGCCAGTTGAGTTTGGCACTCACATTACATACCGCAAAGTCTGCCGTATATCCCGTGTACATACTCTTCCACGGTGTCATACCCACTCTGGCTTCCAACACAAGGTTGCGTGGCAAAGCAATGTCATAACCCAGTTCTAAATACGACGAGTATGCCCTTACTGTATGAACAGCAGCAATCGAGTCAGGATCACTCATGGCATTATACTCATCTATGCTTATCTGTGTGTCATCGCCGTTCACCATATATCCGTCGCGTCCCCAAGTGCGGGTACACCATAAGATAGATATAGGCAGAGCGTCACTCACTCGATATTTGATTCTCCATTCTTGCGTTATACCGCCACCGGGGGCTGCATTGCTGAAATCAAAATACCTGCTATTGCCGCCAAGCGAACCGTCAAAATTCTTGTAGCGGTCGAAATAGTACATGTGCATAAACATCACGGTCAGACCCCAACGGCTGAAACCTATGGTCATATCCACTTCGGGGTTGAACCCCTTGACGCGACCGTTAGATGCTTGTGTCTTGAAAGTCCAGTCGGTAGCACCGATGTTCCACCACATATCCAAGAACAGACCTCCGTAACCCACATTGACATCTGCCTGAACGCCTAATCCGCCCACGTATAATCCACGCCATATATAGTTGCTTACAATGTCGGCTCCCACTCCGTAGGTAAAACCCACTTTTTTCTTATAGTCAGGCAATAGCGACTTCTTCTGCGACACCCCTTCCTCAACCTCAGCCTTAATCTCTGCTTTAGCCTCAATCTCAGCCTCAGCCTTAATTCCCACTGCTAACAGCAGACCGGCTGCTATTATCAACAAGCGTTTAGACATTGTTTGCACCATCATAGTCAGCACAAAATTTTAGTTTCAACGCCGCAAAGGTAAGGCGAATTTTTCAATTGTGCAACAAAATGCACAATTTTTTTATACAAAAAGATAATTTTTCTTGTTGATTTTGTTGGAATAACAAATTTCTGTTACCTTTGTTGCACTTTTGAGCATAAGGTTGAGCAATGCCTGCGGGTTAATTCTTGTCGGGTGGTGTGAAACGATATGTGAGAGGGTAAGAAACAGATAAGTTAACTTTATTGTTTTTCACTTTTTTTGATTTTTTCTTATGGCAAGAAATCAATTCGCCAGTAAGTTTGGCACAATGGCTGCCATTGCAGGTTCAGCCGTCGGGTTGGGCAACATCTGGAAGTTCCCCTATGTAGCGGGTCAGAACGGAGGTGCTGCTTTTTTGATTATCTACATCGTTATTTCGTTGCTTATCTCCGTGCCGGTGATGCTCTCGGAGTTTGTTATCGGTAGGCGCGGGCAAGGCAACACTTATCGTTCGTTTATCAACTCCAGCGGAAAGAAGTCGTGGGGTGCAGTGGGTGCTATTGAGATTTTTGCCGGTATGGTGATTCTTGCTTTCTATTGTGTGGTGGCAGGATGGTCGCTCGAGTATATATTACAGTCTATCGGTCGCGGTTTTAGCGGAATGACCTATGACGATATGTCTGCTATGTTCGACTCTTTTGTCAACGGTTGGCGTCCGGTGCTGTGGACCATCATCTTCCTCGCCATGAACTGCGTGATATTGGCTTTTGGCGTATCAAAGGGCATCGAGCGTTGCTCGAAGTTTATGATTCCAGCCTTATTCCTTATATTACTTATGTTAGCCATCGTGTCTATCTGGCAGGACGGTTGGGCTAAAGGTGCTGCTTTCCTTCTCAAGCCTGACTGGAGTGCCGTCACCTATCAGACCGTCATCATGGCATTAGGGCAGTCGTTCTTCTCCCTCTCGCTCGGTATGTCGGCTATGACCACCTACGGCTCTTATATACAGAAAGATCAGAGTTTAGTGTCGGTGTCGATGATTGTCACCGGAGCCACGGTGCTGATGGCTATTCTGGCAGGCTTGGCTATCTTCCCCAGCGTCTTCACCTACGGCGTGGAAGTGACCTCCGGTCCTAACCTCGTGTTCAAAACTCTGCCGCCGCTCTTCGCCACACTGCCCGGCGGACGCATAGTGTCGGTGCTCTTCTTCATACTGCTCTTCTTCGCCGCTATCACTTCCTCCTTCTCACTCCTCGAAGCCGGTGCAGCATATATATCCGAAGAATGGAAAGTGAAAAATAAGCCTGTCGGACGTGTGCCGGCATTGGCTTTACTGTTTGTGTTGGTTGGTGCTTTGTCGGTCGTTTGCGCTATGTCGCAAGTGGAAGGCTCCACGCTTAAGATTCTTGGTTTCAGTGTCTTCGACTTCACCGATATGTTCACTTCCAACTTCATCCTGCCTCTCGGCGGCATAGCAGCCTGCATACTGGTGGGACAACTGATGGACCGCAAGGTGGTGTTCAACGAACTCACTTCCGAAGGACGCTTCAATGCTAAGGTGGTGGGTGTGTTCTACTGGTTGGCAAGGTATGTATGCCCCATCATCATCTTCTTTATGTTCATCAACGGTGTCGGTTCCATCGAGCGTCCGCAACCTGCCGCTCCCGAAACGAACGCCTCTTACCCCGTGGCTGAATATCAAAAAGCCGATGTGGTGCTGATGCATACCCCGGGCGAAGAACTCTTCGACGGCGTTATTCACCCCGCTGCCGGACTCTTCGAAAACTATTTCGACGTGAACAAAGCCGCACAAGAGCACCAAGCCTATATAGCCACCCTCCGGCGCAATGGCTGCCAAGTGTTCACCGTGGAAGAGGTGCTCGCCTCCATGAGCAAAGACTCGCTCGAGATGTTAGCCTTCCGCTCACTGAAATACGACCCCGAAGACATACAGTACAAGATGCAGACAATCAATAGTATGAACCGTGAAGACCTTATCCGCTGTATCTTGCTTCGACCCGCCGTTCATCTCTCAGCCACCGATATCAACACCGGAGTGGAGGCTACCTATACACATGAGCCGCTCAATAACCTCTATTTCCTTCGCGACCAAAGCATAACCACACCGCGCGGAGTTATCATGGGTAAGATGAACTCATCGCAACGTGCCAACGAGGTGGATATCATCCGCGCCTGCTACAACCATTTAGGTATCACACCTGTCTATGCCGTCAGCGGTGACTACGCTACACTCGAAGGTGGCGACTATCTGCCCTTCGGCACTATGTCACTCATAGGATGCGGTATGCGTACCTCACAGGATGCTATCGACCAACTGATGCAACACGACCTGTTCGGACACGACACCGTCATCGTAGTCAGAGATAACCTCTTCTGGCAAGCACAGATGCACCTCGATACATACTTTAATATCATCGACCGTGACCTCGTCACTATGTGCAGCAACCGCTTCAACGCCAAACCCGATGACAAAGAGTTCGTCACTTGCGATGTATATGTGCGCGACTTTGCCAACCGTAATAGCCAAACAGGCTTCTACCACCTTGCCAAGAAAGGTGTCGGCTTCCGCTCTTGGCTCGAAAACAGAGGTATAACCATCATCCCTATCTCCGAACAAGACGCAGCACACTATGCTAATAACTACCTCACTATCGCTCCACGACATATATGTGCCATCCAAGGTCAGTCGATGGCTTTTGCCGAGGCTCTGCGTGATAAAGGAGTGATGGTTGAATGGATTACTGCCGATAACCTCATCTGTGGCTACGGCGCTGCACACTGTATGACACAAGTGGTAAAACGCAAATAAAAAGCATACAAATACTGACAAATTGTCTGCCATTTTGGCAGACAATTTGTTTTGGCACACTGTTTGATAATAATTCGAAGGAAACACCTGTCTGTGGTGTTAACCGCTCAAAAGAACACAACTAAAACATTTTATATTATGGCAAACATCAAACCTTTGGCAGACCGCGTGCTGGTGCGCCCCGTCGCTGCCGAAACAACCACCAAAGCGGGTATCATCATCCCCGACAATGCAAAAGAGAAACCTTTGAAAGGTGAAGTAATAGCCGTTGGTAACGGAACGAAAGATGAGCAGATGGTGCTCAAAGCAGGCGACCAAGTGCTCTATGGCAAGTACGCCGGCACAGAAATAGAAATAGAAGGCGACAAACTGCTCATCATGCGCCAATCAGACGTACTCGCAGTGATGGAGTAAAAAATATTAGGAATACTAGGAAAACTAGGAAAAACTAGTCCCCCTTAACCCCTTAAAAAAACTTAAAATACTATGGCAAAAGAAATTTCATATAACGTAGAAGCCCGTGAGGCTTTGAAACGTGGCGTTGACCAACTGGCTAACGCAGTAAAAGTAACCCTTGGTCCTAAAGGACGCAATGTAGTGATTGACAAGAAATACGGAGCTCCGCAAATAACCAAAGACGGCGTTACCGTAGCCAAAGAGATTGAACTCAAAGATGCAGCCGAGAACCTCGGAGCACAACTCGTCAAAGAGGTGGCATCCAAGACAGGTGACCAAGCCGGTGACGGTACCACCACCGCTACCGTTCTGGCACAGGCTATCGTCAGCGTCGGTATGAAGAACGTCGCTGCAGGTGCTAACCCCATGGACCTCAAACGCGGTATCGACAAAGCCGTAGCCGCTATCGTGGAGAACATCAAATCGCAAAGCGAACAGGTAGGTAACGACTTCGACAAGATAGAGCAAGTGGCTACCATCTCCGCTAATAACGATGCCGAGATAGGCAAACTCATCGCCGACGCTATGCGCAAAGTAAGCAAAGACGGCGTTATCACCATCGGCGAAGCCAAAGGTATGGATACCACCATCGATGTAGTGCAAGGTATGCAGTTCGACCGAGGATATATATCGCCCTATTTCGTTACCAACACCGAGACGATGGAAGTGGAGATGGACAAACCTTATATCCTTATCCACGACAAGAAAATCAGCAACCTCAAAGAGTTGTTGCCCGTTCTTGAACCCGCCGTACAGTCAGGTCGTCCGTTGCTCATCATCGCCGAAGATGTTGATTCAGAGGCTCTGACCACCCTCGTTGTTAACCGTCTGCGCGCTCAACTGAAGATCTGCGCCGTTAAGGCTCCGGGCTTCGGCGACCGTCGCAAAGAGATGCTCGAAGATATTGCTATCCTCACAGGCGGTACCGTCATCAGCGAAGAGAAAGGTATCAAACTCGAGAACGCCACCATCGATATGCTCGGTACTGCCGAGAACATCACCGTTAGCAAAGAGAACACCACTATCGTCAATGGCGCCGGCGACAAAGAGGCTATCGCTGCCCGCGTTAATCAGATCAAAGCGCAGATCGCTGCCACTAAGTCGTCTTACGACAAAGAGAAACTGCAAGAGCGTCTTGCCAAGTTGGCAGGCGGCGTAGCACAACTCAACGTAGGTGCTGCCTCTGAGGTGGAGATGAAAGAGAAGAAGGACCGCGTGGACGACGCACTCAGCGCAACACGTGCAGCCATCGAAGAAGGTATCGTACCCGGCGGAGGTGTGGCTTATATACGCGCACAACAAGTGCTGGCTAACGTGAAAGGCGATAACGAGGACGAACAGACCGGTATAGAGATTGTATGCCGCGCTATCGAAGAGCCTCTGCGTCAGATCGTTGCCAATGCCGGTAAGGAAGGTGCCGTCATCGTGGATAAGGTGCGCCAAGGTAAAGACGACTTCGGCTACAATGCTCGCAAGGATGTCTTTGAGAACCTGAAAGCATCAGGTGTGGTTGACCCCGCCAAGGTAACCCGCGTGGCATTGGAGAACGCCGCTTCCATAGCAGGTATGTTCCTCACCACAGAGTGTGTCATCACCGACATCAAAGAGGACACCCCAGCCCCCGCAATGCCACAAGGCGGCATGGGAGGAATGATGTAAATGGACAATTGATAATTGACAACTGAATAATAGAAATCAGCGCACTTCCAATCTCTGAAAGTGCGCTGATTGTGTTACTATACGGATACTTATAGGATAGTATAGGGATAGATGTACTATATGTTGTTAGTGGAACTGACTAAACCTGAAAAAGGTTGACTCGATTACTGAGATAGAATCTTAAAAATCGTAAACTTTTGACTTGTTTACTGTAAAGGTTTACTCCAATGCCAAAGAGGTTGACTTTTTAAGATAATGCAAAGGTCACTAGTATCCCATTAAAATTAGAGACAGTTAAAAATTTAGGAATAATTGCCTATTTGGGTTGTTTTGAAGATTTCGATTAGTCGCGAGCAGCGTTAAGTAAACGCCTATTTATTATGTCCTCGTTTATACCGTATTTTGGTCTTGCTGTTTTACATTTTGCAAGCGATGATGCTATCAGTTTTCGGCGCAAAGGTACAGCGGTTTAGCGTGTTATGCAAATTTGGATTAGTTATAGTGGGAGTATTGTTGTTTGAGGGTAAAGAGTGAAACCGGAGTTACTGAATCTCATCCATAGTCAGGAAATGGCGCAAATGGATATGTTTAATGCCTTCCACATCGGAAATCGTATTCAGCGGATTCATTGAAACGACCATCTTCGGGTGGTTGTTCTTGATGGTTTGCAGATTTCCGAACTCGCGTTTCGCGGTCTGCTCATCGGCAATCAAATAGGCAACTTGAACATAGATGGTCTGTTCTCCTTTTTCTGCCACAAAATCAATCTCCGCATTCCGCAACTGACCGACACGCACGGCATAGCCCATCCTCAAAAGTTGCAGATATACGGCATTCTCAATGCGTTTCTCTATGTCATTCATTTGGCGAGTACGGACAAGTTTATTGCGTATGCCTAAATCCTCGAAATAGTATTTGTCGTTGCTCTCTAACAGTTGCTTGCCGTGAATATCGTACCGCTGAACCTTGTAAGCGAGATATGCGTTGCAGATGTATTGGAGATAATTCTGAATAACGACGGAAGAAAGGTTCTCGCCTTGCGACCGCAGGTATTTCATAATGGCATTAGGCGAAACCAACTTGCCTATGCTGTCACTCACAAATCGGCTGAGGTTGATAAACGATGTAACATTCCGTATCTGTTCCCGTTGCACAATATCTTTGAGAACAACCGTGTCGTAAACGCTTTGAATATAGTTCTTTATCTGCTCCGTATGTTCCAACCCTATAAGCCGCAAGTAGGGCAGACCACCCCATAGAAGATATTTCTCCAAAGCCTCGTCATTGTCTTGCAACCGATGAAAATAAAGGAACTCCGTATAACTGAGTGTATGAATAGGTATCTCTATGTATCGTGCTGCCAAGAGTGTGCTTAACTCACTGCTGAGCATCTTCGCATTACTGCCGGTTATCACCACATCCGTTTCGGGTTGCTTAATCCAACTCCGCAGTGAATGCTCAAAGCCGTGAATATCCTGTACTTCGTCAATAAGAATATAGTTATGCTTGTTCTTCTCGATATGAGCAGAGAGGTACGTGTTCAGTTCTTCATAGGTGGCAATAGAGTCATATACAGTATCTTCCTTGTCAATGTAAATAATATGGGCATTGGGGTCTGCTTGTTTTTCTTGCGCCAACAAACGCAGACACATACTCTTACCAACGCGGCGTTGACCGGTTAATACAATGATGATTTGTTTTCCCAACCATTGAGCAATGGCTTGTGTGTAGTACTCTCTTTGTAATAGTTCTTCCATAATGATTAGCGGCTATTAACGTTACTGACTTCTATATATGTGTTCTGCTGTCCAATAGGATTTGCAAAGGTAAGTCTATTTTTACTAACCTCACCCGTTGGCGGAATTAAACCAGCGCATATTTGATTCTTCCAATCGGTTTGTTATTGATAAAGTTAATATATTGTAGGACAGTCATTGCGCTGATTTTGCTGATAATACGAGCAAATAGTCCTACTTGTTGTTTAGCATAATTGCGACAC
>JAFSTB010000010.1 GCA_017450685.1 Paludibacteraceae bacterium
GTACAACGTTGAATCGGAAGATATAGTATTCGTCACACCGGGTACAAGAAGCGGATTCACATTCGTGGAATGGCAAGATGAGAACGGCAACACTATAACCACCATTGCACAAGGTTCGACAGGCAACAGAACAATTACTGCTATATGGCAATTAGATGGTGACATCGACTTATACGACAATCGTTATGCCGCTGAATACGAAGAACTGATGGATACATACGCCGGTCAGAACGTTAATGTGACACTCAAGTGGACGATGCGTGCCGACCGTTGGACCACTCTTTGCCTGCCGTTCAATATCAACGACTTGGAGACTGAGTTCACCGAATATGACCTTGACGGCAATGTCTATACCATTCAGAACGTGACTACGAGCAATGAGACGGGAATGTTTCTCTATTTCGTACAGACTAACAGCATCCAAGCCGGTAAGCCTTATCTGTTCCGTCCGAGCAGCGATATGGTAGAGCCTGTCTTCAATGGTGTGAGGTTTGCCGATTATGATGACTTTGTGGATGCGTCGGTTACCGAGCAGACAGTGCCGAGCGGCGATGTTAAGTTCATCTCTACCACCGAGTACACCCGTATCACTGAACGCAACCAACTCTATATCACCAACAACCGTCTGTACTACGCTAACCAGACCTCAGGTACACGTATTCGTGCATTCCGAGCCTACTTTGAGGTACTGAACAGTGAGTTCCGCTATGTTCAACCTCGCATACGCATAGCCGGTGCAACGGAAGAGTTGGAAGTGTTGGAAGGTGCTGAAGAAGCATTGGAAGAGACTAATATCGACTATCGTAAGTTCGTGAAAGACGGTGTTCTGTACATCGAGTACAACGGCATCTTATATGATGGTACGGGCAGACGTCTCGACCGCAAATAAACGTTGCTTGTCCCAATTGGTCGGCTTGACCGATTGGGACAAGAGAAAAGAACAGCACACATAGTCAAGTAACTATGGGTGCTGTTTGTCTGCAAATATCGCACATTCCGCAAGGCGGACTATCGGTCTCGCCGAAATAGGCAAGCAGTCGTTGTTGTCGGCATTGCGTGTTTTGCGTGGCATAGTCGGTCATTGCTTGCAGCCGTTGTTGGAAGAGGATGTTCCGTTGTTCATAGACGGCAGGCGGCAGCCATACTGTTTCTTGCCTTTCCTGACGGAAATAAACGAGTGAAGCGGTGCTTCGAGGTATATAGGTTATTATATGTCTTTGTGCGAGACTAACAAGCAGTTGGTGCAGTAGGTCGGTCATTGTCTCGTGCAAGTATTGCAGTTCAGTGAACACACCCGGATATTGTCGCATGAGATGTTGCAACAGTGAGTGTTGTTCACGGGATAGGATATAAGTGTTCAGTTCGCGTGCCGAGACCCGCAGTTGTATTCGCGGCTGCGTCTCGTGCTCTTCCTCAAAATAGATATATCCTGCTTGGTCGAGCAGACGTAGTGCCGAATAGGTGGGAATAATAGGCAGGTGCATCACTTGGCACAGTTCTTCCACGTGTATATTGAAGGTGTATCCTTGTCCGCTACCTGCACCTATGGTCAGATATTCGCTCAGCCGCTGATACACTTTCTGTATAAACTCCTTAGGCGGATAGTTATCAAGAACGCGCTTTTGCAGTTTTTGTTTGTCATCTTTGGCGTAAAGCAGCACGGCGTATGCTGTCTGTCCGTCTCTGCCTGCTCGTCCTGCTTCTTGGAAATAGGCTTCGGGTGAGTCAGGTGTATCAAAATGCACCACTATGCGTACATCGGCTTTGTCGATACCCATTCCGAAGGCGTTGGTGCATACCATCACACGTTTGCCTTTGGCTTGGTTAGGCACATACTGTTTCCACTCTTGTTGTCGTTCTTCGCGCTCCGCAGCCGTCAGTCCGGCATGATAGAAGGTGGCGTTGATATTGTTTTCCACAAGCAGTTCCGCCAACTGCTCCGCTCTTTTGCGGTTGCGCACATAGACGATAGCCGAACCGCTGACACGCTGAAGGATATACACTAATCGGTCGGCTTTTTCCGTTTCGTCGCGAGCATAACGCACCAGGAACGACAGTTCGTGTCTTAGGAACGACTGCCTAAAGGTTTGCCACTTATGTGGTGATTCATCACTTTCCAACGGGTGTCGCAGTTTATCTTTTATATCTTCAGCCACCTCTCGGGTGGCGGTGGCAGTGAGTGCAAGTACCGGTGGTTGTTTGCCGTTGAAGGGTGATGGTGCCAGCACTTCTCTCACTTGTGCTATACGCAGATAAGCAGGTCGGAAGTCGTAACCCCATTGCGATATACAGTGAGCCTCGTCCACGGCAATAAGGTTGACAGGCAAGTACGATAGTCGGTTGCGAAAAGCGGCACTCTCCAATCGTTCGGGTGAGACATAGAGAAAACGGTATGGACCATATTGGCAGTTGTCGAGGGCAGTGTCCTGCTTTTCTTTGCTCATACCCGTGTAGATGGCAGCAGCGTGAATACCACGCCGTTGCAGGTTCTCCACCTGATCTTTCATAAGAGCAATCAGTGGTGTTACCACTAAGCACAGTCCCCACCCTCCTTTGCTCTTTTCTTCTTCTGTTCCTGCAACGGAAGCCATTGCTAAAGTAGGTATTTGGAAGCAGAGCGACTTGCCGCCACCGGTAGGCAGCAGTGCCAATGTGTCGTTGCCATCCATCACCGACTGTATAATCTGTTGTTGCAACGGACGGAAAGAGTCGTAACCGAAATAAGTATGTAAGACCTCAAGAATGGACACAGGTAATAATTCTTTCGATGGCTTACTAAAATATGCTTTCTTATTACAATAATGTACGCCTCATTTCATCCACCCACTCGTCGTTTTGTACGTGCCAGGTTTGCAAGCCTGCCTGTTTGCCGGCATTGATATTAGGCAGCAGGTCATCTATATAGAGTGTCTCTTGCGGAAGGATGTCGGTATGTTGCAGCACATAGTCGTAGCATCTCGGATCGGGTTTAGCCAGATGTATCTCGTTGGAGAAGAACAGTCCGTCCATTTGGCGCAAGACGGGACAGTGCTGCATAGTCCAATCCACGTGCAACTCATTGATGTTGGATAGTATATATATATTGTATCCTTTTTGTTTCAGTTCGTGTAGCAGTTGTATTTTTCTCTCTTGCATCCCCAGCAGCATAGCGAACCACGCCTCTATCACTTGCTCTTTGGTCACGCCTTGTCGGCAAGAGCGCAAGATTGTTTGCAGGAAGTCGTCGGTGGATATATCGCCTGTCTGATAGAGGTTGATAAGGTGTGAGTCGTGTCCGCCGAGCAGTCCGTCGGAAGTGATATAGTTATTGCGTTTATTTCTGTCGGTGAGGGCACCGATAGCATTTAATGAGCGTTGTACATCGAGGTCGATGAGTACACCGCCAAGATCAAATAGGAGTGAGTGTATCATAGTAAATCAGTGTCAAATGGTGAATAAATAGTCGAGTGCTTCTTTTATTTCTTTCTCCGTCACTGTCTGTTTGACTATCGGTTGCCCTATGTCTTGCAGCAGAGTGAATTGTATGTTATGTGCCGTTTGGTTTTTCTTATCGGCATACATCAGTCGGATGAGTGTATCATAGTCGCTGCATTGGCAGTCGGGCTTACCGTAATATTCCTTCATTACCCTTGCTGCATGGCTCAGCACTTGTTGCGGCAAATGCTGGTTGATACAACTAAGATATAATTCCGCCACAATACCTTGCATCACGGCATATCCGTGCGGCAGTGGTTGGTGCTTTTGGTAAGAGAGTGCTTCTATGGCATGCCCTATGGTATGTCCGAAGTTGAGGATCTGCCGTCGGTCGGTATCGTCAATGTCGGTACTGACAACCTGCTCTTTTATCTGCCGCGAGTGTTCGATGAGTTCGGAAAGCGAACCATCCACTTTCTTCAGTCCGTCGTTTTCAAGGAAAAGGAGCAGTTTCACCCACTCTTGTTTGTCAGCCACGAGTGCATGTTTGAGCATCTCGGCGAAACCTGATAGTCGGTCTTTGAGCGTTTGCGAAACGACAAAAGCGTGATTAGTAAAGCAGTAGTGAGGTTGTCGTATGACACCTATTTCGTTTTTCACTCCGTTGCCGTTTATACTTGTCTTACCTCCGATGGAGGCATCCACCATAGCGAGCAGCGTTGTGGGTACGTATGCCACTCTCATTCCTCTTTTGAAGGTGGCAGCGGCAAAACCGCCTATGTCGGTTATCATACCTCCGCCTAAACAGATGAGCCAAGAGTGACGGGTGGCATTATGTTCGTGAAGAAAAGTGTAGATACGGTCAAGTGTGGCAAGCGACTTATTGTCTTCCGTTGCTTTGATAGCGAGCAGTGGTCGCTGCCAAGCGGATAAGGAAGGCAAGAAATATTCGTCGGCAAGCAACAACAGGTGCTTATCGCTATTCATTCCCAATGCTTGAGTAAGAACATGCTCAAGCCAACCGACAAGATCAAAGTTAAGGGTTGTCTTCATTGCTTTTTGGGGGTTATATTCCATTGGTCAGGATAGAACCTCAGCGCGAAGGTACGGCAAATGTTTGATAACATTATTTATCAAGGTTCATAAAGCAGGCAAAAGCAGGTAGTTGGAGTGGTAAAATTGTTTTTTTTGAGCATAATGTTGCGCAATTGGAAACATAGTAGTATCTTTGCGCGTTTTTATGGCTCATTATAAAAACACAGGTGTGTATCACTATAAATAACAAGATAACAAACATTCAAACCAACCAATTATGGCAAAAGTTTATCAAGCAAACGAAATTAAGAATATCGCCTTGATGGGCGGTAGCGGTTCGGGTAAGACCACCCTAATGGAATCGATGCTCTTTGAGAGTGGCGTTATCAAGCGTCGCGGTACGGTGGAGGCACAATCGACGGTATGTGACTATTTCCCCGTGGAGAAGGAGTATGGTTACTCTGTGTTCAGCACTGTATGTAACATCGAGTTTGGTGGTAAGAAACTGAATATCATCGACTGTGCCGGTTCAGATGACTTCTGCGGCGGCACCGTGACCGCACTTCACGTGGTGGATACAGCAGTTATTACCCTCACCTGCAACGGTGGTGTGGAAGTGGGCACTCAAAACAACTTCCGTTTGGCAGAGAAAGCCAAGAAACCTATTGTTTTTGTGGTTAATAAGTGCGACCATGAGAACGCTAATTTCGATCGTACGGTGGAAGGGCTCAAAGATAACTTCGGCAATAAGGTTGTTTTGGTTCAATATCCCGTTAATGCCGGCGGCGGTTTCAACAGCGTGATTGACGTACTCAAAGGTAAGATGTTGGTATGGAAAGCCGAAGGTGGTGCTCCTGAAATCAAAGATATTCCAGAAGAGGAAGCAGCGCATGTGGAAGAGTTGATGGCTCAACTTCATGAGATGGCAGCCGAAGCCGACGAGGAGTTGATGGACAAATATTTCAACGAGGGTACACTGAGTGAGGAGGACACCGTTCGCGGTCTGAAAGCCGTGTTTGCGGAAGGCAGTTTCTATCCTGTTATGTGCGCTTGCGGCGTTAAGGATATGGGTGCACGTCGTCTGATGGAGTTCTTAGGTGATATGGCACCTTCCGTAGCTGAGGCTCCCAAGCCCGTCACCACCGATGGCAAAGAGGTGGCTCCCGATGCCAAGGCTTCCACTTCACTCTTCATCTTCAAGACCTCTGTGGAGCCGCATATAGGTGAGGTTAACTACTTCAAGGTGCTTCAAGGTACCGTTCACGGTGCTGACGACCTTGTTAATATGGATCGCGGCTCAAAGGAGCGTATCTCACAGTTGTATGCTGTTGACGGCTCAATCCGCGTACCCGTTGACGAAGTGGCAGCAGGCGATATAGCAGCCACCGTTAAACTCAAAGACACACGCACCGGCAACACACTGAACGCTAAGGATTGCGACAACACCTATCCCGCTATCGCTTATCCCGAACCTAAGTATCGTCGTGCCATCCGTCCGCAGAACGAGGCTGACTCCGAGAAACTGTCGGCACTGCTCACTCGTATGCACGAAGAGGATCCCACTTGGCTCATCGAGCAATCGAAAGAGTTGCGCCAAACAATAGTCAGCGGTCAAGGTGAGTTCCACCTGCGTACACTCAAATGGCGTTTGGAGAACAACGATAAGATGATGGTTGAATACGACGAGCCGAAGATTCCTTATCGTGAGACCATCACCAAAGCCGCACGTGCCGACTATCGCCATAAGAAACAGTCAGGCGGTTCGGGTCAGTTCGGTGAAGTACACCTTATAGTGGAGCCATACGTGGAAGGCGAACCCGTGAAAGAAGTGTATAAGTTTGGTAATCAGGAGTATCGTATCTCCGTCAAAGACACTCAAGAGATTCCATTGGAATGGGGTGGCAAGTTAGTGCTGATCAACTCTATCGTTGGTGGTGCTATCGATGCACGCTTTATCCCCGCCATATTGAAAGGTCTGATGGATCGTATAGAGCAAGGTCCTCTGACGGGTTCGTATGCTCGTGACGTTCGCGTTATCATCTACGATGGTAAGATGCACCCGGTTGACTCCAACGAGATCTCCTTCCGTTTGGCAGGTCGTAACGCATTTGCTGAAGCCTTCCGCAACGCCAACCCGAAAGTGTTGGAGCCTATCTATGAGGTAGAGGTCTTCGTGCCAAGCGATATGATGGGTGATGTGATGTCAGACATCAACGGTCGCCGCGGTATGGTGCTGGGTATGGAAGCCGAGAAGAACTTCACCCGCCTCAAAGCCCTTGTTCCACTGGCAGAGATGTCGTCTTACTCCACCACCTTGTCAAGCCTCACCGGCGGTCGCGCCACCTTCACTATGCGCTTCCGCTCTTACGAACTCGTTCCGGGAGACGTACAAGACAAACTGGTGAAGGCTTACGCCGAGAGTCAGAAAGAGGACGAATAATAACTGTATTGCAGTCACTAATGACAAACATAATGCACAGAAGTTCTCCTCGCGGGGAACTTCTGTGCCGTTTCCACTCATTAACCAACACTTACCCTATGTTCAAACAACTAACACTGTTTTGCTGCTTAATAGCCATTCTTCTTTGCGCCGATGTATATGCCGCTACACCTAACAACACCGGTAAGCAACAGCGTGAGGCAATGCGTATAATGCGTCATGCCAACAAGTTGCAGTCGAAAGGTCAATATCTGTTGGCACTTGATTCGGCAGCATACGCCCTTTCCGTCTTTCCCACCTCACTTGCGGCATCCACTTTTCTTCACGAGCATTGGGACGAGACGATGGCAATGGCTATCCGTCGATTGGAGAAACTGAACGTAGAAGAAGATATCTTACAGAGTCGCGAACGCGAACGTATCTATCGTCGTTTGGTGGAGATCAACGATTGGGTGAGCGAGGTACCTTTGCCTCTTTACGGACCGAATCAGAAATGGGCTTGGCAGCCTGATATACAATACTGGAACGGTCACTGGGAGAAAGAGAAAGAGCGTTTGCTGCGTTTAGAGGCTGAATCGCGTGCCAGAGAAGAGGAAGAGCAAAACAGAGAATGACACTATGAAAAAACGTACTATGCCGGAACTGCACCGGCTGACGGCAGAGGAGTTTCAAGCCGCTGACAAACAGCCGCTGGTGGCGATACTGGATAATGTGCGCAGTCTGCATAATATAGGTGCCGTCTTTCGCACCGCCGACGCTTTTTGCTTGGAGCAGATTGCCTTATGCGGCATATCAGGTTGCCCGCCCAACCAAGAGATGCATAAGACGGCTTTAGGTGCCGAACAAACAGTCAGTTGGCAATACTTCGAGCAGACATTAGACGCAGTGAGGTTTTGGCAAGAGAAAGGGTATAAGGTCTATGCCGTCGAACAAGTGCATGATAGTCAGACGCTGGAGGAGGTGGTAAGCGAACTAAACAAACGCTCTGACTTATTCGGCGATGCCATTGTACCTTCAACTGGTGATGCCATAGTACAGCCAACAGATGCTGCCGTAGTGCCACCCAAAGGTTATGCCGTTGTGTTTGGGCACGAGGTATTTGGGGTGCAGCAGCAGGTGGTGGATGCCGTTGACGGTTGCATCGAGATACCACAATACGGCACTAAACACTCTCTTAACGTGAGCGTTACAGCAGGCATCGTACTCTACTCTCTCTCCAATGCACTGCGCCGATAGGTAAAAAAAGTCTGATTAGGTTAGCGGACAGGAATGTCGATAAGCGGTTGCTCCTGAGTGATGAGCACTCGCGGCACTTGCAAAAGGGAATAGCGTTTCCCTTTTCTTATTGCCCCACCCCAAGCGGCAAAGGCAAGACTTATCGTTGGCGGCATCACCTTCAGAGTGGAGGCGTTATAACTACCATAAGGATAAGCCATTACACTGACAGAACGGTCGATAAGCGGCTCCAACCATTGATTGCAGTCGGCTATCTGTTTTGCCTGTTCATCTGTCGGAAGTTGCGCTAAATGGGGATGAGAGACGGTGTGTGAACCGAAGGTGCAAAGAGGGTCGGAACATAAGTTTGAGATAGCATCAGAAGATAACATCCGATAATCTTTATGACCGTGAAGGATGAAATCACGAGTGAGAAAAATGCAGAAAGGGATGTTATATTTTTTGAAGATAGGATAAGCCTCTTCATAGTTGTCGGCATAGCCGTCGTCTAAGGTAACTGCCACAAACTTAAAGGGATAGCGCTGTTTTTCCACCATCCGTTTGATTAGTTCAACCGAAACGAAGTGGTAATCGTTATTCAGATAAGCGAGGATGAGTTGTTCTAATCGTTCGGGTGTAATCTCATATTCGCGGTCGCGGATATTTACTGATACTGTGTGTGTTACTCTATGCAGTTGCCACACCTCACCCATACAGGGATGAAACAAATCGTACAGATATTTTTTTATTTCTGTTATCATACTCGCTTTAGGCGGAAGTAATAGTCAAAGAGTATGGAGCGTTGAGAGATGGTATCGGGGTAAGGTATAAGGGCTTGATATAAGTTCTCTTCGCGTTTACTGATAAATCGTTCCGTTCTTACCATTTGCTTATAGTCGCGTCTTGCTTGCCAAACGGCGAGGGCATTTTTCGGTTTGAAGGTGAGCAAGAGATGCAATGCCGCCAAATAGTCGAGCCACCAACGCAGGCGCAACACTTTTTTCAGTTGTTTATCGGGCAGGTTCTTAAAGAGCATCAGCAGGTTATTGCGAAAATTGAGGTACGTTTTTCTCGGGCTCTCATAAGCGAGAGAGCCACCTCCCACGTGATATACTTCGGTTTCGGTCACGCATGCCACTTTATATCCTCTGCACTGCCAGCGCCAGCATAGGTCTATCTCTTCCATGTGCGCAAAGAAGTCGGCATCCAACCCACTTGCTTGCTTATACATTTCGGTTCGAACACACATACAAGCACCCGAAGCCCAAAAGATATCAATATCAGTAGAATACTGATTATCATCTTTTTGCACGTGCCCTAATATCCTGCCTCGGCAATAGGGGTATCCCCAGCGGTCGATCATGCCACCCGCAGCACCGGCATGCTCAAAGAAAGACTGATGGTAGTAACTGCGTATCTTAGGTTGGCAAGCTGCCACTTGAGGATAAGTATCCATATAGTCAAGCAGCATAGAGAGCCAGCCTTCAGTAACCTGCACATCAGAGTTAAGCAAAACGGTAAACTCACTATCCACTTGCTCAAGAGCACGGTTATATCCTTCCGCAAAACCATAATTGCGGTCAAGAGAGATGATTCTGACCGTAGGAAACGATTGTCGGACCAGAGAGATGCTATCGTCGGTGGAACCGTTGTCAGCCACCACCACTTCAGTATCTGCCGTGTCGGTATAGCGGACAACGGACGGCAGGAACTGCTTTAACATATCTCGTCCGTTCCAATTGAGTATGACAACACTACACCTCATCTTCTCCTACATAAAACATTTGAATATCTGCGACTTTTAGCACTGAATATCTATGAATCCTGCCGCGTATATTTCCATCTGTTGTGTGTCCAGAGCCATAGTTCGGGTTGTTCGAGTATGTTCTGTTCGAGCAACCGCGCAAACTGTTCTGTTATCCACCCTTTGTCGGTGGAGGCGGGGTCTAAGGTGATGAGTTTGACTCGTATGGAATAGACACCGCGACTTATTTGTGTGGCATGCACGTAGGATATGGCTTTGTCGAATTTCTTGCCGAGCACTTCGCCACCGCCAAGAAAACTGGTGTCTTGATGGAAGAAAGTGGTCCAGTAATAGGCGTTCTTAGGCGACACTTTTTGGTCGGAAATAAGTCCTAAGGAATAGCATTTGCCATCTTGTCTAAGGTCGAAAAGGCGTTTGATGAGTGAGTTTTTCTCTATGCCGCTTCCTTTGCCGCTACGGCGTTCACGAAGAGATAACATAGCAGCGTCGGATGAAGGGTTTTTCAGGCGACGATAAACATTATATTCCTGTATATCAGCCGTATAGTGCTGCTGTACATCGGCGAGCCACTCCCAGTTGCCCACATGACCCAAGAGGAAAAAGATACCACCTTTTTGCAAAGCCCATTGTTGTATCTCGTCTAAGTTCTCGAAGATGATATGTTCGCGCATCTGTTCAGGTGTGGCACGATAACTCCAAATGATTTCCATTATGACATCGGTGAAATGGCGGTAGAAGCGTTTTTCCAATGCACGGCGTTCATTGTCAGTCATATCGGGAAAGGAGTTGCGCAGGTTTTTTCTCACCAACTTGCGTCTATACCTCACCACATAATACATCAGCGGATAGACAACAGCGTCACCTATGGCGTATAGTGCGTTCAGAGGCAGACGGCTTAACATATCCATTAGCAATCGCATCATCGTCTCAGAGAGTTATTAAGCCAAAGAGATAGAGGAAGATAGCATAGATGGGAGCAGCAAAGAGCAGACTATCGAAACGGTCCAATGCTCCGCCGTGCCCGGGTAGGAAATTTCCTGAGTCTTTCACGCCGACGGAGCGTTTCAACTGGCTCTCCATAAGGTCGCCCACCACGCCTGCCAGTGCCACTATAGCCGAGAGGCAGAGCGCGTGTTGAGCGGTGTCGATCCACTGCAAGCGGAAGAAGACCCAGCCTGCCAGCAATGCGCCTGCAACGCCACCTGCCAGACCTTCCCAACTCTTCTTAGGACTGATAATAGGCGACATCTTATGATTACCGTTGGGCAACTTTGCCGTGAGCATACCTACAATGTAAGCGAAAGTGTCGTTCACCCAAAGCAGGATAAAGAGCATCAGCACCCAACGCGTGTCGGCAGCCGCAATGAGGCTCAAGAGCGCAAATGGGAGAGCCACCATCAACTGCGAGGTGATGAACGTCCCCCAATAGTGCAAGGGTGACGGCGACGGGAAACGCAACGAATAAGCCAAAGTGCCTAAGGCGAAGAAAGCGTACGCCAACCAATAGAGAGGTGTAACCATTTCAGGCATAAAGGCTTGCAACCATAAAACGGCGTATAGACCTACTGATCCGACGATAGCGTTAGCAGTCATAGTACGGTTGTCCTGCATACCTGCCAGCACTACCCATTCGCGAACAGAGAAGACGGCAAAAAAGAGGAAGACGGCACCCAGATAATACTTGCCAAGCAAGATGGCTGCAATAACAACAGCCACATATAATGCCCCAAAGAGAGTTCTGAAAATCAGATTTTTCATTTTTCATTTAATTTGCTTGCAAAGGTAAGGCAAATATTCTACCTTTGCAAGACCAAATCAAACATTTACAACTATGGAATCGAAATTTGAGTTATCCTTATTAGAGCCTGAAGAGCGCGAGGAGATGAATTTCATTTGGCAACTGCTGCCAAAGGAAGACAGGAAAGGAATGGAACCGAGCGATGTACTGTTCGTTCTCGACGCAATGGACGACTATTTAGAGTCGATTGGTTTAATGGAAAGTGATGCCACCACGGGCGAGGTATTGTACAAAGACGGCGAGGTGGATGAGACGGAGCAGTTGCAATATGTGTTAGACGCAGTGCGCGAAGGGGCGCAAAGCAGTCCTTCACCCCTCTGTTCGCCGCTCACCTCTGCACAAGTACAATTGATAATGGACGGCGAGATGCAGTACGGCTTGCAACAGGGTTGGTACGAAGAGGAAGACTGAATATTAAGCAGCACACATTCAGAAAGGCACAACTTGACCGATGGGTTGATCCAAGAGGTTGAGGTTGTGTTTTTCTGCTATTTGTCGGGCAACGCTATCAGGTTCGTTCCACGGGTGCATCGACAAGGCGAACTTATCATGGTGGACGGTGAACACCTGTTTGGCTTGCAGGTCGAGCATGGCTTTTTCCAAGTCTTGCGGTGTGGTATGGATGAGTGCCCAGTTGTCGCTATACTGACCGTTCTCAAGGAAAGCCACGTCCACTGCACCAAAGCGTTGGCGGATGAGCCGGAATCGGTGGTCGTAACCGCCATCGCCGCCTACATAGACTTGTCTACCGCATTTCTGCACCATAAATGAAGCCCACAATGTTTGGTTGCGGTTGAGCAGTCGATTGGAGAAATGTCGGGTAGGCAGACATGTGACGGTAAGTGAGTCGTTAAGAGTAATGCTCTCGTCCCAATCCATTTCCGTTATCAGTCTGTCAGAATAGTGCCACAGGCGCAGATAATCGGCTATACCTAACGGACAGAAGACGTGTCCTACCTTATCGCGCAACCGGCGCAGAGTGGCATAATCCATATGATCCCAATGTTCGTGTGTGACTATGAGATAGTCGATAAACGGCATATCGTCAGGATGATAGATGTCAGTACCTTTGAAGGGTTGCATCATCAGCGAGGCAGGGAAAGCAGTGGTGAGGACGGGATCGACCAAGAAGCGTTTGCCGCCGAGGCAGAACATATACGATGAGTGTCCGAACCATATCAGCCAGTCGGAATGAATGGGCAAAGCGTTGAGGTCGGTCTTGACAACATGGAGCGGTTGCTCGGGGTAGCGATTGGACCGGCGGTCGAAGAGCATTGTTCGCATAGCAGAGAACATACTCTGCTTACCTGTGAACTGCGGTGTGGGCAGTTGGTTGTTAAACTGTCCGTTGCGCCAGTTAGGTGAGTGAAGAATCCGCTGTTGAGATGTTCGCGGACGAAAGAGTCCGAAAGAAGGGTGTGCCAACACCGAGAGTGTCAGCACACCTAAAAGAGTGAGTATTGCTATCAGTATGAGGATTGTTTTCATTCTCATAATGTAGTCGTAAGGTTTCTTATTTTATCATTTCTGCACCGAAGAAAGGTTGTAGTGCAGCGGGGATGCGTATGCCGTCATCCGTTTGGTTGTTTTCGAGCAGTGCAGCCACTATACGCGGCAGAGCGAGAGCCGAACCGTTAAGAGTGTGACACAGAGCCACTTTCTTATCTTCTTGTCGGCGATAGCGGCAGTGCAGGCGGTTGGCTTGATAGGTATCGAAATTGCTGGTGGATGACACTTCGAGCCAACGCTGTTGTGCTTCGGAATAGACCTCGAAGTCGTAGCACAGAGCAGCCGTGAAACTCATATCACCGCCACAGAGGCGAAGGATACGGTAAGGCAGTTCGAGTTGTTGCAGCAGCGATTCGACGTGAGCCAACATCTCACGATGTGAAGCGTCGGAGTGTTCGGGAGTGTCAATACGCACTATCTCTATCTTGGAGAACTCGTGCAGGCGGTTCAAGCCGCGCACATCCTTACCGTAACTGCCTGCTTCACGACGGAAACATTGTGTATAAGCGCAGTTGCGTATAGGCAGTTGTGCCTCGTCGAGGATAACATCGCGATAGATATTGGTGACCGGTACTTCGGCTGTTGGAATGAGATAGAGGTCATCGAGGTCGCAATGATACATCTGTCCTTCTTTGTCAGGCAGTTGTCCGGTGCCGTAACCTGAGGCGGCATTGACCACAGTGGGTGGCATTATCTCTGTGTAGCCGGCTTTATTGGCTTGAGAAAGGAAGAAGTTGATGAGTGCACGTTGCAGTCTGGCACCCTGACCTATATAGACAGGAAAACCGGCACCGCTGATTTTGACACCGAGGTCGAAGTCGATAAGGTTATACTTCTTAGCCAGTTCCCAATGCGGGAGACGCGCTTCGGTGGCTTTGGGATTCCACTGCTCGTTCCAATCAGACAGTTTAACGCCCTCACTATCTATGCCTTGCATCTGTTTGGCAGCATCGTCGGGCAAGGTGAGAAAACCTGTTTTGACGGCTCTGTTATCGTCGGCATTAACGCCTTCGGGCACCAAAGCGTACGGCACATTAGGTATTTGCAGCAGGCAGTTGCGTTGCTGGATTTCAGCCTGCGACATCTGCTGCTCGTATTGCGCTATATCGGCTTTGAGAGTACCTGTTTGCTTTTTGGCTTCTTCAGCCTCCTCTTTTTTGCCTTGCGCCATCAGTTGTCCGATGGACTTGGATATACGGTTCATCTCAGCGGAAGCGGCATCTTTCTTTTGTTGTGCGGCTTTACGCTCTTCGTCAAGAAGAAGAACTTGCTCAATGGCTTGAGCGGCAGAAGCAAAATGCTTCTTTTCCAAAGCGGCTATTACACCCGCTTTATTGTCGTTTATTTGTTTGAGAGTAAGCATGGTGGGAATTAGGAGTGGGGAGTTAGGAATTAGGAGTTAGTAGTGGGGAGTGGGATAACTTCAAAAAAGATTATCCTACCTATTGCAATTAGTGCAGCAGGCAGGATAAGGAAAAGGGAAAGAGCGGGTTACCCCGCATTTTTCCGATTGGTTACGCCTCTGCCGCAATGGGCGTGATAGAGACGAACGATTTGTTGTTACGTTTGCGAGTGAAGGTTACTATACCATCGATGAGTGCAAACAGAGTATGGTCTTTACCAATACCCATATTCTCACCCGGGTTGTGTACAGTACCGCGTTGACGAACGATGATGTTGCCTGCTTTGGCAAATTGTCCGCCCCATATCTTAACACCTAAACGTTTGCTTTCTGATTCACGGCCGTTCTTTGAACTACCGACACCTTTCTTGTGTGCCATAATTGTGTTTCCTTTCCGTTTTAAGAGTTAAGCCATTACGATTTCTTTAACCACGAGGTTGGTAAGGTCTTGGCGGTGACCGTTCAATTTGCGATAACCTTTGCGGCGTTTTTTGTGGAAGACAAGGATCTTCTCGCCACGGCATTCGTTATCCAACACTTCGCATACTACTTTGGCACCTTCTACACAAGGTTTGCCTACTTTACATTCGCCGTTGTTATCAATCAACAGCACTTTTTCGAACTCAACCGTTGCACCTTTTTCGGTTGCCATACGATTGACAAAGAGTTTTTTGCCGGCCTCAACACGCATCTGCTGGCCTTGCATTTCTACAATTGCGTACATCGCATCTATTTTTTTGTAGTTAGGGCGGTTAGGCGACTTATCCGATATCTTTTCGGGGCTGCTTGATGAGCCTATACGCGCAAATCGGCTGCAAAGGTACGGCAAAAATTTATTTTGACAAAACATTTGCGCATTTTCTTTCACTTTTTACTCACTTAACCCGCTCATTAGTCACTACTCAACATTGTATTTGTAAGAAAAATGATAAAAGTGTAACTTTGCGGCTTGTATGGTGTGTCGTTATCTTCAAACCCAATGCACCAACCTACAAAAAAAAGCAATGAAAGAACAGTCAGTATCTCCCATAACCGTCACATCCCCTTTATTACCTGATTTAGAGGCGTTGCAGCCTATGCTGAATGATATATGGCAGCGCAAGTGGATAACTAACATGGGTTGTTATCACGAGCAGTTGGAGCAAGCCTTGACACACTATTTAGGTGTTGAATATCTGTCGGTTTTCACCAACGGCACCTTACCTCTTATCACAGCCTTGCAGGCATTGGGTATAACCGAGGGTGAGGTTATCACCAGTCCGTATTCGTTTGTTGCCACCACTCATGCTATATGGTGGAACGGCTTAAAGCCTGTGTTTGTGGATGTTGATCCTAAGACGGGTAATATCAATCCCGACCTTATAGAGTCTGCCATCACCTCTCGCACCGTGGCTATACTGCCGGTGCATGTCTATGGTTGTCCGTGCGATGTGGAGCGCATTCAAGCGATAGCCGACAAGCATAACCTCAAGGTTATCTACGACGCTGCTCACGCTTTTGGTGTACGTCTTGCCGACGGCACAAGCGTACTGCAATACGGCGATATGAGTACCCTCTCTTTCCACGCCACGAAAGTGTATAACACCATTGAAGGCGGAGCGTTGGTGAGCAGGTCGCAACAGATGAAAGAAAGGATTGACCACCTGAAGAACTTCGGTTTTGAAGATGAGGTGACGGTGGTGGCACCGGGAATCAACTCCAAGATGGACGAGGTGCGCAGTGCTTACGGACTGATTAACCTCAAGCAAGTGGACACTGCCATTGCCGCTCGCAAAAAAGCGGCAGAACAGTATATAGAGGCGATAAAAGGAATAAGAGGTTTAAGGTGTTTTCCGTTCATAGAGAACCTTTCATTCCAATGGAACTACGCCTATTTTCCGATATTGGTTGATGAAGGCGAGTATGGTTTTTCCCGCGATGCTTTGTACGAGCGTATGCGTGAGAGAGGCGTGATGGGCAGACGCTATTTCTATCCTCTCATTTCCACATTTGAGCCATATACTCACTATGCTTCAGCAGCCAAAGACAACCTGCCTATAGCCTCACGTTTGGCTTCGGATGTGATATGTCTGCCTATGCACCATCTGCTGACCAAAGAGGATGTTGAACGCATAGTACAAAGTCTCATATTAGAATGACAACCAACGATTTACACCTTTCTTATCTTCGCCGTGCCTTATGGGGTGAACCGGAAGTGAAGGACGTGTCGGATGCTGATTGGCAGGCACTGATGTTGCAGTCGCTTCGTCAAGGTACAGCCCCGTTAGTATATAACGAGGTGTTGAAGGAGCCGGACACAGTGCCGGAAAAGATGTCAGCACAGATGCGTCAGACCTGTGGCAATACGATGCTCAGAGAGATGCAACTTTTGCAAGGTCTGCGTTTCACATTCGACACACTTATTAAAGCCGGCATACACCCTGTTCTTCTCAAAGGGTTCGGTTTGGCGGCTCTCTACCCCACCCCTTATCTGCGGTCGTGGGGCGACTTGGACGTGTATGTGGGTCCTGAGCAATACCATGCAGCGGCGGCAGTACTGCGGCAGGCTTTTCCTCAAGCCAAACATCACGATGAGGAATGGGACGAACTCAAGCACTATAACTTCGTCTTGCCCGATGGCAGTCTTATAGAGATGCACCGTCGCACTATGGCGTTCTTCTCGGAGAGGGACAAACGCTATTTCTTTGGGTTGGAAGATGAGGCAATGCAACATACCGAACCGATAGAAGCCGAAGGTTACACCATACATGTGCCTGAACATAAGTTCAATATGCTTTTCGTCTTTATGCATGCATGGGAACATTTTTATGAGACCGGTGCGGGTATGAAGCATTTTGCGGATGTGGCTATGTTAGCCCACCGTCTCTATCACGATCCTGCTTGCGACAAGAGTGAACTGAAAGGATACCTGTATCGTCATTTAAGGAAGATGCGTATGCTTCACCCTTGGCGTATAATGGGTTATGTCATCGTGCGCTATTTAGGTCTGCCCAAAGAGGAGTGGATGTGTTACGATGAGAGCAGCAACACATGCCGCTATGGTGAACGGCTGTATGAAAGGGTGATGGCTGAGGGTATGGCAAGAGAGAAAGATTTTGGTGACAGTCGCGACCGCTACGAGGCACGCGACAAAGCAATGGCTCTGCCCGTATTGAAGCGTAAGTGGCTGACTGTGAAGAGCAAGGTGAAAGAGTGTACACCTATGTGGCAATTCGCACCCGCATATACCCTGCACCGACTGACCGCTTCACTTTGGCACGGAGTGAAACGAACACTCAAAGGCGAAAAAATGATACTATACTAACACTATACAACTTATTTACAGAAGATTAGGGTATTCATCATAACAACCTCGCAGCGTGATTCTATTAGATACAGATATAAAAGAAGACAGTTGGTCGGCATTAGTGAAGCGTTCTTCCACTGCCAATTGGTTTCAGACGGTTGCCGCATATCGATTTTATTCCTCACTGCCGGAAATGATGACACCGTTTGCCGTTGGAGTGAGTCGTTCGAGCGGTTCGATGGCATGCATAGCAGTGGGTTATATCACCAAAGAGCGCAACCACTTGAAGCAGTGTTTCACTCGTCGTGCCATCATCATAGGCGGTCCGATGTTGTCAGACGACATCACCGATGCCGAACTAAGTGAACTGCTTCTTACCTTGCGTCGTAAACTCAGCCACCGTGCCATCTACATCGAGACGCGCAACTTCAACGACTACAGCCGTTGGCGCAAGGTGTTCGAGCAATGCGGTTTTGCATATCAGCCGCATCTGAATTTCCATATCGACACGAGTTCGATTGACATAGTGGAACAGAATCTGGGCAAGAGTCGCAAACGCGATATCCGCACCTCTTTCCGTGACGGTGTAACTATCATAGAGCAGCCTACTCGGGAGCAGTTGGCAGTGTGGTATGACATACTCAAACGTCTCTATACCACCAAGATACACACCCCGCTCTTCCCTTTGGCTTTTTTCGAGCGACTGTTTGAGAGCGATGATGGCAGGTTGCTGTTGGTGGAGTTGAACGGCGAGATCATAGGCGGTACGGCTTGTGTGGCATTAGAGGGTAAGTGTCTGTACGAGTGGTTCGTATGCGGCAGAGACGGTGAATGGAAATCGGTCTTTCCTTCGTCGGTTGCCACTTATGCCGGTATCTGTTATGCCGCTCGCAACGATATGCCGCGCTTTGATATGATGGGTGCAGGCACACCTGATGAGGCTTACGGGGTGAGAGACTTCAAGTCGCGGTTCGGCGGCAAAGAGGTGGAACACGGACGGTTCTTATATGTGGCGCAACCACTGCTGTATAAGATAGGGAAGTTAGGTGTCAAATGGCTTAAGAGATGACTATTTGGATAGATATATGTCATACGCCGCAATATAATTTCTACAAACAATTTATCTTGCGTGCGTCACAGGATGGGCACACCGTTCTTCTCACTGTGCTGGATCGCGGCAAGACACCTACCATTGTGCGTAGTGAGATGCGCGACACACGAGGTGTGGAAGTGTATGTAATAGGCAGACACCGAATGACTAAATGGTCGGCTATATGGGATGCTAACATACTGCGTTTATGGCAGTTATGGCGTTGGACGAGAGGCAGACAGATAGACCTTGTGTTGAGCAACTGTATGGCGGCTATGATTATCGGCAAGCGGCTGGGTGTGAGGCGATACAGTTTTGACGATGACCCTGAGACGATAGATTTTCTTCCTAAGAAATGGTGTTCGTTAGAGTCTAACTACTGCTTGTATGACGACACAAAGACGGCTCAAGCAGGTGGCTCGGTACAGGTACTACATTGTTTGAAGGAGTGGTCGTATCTCTCGCCTCGTGTTTTTGAACCTCACGTTGAGGCATTGCAAGTGTATGGCTTGCAGCCTAAGGAGTATGTTTTTGTTCGTGAGGTGACAGTGGGAACGGTCAATTATGCGGGTCAGTCGAGCGGTGCCGTTTTGTCGGTTTGCGACCAATTGCCCAAGAACAAGAAAGTGCTGTTCTCATTAGAAGAGAAAGAGCGTCGCGGGTTCTATCCGAAGGATTGGATAATGCTTCAAGAGCCTGTGAAAGATATCCACTCACTTATTTATTTCAGTGCAGGTTTGGTATCGTCGGGCGACAGTATGGCTCGTGAGGCTGCTTTGTTAGGTGTGCCTGCCTACTATTTAGGTGTTCGTCACACTATGCCAGCCAACCGCGCCGCGCATACGGTGGCAGACCTTCAGAACGAAGAGTCGATGGCGTTTGAGCAGTGGGTTAAAACACTGCCTGACAACATCACTGAAGCAGAAGAGAAGCAACAAAGGCTCAGAGAAAAGATTGACCACGAGTTTATCGACATCAATCAGTATATGATTGACTTACTGAAAGGCAGATAATGCCTGACATGAGAGAAATTGGCATATAACAATATAACGATATGAATATCAGTATTTTTGGTTTAGGTTATGTAGGTTGTGTAGGTGCTGCCTGTTTAGTGCGTTTAGGTCACAGCGTGATAGGTGTGGATGTGAACGCCAACAAGGTACGTTTGATGCGTGAGGGCAAGCCCACCATAATAGAGGAGGGCATAGCCGAACTATGTGCAGAGGGACATCTTAGTGGCAGACTGACAGCGACGATGGATGTGAGAGAGGCTGTGGAGAAGACGGAAGTTGGATTCATAGTGGTGGGTACACCATCCACAAAAGAAGGTCATCTCAACCTCAACTATATATACACCGTGGCGCGTGAGATAGGTGAAGCACTCAGATACAAAGAGGGTTTCTTCACCGTAGCCATCCGTTCAACCGTCTTGCCGGGCACGAACAAAAAAGTGGGAGAGATAATAGCCGAAGCGTCAGGCAAAGAGCGTGACAGAGATTTCACGGTGGTCAGCAACCCTGAGTTCCTGCGCGAGGGCAGCAGCGTCAAAGACTACTTCAATCCGCCGCTCACACTGGTAGGCACCGACAATAAAAAAGCCGAAGAGCAGTTCAGAGACATATATAAAGGCATTGATGCTGAGTTCATTGCCACCGACATTGCCGTGGCGGAGATAATGAAATATGTGAACAACACCTATCACGCCCTTAAGATTGTGTTCGGCAATGAGGTGGGAAATATATGCAAAGGTCTGAACATCGACTCGCACAAGGTGATGGAGATCTTCTGCAAGGACAAGCAACTCAATATCTCCCCTTATTATTTCAAGCCGGGTTTTGCTTACGGCGGCAGTTGTCTGCCCAAAGACATGAAGGCGTTGAAGACATTGGCTCACGACTTATATGTGGAAGTGCCTGTTATAGAGAGCATTTACCACAGCAACGAGTTGCAGAAGTCGCGTGCGGTGCAACTCATTATGCAGCAGGGCAAGCGCAAAGTGGGCATATTAGGTCTGTCGTTCAAAGCCGGCACCGACGACTTGCGCTGCTCACCCATAGTGGACGTGGTGGAGAGCCTGTTAGGGAAAGGGTTTGAGGTTCGCATCTACGACAAGAACGTGAAGATGAGCGAACTGACCGGTACGAACAAAGATTTTATTCTTGCCAAGATACCTCACTTGCAACATTTCGTTACCGACGATTTAGACAGTGTCTGCCTTAACAGCGATGTGCTGGTGGTGACCAACAAAGAGCGTGAGTTTGGCGACTTGCTGCAACGCTACCCCGATAAGACAGTGATCGACCTTGTGCGTCAATGGCAAGAGGTGGATTATGCCGGAAGGTATGAAGGTTTATCGTGGGGAGACATCAACGCCAACAGAGAAGCACAAGAGGCTGAACAAAAGCAAGATAAGAAGCAAACAGAGTTTTAACACACCAAGCCGCTGCCATATTAACAGGTTGCGGTTTGCTCTTTTACTATCACCTATATGAAGAAAGTTCTATTATTCCTGTTCATTATTATTGCAGCCATAAGTGTTCAGGCAACGACAGTGACAGCCACTGTTACGGCATACAACAAAGCCGAGTTGTCGGGTGCTGTGACAGAGGGTATGTGGGTCAGTTTTGAGAACAGTTATAAGAGCAAGGGTCAGGTGCGCAAGGGCGATGTGGCGACACTTGTTATCAGCGGTTGGGAGCGTTGTGACATCTCGTCGGTGGGCGTTCGTGTCAGGTCGAACAAGACATCAGGTGCGGGCAATCTGACCGTTAGCATAGCCGAAGAGGTGCTACTCAGCCGTAGCGGCGAGTTCTCCAAATGGGAAGGTTCGACCGGCTATTCAACTGACTATCAAACATTCACCTCTACCGGCGAATGGAGTATGAACAGCGGTGGCACGTTGGTGGTAACCATAGAGGGCACTGCTAACTCACTGCATTTGGATGGCATAGACATCGCTTACGACCTGCCTATGGCAGAGGCACACTGCGTTCATTTTCAGTGGTATGGCAAAGAGGGAGAGGAGTATGCCACTATCTGTGAGTCGTCCACCGATGCGGGTATAGTGCTGCCTACCTTGCAGAGCGAGGGCTGTTTTACCGTTGGCGACTGGCAACTGATAGGTTGGGCTCAACAAGCCGTGTCTGGTGTCTATGCCACTCGTCCGTATTGTGAGCCATTGAAGGGACGTTTCTATCCTAAGGAAGAGACAACCTTATACCCTGTCTATCAGCAGCAGAACGCACTGCAACTGATAGAGCACTCGTATGAGCGCGAGTCAGGCGAATATGCTATTGTGTGTCCGTGGGGTGAAGACAACTACTATATGCTGCAAGGCGATGCCAACGGCAAAGGGTATATAACGTCCGCCACTTGTATGATAGAGGCAGGCGACGAGGGTGAACGGTATTTGGTGACCACCTCGCTTCAGCCTGCCTGCCGCTATAGACTCATTTTTGAGGGCAACAAAGTGAGCATCAGCAATGTTGAATCGGGCATCAGTTTGGGCTATTCGGCAAGCGCACTTAACACTTCCGACAAGCAGTGGGAGGTGGCGGAATGTCAGAACGGTACGCTGATGCTTGTCAGCGCGTGGGAGAGCGAGGAGATAGCCCAATGTCTGTTCTTCAATATGGTGAAGAGCGACGGCACATGGCAGGATGTGTTCACTTTGCGTTCACTATCCAACTTCGTCAACGGCGAGAGACTGATGCTCTTTGAGGTGAGCGACCTGCCTTACACGGAGAAAGAACTTGCCTATTGCTCTAATCCATTCAATCCAAGCGCGTTGGAAGAAGAGAAAGCAAATGAAACCATCAAAGCCGTTAAGGTCTTTGATGGCAAACAGATCATCATTCTTCGCGGTGGCGAGAGATGGGATATGATGGGTCGTCGGCTGAATGTCACCTATTAGCGGTTGCTGTTCGTTTGAAGCAGTCGAGTGTGTTTTCTATCAGTGAGCATATCGTCAGTTGTCCTACTCCACCCGGTACGGGTGTTATCCATTGGCAGTGAGGTGCGACATTAGGCAGGTCAACGTCGCCGCACATCTTACCTGTTTCGGGGTCACTATTGATGCCTACGTCGATGACGATGGCATCGTTTTTTATCATCTGTTGTGTGATGAATCGTGGTTGTCCGATGGCAGCGACTACTATGTCGGCTTCGCGCAGTCGGTCAGCAAGGTCAGCCGTTCGGCTGTGCACGATGGTGACGGTGCAGTTCTCGTTGAGCAGGAGTTTGCTTACGGGCAGACCCACTATATTACTTCGTCCGACCACAACTGCACGTTTGCCTTGCAAAGGGATGTTCATTGCTTGCAGGATGCGCATCACGCTTCTTGGAGTGCAAGGAACGGAGAAGAGCGAATAGTTGTTAGTGCGCTGTTTCCACAGGGCAGCCACATTAGCGTCGGAAGCACCATCCACATCTTTCAGAGGTAAGAGGTGAGGCAGTATTCGTTCTTGCGAGAGGTGTTGAGGCAGCGGAATTTGGAGCAGTATGCCATCCACATTGCCGTCGGCATTGGCTTGCTCAATAGTGTCAATCACTTCCTTTTCAGTGGCTTGTTCGCTCAGTCGGCACAAGCGGCATAGCATACCCACCTCAGTGGCTTGCTTGACGCACGACTCGGCGTAGCGTGTACTGCCGTAGTCGTTGCCCACCAACACCACTTGCAGACAGGGCTTTCGATGGTATTGCTCGGTCAATTCTTTTATTTGCAAGGCGAGTGTTTGCTTCACCTCGGAGGCTAATGTTTTGCAATTGAAAATCATATATACTCAACTATAGATTATTATTCTGTTCGCCACGGTGGCGGAGTGGGATGTCGGTAATGTCGGTACTAATCAGCCCGTAGCGTGGCTACGGGCTGATGATAGTATTACTCTATAAGGGCAAGTGTTTATTTCACTTGTGTACCGAGAGCGTTGAAGATACCGTTGTTGCGGATGATGTAGAGTTGTCCGTCGATCATCACTTTGCGTGCTTTTGCGCCATTGAGTTCTACAACGGGCAGAGCGGTAACGTTGGCTTTCCAAACGTAGGTATCAGCGTTGCTGAAGTCGAGTGTGATAACGTGGTTGTTCTCTTCCCAAACGGCGGTAGCGTCAGCAATTCTTTCGCGGAGGATGTCGTTAACGAGGATATTGCTCAGACCGTTGGTACCTTCTTCGCCGATAACCATGATTTCGTTGTCCCAAGTGCCAGCCTCGCGGAACTTGAATTGGTCCTTAGCCGACATAGTAACGGTAGCAGAATAAACGCCATCGGTGAGTGTCATCTCGGTGCCTTGCCATTCGTCGAAAGTACCGATTATCTCAACGCCTGCTTCGGGAGCGTTAGCGGGAACGGTAACGTTAACGGTTACTTCGTATTGTGTCTCGTCGATCTCAACGATCTCCTGACCACATTTGGTGTATTTGTACATCATTGTACCATCTTCGTACTCAACGCCTTCTTCAACCATATCTTCGGTGAAGGAGTAGTCGATAACGATAGTCATATCTTCTTCTGTTACGGGGAGAGTGTTGTTACCGCAGTCAGCCCATGAGCCACCGATAGCGGCTTGTTGGATTTGGTTGGACCAGTCGGTGTCGTTAACCTCTTTGAATTTGAACTCACCACCTTCTTCATCTTCAATGGTGTAGATGTAAGCGGCTTCACCTTCATAGATACCCATATTCATAGGCACACCTTCAGCCCAGCTGTTGAAAGTACCGATGATAGCAGGAGCGAACTCATTTCCGAACTCGTCGTCGCAATAGGGGTCGAACAGAACGATGGTGTATTTATGCTTGGGCACATATACGCAAGGTGAGTTATTTTTTTTGAGATATGCAATCTCATAGATGTAAGCACCTGCGCTGGTGTAACGAACATCTGATTCGTCATCATAACCTGCAACTATATCAGCGGCTTTAGCGTCGCCTGTACCGAGGTTGATCCAAGCATTAATGTCACCTGTTTGGTATTTCCAATCGAACATACCATCAGAGGTGAGTTGCACGGCTTTACCTTGAGTGTTGGGTTTGCCATCTTTGTCAACGCCATCAACGTAAGGCATTTCAGCCACGAGCCAACCGTCAAAACCGGTGAGGGGTTCAAACTTGATGAGGTCATCCACATTGTCGGTGTTCCATTTGTTGTACGTACCAACGAGGACAACGTCGGTGCAAGGTGTTTGGTCGAAATAGAGAGCAAGAACAACATTGTTGTCCACATCATAAGTAGCAGCAAGATCTGCTACTGTTGGCACCTTAGAGGGTGCTGCAATGAGGCTTAAACTCATAAGAGCGGTAGCCAAAAAAGCATAAATCTTTTTCATAAATTTAAGAATTAAAATTGATTGAAAATTGTTTATTATTATTTTTAGAATTCATATCCGTCTCCGTAAGGCAATGCACCTTCTGCATTAACCACTTGGGATTTGAAGTTCGGATTGACATTTTTATCATCAGAAGGAATTGGGAACCAGTTGTATTTTTGTTCAACTTGTTTGAAAGCGTTAGAGTTGCCACGTCCTTCCCAGTGGTAGGCATTAGCGTCGGCTTTGTCACCGGCAAAGCGGTTGAAGCGTATAAGGTCGGTACGGCGTCGTCCTTCTCCCCAGAACTCGCGGCTCCACTCATCGCAAAGTGTCATCTCGTCCAACGACTCAAGCGGTTTAGCGTTAGCGCGTGCACGAACAGAGGTATTGATCTCGTTCATAGCGCCGCTGACATCACCTTGGCGGAACATAGCTTCTGCTTTGGTGAGATGTGCTTCGGCAATACGCATCAGAGGTATGTCGGTGTCAGCCCATTCGGAGTCGGAGCCTATAGGTTTAGCAAGCGAATCGGCAGTGGAATAGACATCTGTGAACTTCGGGCAAGCCCATGAAGCGTAGAAGTCGCCGGCCATACCGCCTGACAGTTTCCACGTATTGGGGTTCCCCTCTACATACGAGCAGAGAATAGCGCGATCGTCTTTAGCATACTCTCGCATGTGATACTCATCGGCCTTGATGGTGTCGGCAGCAGTCTGTGAGACAAACTTATAGACGAACTGCGGTGAAGAGCGGAAACATTTCCAGTTGGCTGAGCATCCCCAAGGCACCATACCACCGTCGCGTGTTGCAGCAATGGCGAATTGCGAGCCACAATAGGTACGGCAGTAGTTACCGTCTTGATAAACGAGCAATACTGCTTCGTTCTGTGCGCCATTGATATCATTATCACCCATAAAGAGTTGTTGATAAGCGGTATAGGTGATACCCTCTTTGTTAGTCTTGGATGTAGTGTGCAGTGTGTAGCCACATTTTAAAGCATTATCGGCAGCCTTTTGTGCGTCTGCCCATTTTGCCTCACCTGTATATACCTCAGCGTTAAGATACAAGCGTGAGAGAAGAAGCCATGCGGCTGCTTGGTCCACACGATAGAGTTGTATTCTTGTGGCGGGGAGTTGTGATGTTAAGTCTTTTAGTTCGGTCTCGAGCCAAGCATATAGTTGCGGTCTGGTACGGAACTCTGGGTATTCGTTACTATTGCCTTCCATGAAAGGTGCTACATAGAACATATCGAGCATATACCAATAGTTGAGTGCGCGAATGAAACGCACTTCAGCGCGTTGATCCTTATTATCATCAGCACGGTCAAGGAAAAGGTTGCAGTATTTGATTACGATAATAAAGCGGTCGTAAAGCATTTTTACGAGTGCGTTTTGTCCGTCCCACTGCATTGTACGCGCCACGTCCACACCCGGGTCGCCCCATATCCACCAGCCTTCGTCGGTGGGGAACTCGTTCAGTTCCCACATCACACGGTAGAAGCCGGACACACCCTCGTCGGCACCTTCGATGTCGGCAGAGCCTGCAGGACCTTCCTGACCGGTGGTGGCAAGGGTAGAATAGATCTTTGTAAAGAGAGCATCTTGGTTGAAGCCCGTAGTAGATTTTTTATCTATGGGCTCGGTGTCAAGGTCTTTAACACAGGCAGTGAGGGCGAGTGTCATCATACCAATCATTGCCCAAACCTTTATATTCTTCATAGTCATAATAGTTGAACGGTTAATTATTTTTTTCATTTTCAAGCGTGATGCTCACACATTAGAATTGCAGGTTCAGACCGAGAACGGTTGTCATGGAACGTGGGTACAGGTTGTTGTCTATACCTCCGAACACTTCGGGGTCGAGTCCTGAATACTTGGAGATGACGAATGGGTTGCTGACGGTGCAGAATACACGTCCTTGCAGTTGCGGGCGTTTGAACGACCAACCGAAGGTAATGTTGTCGCAACGCAAGAAGGAAGCGTTCTCAACGAAGTAGTCGGTAGCATACCATTTATCGAACGTAGCGCCGGTGCCTTCAGGATTAGTGTAGATTTGGTCGGAACGCATATTGTCCTCATAATAGGTATGGAAGCACTCGTAGAGGATACCGTGCACATAGTTATCTTTATTGAAGTTATCTCGTGTGAGGTTCTGCAATTGTGAGGCTTTAACATCGTTATATACATAGTTGCCGATGTTGGAGCGGAAGGAGATACCGAGGTCGAAATCGTAGAACAAGAATTTCATCTGGAAGCCCATAGTAACAGGAGCCGCAGGGTTGTGGTAATAGTACTTATCTGTTTCAGTGATAGTTCCGTCGCCATCGCGGTCAACCACATACCAGAATTTCTCGCCATTCTCGCGAACGCCTGATTTGGCTTGATAGACATAGAAGGAAGAGGCGGCGTGTCCTTTGGCGTGTTGTTGAATAGTGTTACCTACACCTGACGAGATACCGCCGGTGTTAACAGGTGCTTCTTCTTCACCGTTATTGAGTTTGATGATCTTGTTTTGGTTCCAAGTGACGTTATATCCGAAGTCCCATTTGAACTTACGTCCGTAGTTAAGAATGACAGCGTTGATAGCGAACTCCACACCTTGGTTGCTGAGTGCGCCTACGTTCGACATTATATAGTTACGGAAGTTCGTACCGGCAGCCACGCGGACGTTGTTCAACAGGTCATCGGTACGGCGGTAGTAGTAGTCGAGGCTACCAGAAATACGGTTGTTGAGGAAAGCGTAGTCGATACCTACGTTGTAGGTTGTTGTCTTTTCCCAAGTCAGGCGGGGGTTGTAGCCTTCTGGACGGTAACTATAATAGAGGATGTTGCCGTTGATATCTTTCACTTCATCTACTATTTCAAGAGCTTTATTTTCAGTAGCAAGGTTCGATCCACCTACGGGATAGTAGGCTTGGTAGTTCTTTGTCTTTGTATATTGTTCGAGATAAGCGTAGTCGCCAATACCTTCTTGCTGACCTGTTATACCGTAACCGAGACGCAGTTTGAGGTCATCGAGCCACGACACATCTTTCATGAAAGTCTCTTTGATCTTCCATCCCAGAGCCACCGATGGGAAGTATCCCCAGCGGTTTGATTTGGCGAAGCGTGATGAGCCGTCAGCACGGAAAGTGGCGGTTACCATCAGTTGGTTCCAACCGATGTAGTTCATGCGGCCAAAGAAAGAAACGAGATAACTCTCTGACTTTGACTCGTTAGTTGAGTAGTTGGCTTCCATTCCTGCGAGCGAGTTACCTTTCTGATCCACTTTGAGTGAGGTGGGTTGATAGTAACCGTTACCTACTGTATAATAGTCGTTATAGAAGTGTTGCCACTCATAACCTGCCATTATGTCGAAGTGTTGGGTCTCGGTGAAGTCTTTATAGTACTGAACGTAAGCGTTGAACTGGAGGTTGTACTTATGTTTCTTCTCGTACCCTTCGTATCCGTAGTAGTGGCTGCCTGAGCCGAGGGGTGAGTTAGAGAATTTCTGTTTACCATAGGAGTAGTCAGCGCCGAAGTTAGCATGCAGACGCATATCCTCGAAGCCATGGATCTTATAGTCAGCCTCAAGGTTTCCCACGAAAGCGCCTGAGTTGGCAATGCTGGACTGTTGGTTGAGTTGTGCCACCGGATTGCGTGTGGTGTTATCCTTAGGCATGAGTGTCCATGCGGGGTCATCGTAGGCAGAGGTCTGTGTAGGCTGGAAATAGCCGCCGAACATATTGTCGGCATCGGCTTTTGAGAGCAGCACATCACCATATATACCTCTTGCGCCGTTCTCACCCACTCTGACGGGTTGTGTAGGATCCATTGAGAGTGAAGCGCCCACCACGCCGGGTTCGTAACTATTGTAGATATACATACCTTTGGCGTTAAGATTGAAGGTGAGGTGTTTGTTCAGGAAGGAGGGATTGAGGTTGAGGGCGGCTGTAACACGCTGCATCTGTGAGGTTTTGATAGTACCGTTGTTGAGTGTGTAGCCTACAGAAGCGCGATAAGGCATATTCTTCGTACCGCCCATAATGGATATGTTATGGTCGGTGGAGATAGCGGTGCGATAGACCTCTTTTTGCCAGTCGGTGTTTTCCGTACCGAGGTATTTCATTTGTTCAGCCGAATAGCCGAGCGACATAGCATAAGCGCGTACGTCATCGCCTGAGAGGGTTCTGAGTTTATTGGTGAGTGTACCGAAGGAGACGTTACCGTCGTAGGTCACTTTGGGTTTTTGTCCTGCCGAACCTTTCTTAGTGGTGATGATGATTACACCGTTAGAAGCGCGTGAACCGTAGATGGCAGTAGCAGAAGCGTCTTTGAGGACGGTGAAGGTCTCAATATCAGATGGGTTAACCATCGACAGGGGGTTAGCGGCGCCAGGGATACCGTTGTTATCCATTGCCAGTCCGTCGATGACGATAAGAGGGCTGTTGCTGGCGTTGAGTGACGAACCGCCGCGGATACGAATGGTGGAACTACCGCCGGGTGTACCGCCGTCGCTGGTGACAGCCACACCGGCTATCTTACCGGAGATCATGTCTTGCGCGTTGGTTTGCAGACCTTTGTTCATATCATCGGGCTTGATGGCGGTGACCGAACCGGTGGCATCGTTTTTCTTCACTACGCCATAACCTACCACCACCACTTCGTCCAGCACCTCAGTATCTTCGCCGAGGCGTATGTCCATAACGGCTTGTGCGGGCAGTTCTTGTGTCTTATAACCTATATAGGAGATAGACAACTTAGCACCGTTGGCAACGGTGATGGCGAAGTTACCGTCGAAGTCGGTAATCGTACCGTTGGTGGTACCCATTTCCAATATTGAAGCACCTATGATAGGTTCGCCATTTGCTTTGTCAATAACCGTACCGGTTACTGCCATCTGCGCAAAAGCCATAGTGCCGATAGTGAGCAGCAGGCTCAAAAGCGCGAAACGAGAGGAATAAAATATCTGTTTCATAGGTGTCTATTGTTTAAGCTTATATTTGGTTTCATTATATTCAATCGAACCGTCGGAGGTGTTCCACGAAGCGAAAGGCATTTGGAACAGCACTTCCTGATCTTCGGGCAGAGCCTGTTCGGGCGTTTGTACTTCGCCTGCCACTGTAATGCTCCTTTCAACGTGTCTGGTACCGTAGAGAGCCACATCAAACTTACGTGCGTTGGTGATGGCAACGGGTGACCAAACGGCATCTGTAACCTCAAACAACGAGTCGGTATAAACGGCTGTTTCTACCTCAGGGTTGAAATAGCAATCGTCCGACCAGTTACGCTCTTGATACGAGAACGAGCCGGTGTTCTTCTTATCGGCACGGTTGAAGACCATCTCAGAGTTGACAATACGTTTGTATCCCACGTTAACAAGATCCATCTTAAAGGTCTGGTATGACTCAAGATATGTTATACCATAATTGCCTTTATTTATGCCCCTTGAGGAAGGTTGGTCAGCCACTGTGATTTGTGAGGGGATACCTGCATTGGGGAATTCATTAAGGAACCATTGTAATGTATCCTCTTTACCTTTTATATAGGTGTCGTATAACTCTTGTATCTTGGCTGTAGTATCTTCTGGTAAAGCAAAGACAACGTTCGTTTTCCAAGCAAGGTAATAGACGGTGTCTAACTTCATTACATAGGTAGTGTCGTTATAGGCGTAGGTCACGTTAGCGAACTGGTCGTTGAGTGTGCGCAGGTAGGTTGCCTGTGAACCTGCTGTCTTGGCAGTGGTGTAGTCGTCAAGATAGAGGACACCGTTTTTCCAAGTGAGGTCTTGCTTTTGGTTTTCGAATACGGCACTGACCTGCATTGAGAGGTTATCTTCAGCAGGTGTGGCAGACCAAATGAGGGAGTCGGTGGTGTCTTCTTCCACACCGTTACCTGTTCTGACAACGCGATAATAACCCACTTTCCCATCGGTGGTATTGTCGTCCAATCGCCATTCGTAGATAGAGAGAGTCATATCTTCCTTGTTGGCGGAAGAATAGACATAAGTGCCTACCATCGTCTTTAGGGCTATACCATTGGAGATATCCACCGCGTCTTTCTTCTCGTCGCGGCAAGAGGACAGACCCGACAGTAATCCCGCTGCGAGCAAGGCAACAGAGAAACATTGAGTAGGGATTTTCATATTCTTAGGAGTTGTTTAGTTAATTGGTATTCATTGCGTTGATTAACAGCCTTACTCAGGCATATCAGTATTGACCGTTAAGGCGGCTTTCTTCTTTTCATTGATAGTGAAGACAGCCAATGCACCGCAGATAAGCAGACATCCTGACACTACGAGCATATATTGTTGCACAGGCACATGCACGGCTTCTATACCGTTCTCGGTGATCACCTCTACTATCTTTTCGGGGAAGCAGGACAGCACTTTGCCTCCGCACAGAGCGGCAATTATCTGCGGCAGACAGATGGTGCAGTTGAACAAACCGAGCAACGTACCCATGTGTTTGCTGCCTTCTATAGCGTTGGTGAAAAGTGTGAAAGGCAGAGCAAGCATAGCAGCCCAAGCCGCACCTATAAGCACATAACTGACAAACTGCACATACTGGTTAGTAAAGAAAAAAGTGGAGATAAAGCCCAATCCGCCCACGAACAGCGAGATGGCGTATGCACCTTTGTTACCCCACTTCTTTTCGAGCCACGGCAAGAGCATAGCCCATACCAAAGAGCCGCATGCTTGCACGGCAAAGCATATACCCACCCAGTCGCCTGCTTCTTGGAAAGCGGATACGGACGTATCTAAACCGTTCCAACCGAAGCACTGCAGAGCCATAGCACCGGAGGTGTAGTTCCACATATAAAGGAAAGCAGCCCAGCAGAAGAACTGCACCAAACCGATGGTGATGAAAGCGCGAACGACAACATCGTTATTAGAGTTGTTTCCATCTTCTTTTGTTTCTTCCTTTTTCTTGTCCAGCCCGTGGAACTCGGCATATTCCTTCGGATCCATCTCCTCCACGGCAAAGAAAGTGTAAAGCACACAGATAATCAAAATGGCTGCACCTACATAGAACGACCATTTGACGGAATCAGGTATAACACCTTGCGGCGCAACCTTAGATATACCTATCCAAGAGAAGAAATAAGGGAAGACGAATCCTACTATCGATCCGGCATTGCAGAGCGAGGACTGAATGCTGTAAGCCAAGCCTTTCTGCTCTTCATTGACCATATCGCCCACCATCATCTTAAAGGGCTGCATAGCCACGTTGATACTGGTGTCGAGGAACATGAGAGCGAAGAAGCCGAACCACATAGCCGAACTCAGGCTCATATAGACTCTCTGCTCAAAATTGAAATCGCCTGCGTTAGGCAGCAGTATCATCACAGCCACAGCCACCACAGCACCCACCAGCAGGTAGAACTTACGTCTGCCGAAGAATTTGCCGAACCAGGTGCGGTCAGACAAGATGCCAATCAAAGGTTGCACTATCATTCCCATCAGCGGCGGAAGCACCCAGAAGAAAGAGAGTTGGTGAGGATCGGCACCCAATGTAGCGAAAATGCGTGATATATTGGCACTTTGCAGCGCATAGGCAATCTGCACACCAAAGAAACCGAAACTTAAATTAAAGAGTTGCTTAATGGAGAGATTACGCTTTTCCATATAGATTTTTTGTCAAGTTTGAGTTGCAAAGTTAAAGCGTTTTGACAGAGTGTGCAAATTTTTGCACATTTTTTTTGAAAATATTTTGCAAATTATCGGAAAAACAATACTTTTGCGGCTGAATTTGAACGTGTGCTCAATATTGTTGGCACAAAAGATTTGTTTATTTGCGTACTTTTTTATAGGTATGATATCACACGATGAGTTAATCGGTGCTTTGCAGCACCATTTCGGATTTGATTCGTTTAAGGGGAATCAAGAGGCTATCATTCAATGTTTGATGGGCGGTGAGGACTGTTTTGTGCTTATGCCCACGGGTGGAGGTAAGAGTTTGTGTTATCAGTTGCCGTCGTTGTTGATGAACGGTGTGGCGATAGTCATCTCTCCGCTCATTGCACTTATGAAGAACCAGGTGGATGCCATGCGCAATTTCTCGGAGGAGGATGGTGTGGCGCATTTCATCAACTCTTCTCTCTCGCGCCCTGAGATAGCAGCCGTGAAAGAGGATGTGACAAAGGGCAAGACCAAGTTGCTGTACTTGGCGCCGGAGTCGCTCACCAAGGAAGAGAACGTGGATTTCCTCAGGGGTGTAAAGATCAGTTTTTATGCCGTGGACGAGGCACACTGTATATCTGAATGGGGTCATGATTTCCGTCCCGAATATCGCAATATCCAGAGTATGACGGAGCGTATCGGTCGTGCGCCTATAATGGCACTGACAGCCACAGCCACAGAAAAGGTGCAGCACGACATACAGAAGAACCTCGGTATGCTTGACGCAAAGGTGTTCAAGTCGTCGTTCAACCGTCCGAACCTGTATTATGAAGTGAGGCCTAAGACGGAGGATGTGGACAAGGAGGTGATACGTTTTATCCGTTCGATGGAAGGCAAGTCGGGTATTGTCTATTGTTTGGCTCGCAAGACGGTGGAGGAGTTGGCAGAGACCCTGCGTGTGAACAACATCTCTGCTCTACCCTATCATGCGGGTATGGATGCCGCCACACGTAGTGCCAATCAGGACGCTTTTCTTATGGAGAAAGTGCAGGTGATAGTGGCAACGATAGCCTTCGGTATGGGTATAGACAAGCCGGATGTGCGTTTTGTGTTGCACTACGATGTGCCCAAGTCGCTTGAAGGCTATTATCAGGAGACCGGTCGTGCCGGTCGTGACGGCGGTGAAGGTATATGTCTGTGTTTCTATTCGCCCAAGGACATAGAGCGTATGCGTAAGTTCGGTCGTGACAAACCGATGTCGGAACAAGAGATCAGCAATCAGTTGCTTTTCGAGACGCAGAGTTATGCCGAGTCGCCTTTATGCCGCCGTCGGCTGCTGCTGCACTACTTCGGCGAGGAGTATGACCAGGACAACTGCGGCAACTGCGACAACTGCCAAAAGACCTACCGTATGGTGGACGAGACGGAGTTGGTGACCATCATCCTTGAGACGGTGTTGCAACTGAACGAGAAGTTCAAGTCGGAACATATCATCGACCTCTTGCACGGCAATAAGACCGCCGCCATCATCTCTTATCACCACGACGAGTTGGATAACTTCGGCGTAGCGGAGGAGGAGGAGGAGAACACGCTGCTTGCCATCATCCGTCAAGCCATGATTGCCGGTTTCCTACGCAAAGATATAGAGTCGTACGGCGATCTGAAAGTGACACCCGAAGGAAAGAAGTTCCTCAAGCACCCTTCCACTTTTGAGGTGCCGATAGAGATACGCGACGAGGACGAGGACGAACCTATAGAGTCACATATGGCAGGTTCGTCAGCCGCCGACGATGTGCTGTTCTCCATCTTGAAGGATATGCGCAAGAAACTGAGTAAGAAACTGGGAGTGCCGCCTTTCGTCATCTTCCAAGACCCCAGTCTGGAAGCCATGGCAACGAGTTATCCCATCACTATGGAAGAGTTGCAAAACATTCCCGGTGTGGGTGCAGGCAAAGCCAAACGCTACGGAGAAGAGTTCTTGCACACTATAAAAGAGTATGTGGACGAGAACGAGATTATCCGTCCCGAAGACCTACGTGTGCGCACTGTGGCTCGCGACTCAACACGCAAGATCAGTATCATACAAGCCATCGACCGCCGCGTGGCTTTAGACGACCTCGCCGAATCAAAGGGTATGTCAATGGACGAGATGCTCGAAGAGATAGAAGCCATCGTCTATAGCGGCACCAAACTCAATATCGACTATTTCATAGAAGAGATAGTAGATCCTGACGAAGAAGCCGACATCTACGACTATTTCCAACACGCCGAAAACGACAATATAGAGTTGGCAATGGAGACACTGGGATACGACGATTATGACGAGTTACACGTGCGCTTGGTACGCATTAAGTTCCACAACGATTTAGGCAACTGATGGCACGTAAGGCTCACACTATCGACCTTATCACATTGGGCTGCTCAAAGAACCTTGTGGACAGTGAGCGGCTTATGTATCGTATGCAGGCATTGGGATATAAGTGCTCGCACGACCCTGCCGTACCGCAAGCACCCATAGCCGTCATCAACACCTGCGGTTTCATCGGCGATGCCAAAGAGGAAAGCATACAGACCATTCTCGCCTTCGCACAACGCAAAAACAAAGGTGCGCAATACCCACTGAAAAAACTCTATGTGATGGGGTGTCTGAGTGAGCGATATGCTCACGACCTGCCACAAGAGTTGCCCGAAGTGGACGGCTGGTTCGGGAAATTCGACTATATGAACCTGTTAGAACAGTTACCCTCTGTGCAGACCTCCGACTGCTCCACCCTCTCAGGCACCGAACGCACACTGACCACACCCTCACACTATGCCTATCTCAAGATTTCGGAGGGTTGCAACCGTATGTGTTCCTATTGCGCCATACCGCTTATCACCGGTCACCACCGGTCGCGACCAATGGAAGAGATACTAACAGAAGCACGCTGGCTGCAAAAGCAAGGTGTCAAAGAGTTGAACGTCATAGCACAAGACCTCTCATCCTACGGCTTGGACCTCTACCACGAGCATCGTCTGCCACAACTTGTGGACCGTCTGGCAGACATCGACGGCATAGAATGGATACGCCTGCATTACACCTACCCTACCGACTTTCCAAACGAACTGTTGGAAGTGATGGCACGGCGCAGCAACGTATGCAAGTACTTAGACATAGCCTTGCAGCACTGCACCGACCGTATGCTCTCACTCATGCGTCGCCATATAACGCGTCAGGAGCAAGATGCATTGTTGGAACGCATACGCCGCACCGTACCCGGTATCACACTTCGCACCACACTCATGGTAGGGCATCCTGGAGAGACAGAAGCCGACTTTGAAGAACTGCTCCAATGGGTACGCACTATGCGCTTTGAACGAATGGGCGCATTCACCTACTCCGAAGAAGAAGGCACATACGCACAACGACACTACACTGATGATATACCGCCACAAATCAAACAACAACGCTTGGAACAACTGATGGCAGTACAACAACAGATAGCAGAAGAGATGGCAGTACAAAAAGTGGGACAGACAATGAAAGTGGTGATCGACAGAGAAGAAAACGACTATTTCGTCGGTCGCACCGAATATGACTCGCCCGAGGTGGATTGCGAAGTGCTGATAAAGAAAAGCGACACCACCTCTTGCCTCATAGGCTCCTTCTACACTGTTCGCATTGAACAGGCTGATACTTTTGATTTATACGCAACCATAATATGACAACAAAAGAACTCATATCGCTTATTGCCGCGCGAACGGGTATGTCACGACAAAAAGTGACACAACTGATGAGTGCCACTACAGAAGTGATGGTGGACACACTGCAAAACGATACCGCCATACAAATGCAGAACTTCGGCACATTAGAAGTGAAGACACGCGCCGCAAGAGCCGTCACTAACCCAAAGACAGGCGAGAAAAAACAAACACCTACCAAACGTGTTATCAGTTTTCGCCCCAACAGACAGCTCAAAACAGAAATCCGCTAACCTATCCGCCTAATAACAACAATGGAAGAGAAGAACAACAAACTGTCATGGGTAGGTTTGCGGCAAGCCGTAGCCGACAAAGCCGGCACCACCGACAAAGAGACCGGCATTTTTTTGCAAGCCTTCACCGAAGAACTAACACAGGCTCTCAAACAAGGTGAGTCGGTGCGTATAAGCGGCTTAGGCACATTCCGCGTACAGACCACAGCCGCCAGACAAAGCGTAAACATAGCAACGGGAAATAAAATAACCATCGAAGGCGGCAAAAGACTGTCGTTCGTAAGCGACCTGCACGCCAAACAAAGCGTCAACGATACACTCAATACACCTGCCATCGACCCTCTGAAAAAACTTAACGAACAAGCCGAAGAGATAAAAGATATTCTTGCCGACCTTATACCACAGTCCGAACCCGTTGAGGTTGAGGAAGAGGTTCAGGTTGAGGAAGAGGTTAAGGAAGAAGTTAAAGTTGAGGTTAAGGAAGAAATTAAGGAAGAAATTAAGGAAGAAGTTAAAGTTGAGGTTAAGGAAGAGGAAGAGGAAGAGAAACAGCCGCAGCCTAAGAAGGAACAGAAACCGTTCCGCCCATGGATGGTGGCAGGTATAACAATGACTATCTTCGCCCTATTGCTTATATGCGGCTACCTGTTCTTGCAACATAAGATCGAACAATGGGTCAACCGCTTGAGCGAACGCACCGAACAGACCAACCCTATAATAGACGAACTCAATGATGAGGCACCGGCTCAATGGGAAGTGACTGACACAGAAACGACAGAAGAACCTGCCGCCTTTATCCCTGCGGAACAACCTGTGACCTATCCGCCACGCGAATATAAGCGTTTTATCAAGACGGAAGCACTCTCACCCGGCAGTCGTTTGGCGTGGGTGGCGTATAAGTACTACGGCAATAAAGACCTATGGGTGTTCATCTACGAAGCCAATCGCGACCGACTCAAACACCCCAGTCAGATAGTAGTGGGTACACGCATCCGTATTCCCGAATTGGACGACGAGTTGCGCGACACCAATAACCCCGCCACACGCGCCTTGATAGACCAACTGCAAGCAGAGTTTTTAAGTCAACCTCGTGAATAAGAGTATCGTGAGTACCAAAGAAACTAACACCGACAGTATCCATATCGTACGCGCACGCACACATAACCTGCGCGACATATCGGTGTACATACCTCACCGGCAATTGACGGTCATCACCGGCGTATCGGGCAGCGGTAAGTCGTCGCTCGCCTTCGACACACTCTATGCCGAAGGTCAACGCCGATATGTGGAGAGCCTCTCCGCCTATGCGCGACAGTTCTTAGGACGCATGCAGAAACCCGATGTGGACAGTATCGACAACATACCCCCAGCTATCGCCATCGAACAGAAAGTGACATCGCGCAACCCGCGCTCCACCGTGGGCACTACAACAGAGATATACGACTACCTCAAACTGCTCTTCGCCCGCATCGGACACACCATATCACCCGTGAGCGGCGTAGAAGTGAAGCGACACACCGTGCAAGACGTGGTTCAGACTCTGATGGCACAACCCAACGGCACACGCGTATGGCTCATCTCACCCATCCATCCTGTCAAAGGCAGGACGTGGACCGAACAGTTGCAACTGTGGCGCGAACAAGGGTTTGCACGCCTCTACTCACTCACCACCGGTGAAGCCGTGCGTTTAGATAGCGACGAGGCTCAACACGCCAAACCAACCGATGTCAGTCTGCTTATCGACCGCGTGGTGGCTGACGGCGAACAAGCCACTGCCAACCGTTTTGCCGACTCCGTGCAGACAGCCTTCTTCGAAGGTAACGGTGCCTGCATGTTAGTGGTGCAACAAGCCGACACCAAACAGACATTAACCTTCTCCGAACGCTTCGAAGCAGACGGGATAATATTCATTGAGCCTACCGAACACCTCTTCGACTTCAATAACCCCTTAGGTGCCTGCCCCACCTGCGGCGGCTTTGGCAACGTGATTGGCATCGACCCCGACCTCGTGGTACCAGATAAGTCCAAATCAGTATATGAAGGCGCTATTGCCTGCTGGCACGGCGAGAAAATGGGCGAATGGAACAACCGCCTCATCTACAATGCTGAGAAGTTTGACTTCCCCATCCACACACCCTTCTATGCCCTCACACCCGAACAGAAACAACTGATATGGACAGGCAATAAGTATTTTCACGGACTGAACGCTTTTTTCCAAGAGTTGGAGTCGCAACAATACAACAAAATACAATACCGCGTCCTTTTAGCCCGTTATCGCGGCAAATCGCTATGCCCCGAATGTAACGGTTCAAGGATAAGAAAAGAGGCTGACTACGTGACCATCAACGGCAAGTCCATCACCGATATTTGTCGTATCCCCATTGCGGAACTGACACTGTGGTTTGACTCTCTCACTCTCTCACCCTCCGAGCAACAGACAGCACACCATCTGCTGGAAGAGATACGCTCAAGACTGAGGTTTATGCAGGATGTGGGGTTAGGCTACCTCACTCTCAACCGCGCCACTAACACACTGTCAGGCGGCGAGAGCCAACGCATCAACCTCGCTAAATCGTTAGGTAGCAGTTTGGTAGGGTCGCTCTACGTATTGGACGAACCGAGCATAGGTCTGCACGCAAGAGACACACACCGACTCATCAAAGTGCTCAAAGAGTTGCGCGACATAGGTAACACCATCGTCGTGGTTGAACATGACGACGACATACAGAAAGCCGCCGACCATATAATTGAGATAGGTCCGGGTGCAGGTAGCCACGGCGGACAACTGACCTACGAGGGTAAGCCGCGCTTGGAGAAGTTCACCTACGACATACCCGACTCTCGACGCGCGTGGAACAACTACATTGAAGTGGTGGGAGCCACAGAGAACAACCTCAAAAACCTCACCGTCCGTTTTCCGCTCAATGCTATGACAGTCATAACAGGCGTATCGGGCAGCGGCAAGTCGTCGCTCGTGAGCCGAGTACTTTACCCCGCACTGAAAAAACACTACGGCGGAGTGGCTGAACGAACAGGCGACTACGGCAGACTGCAAGGCAACCTCAATATGCTTACCGACATTGAGTTCGTTGACCAAAACCCTCTATCACGCTCCTCACGCTCCAACCCCGTCACCTACCTCAAAGCCTACGACGAGATACGACGACTATTTGCCGAACAACAACTCGCCAAACAGTTGGGACTGACACCGGCACACTTCTCTTTCAACACCGACGGCGGACGATGCGAAGCCTGCCAAGGAGAAGGCACCATAACAATAGAGATGCAGTTTATGGCTGACATAATAATGGAATGTGAGCACTGTCACGGCAAACGCTTTAAGAAAGATGTATTAGACGTTCACTATCGCGACAAAAGCATATACGACATCTTAGAGATGACCGTTGACGAGGCCATCGACTTTTTCTCTGCCGACACCGCTTGCAAACGCATTGCCAAACGCCTACAACCATTGCAAGACGTAGGCATAGGGTATGTTAAGTTAGGTCAGTCGTCATCCACCTTGTCAGGCGGTGAGATACAGCGCGTTAAGTTGGCATCCTTCCTCTCAATGGAAGAGTCGTCACCCACGATGTTCGTCTTCGACGAGCCCACCACCGGACTGCACCACACCGACATACGCACCCTGCTCAAGGCTATGAATCGCCTGATAGAGAAAGGGCATACGGTGGTTATCATTGAGCATAACCCTGAGGTCATCCTTGCAGCCGACCACGTCATCGACCTGGGCAAAGAAGGTGGACCGGAAGGCGGTAACATAGTGGCACAAGGTACACCCGAACAGATAATGGACTGCGAGGACAGTTACACCGGTCGCTGCCTCAAAGAACTGATGTACAATCATCAAGAACACAGAAGGTAATGTTGAGTTTGGAGCATGTCAGTCAGGAGTTTTCGTCTCGCCCTGTGTTAGACGATGTGTCGTTTCTTATCAACCGGAAGGAACGAGTAGCCTTAGTGGGTCGCAACGGTGCAGGTAAGACCACTCTGCTGCGCTTGATAGCAGGCGAGTTTCAGCCTACAGCCGGTCGCATCGTTCGCGAAAGCGGTATCACTATCGGCTATCTGCCACAGGTGATGCTCCACCGCGACGGACTGACACTGAGAGAAGAGATGATGAGTATATGTCACGATGAAGACCAAGCACGCTTCGTGGCAGAGATGGATCGCACTATCATCGGCTTAGGGTTCGAACGGAAAGACTTCGACCGTCAGTGTTCAGAGTTCTCCGGCGGCTGGCGTATGCGTATCGAACTGGCAAAGATACTGCTTCAACATCCCGACTTGCTGCTGCTCGACGAACCGACCAACCACCTCGACATCGAGTCCATTCAATGGCTCGAAGAGTTTCTCACGCAGAGTCAGAGTGCCGTACTGCTCGTCAGTCACGACCGCGCTTTCCTCGACCACGCTACCAATCGCACCATAGAGATAACTCTCGGACGCATATACGACTACAAAGTGCCGTATTCTCGCTTCGTCACTCTGAGACAAGAACGGCACGAACAACAGGTGCGCGCCTACCAGAACCAACAGAAGATGATAGAAGAGACCGAGTCGTTCATCGAACGGTTTCGCTACAAAGCCACCAAAGCCGTACAAGTGCAGAGCCGTATCAAACAACTCAATAAGTTGGAGCGGTTGGAAGTGGACATAGAGGACACCTCACGTCTTAACCTGCGTTTTCCGCCTGCACCCAGAAGCGGCGACTATCCTGTCATCATCGACGGTTTGGAAAAGACCTACCCTCAAGCCGACCACCCCGTCCTGCACGATGTGACACTAACCATCAAACGCGGCGAAAAAGTGGCATTCGTGGGTAAAAACGGCGAAGGTAAAACCACTCTGGTCAGATGCATAATGGGACAATTAGACTACTTGGGTACACTCAAAATAGGACACAATGTGCGTATCGGCTATTTTGCACAGAACCAAGCCTCACTATTGGACGAGAACCTCACCGTCTTTGAGACTATCGACTATGTTGCCACCGGTGACATACGCACGCGCATACGCGATATATTAGGTGCTTTCATGTTTGGTGGCGAAGCGTCAGAGAAGAAAGTGAAGGTGCTCAGCGGCGGCGAAAGAAGCCGACTGGCAATGATACGACTGCTGCTCGAACCATGCAACCTGCTCATCCTCGACGAACCCACCAACCACTTGGATATGTCGTCGAAAGACGTACTCAAAGCAGCACTCAAAGACTTCAACGGCACGGTCATCTGCGTAAGCCACGACAGAGACTTCCTCGACGGACTCGTGGAAAAAGTGTATGAGTTTGCCGCCGGTACAGTAAAAGAATATTTAGGCAATATATACGACTTCCTCAGACATAAAAAAATCAGTAACCTGCAAGAATTGGAGTATCGCAACACCCCTACTGCCACCGACACTGCCAACACCGCTAAATCCGCCTCCAAAGCCGACTACGAACAACAAAAAGCACATGCAGCCGCTCGACGTAAAAAAGAAAAACAAATAGCCGACACCGAAGCACAAATAGCACAATTGGAAGAAGAACAAAAACAAATAGAACAACAACTGACACTAACCGAAAACCAAACACCGGAAAACTTCCAACTATACGAACATATCAAACGACAAATAGAACAAAAAATGTATGAATGGGAGATTCTGAACGACAACTGACAACCTTGCAACAATCATATACAACCTATTGAAATTCTATATAACCTCTTGATATGGAAGACATTGTCCAATATATCATTTCCTTTTTGCTTTACGGCGATAATGAGCACACCTCTCTTATCGGTTACACCAACGACCCCGCCGAATGGGATAAGTACGAACTGGTGATTCTGCCTAATGGTCATCTGGGCAAAGACTGGGTTATGCCCTATCTGTCCACACCCACCAGAGAGCGCAAATTCATCACTCCCGACTTAGTCTATAACACCGCCTTCTTCATCTCCCGCGCCGAAGAGTTAATCAACACCAAACGCGATGAACACGGCCGTTTTGCAGCCAAAGACTCTATCCTCGGCGAACAGAACCGACTGATGATTCCCGTCATCGACGAATATGCACGATTCACCATCAAAGCCTTAGAACGTGTACTGGGAGAAAAAGAACAACCCTGCCCCGTCACTCTGCCCAAAAACGGATTCTCCGATATCTACCTCACTCACGACATCGACACCATCGAACACTACCGCCACCTGCGCGGCTTCGTTGGAGGCTTATTTCGCGGACAATGGGCTCAAGCCTGCAACGCACTCAAAGAACTCAAACGTGACCCCGCCTACACCTTCCCTTGGATAGTCGAACAAGACAAAAAAGCAGCACAAGCCACACCCGTCTATTTCGTGAAAGATACACCCGGATACGGATACGACTACCCACAATACAACCTGCACGGCAAAGACTACCAACGCTTACAGCAACTGCTCAAGCAAAACAACGCTCTCATAGGGTGGCACTCATCCTACTATGGCGAGTTCCCGACAAACATCGCCGTACCACATAACCTCCACCGCAGCCACTACCTCAATGGCGATATCGACACTATGCAACGACTCATCGACTGCGGCGTTACCGACGATTTCACAATGGGCTTTGCCGACCAAGCAGGCTTCCGACTCCAAACAACAAGACCCGTTAAATGGCTCAACCCTAAAACAATGCAACTAACCTCACTGACACTGCATCCGCTTACCGTAATGGACGTTACCCTGTCAGAAGAAAAATATATGCATCTCAACGAAGACGAAGCCTACTTCTACTGCCAACGATTGTTTGAAAAAGTTTGGCAAAACAGCGGCGAACTGACACTACTGTGGCATAACACCAGCATCAACCCTAATACCTATCATAAAAATCTGTATCCTAAACTCTTACAACTGATTTGAGTCTCCATATCATCATATTGGCAGACGCGTACGGCAAACCATCGTTCGCTCCAAGACTTAGATACCTATGCCATTACCTCACACGCAAAGGACATTCGGTGGAAGTATTTGCCGAACAATGGGATGAGATACCTTTCGAACATAACTATACCATCCACGAAATAAAGTTGATGAAAGGCGGCTCGTGGATAATGAAAAGCATAGCCAATCTTCTGTGGGACTGGAAAAACAAGGTTTTCTATCAGCAAGTAAAACAACAGACCCAAGATAAGACCTACGACCTTGTTTTCTGTACCACCTTTTCCACTTTTCCCCTTAACGCCGCCGCACAAATAGCCAGGGAAAGACACCTACCGTTTATTGCCGACATTCGCGACCTCGACGAACAAATACAAGGAGCACAGTATCAACACCATAGGCAATGGTACTTGCTACCAATGAGATATATCTACAAACTTATCAATATCCTCAGACGCAACCGAGCATTAAGACAAACCACTGCCATCACCACTATCTCACCGTGGCACAAAACGTTTATAGAACAACACATCGTTAATAACTCAACACCCGTTCACTTGATTTACAACGGTTTCGACCCGCAGCAATTCTATTTCGAGCCTGTCCTATCATCACAATTTTTGATTACCTATATAGGCAAACTCTATGAGTTTCAAGACCTGACCGTTCTTCAAAAAGCAATAAACGAACTATCACTGCCCGACACGGAACTAAACATACACCTACCCGACCGTAATTACATACCAATCAATCAAGTAGGTGACGAAATACGGCGTTCAAGCATAGTTGTTGTGCTGACCGATAAAAAGGCAAAAGGAATGATGACCACCAAGTTCTTTGAGGCATTGGGCTGCGAGAAACCGGTGCTGTGTATCCCTTCCGACAACGGATTATTAGCCGACACCATCCAACATACCAACGCCGGTATTGCCACCGATAATATCTTTACAATCAAAGAGTTCATACTTTCCAAATACAACGAATGGCAACAAAAAGGCTATACACACCAACAAGTAAAAAATAAAGAGATGTTCAACCGAGAAAAACAAGCCGCCAAAATTGAAAACCTGCTCCGTCATTATACCAGCCTATAACGCAGAACAATACATCAACCAATGTATCACCTCTATCAGAGAACAGACATACACGGCTCTGCAAATCATCATTGTCAATGATGGTAGCACCGATAATACCGACAATATCATCAGCCAACACGCCAATCAAGACAACAGAATACAAGTAATAACACAAAACAATAAAGGACAAGCAAACGCAAGAAACACTGCATTAGACTACGCCAACGGCAACTATATATGCTTCCTCGACGCTGACGATATGATACAACCAAAATACATTCAAACACTAATCAATGAAATAGGCGAAAGCGATATAATTCAAGCGGGATTTACATTTATATCACAAGAAAACAAACAGTTACAAAGCAAAATACCTCACTTTCGATATCAATTCACCGCACCTTGGGCAAGACTATACAAACGACCTATTATCGCCGATATACGTTTCCCGGACGGAATGATTTATGAAGATGTGGTTTTCTCTCTCAACCTATGGGCAAAAAAGCCAAAGATCACATTATCTTCATATTGCGGATACCACTATCGCCTTAACCCCGCCTCTACCACGGCTCATAGGCATAAAGAAGCGGAAAAACGCCTATATGACAACATCAAAAAAAGCAAAGCACCGTTGTGGCTGAAGATATACACCTTTTTAAGGCTCAAATGCCACTTCGCCCTCAACAAAAGATAAAAACTCTAAACTAAATAAACATGTATAACTTCACATTTGAAACAGTGGGTGGTGCCACCCGCGTACGCCTCAAGTCAGGCGAAGATATTCGTCATCTGAACGAGTTGGACAAGAAAATGTGGACCGTTCTCTCTTGCCCTACCACCGAATTGGAGATCGACTCCGAGAGTCTGAAACTGATGGACACCGACGGTGACGGACAACTGCACGTAAAGGAAGTGGTGGAAGCCTCCGAATGGCTGTGCCGCACTCTGACCGACCCGCAGATACTCTTCGAGGGCAAAGCCGAACTGCCCATAAGTGCCATCGCCGACGATAGTATAGCAGCCGTTGCCAAACAACTGAACAAAGACATTATCCGTTTGGCAGATGTGGATGCCGCCATCGCTGCCGTCTCTATCGACGAACAGACAGCACCTGCCGCTCCTTACGATGCTAACACCATCGCTGCCTACAAAGCCAAACAAGCAGAATATGCTGCCTACTTCGAACAAGAAAGACTGCAACAATTAGGCTTGGCCACCATAGCCGAAGATGCCGTCAAACCCGGAATGAACAAAGACGACTTCACACAAATGGGTGAGGCTATAGTCGCTTGGGAAACTGCTTCACAAGCAGCCAACGAGGCTAATACCAATGCTCTTAATGCTGCAAAAAACGTTTACATACCTCTGCGTAACCTACTGCTACTCAGTCGCGATTTTATCAAACTGCTGCGCAACTACGTTACCCTCGACGACTTCTATTCACGCGACCAAACAAACAAAGCCATCTTCCAAGCCGGTACACTCTATATCGATCAACGCGCCTGCCATCTGTGCATCAGAGTAAGAGATATGGCTAAACAAGACTCACAAGCACCGCAAAGCGGTATGTATCTCATCTACTGCGACTGCAACTCAAAGAAACTGGGTAAGTCAATGAAGATAGTGGCAGCCCTCACAATGGGCGATGTGCAAAACATCTCCATCGGCAAAAACGCCATCTTCTACGACCGCGAAGGCAACGACTACGATGCCACTGTCTATAAGATAATAGAGAACCCCATCTCTATTCGTCAAGCCTTCTGGAGCCCGTATCGCCGCATGGCTAAATGGGTGGAAGATATGATCAACAAACGCGCTTCGGAAAAAGACTCCGCCATAATGGCAGAAGCCACCACAAAAATAGAGACGGCTCAAATGCCTGCCGACGGACAGAAACCCGCCACACAAGCCTTCGACATCGCTAAGTTCGCAGGTATCTTTGCCGCCATCGGTATGGCTCTTGGTATGATCGGTTCGGCTCTCGTGGCTGTGGCAAGCGGCTTTAAGGCACTCACCTGGTGGCAGGATATATTGGTTGTACTGGCTATACTGCTCATCATCTCCGGTCCGAGCATGATAATGGCAGCCATCAAACTGCGTCGCCGCGACCTGGCACCGCTGCTCAACGCCAACGGCTGGGCTGTCAATGCCGCCTCAGTGGTAAGTATCCTGTTCGGTGCCACTCTCACCGACCAAGTGAAGTTCCCGCTTATAAAAATGACCGACCCCTTCGCTAAAAAAGGACTGAACGGCTGGCAGATATGCCTTATCATCGTACTGTGTATAGCCCTTATCGGCGTGGGATTATGGCTGGGTGACATGCTCGGTTGCATAGGGCTTACTTCACCGATAAAATAAGAAATTGCGCATAAATTTGCGCAATCGGAAAATAGACCGTAACTTTGCGGCAAATCTGAGGATAACAAAATTTTTTAGATATGGCTAAAACAATAGCAGGAAAGAAAGAAGTGCAGTTTTCGCTCGTGTATCGCGATATGTGGCAGTCGAGCGGAAAGTATGTTCCACGTCGTGACCAACTGGCAAAGATTGCACCTGTGATTATTGACATGGGGTGTTTCGACCGTGTGGAGACCAATGGTGGTGCGTCGGAACAGGTTAACCTCCTCTACGGAGAGAACCCCAACCTTGCAGTACGCACCTTCACCAAACCTTTCCACGAGGCAGGTATCAAAACCCACATGCTCGACCGCGGTTTGAACGCTCTGCGTATGAACCCCGTGCCGGCTGATGTAAGACAGTTGATGTATAAGGTTAAGCACGCTCAAGGAACAGACATCACTCGTATCTTCTGCGGCTTGAACGACCCAAGAAACATCATACCTTCCATCAAATGGGCTAAAGAGGCAGGCATGACGGCACAAGCCACTATGTGTATCACCTACTCAAAGGTTCACACCGTGGAGTACTACACCAACCTCGCTGAACAACTCATCGAAGGCGGTGCAGAAGAAATATGCCTCAAAGATATGGCAGGTATAGGTCGCCCCGCTATGCTCGGTGAGATAGTGAGATACATCAAAGAGAAATATCCGCATATCATCGTTCAATATCACGGTCATACAGGTCCGGGCTTCTCTGTGGCATCAATGCTGGAAGTAGCCAAAGCCGGTGGCGACGTGTTAGACGTGGCTATGGAACCGCTCAGTTGGGGTAAAGTGCATCCAGATGTGATCACTATTCAGGCTATGCTGCGCGACGCAGGCTTCCTTGTTAAAGACATCAACATGAAAGCCTATATGGAGGCTCGCTCTCTCACACAATCGTTCATAGATGATTTCTTGGGTTACTGGATTGACCCCAAGAACGCACTTATGACCTCACTGTTGGTAGGTTGCGGTCTGCCCGGCGGAATGATGGGGTCGCTGATGGCTGACCTCAAAGGTATGCACGCAGCCATCAACGCCAACCTCAGGAAGAAAGGCGAGAAAGAGTTGAGCGAAGACGAACTGCTTGTCGAACTCTTCGATGAGGTGCAACGTATATGGCCTATGCTCGGAACACCTTGCTTGGTAACACCATTCTCACAATATGTGAAGAACGCCGCACTGATGAACCTCTACTCTAAGTCGATGGGCGAGAAACCGTTCACACGAATGGATCCGGCTATGTGGGGTATGATACTCGGCAAGTCAGGCAAACTGCCCGGCGAACTGGCACCGGAGATAGTGGAACTGGCAAAAGAGAAAGGCTACGAGTTCTATACCGACGACCCGCAAAAACTCTACCCCAACGAACTTCCACGCTTCATCAAAGAGATGGAAGAGTTGGGCTGGGATCGCGGTCAAGACGACGAAGAACTGTTTGAGTTCGCTATGCACGAGAAACAGTACCGTGAGTTCAAGTCAGGGCAAGCCAAAGAGCAGTTCAATAAAGACCTGGCTGACCGTATGCGCAAAGCCGGCAAACAAGTGCCTGCCGAACTGCTGGCACAGATAGAGCCTAAACAAGAAGAAGCTGCTGCCGACAACGATATGGCTGCCGTGGCTATGGCACTGGATATGTATTATAACAAACCTGTACACAGTCTTTTGAGCAACGGCAATGGTCAAGCCAATGACTCGCGCCGCCACTCCACAGAGTGGAACCGCAAGATTTACGGCATGAACCAAATCCTCTAAAAAATAGAATAACTAGGATAACTATAACAACTATAACAATTAGCAACACAATACTAACCAATTAAAAAACATTTTTCGCAATGAAAAAGTACAATTTCAATGCGGGACCCAGCATCCTGCCACAGGAAGTGATTAAGCAAACTGCTGATGCCGTTATGGATTTTCAAGGTGAAGGACTGTCAATCCTTGAGATTTCCCACCGTGCTAAGTATTTTCAACCGGTTGTTGATGAGGCAGAGGCTCTTATGAAAGAACTTCTCGGTGTACCCGAAGGCTATCGCGTTATTTTCGTAGGTGGCGGTGCATCGCTTCAGTTCTGTATGGTGCCCTACAATATGATGGGTAAGAAAGCGGCTTATCTGAACACCGGCGTATGGTCGAAGAAAGCCCTAAAAGAAGCTAAAGGTCTGGCTGGCGTGTTCGGCGCAGAAGCCATCGAACTGGCTGCTTCCACCAATTCTATCCCTATGGACTTTGAAGTACCGCAAGATTGCGACTATATGCATATAACCACAAACAACACTATCTACGGCACTGAGATCTCAGAACGCAAACTGCAAGAGATATACAAGAAGAAAGGTAATGTACGTCTCGTGGCTGATATGTCGTCAGATATACTGAGCCGTCCTATCGATGTCAGCCAATACGACATCATCTACGGTGGCGCACAAAAGAACATCGCTCCTGCCGGTGTCACTTTCGTTATCATCAAAGAAGAGGCATTAGGTCATGTTGAGCGTTACATCCCCACAATGCTTGACTATCGCACACATATCGACGGCGGCTCAATGTTCAACACTCCTCCCGTATTGCCTATCTACACCGCACTGCTCAATATGCGCTGGCTCAAAGAACACGGCGGCATACGCTTCATCGACGAACGCAACCAAAAGAAAGCCGACCTGCTCTACAACTGCATCGACAACTCCAAACTCTTCACCGCTACCATTCAAGACAAAGAAGACCGTAGCCGCATGAACATCTGCTTCGTTCTCAAACCCGAATATGAAGGTCTGTTCGACGACTTCTTCAAGTTCGCCACAAGCAAAGGTATGGTGGGTATCAAGGGTCACCGCCTAGTGGGTGGCTTCCGCGCAAGCTGCTACAACGCTATGGACGTGGAAGGTGTGCAAGCACTCGTGGACTGCATCAAGGAGTTCGAAGCAATGCACTAAAAAACAATATCAATGAAAAAATTATTTGGCATACTCCTTATCTGTCTTTTACCTCTGATGGCAAATGCACAGATCAAACCTAAAAGTATCGGTACGTTCCTCCACTATTCAGTGGGGGGACCTACCGACATCTTTGTGCAACTGACCTACACCGAAGAATTGGACTACTTCGCTCTCTCACTCCGTGAGAAGAACTATGCCGAACGATTCTCCGTCCGACTGGGCAAAAACAAAGAAGAAGCCATCACCTCTCTTAACAACCTGCTCGAAGTACTGGAAAAAGGAAAGAAACATGAGCGGTATATAATCGACGACCGCACCTTCCTCGAAAAAACAAGTTCCATCAGAATGGACGTGGTAAGAGCCGGCAAATATGACGCAGGATATGTGGAGAAAAGACACCTGAAGAGTGCCATCAAGTTTATTGAACAACTATAACTAATTACAAGATATGAAAGTACTTGTTGCAACAGAGAAGCCGTTCGCCAAGGTGGCTGTTGACGGTATTCGTGAAGTGTTAGACAAAGCAGGTTATGAACTCTCACTGCTTGAGAAATATACCGACAAAAAACAACTCTTGGATGCAGTGGCAGATGCCGACGCACTCATCATCCGCTCCGACATCGTGGATACCGAGGTGCTGGATGCCGCACGCAACCTCAAGATCGTCGTTCGCGCCGGTGCCGGTTTCGATAATATCGATTTGGCTGCTGCCACAGCACACAAAGTGGTGGCAATGAACACCCCCGGACAAAACTCCAATGCCGTGGCTGAACTGGCATTAGGTCTGATGGTGTATGCCGTTCGCAATTTCTACAACGGCACCAGCGGTACCGAACTCAAAGGCAAGAAACTGGGTATTCATGCCTTCGGTAATGTAGGTCGCAATGTGGCACGCATAGCACAAGGCTTTGGTATGCAATGCTTTGCATACGATGCTTACTGCCCCGATGAGGCTATGACGGCTGCCGGCGTTACACCCGTTCATAGCGCCAACGAACTGTACTCCACTTGCGATATCGTCAGCCTGCATATACCGGCTACCGCTGAAACCAAACAGAGCATCAACTACGAACTGCTGAACCGCATGCCGAAAGGTGCTATCCTGGTTAACACCGCACGCAAGGAGGTTATACATGAAGAAGAACTGATACGCCTTATGACCGACCGTCAGGACTTCCGCTACGTAACCGACATCATGCCTACCACAGATGCTAAGATGCGCGAACTGTTCGCCGCACGCTACTTCGCTACACCCAAGAAAATGGGAGCACAAACAGCAGAAGCCAACATCAACGCAGGTATAGCCGCTGCCAACCAAATAGTGGACTTCTTCCAAAACGGCAACACACGCTTCCAAGTAAATAAATAAAGTTACCGTAACTCTCCATTACGGCTATACCCTATCTTAATGTAAAGGTCGAAAGCAGATAGCAGTAAGCCATTCTCTGCTTTCGACCTTTCGCAAAAAAATACAGAGTCTTTATTCCAACAAAGCCTTCAAATCATCACAGTATGAAAAAGTGCATTATCATCCTCACGGTCGCATTCATCGCCACCGCCCTTTATGCCCAACAAGCCCCACAATTGAGTAAGGACAATATATCCGAGGTGGTGAAAGCCATGACCTTGGAAGAAAAAGCGCGTCTGTTGGTAGGCGGCGGTTACGACAGCCTTACTATCATAGGCGGCAAGCCGGTACGCGACACTAAGTATGTACCCGGTGCTGCCGGCGTAACCGTCTCTTTCTCACGACTTGGCATACCTAACACTATGATGGTGGACGGTCCTGCCGGCGTACATATAGACGCACACCGTGAGGGCGAAAACCGCACTTATCATGCCACAGGCTTCCCCGTCGCCTCTTGCCTCGCCTGCACGTGGAACACTGCCTTGGTGGAAGAAGTGGGACGAGCCATGGGCAACGAAGCCAAAGAGTACGGCTGCGATGTCATACTCGGTCCGGGTATGAACATCCATCGTAACCCTCTATGCGGCAGGAACTTCGAATACTTCAGCGAAGACCCTTTCATCACCGGCGAGATGGGAACGGCAATGGTGAACGGTATTCAGAGTCAAGGCATAGGTGTAAGCGCCAAGCACTATGCCGTCAACTCACAAGAGGCTGACCGTGAAAGAGTGGACGAACAAGTGAGCGACAGAGCACTGAGAGAGATCTATCTCAGAGGCTTTGAACGTATGGTCAGACATAGTCACCCTTGGACTATAATGGCTGCCTACAACCGCGTCAATGGTGTCTATGCACAGTCAAGCCGATACCTGCTCACCGACATCTTACGCAACGAATGGGGCTTCGACGGCATAGTGATGACCGACTGGATAGGTGTCAGAAAAGACCTGCCCATAGAAGAAGAGATACACGCCGGCGACGACCTGATGATGCCCGGTCGAGCCGCACAAATAACCAATATCATCAACGCTGTCAACGAAGGCAGACTGGCAATCGAAGATGTGGACTTGAGCGTCACTCGTATGCTCAACTACATTGTCAAAACACAAAACTACAAAGGCTATCACCCGTCTAATAATCCCGACTTGCAGGCTCATGCCGCAATCACCCGTCAGAGCGCAACCGAAGGAATGGTGCTGCTCAAAAACAACGGTGTGCTGCCTCTCTCTGTCGGTGAGTCTTGCGACACGGTAGCACTGTTCGGTGTCTGCTCCTACGACTTCCTTTCAGGCGGTGTAGGCTCAGGTTGCGTGGAAGTACCATACGTAGTGGACATGCTTACAGGACTGAAAAACAGCGGCATAGCCACCACTAAACAACTAACCGACATCTACACCAGATATGTCGATTATGCCAAAGTGAAACTGCAAGCCGACAAAAACCCATACATGTGGTTCTTAGACCAAGGACAACCTAAGTTAGATGAGATAGAGGTGTCCGACCGCTGCATCAACCACGAGGTTCAGTCAGCCGATATGGCTATCATCACCATAGGCCGTCAAGCAGGTGAGAGTATCGACCGCACCGTGGATAACGACTTCAACCTCTCCGAACAGGAACGCTCACTCATCAATCGCGTCAGCGACGCTTTCCACTCGGCAGGCAAACCTGTAGTGGTCATCATCAACTCCGGCTCTGTCATTGAGACCGTCTCATGGCGGGATCGCGCCGATGCTATCCTTCTGGCATGGCAACCCGGAGAAGAAGGTGGCAATTCAGTGGCGGACGTACTAACAGGAAAAGCCAACCCCTCCGGCAGACTGGCTATGACATGGCCTATATCGGTATATGACCACTGGTCAACACAAAACTTCCCGCAAGATAAAGATATGGATATGTACACCTACAAACGATTCGAATGTTGGGGAAGACAGATAAAGAACGTCGATTACACCAAGCACGAAGAAGGCATCTATGTCGGTTATCGCTATTTCGATACCTACAACAAACCCACCGCTTACCCCTTCGGCTACGGCTTGAGTTACACACGCTTCGAATACAGCAAACCGTCTGTCAAACTCAAAGGCGACAATGTGGAAGTAAGTGTAACGGTCACTAACGTCGGTCAACGCGCCGGCAAAGAGGTGGTGCAAGTGTATGTCAATGCCCCAAAAGGCGGGTTGGATAAACCTAATAAAGAGTTGCGCGCTTTTGCCAAGACGGCATCACTGCAACCCGGTGAGAAAGAAGTGGTAACGATGACCATCCCACGCTCAGACCTCGCTTCATACGACGAAACACAAAAGGCATGGGTGGTGGCTGAAGGTCAATATACCTTCTATACATCCGCTTCCATCAACGATGTACGATTCACTAATACACTCAATATCAAATAACTCTCATCGTCCGACCAATGTTTTTAGACATCGATCTCACCAACCCCACTATTCTGCCTACCGACTCCGTGCAAATAATAACACGGAACATCATTGAGCAGATGAAGTCCGACCCTACCGCTTTCTGGACCAACTTCATGCAGAGTGCACTTAATTTTGGTCTGAAAGTAGTGGCAGCACTGCTTATCTATATCGTCGGCTCGTGGATTATATCCCGTATAAAGAAAGTTCTTAAACGCGTGTTCATCCGACGTAAGACTGAGCGCACTTTGGCTTCGTTCATCACTTCGTTTGTCACCATTTCGCTCACCATCCTTCTTGTCATCATCACCGTCAGCACATTAGGTGTCAATACCACATCCTTGGCGGCGTTGCTGGCAGCCGGCGGTATGGCTATCGGTATGGCACTGTCGGGCACTGTTCAAAACTTCGCAGGCGGAATAATGCTATTAGCCTTCAAACCCTTTAAGGCAGGCGACTTCATTGAGGCTCAAGGCGTTAGCGGTACGGTGGTGGAAGTGAGTATCACATCCACACGTATCCTAACCACTGACAACCGAGTTATCATCCTACCCAACGGAGCACTAAGCAACGGCACTATCGACAACTATTCTGCACGACCTTTTCGACGCGTGGAATGGCAAGTGAGTGTCGCTTACGGTTCTGATGCAGACAACTTCAAGCAAACAGTTCTTCAGATGCTGCAAGAAGATACACGAGTGCTGCAAGCGGATGCCAACCTCGACAAACTGTATAAAGAGATGGATATCAGTGCTTACCAACTCAACACCGTAGGCTATCGTATGAGTGCCATACCCGCACCGTTTGTGGCATTAAGCACTCTGAACGAAAACGACATCACTTTTGTTATCCGTGCATGGGTCAGAGCAAGCGACTTTTGGAACGTGTTCTTCAATATGCAAGAGCGGTTCTATACCGAACTGCCGCAACACGGCTTCGCCTTTGCTTACCCGCACGTGGATGTCACTATGGTCGCAAACGACTGATAAGCATGCACTTAATCTCTTGCTTACGCTCGCTCAGATAGGTCTCCTGCTCTGCGAGCGTTCGCTGTAATAAATCGGCATACAAAGGCAAACTCAAAAAAGTGGTCGCCACTAACGATATAACGGAAATAAGCAGATTAAAAGGATCTATATCTGTTATCTTTCCCATCTCATGAAGATGATAAACCAACCTCTTGTACTTCTCGTAAGCCTCCTGCCGAAGAGGGTTTAAGATAAAGAGTTGACGCATGGACTCACGACGTTCACTATTGATAATCAACTCCTGCACAAGGAAAAAAGGCACTTTCGGATTATCACGCAACATAAGAAAATAAGTGTCTATCAGTCTATCTATTATCTCCTCTATACTTAAGCCTTCTATCGGCTCATCCAATATAGTGGAGATAATAGACAGAGTATTATTGACCTCAGCCAGATAAATCTTTTCAAAGAGGTTCTCTTTGGTGCGATAGTAGTAATGTATAAGTGCCTGATTGCAACCCGCTTTGCGAGCAATATCCGTAGTGGAAGTGGCAGCAAAACCTTTCTCCAAAAACAGTTGTTTGGCGGCTGCCATTATCTCTAATTCTATTTTGGTTGGTTCCATAATAATACTTTCCGTTATTGGTTAATCATAAAGTGCAATCTGTTTTGCACATTGGCTTCACTCGTGCCTGAATCGAAGTCGAGAAAAAGAAGAGAGAGATTGGGATAAACTGTTTTCAGTCGTTTCTCTATTCCTTTGGAAATGATGTGATTGGCTATGCAACCAAAAGGTTGAACACTTACCACTTTGTTTATTCCGTTTTCCGCCAAATGACATATCTCGCCCGAGAGGAACCACCCTTCGCCGAAGTCGGCTGCCGGATTGATTACCTGACGAGATAAACGACTGATCTCATATATATCGGCAAAAGGTCGATAGAGCCCGAAAGAGCGGCAAGCACGGTCAAAACGATGCGCTATATGCATAACATATCTGTTTATCAGTCTTGCCATTAGAGGGTGCAACTCTGTTTGCTTGATATGCTGTTCACGGTTGATGTGTACATTGGGCAGTTTGGTCAGAAAGAAGCCGGTTATAGAAGGCGGCACCACTTCCACACCGTGTTCAACAAGCCAATCTACCACATGCAAATTACTGAAAGAGTTATACTTAACATATATCTCGCCCACTAATCCGACAGTCGGAACCGACTTCTGCATATCACATATATCCGCAAAATCCGCTGCCGCTTGCCGAGCAAGACTTACCAATCCGTCTGTATCACGCTTTAAGACAAACACTTGCGCTTGTTCCGTATATCGCTCATACAGCCGTCGTGCCGTACCCTTCTCCTTCTCGCGAGCCATGGCAGGGTAATAGAGTTTTTGCATCGTATCGGCAAAGAAAAGCGAATATAGCAGTATCTTCCACATCTTTTTCCACGGTATATCGAACCCCGGCTGACTATTGTTCAGTCCGTTTCCTAAAGCCACACTGACAACAGGCACATCAGCAAAACCGGCTTTGACAAGAGCATTCTTAATCAGCGAATAGTAGTTCGACGCACGGCATTGACCGCCTGTTTGAGTGATTGCCACGGCTGTTTTCGTAAGGTCATAGTTGCCTGACTTTAACGCTCTTAGCAAACTGCCGACAGTGATGGTTGCAGGGTAGCACACATCGTTGTTCACATCTTGCAACCCCTCTTCAGCATCTTGCCGGTTGCCCATTGGCAGACATACCAACTTATACCCTGCCACCTCAAACAATGAGGACAGATATTCAGAATAACCTTCGGCAAAGTACGGCGCAAGAATGGTGCGCCTACGGTCCTCCTCTGCAAAAGGCTTGGTGGTAACGGCTGTTTTTACTAAAGGCTCTCTTTGTTCACTTTCTACCCTCTCCTCACTCTTTACACTTTCCACCAACGAGCGGATTCTAAGGTGCAGACTGCCTATATTGTTCACATCATCTATCTTCAAGACGGTGAGGTTCTTACCTTGTCTTGACAGTATGGCTCTCACCTCATCCAGTATGAAAGCGTCCGGACCGCAACCAAAAGATGTCAGTTCCACCATCTGCAAACCTCTATACTGATATTTGGCAGCAAAAGAGGCGGCTTTGAAGATACGGTTGGGGTATGCCCACTGAGTGAGTGCGTTCAATTCCTCATACACATCTTTGCCTGCTTTGGCTGCCACATTCTCTGTTATAACATCAATCCCCATATCGGCTATGCTTTGCGATACTTTGTGCTCTATAAGCGGGTCTATATGATAAGGCCGAGCAGCCAACAATATAACCATCCTACCCTCTTTTTGAGCCTCTTGCAACACCGTCTGCGCTTTCTGCTCAAGAGACAACAGATAGCGTTGTTGCGTCTCATAGGCTTTCTTGACAGCCGATATAACCACCTCTTTCTCAACTCCTAATGCGGTAAGCCAGTCCACACATGAAGCGGTGAGCAGTGTAAGGTCTTGAAAGTTAATGACGGGTGAATCCAAAGGGATGCCGTACTTCTGTTCCGGCTGAATAGAGGCACGGATAACATCCGAATAGCCGCTCACAACCGGACAGTTGAAAGAGTTACCGCTCTTCTCGTCCTCCTTGCGCTCATACACCACCCACGGATAGAAAAGACGATCAACTTTCTTCTCTATAAGGTTCATTATATGACCGTGCATCAACTTGGCAGGGAAACATATATTATCTGCCACTATACTGCGTATGCCTTTCTCGTAGAGAGAGTTAGTTGAACTCTTTGACAAGACGGGCTCAATGCCGCACTCGGTAAGCAGCGTGTGCCAAAAGGGATAGTCCTCATATATACCCAGAGCACGAGGGATACCAATACGCATACGATAGGTGCCTTTCTTGGGTTTATCCTGACGGAAAAGAAGCATGTTCTTCCAAGCGAACATATTAAACCCTTTCCGCTCTGAGAGCTTGGTATTAGAATAGATCTTCTCACATTGATTGCCGGAGTGGTAGGTCTGACCATTGTCAAAAAGGTATCGTTTGACGGTGCAGTGGTTCTCACATCCCGGGCATACTTCTGTAGTAGTGGTATATCCGTTGCCGTTAAGCAAATCGTCTAAGTGTCTCATTGTCATTGCTGGTTTTTATATTGTCGGAGTGCATATAAAGCCGCACCGTATGCTCCCATCAGTTCAGGGCAGTCAGTGAAATGCACCTCCGCACCGGTTATTCTCTCTAATGCGCGCACCACAGAACGGTTCTTGAATGTGCCGCCTTGCACCACTATATGTTTACCTAATTCGTCGGCAGAAGGCATCTTCAGTACCTTAAACAGACAGTTCTTCACCACCGAATACGACAGTCCTGCCGCTATATCATCCACTCCTGCACCTTCACGCATAGCTTGCTTAACCTTCGAGTTCATAAACACCGTGCAACGGGTACCAAGGTCATATGGACTGTGAGCATAGCAAGCCATACGGGCAAAAGCAGACAGATCATAACCCAACTGATTGGCAAAAGTCATAAGAAAAGAGCCACACCCGCTCGAACATGCCTCATTGATTTCGATGCGGCGAATGGTGCCATTGTCAACGAAGATGGCTTTCATATCCTGTCCGCCTATGTCTAACACAAACGATACCTGTGAATCAACCTGTTGTGCAGCCTTGAAATGCGCCATAGTCTCCACTATGCCGTCATCGATGCCGTATGCCGTGCGAAGCAGGTTCTCACCATAACCGGTAACGGCACTACGAGCAATATATGCATCCGTAGGTATAACGGCGGAGTCTTTGAGCAGTTGCAACGCTTGATGAAAAGTGCCTAATGCATCACCAAGATTGAAAGCATAATGACTGAACACTATCTTTCCCTCTGCGTTGAGCAATACCACCTTAGTGGTAGTACTGCCTGAATCGACACCAAGGAAATAGTTTTTTGCCAATGGGTCACTAACGCCAACGACTTGAGTATCTATATGTATCTGCCGTTTCTGCAACCACAGTTCAAACTCTTCTTCCGAGTCAAACAATGGTTGTTGCTGTTGGTCAGACGACGAAAGAGTCGGTTGGTCAGAGGCAAAAAGGTCTATTAGTTGCTGCAAACTGTATGTCTCACCATCAGCAAGCAAAGCACAACCGGTGGCTGGCACATATTGCGGTTCCTTGATATCAACGGCATCAGCCTCTGTCAGTTGCATCACTTCCAACAGATGTTTTTTCAGTTCCGGCAGATAAGCAAACGGTCCGCCTGCAAAGCACACTTTGGGCTTAATGTCCATTCCTCGAGCCAAGGCTGCCACCACTTGTACAGCCACCGCACGAAACATTGAAGCGGCTATATCCGTCTTTGGCACATTGCGAGAGAGAAGGTTCTGTATGTCCGTCTTTGAGAATACACCGCAACGGGAAGCAATAGGATGTATATGTTCGGCTTTAAGGGCAAGGTCGTTCAGTTCTGCCGTCTGCACTCCAAGCAAAGTGGCAGTCTGATCAATGAACGAACCCGTACCACCGGCACAATTGCCGTTCATACGCATATCGGGCACCCTACCCTCCTCGAAAAATATCATCTTCGAGTCCTCACCACCCATATCTACAAATGTTCTTACATCCGGATAAAAACGACGTACCACTTCAGTGGCGGCTATCACCTCTTGCGTGAATGGCAGATTAAGACGCTCGGCATAACCCATACCTACCGAACCCGTCATACGCACTTGCAACTGACAATCACCCACTTGCTTCTGTATCTCTCTTAGCACTTCTGCCATCACCTTCGATGGATTAGCATGATGCCTGCGATAAACACTCAACCTATCCGACAAACACACTTTCAGCGTCGTCGAACCGATATCCACCCCTAACTTAAATAACTGATTAGGCATATAATTGTACTGTTTAATAACTCTATTAAATATGCTGCAAAGGTAAGGCAAAAAATATATTGAGCAAAATTATTGGCAAAAAACTTACAATTTAGAATCTCTCTAACTCTTTCAATTCTGACTCAACAGATGATTCAAACCGACGGAAACGTTTACCACGTCTGTTTCCTTTGCCGGGTTAATGGTATAGGAAACAGACGTGGTATCAGAGATTTATTTTGCAATCGCAACTACTTGCTAAACTGAAATATAGTGGACACCTGTTCTCCTAAATAAAGAACCACATAGTAATCATCACCGCAGTCTAACACAGTAGGTTGCAGTGTATCTGCCAAACGAGCCGGTACTTTGTATTCGATTCTAACTCTTCGCACCGCAAAATCATCGGGTAAGAGATTAACTGCCATACGCATATATTCGGCATTATTAACGTGATGGTTATAGTCAATGTCCGTTTTATGTGCGATTATAGGTTGCATAAAGTGCAACTGCTCATGCGGCAGAATAATCCGCCGTTCAGTATATTCCATCTCAACTGGTGAGTCAACGGTGACGCTGTTCAGTATCTGTTCCGGCACACGTTGCAGCCTGCCCGTTTGGCGATTAACAAAAGCGCCTATACCCCAACTCAGATAACAAGGTTTGCCATCGTAGTCGTAGATACAAGTGTTGCGATAACCGAACATCGCTTTCACTTCATAAACCGATGTACACACACTAAGTGCTTCACCATAAGCAGGTTCTCTAACCACATCTATCTGGCGATAAGCCAACAGTTGACCCATATCGTTCACTCGAAAATAATCGGCGAAGGTGGGTTCGGAATTAAGCCATAGTTCGGAACAATCCTGCATACGCTGCATCACAGCATACAATTTCATTTTCCCTCTTGCATCACAAGAAGAGGGATAGACCTGTGTCGGAATAGTGAACATACTTCTCTTTATCTGAACAACTTATGCTGGATTGAATTTCGATTTTGGTTGTTTGCAACGTGGGCAACGCCAGTCGTCGGGCAGGTCTTCAAAAGCGATGCCATCGTGTTCAGCCGGGTCATAGACATAGCCGCAAACAGAGCATACATACTTGCCTGTCTGCTCTTTTTGAGAGAAATCGACTTCGGCATAAACGGTTGGTACCGGTCGGTCTAAGTCCATCACACGCTTGGCTTCAAGGTTCTCATAGCCTTGCGGTGTATGTGTACCGCAATAGACAGTAGGATGATGGCGAATAAACTCACGGATACGATCCTGCGTCTCACGAGCAGCCGAGAGGTCGTCAAAAACCACCGACAGTTTGTCCTCATAAAGAGCCTCATCTATATAGGTTATATCACCGTGAAGCATATAGTACAGACCGTCCGACTCAACTATAATAATGCTGTTACCTTTGGTATGACCTTTGGCTTTGATAAGGTAGATACCTTCTTCTATCTTCTGCGATTCAGGGAAGTTGTAGTACGCGCCATCGGTGAAAGAAACAGACACTATATTGGTCAATCCTTGCAGTTCAGCGGCATCTGTCTCCTCCTTATTGACATATACCTTGGCATTGGGGAAACTTTCCAGTTCACCGCTATGGTCTGAATGACGGTGAGTAAGAAGAATCTTCGTCACCTGTTCGGGTTTATATCCTAACGCTGCCAATGCCTCCATATACGAGCATATATCTTTGCCTGTATAAGCGAGACTTTTTTCTGTAGGCACTTCTTCAGGTGTACCGGCAGGCAGACCTGTGTCCACAAGAATGACCTCACTACCGGTGTCAATAAGATAGTTCTGCAAACTTCCGCGATAGCGTATGTTCTTATCAAATTTTTCCATTCCTTCCTCGCCTCCAAAAGCGAAAGGCTGAGTATAGAAACCTTCTTTTCTGAATTTAACTGCTTTTATTTGCATAGTTGTTTGGGGTTTAAGTATTATTGATAAATTTTCGTGCAAAGGTAATACATCTTTTTCATATATGCATAATCATAGTTAGTTGCAACCTTTTTCCATGAGCAAATGAGCAGACAATTTGGCAGGATATTGCCATTTTTGGCAGAGAAACGGACATATTGGCAGACCATTTGCAGCACCTTCTCCATTGGCATATATCTTGCATAAGTTAGGGTGTAAACGCAAAGCGCAAGCAACGCTAGTCACAAGACAAACGCACGCTACGTTACTACGCTACAGATTGTTTAACCACTTAAAAATTAGGAGACAAGATTATGAAACCTGCAATCTATCGTAGAAACAGTTGGCTTCCTTCAAACGGATGGTTCCCGACAGTGTTTGATGAGTTTTTGAACAGCGACATGCTGAACACCGCTAATAATGTTGCACCATCGGTCAATGTCAAAGAAAATGAACATTCGTATGTTGTCGAATTGGCTGCACCTGGTGTTAAGAAAGAGTACTGCCGAGTACACGTGGACGAAGAGCATAACCTCTGCGTCGCCATCGAAAACAAATTCGAGCACAAAGAGGAAGATAAACACTCACATTATCTCAGACGCGAGTTTGCATATACCAATTTTGAGCAGAAATACACTCTGCCTGATAATGTGGACGAAGCCAAAATCAGCGCAAAAGTGGAAGATGGTATATTGACTATCGAACTACCTAAAATCAAACGCGAAGAAGGCAAAAACGGTCGTCAGATAGCCATCTCATAAACGCCCTTTTACATTCGATTAGCATTAAAAAACAGAGACACTGATTAGTGCCTCTGCTTTTCTGTTTGAAAACATAAGTCCAATATGCTAATTAGAGAATTTTTTCTTGAGTGGCAATACCATGCAATGTGGCCACACAAAGATAAGATATAGGCAATGTGGTCATAAACCCTGATGCTTCGTCTATATTGGTGTCGTATATAACCCAGAAGTCAGCTTGCAACAAGAGGGAATGGTTTGCCATCAACCAGCCTAATTCGATGATATTGACCGGTTCGATAACGAGAAACGACAACCATGCAAAGGACGTAAGGCTTTTGGTGTCAGAGAAAACAATGGCAAGGAGATATAATATGCCGAAAGCGATATTTACTATTCTAAAGGTACTGTTAGCACCGTTAGCGTTGTACAAACAAAGGGCAGGTACAAGTGTTAGGAGGACACCCCATAATAAAAAGAGAACAACTTTCTTATCCATAAAAAACGTGAGACTTGACGGTCTATTAAAATATTCCGGATTTCAACAATCCAAATTCGTAGCCTAATGCTTTAGGGAACTTTAAATGTTCCTGCAATATAATGTAAAATTTTGTACACCTACAACTCTCAAAACGGTGCAAAGGTAATGCAATTTACACTAAATGACAATTTTTTTCGCGATTTGAAAAAATTCCCGTAACTTTGCAGCCGAAAGTTGCAAAAGCGTAAAAATCGCTAAAAGCGCAAAGCGTTGCGCAGACATATTCATAAAGCGTTTACACGCTTGTAATCTGACTATTCGAAATGTAGGAAGTTTCAATAATAGTTATTCAGAGAACAAGTAAAGTAGATGCTCACGAGTGTACAACTCGCCCACACTATAGGATACTATATCCTTTAGTGTGTTGGCGGATATATACACGACGCGAGTTTCTGTCTGCCATCTGATAACTAAGGCATTTCCTACAGCCTCGAATAGCGGATAACAATCAGTTATTCGCGTTTTTTTATGTATCACATTGTATGGTGTAAAAAGCAGAACAGATGATAACAGACTCAATCAAGGCATTATATTACAGATTTCGCCACCTTATTCTTTACGGAATAATAGGTGGACTATGTTCGGGTTTGGATTTCGTAGTATATTCATTACTATGCCATTATGAAGTGATTCCATACCTTTGGGCTAATGTGATAAGTATTCACATAGGTATCTTTACTTCTTTTGCTCTTAACAGAAGCGTCAATTTCAAGGTCAAAGACAAGACCTCTCGCCGCTTTCTTACTTTTTATATCGTTGGTTTGACCGGGTTAGGAATATCAACCCTTCTGCTGTGGATAATGGTGGATACGGCGCATTGGAATGAGATATTGTGCAAACTCATTACCATCATTGCTGTGGCTTTGGTGCAGTTTATACTCAACAAGTATATTACATTCAAAACGATTAACCGATGAAAGAGTCTGTTTACTTTGTTATGCCTGCTTATAATGAAGAGGCTAACATAGAGGATGTTATCGTTCAGTGGCATCCTGTTTGCGAGCGAATTAACGCAGAGGGTAATGAGGCATGGCTGATGATTGCCAATGACGGCAGCAAGGACAACACCTTCGCCATTATGCAGCAGTTGCAAGAGCGTTTCCCCTTCCTTATTGCACTGGATAAACCTAATTCCGGGCACGGTGCAACCATTCTCTATCTCTATCGGCAAGCCATAGATAGAGGAGCAACATTCGTCTTTCAAACCGATAGCGACGGACAAACACTGCCTGACGAGTTTTGGCAGATGTGGGAGAACCGCCATAAATATGATTTTCAGATTGGTACGCGTGGCGGCAGACAGGATGGAGCAAGCCGTGTTTTTGTAACTAAAACCTTGCGCTTTGTCGTGTGGCTTATGTTTAACGTGTGGGTGAAAGATGCCAACACTCCCTTCCGCTTGATGAACACGGAAAGACTGAAATACATAATGAAGTTTATCCCCGAAGACTTTTTCTTGGCCAATGTGGCTGTTTCTGCCATAGCAGTTAAAAAGAAAGAAAAGATTGAATGGTATCCCATCACTTTCCGTCCGCGACAAGGCGGAGTGAACAGCATCAACCTGCGCCGTATTTTCAAAATCGGTTGCAAAGCACTTGGCGATTTTAGAAAAATAAACAACAACCTACAATAATCATCCCTATGGCTGCACGTATGAATGGAGGATTAACGATAAGGCAAACACAGTGGTTGACAGGAAGCATAATGTTCGTCGTTTGTGTGCTGATGCTCTTTTTCCGTCCTCAAGAGAGTTGGTACGATGATGCTTATTGGGCAGACTGGGCTTATCGTATCTCGCAAGGAGGATTTATAACGCATGTATGGGGTGGCGACCAACCCTCGTATAATCCGCTATACGCATGGATATTAGCTGGTTGGTACAAAGTGGCAGGCTTCTCATATATAAAAGCGCAATTGCCCAATCTTATCTTTGCTCTATTGGCTTTTTGGGTTATCTGTTTCAGGTGGGAAGAAGGCAAACTCTTTAGTAATGTAACGTCTGTTATCGGTTTTGGTTTCCTTTATTGGTTTGCCGATATATTGTTTTGGATTTTCGCTAATGGCAGACCCAATACGCTCTGCATTTTGTTGGGAGTGCTTTCCGTGGACTCTTTCTCTCGGAGTATGGACAAAGGCAGATGGCAGGATATAACATCGTTTGCTTTATGGGCAGCTTGCATGATTGCAACAAGCATTGAAGGTGTAGTCTTTACGGCAGTCATGATGATAGTAATGACAGCACTTAACTTCAAACAATACATACAACGGTGGTGGATATATATCGTATATGCCGTAAGCAGTATAACAGGTTTCTTACTTGAGTTGGCATATATGACCTATCACAACTGCGGTTTGGCATTCCTCAGAACACAGTTCGGCTTCTCTTCCACTGTCAATAATCTGATGCAACGGCTTCATATAAGCGGCTGGGAGAGCAGCATAGGCGTTGTCAAACAGACAGGACTGACATTGACAGAAAGGTTAACTCAAACCTCATTAGACGGAATAATAATCAATAAAGAGTATATAGTCGGAATCATCTTGGTCGTTTGTCTATTGGTAACAACAATAGTCAGACGGCAATGGAAAGAACTGACTCGCTTTGAGAGGTCTGTCATCGTTGCATCTGTTGTCATGCCTTGGGCATACATATTAGCAGGCAGGTACGTGTCCTACTATACTTGGGCTGCATATATACCTTGCATCGTGGCACTGTTCATACTGATGCAACAACAAGTCAAACATATCAAGATTGCAACCCCCATACTGGTTGTTCTATCGCTCTCCTATTTCATCTTTTCCGGTAATCATCAGACTTTTAAGACAATCGACCTACATCGTGTAGCAGACCAAAAGAACATCAGCGATATAGAACAGTTACAAATAGGCAACGACGAGGCTATTTATATACCATACGCTTGGTATTACTATCTCACTGAAAGGAACAATCATCTCTATTTCCTTGGTTCTGGAAGATATGTGAAAGCAATGAAACGAATGGTTTTGACCACAGAAGAAGAGATACAGAATTGGCAAAAAGCCTTTGAATTGGAATACATACAGGATATAGGCAACCGAAAGGTCTATCGCGTGTTAGGCGATTACGGAAACAACACATTGAAAGACACGGAAAAGCAATAAATTTGTATCGAACAATATAACCGTCTCCTCTCAGGGACGTAAAAGAAGGAGACGCTGAGGTCTGCAGCGTAAAAAAGCGGTGCATAATGAAAGGCGTTTATTGACGCTTGTTTTGGCAATTTGGAATCCGGAAAATTCACACTCCCAAAACGAGATAGTGCAATAAGCGTCCCGCGGGTACGTATAATTATGCCTTACGCCCGACATAGGGCCGGTGGGTTATACATATCGGGCGTGAGCGTTATTGTTTATTCTTGTGTGTAGAGTCATTCCCGGAACCTCAAATTGGAGAATAAGCGTGAATAATGTTCGCGCTTTTTCTATTTTATATCACTACTGTCCACTAAAAAATGGACGATTAAAAATTAAAGTCAAACAATAACGGTTCACTTGAATCGAAGTGTTCTTTGTCATTTTGAAAATTAGTTTGGTCGAGCAAATCTACTATGTGCATTTTGTTTGTGGGCGAAGTACTCAATATATGCA
>JAFSTB010000011.1 GCA_017450685.1 Paludibacteraceae bacterium
GTACGCAGTAACTAACATTTACTCACTAACATTTACTTCCCTTGGGTGGCGGCGAAACAAAAAAAAATACGAAAATGGTTGCAGTGGCGACCGACTATAATAGGGGTTCTCTGCCGCCACCCCTATAGCAAGAGCCGCTCCATTTCGGAGCGGCTCTTTATTAACATTTACTTACCTAACCGAGGTGACACACCTGCGTACCCAACATTCACTTCCTAACATTTACTCCCCAACCTTTAGAATTGGTCGGCGTAGGTGCAGCCTTCTCTCCATCGTGAGCAGCCGTAGCGTGTCTTACCTCTGATGATGTGTCCTTGTCGGCAAAGGGGGCATACCATACCTGTCTTATCGGTTTTGACTTCGCGTACCACTTCTTGGGTCATTGCTTTGAGTTCGTCGAGAAAGAGTTGTGCTGTGTATTCGCCGCGTTCGATTTCTCTCAGTTTCTTTTCCCATCGTCCGGTCAGTTCGGCAGACTTGAGTAGCGGTGAGAGGATTGTATTGACCAGTTCGATACCGACTGTTGTGGCTTTAAGGCTTTTACGCTCTTTGACTATATATTTGCGTTGGAACAGTTTTTCTATTATTGCGGCTCTTGTTGATGGTCGTCCTATGCCGTTCTCTTTCATTGCGTCGCGCAGTGTTTCATCTTCCACTGTCTTGCCTGCCGTTTCCATTGCTCTTAGGAGTGTGGCTTCGGTGTAGTATTTAGGTGGTTGTGTTGTTTTTTCTTGCAAGGAGGGTGTATGTTCGCCGCTTTCGTTTTTTTGGAAGGTAGGCAGTGTCTTGGTCTCTTCTGTTTCGTTGGTCTCACCCTCGTCGTTGGTTAGTTTGTCGTTTTGATATACGTCTCTCCATCCGGCGGCAATGATCTCACGTCCTGTCACTTTGAATGGTACTGTTTGTGTATCGTCGATGGCGGGGTCGGCTTTGACCTCTGCTAAGACGGTGGTGTTACTCACTTGGCAGTCGGGATAGAAGGCGGCGATGAACCTGAGTGCCACGAGGTTGAACACTTTGCGTTCATTGTCGGTAAGATTATCGGGTCGTTGTCCGGTGGGAATGATAGCGTGGTGGTCGGTCACTTTGGTGTTGTCGAACACTTTTTTCGATTTGCGCAGACTGTTTGCTGTCTTGCCGCCATCGGCTTTGAGAGGTAGCAGTGGTGTGGCTTGCGGGAAGTAGTCGGCTATACCTTTGAGTGTTGCCGGCACTTTGGGGTAGATATCTTCGCTTAGGAAGGTGGTATCGACACGCGGATAGGTGGTGATACGTTTCTCGTAGAGCGACTGTATGAGTTTGAGTGTCTCGTCGGCAGAGAAAGCAAATTTCTTGTTACATTCCACTTGCAGCGAGGTGAGGTCGAACAGTCTGGGTGGTCCTTCTAATGCTTTCTTTTTCTCTACGTTAGTGATGGTGAGTGGTTGTTGCCGGATGCTTGTCAGCCACTGTTCACCTTTCTCTTTGGTAGGTATGGCAGATTCATCTTCTTCTGCTTTCAGTTGTGCGGAGAAGAGTGTATTGCGGTAGGTTGTTTTCAGTTCGTAGTAGGTGGTAGGTCGGAAATGTTCGATGTCATATTGTCGTTTGACGATGAGTGCGAGGGTAGGTGTCTGTACTCGTCCGATGCTGTATATCTGTCTGTTTTTGCCTATACCTTGTGCATATCTGAGGGTGTATGCACGTGAGGCGTTCATACCGAGCAGCCAGTCGCCTATAGCGCGCATTAGTCCGGCTTCATATAGGTGTTGGTATTGCGACTGGTCTTTCAGTTGTGCGAACCCTTCGCGTATGGCTTCTTCGGTGAGCGAACTGACCCACAGTCTTTTGACGGGTACGTGGCAGCCGGCTTTTTGATAGACCCAGCGTTGTATGAGTTCACCTTCTTGTCCGGCATCACCGCAGTTGATTACTTCGGTGGCTTGTGAGATGAGGTTGCGCAGGATATTAAACTGTTTCTGTACGCCTTTGTCGTTAGTCACTTTGATGCCGAAGCGTGTGGGTATCATTGGCAGTGAACTCATATTCCAACTCTTCCACTGTTCGTTATATTCGTTAGGGTCGAGCAGTGCGCACAGGTGTCCGAAGGTCCAACTCACCCAATAGCCGTTCCCTTCTAAATAGCCATCGTGTTGGGTGGTGGCACCCAACACGGAAGCAATGTATCGCCCTACTGAGGGCTTTTCGGCTACGCAAAGAATCATAGACTAACTTCTTAACTCTTGTTTGACCTCTCCTAAGGCGTAGAAAATGAGTGGGATGGCAGCACCTAAGACGAGTGCGATAAGGATGATGAGTTTAAGTTTTGGGCTTACGGGTAGCGGGTTCATCTGTGCTCGGTCGATTATTTTGGCGGGAACGGCATCAGAGGCGAGCAGCAGTGCGTTGGACTCGCGTTTTTGAATGAGGTAGATATATTGTTTCTCTTTGGTGTTTCTCACGCGTTGCATCTCGAGGTATCGTTTCTCTTGTTCGGGCATAGCGCTCAGCAGGGCATCATATTGTTTTTGTTGTGCCACTTGTGCTTGTTTGAGCAGAGCCATTGTCTGTTTGGCTTTGTCTATGCCTGTCACTATGTTTAGTCGTGTCTGCACTATCTGTTCGTCGAGTCGTTGAACTGTCGGGTTGTCGGGCGAGGCTGTTTGCAGCAGTTTGCCGCGTCGTATGATCTGTGCGTTGTAAGTTTTGATAAGGTCTTGTAGAGCTGCGTCGGATATGCCGAGGTCGGATGGCAGTACGCTATTCTCATTGGTAGGCAGTTGTATTTGTTGTCCGATGAAGTCCAGTACCTGTTCTTCGGCTTCCATCTGTGCTATCTTGCGCTGATATTGGTCGCTTTGGTGGCGATAGGTCTCGGCTGTGTTGTCGAGGTTGGATATACGGTTTTCTCGTTTGTATCGTTCCAATGCCTCTTCTGCTTCTGCCAGTTCGGCGGCGAGTACAACGGAGCGTTCGTCGAGGAAACGACCGGTCTGAACAGCCAGTCGGTTTTTGTCGGCTGTGGATTCGTCGTTGTAGATATCAAGTAATGTGTTGATTATCTCTTCGGCACGTTTAGGGGCTGATGTCTGTGATTGCAGTTGAATGATGTTCGACTCTTTGGCCAGTCGTGCCACTTTTATTTGCTCTTTGGTGTTTCTCACCGCCCATATCTTTGGTTCGTAGGTGATGCGATAGCGGTTGCCATTGACAGAATCAGAGGTGGTGAATCGGAAGACACCCAAACTTGTTTCAAACGGTGCTTGCGGATTGGTAAGGGTGTATTTTTCGGATGTGAACCGACCTGTTTTCACCTTCACTTTCCATACGCCGTTGTCGGATATTTTGACCTCAACGCTTGTCCCTTTGCTCATAGTGTCGGGTATGCAGAGTGTTATGTCGTGTTGCGGGTATTGGCATTTCCAGTATCTGCCGTTATGTTTGTAGTAGGTTGTTTGTGTTTGCAGTTTGTCCACCACCTGTTGTATGAGGCTTCTTGAGGTGAGCACTTCCACTTCGTCGGCTGTCTGTTTATCACCTCCGAAGCCCATTATGCTCATCAGTTCTTCTTGTGTAGTGCGTTTGCCTTCGCTTGACTGGCGAAGCATCAGTGAGGCTGACACATTATATACGGGAGCACTAAAAAGGAAGTGCAGACCTCCTATTATGAGGCAGACAGAGATACTGACAGCATACCAGTACCAATGTTTGAGCGACCATTGAATGAGTTGTTTCCAATCCATACGTTAATGTATTTTGAGCGAGTGCAGAGGGCTGACATAGAGGATGTCGCCTTTTTGCAGATAGTAGCAGGGCGAAGAGAAAAGGCTGTTGTCCAAGAGGTTGACGCGATAATGAACAATCTTCCCGTTCTCTTTGCGTTGAATGAGTATATTGTCTCTTCGTGCGTTGCGTGTCAGTCCGCCCACAGTGCCTAAGGCTTGCAGTAGCGGAATGGCTTTTGCCACTTTGACGCTTTGTTGGTGGTTAACCTCACCTATGACGGTTATGTGTGCATTGTCGATGCGCACGCGCAGAATCAGTTTGTCTATGTATCGGCTGAGGGTGTCGCTGAGCCAGGCCTCCACCTCTTTTTCTGTTTTTCCCATCACTGCCACTTTGCCTATTTCGGGGAAGAGGATATATCCGTCAGCGTCCACAAGGAAGTTGGTGCCTGCCGTTTCAAAAGCCGCCACAGCATCGTTGTTGGGTGCGGAGAGGGTGATATCGAGCAGGTCACCTTCGTCGATGATGAAGGCAGGTCTGGCTATAGCGTCTTGAGTGGTAGGTTCGGGCAATAGTGTCATCTGTTTGACCGTCGTGCAGGCGGTCAAACAGATGATAAAGGTCATTATCAATAAGTGTCGGTTCATTTCACTTGCAGTCCCTGAATATTATATAATTTGTCACCGCGTCTGATTAGTATCTGTCCGTCGTAGAACACTTTAGCGGCTGTTTGGTTGGTGTGCTGTATGTTAGGCAGAGCCGTTTCGCTGTTGGGGATATAGGAAGCGGTGATGTGTGTGCCGAAATAGGAATAAGCGTCAACGGTGACGGTGGTGCCGTAGTCGTTCTCACCTATGGTGACGGTGCCGCTGTTCAGATAGAAGACCTCATCGTCGGCGGTTAAGAGATAACTGCCGTAGAGGGAACCGAAATAGGAATAGTAACTGCCCACTTCGAAAGCATTGTAGGTCTCTTCTGCGAAGGTGTAAGTGCCTACGGGAATAGCCTCAAGTGCTTCATCGTCAGTGTTGTACATAAGAAGCAGACTGTTGTTCTGCTTGTCGTACATCTCTATGTAAGCCGAACCGTAAGCCACGTATTCCATATCCCATTCGCACAGTGTGAGAGTGAGGTTGATGTCTTCTTGTGCTGTGATAGGTTCGTAAGGATAGTCGCCGTTCGTTTCCAAGGCGAACGATGTAATAGCAAACTCATAAGTCTCATTGTCGATAGTTGTTAATGAGCCGCTTACGGTGTAGGTGCCATCAGTATTGAGTGTGATGGTCAGTTCGGCATCCGAAAGGTCAACATAGGTGCCTTCTATCTCGCCCTCTTCATTTTCGGCTTTGACCACTATACCGCTGTATTCGGCACTCATATTGCCTTTGGCGGCTGAATAGGTGCCGGCATACTTACCTTCCTCGGTGGCATAGATGTCCATAGCGAGGTACGGATAAAAATCTTCGGTGTCGGAATAGATGTAAAGAGTATAGTTGTAAGAGTTCTCTTCTGGGTCGGAGTAGGAAGGATAATAACAGAACTCGATGTATGCGAGGTCTTCGAGCGACCAAGGGAGGATAGTGAGGTTCTCTTCGTCATCGGCTTGTGCTTGCTGCACCATTTGCGGTGTGTGCTGACGCGGCATCTGTTTCTTGAGACGAGGAGCGGCATTGAGTGTGAGAGACGTACCTATAAGGCAAAGAATAAAGAGTGAAAAGTGTTTCATAAAGGTTGATATTTTAGTTTGACTTGTAAGTGATTGACTGCAAAGATACGGCGATATTTGCATACGTCAAAATTTGAGCGTAACTTTGCGCAAAATTTCGCGATATGTACAAAATTTTAGTTATAGACGATGAGCGTGCCATACGCAATACTCTGAAGGATATTTTGGAGTTTGAGGGTTATGGTATTGAACTGGCAGAGAACGGCAAAGTGGGTTTGGAGAAGGCTTTGGCGGGTAAGTACGACCTCATCTATACGGATATCAAGATGCCTGAGATGGATGGTATGGAGGTGCTGACCTCTTTGCGTCAGTCAGCCACCGATGCCGCCTTTACGCCTGTGGTGATGATATCCGGTCACGGCAATATAGAGACGGCAGTGGAGGCAATAAAGAAGGGAGCATTCGATTTCATAGAGAAGCCTATCGACCTTAATCGCTTGTTAGTCACCACTAAAAACGCCCTTGAGAACCGCACTCTCAGTCAGGAGTTGGGTATGCGTCAAGAGGAGATAAAGACGCTCAAGAAGAAGATGTCCACCCGATATCGGATGATAGGTCAGAGTGCCGCTATAGCCCACGTGCGCGAGATAATAGACAAGGTGGCACCTACCGAGGCACGAGTGCTGATAACCGGTGAAAACGGAACGGGAAAGGAGGTGGTGGCACACCTTATTCACGAAGGCAGTCAGCGTGCCACACAACCTATAGTGGAAGTCAATTGTGCAGCCATTCCTTCAGAACTGATTGAGAGTGAACTGTTTGGGCATATCAAGGGCTCATTTACGGGAGCGGTGAAAGACCGTGCCGGTAAGTTTGAGCAAGCCGACAACGGAACGCTCTTCCTTGACGAGATAGGCGATATGTCGCTTGCGGCGCAGACCAAAGTGCTGCGCGCCTTGCAAGAGAACGTCATAACGCGAGTGGGTAGCGATAAACCCGTGAAAGTGAATGTGCGTATCATTGCCGCCACCAATAAAGACCTTGCCAAAGAGATAGAAGAAGGACGGTTTCGTGAAGACCTCTTTCATCGTCTTAACGTCATACCCATTCATGTGCCGGCGTTGGACGATAGAAAAGATGACATACCGTTGCTCGTCGATTATTTTGCCGAACAGATATGTCAAGAGCAGGGATGGAAAGTGAAGTCGTTTGATAAAGAAGCTGTTGAGGCACTGCAAGAGCGTTCGTGGAGAGGCAATATACGCGAGTTGAGAAACGTGGTGGAAAGGCTCATCATCCTTGCCGCCGAACATATAACGCGACAGGATGTGATGAACTTTGCATAGGTGGAAGACGATGACACTCAATAATCTACATATACTCAACTATCGCAATATAGAAGAAGCCGACCTCTCTTTTTCCGGTAAGATAAACGGTTTTATCGGTCTTAACGGTCAGGGCAAAACCAATATATTGGACGCTATCTATCTGCTTTCGTTCACCAAGTCGTCGCTAACGGCATTGGATAGTCAGAATATCCGTCACGGTGCGGATGTGGCGTTGGTGCAAGGTGTTTATGCTCAGTCAGATACGGCTATAGAGAATGAACCTGTCACCGTCTCTTGCGGTCTGAAAAGAGGAGTGAAAAAACAGTTTCGTTGGGGCAAGACCGACTATAAAAGGCTGATTGAGCATATAGGTCGCATACCATTGGTGATGGTCTCACCCGAAGACAGTCGTCTCACGCAAGACGGTTCAGATGAGCGACGACGCTTCCTCGACCACGTCATCTCGCAATATGACCATACTTACTTGGAGCAACTCACGCGTTACAACGCCTTGCTCAAACAACGTAACAGTATGCTCAAACAAATGGCTGAAACGCCTTCACCTGACCTGTCGATGCTCGAGGTGTATGATATGCAGATGGTGGTGCCGGCAGAGATTATCTATGCCAAACGGCAACAGTTTGTGGAGGCTTTTATCCCCCTTTTTCAGGATATTTACAACACTATCAGTGACCACTGTGAGCAAGTGAGCCTCACCTATCAAAGTCAGTTGAGCAATCGGCAGTTGGCACAAGCCTTCGAACAGACACATCAGCGTGACCTTATCTTAGGTTGGACCTCGCAAGGCATACACAAAGATGACCTTATTATGCTACTTGGCGACTATCCGCTCAAGCAGGTGGGCAGTCAAGGGCAACAGAAGACTTATATCATCGCTATGAAGTTGGCGCAAGCCATAGCATTAGGCAAACCTATATTACTGCTTGACGATATCTTCGATCGACTTGATACTGAGCGCGTTCAGCGTATCTTGCAGTTGGTGGGCAGCGACCGCTTCGGACAGATCTTCCTTACCGACACCGACCGACAGCACCTCTCTTCCATCATTGCACATACCGACCACGACCACCGCCTCTTTTATATCACTGCCGGGCAAGTGGAAAACAGCACAATGTAGAGCAACATAGATGTCTTATCTACCATATAGAAAAAGCCGGCTAATGAAAGTCGGCTTTTTTCTTCTATCTCTGTCATTTTTAGAAGATGTCGTTTTCTTCCAAAGTGTTGATAGTGGGCATTTCCGGTATTTGTTCAGCCTCGTAGTTGTTCTCGCCTTGGTTGTCGGCAGGACGTGCCTCGCGACCTAAGTTGCGATACTCTTCGGGGCGATAGAGAATCTGTATGTTTTCTGCAACCACTTCTGTCTTGCGGCGTGTCTGACCGTCTTTCTCCCATGAGCGGGTCTGCAACTTACCCTCAACGTATAGTTTCATACCTTTGCGAACATATCGTTCAGCCCATTCGGCAAGGTTACGCCAAAGAACGATAGAGTGCCAATCGGTCTTGTCAGGAATCTGAGTGCCATTCTGCATTACATAACCGCGTTCAGTGGTGGCGAGAGGGAAATTTGCTATGGCTATACCACGGTCTAAATAACGTACATCGGGATCCATACCCACGTTTCCAATCAGGATAACTTTGTTTACTGATGACATAAGCTTTTGATTTTTAGAATAATGGTTAATTGTATATGTGTTTTTGTTTGTTAGCGACTGCAAATTTACGGCAATTTAGCAATTTGCGCAAATATATGCTCAAAAAAATGCCTGCAACCCCTAATAATAAACGTTTGGCAGATGGTTGGTCTATTCGTGGTGATAGGGTTCGTGGTTTAGGATAGTGAAAGCACGATAGAGTTGTTCTACAAAGAAAAGTCGTACCATCTGGTGGGAAAAAGTCATAAGACTCAAACTTATTTTTCCGTTGGCACGTTGATATACCTCAGAGGAAAACCCGTAAGGTCCGCCTGATACGAACACCAACTCTCTGCCTGAGAGCATACGCTTTTGTATATACCGCGCAAAATCGGTACTGCGCATCTGCTCACCGTGCTCGTCCAAGAGCACCATATCGGCGTGTTCACCTATGGAAGAAAGAATCATTTTCCCCTCCGCTTGCTTCTGTTGCTCCTCGGTCATCTTCTTCGTGTTCTTCAACTCGGGCAGACAGTGCATAGAAAAGGTGGCATAGTGACCAAGACGAGAACAATAGTCGTAGATAAGCGATAACAACTGCTTATTGGTGGTCGTACCAACCGTTAGAAACACTATCTTCATTGTCGTTGAGGTTTTTGGCTGACAAACAGACCTACTATAATAAGTACTATACCTATCACTTTTCCCGGTGGCAGATGCTCACCGAAGAACATAAGCATAATAAGAGCCGTGAAGACAGGACGAATGTTGTTGAAAGTGTTGGCTGCGGTAACACCTATCTGACGTGTTGAATAACAATAACATATAAACGCCACCACCGAAGAGAAAACAGCAAGGTAGCCTATAGCTGAGAGCGACTGCCACCACACCGTGTCATACTGCCACGAAGCAATCATCGTACCTATCTGCGGCGCATCTTTTATTCCCCATAGCGGGTAGAAAAAGAGAAGAGCCAAAGTCTGTATGTAAAAGACGATGGAAAGGGAGTTGTATTTCTGCGGTATGCGTCGCAGCACCACCGTATATAACACCGCCGTTGAGACGGCTGCAATAGCCAACGGTACGCCCCACGGATTGCCTAACTCAAAATTGTCTGCACCCACCATAACCAACATCAACATACCTGCCGTGGAAACAATGATGCCGAGTATGTTGTTCAATGTAACACGCTCTTTAAGAAGAAGGTATGCGAAGAATGGCGACAGGATGGGTGCTGTGGACAATAGTGCTTCGGCTATGGTAGGCGAAGAGAGTGCCTTGTAGGAATAGGTCTCTAATATATAGTATAGGAAAGGTTGAAAGAAACTGCCTAACAGGAACAAAGGTACATCTTTCTTGTCCAATCGTTGCAGACCCAGCAGAGGGTTATGACGGAACAGGCAACCGATGATGAGCATCAGCAGTGAAGCCAATGTAAAACGAAGGATAATCATCGTGAGCGGAGTGAAGGTGTGGAGCACTTGCTTGATGGCAATGCCTGACGCAGCCCAAATGAGCATCGCGATTAGCAAAGAGAAAAATGGCAGTAAACGTTTCATTGATAACTATGCAAAACAGAGTGAGTTGAACAAAAAAGAGGTGTATTGCGCAAAAAATCGTGCAAAGGTAGGTGTTTTTTTGTCCATATACAAAACATTGCGTATCTTTGTGCGCAATTACAATGTAAGGAATTGCCAAATAGTCAAAAAAAACAAGCATAACCAATGCTAAGCAATATTATTAACCTTAATTATTAACACAAGATGACTCGAGACACCGAGATTTTTGACCTCATACGCCGTGAGCGTGAGCGTCAGACAAAGGGCATCGAACTGATTGCCAGTGAGAACTTCGTGAGCGACCAAGTGATGGAAGCCATGGGTAGTGTGATGACCAACAAGTATGCCGAAGGCTATCCCGGCAAACGCTATTATGGTGGTTGTGAGGTGGTGGACTTAAGTGAGAACATTGCTCGCGACAGACTCAAAAAACTCTTCGGCGCTGAATATACCAACGTTCAGCCGCACTCCGGCGCACAGGCTAATATGGCTGTGTTTATGGCTTGTCTGCAAGCAGGCGACACCTTCCTCGGTTTGAACCTCAGTCATGGAGGTCACCTCAGTCACGGTAGCCCGGTTAACTTCTCAGGATTGATGTTCCACGCTCTCGAATATAGTCTGAAAGAGGAGACAGGACGTGTCGATTACGACCAACTGGAGCAAGTGGCAAGAGAGAAAAAGCCCAAACTGATTATAGCCGGTGCCAGTGCTTATAGTCGCGAATGGGACTATGCACGCATACGCAAAGTGGCTGACGAGATAGGTGCCATCTTTATGGTGGATATGGCTCACCCCGCAGGTCTGATTGCTGCCGGACTATTGGAGAACCCCGTCAAGTATGCACATATAGTTACTTCCACCACTCACAAGACCCTTCGCGGTCCGCGTGGCGGTGTTATCCTTATGGGCAAGGACTTCCCCAATCCGTGGGGTAAGACCACACCTAAAGGTGAAGTGAAGATGATGTCGCAACTGCTTGACAGTGCTGTCTTCCCGGGTACTCAAGGCGGACCGCTCGAACACGTCATCGCCGCCAAAGCAGTAGCCTTCGGAGAAGCACTGACACCTGAATTCAAAGTCTATCAAACGCAAGTGAAGAAGAACGCAGCTGTTCTGGCACAAGCCTTTATGGACAAGGGCTATAAGATTATCTCCGACGGTACGGACAACCACTCTATGCTCGTTGACCTGCGTACCAAATATCCCGACTTGACAGGTAAGGTGGCTGAAAAAGCACTTGTGGCTGCCGACATCACCACCAATAAGAATATGGTGCCATTCGACAGTCGTAGCGCCTTCCAGACATCGGGTCTGCGCTTCGGTACTCCCGCTATCACCACACGCGGACTGAAAGAAGATAAGATGCCGTGGATAGTGGAACTCATCGACCGCGTGTTGCAAGACCCTGAAAACGAACAGAATATATCGGCTGTTCGCGAAGTGGTGAATAAAGAGATGGTGCAATATCCGCTCTACGCTTGGTAATGTTTTATGAGGTGGCAGCCTGAAAAAGGCTGCTACCCCTTTTTTTATGTATGTATAACAGGCTTCTCATATTCATTCTCTGCTCATTGCTGTGTCCTTTGACGGCTTTTGCCTATAAGAAAGGCAACCATAGAGAGCATAATACCCCCAAAGTGCAGTTGCGCTACCGTCTGTCCGGCACTGCCGGTTGGCTCAATCGTGACGATAAGATAGCAGGCAAAGGCAAAATGCAAGGATTGACGATGGACCGACCCGTAGTAGCCGGTGCCACTTTCGCGGTAGAGTTTCTGCCAACAGGCAAATTACCATCTTTGCAACAGTGGAACAACGCTTCTATAGGATTGGCTTTCAGTGCAATAGACTTCGGTCAGTCGCGCTATCTGGGACAGGCGTTCATACCTCACGCCTATCTTAATATACCTCTTGTGCACCTCAAACACTTTGTCTTTGGTCTAAGACCGGGTGTAGGTGTGGGCTTCGTGACTAAGACCTATGCCAACACAGTGCCAAGTCAATATAAATGGGAAGCCTATCAGGTGGATAACAAGCAGATTGCCAATATATCCATGGGTAGTGTGGTCAATGCTTTTCTTATGGGTGAGATCTATATGGACTTTCCCATAAAGAAAGGTTGGGACATCACATTCAGTGCCGGTTGGCAACACCTGAGCAACGGTAGCGTGATGACACCTAACGGCGGATATAATATGTTCAATGCCGAGTTGGGTGTGGCTTATACGCCGGGATTGGCAGAAAATGGTATGCATTACTACTGTCCTTATGCCGATGTGCCGCACCGCCTCTATGACGGAGTGAATAAGAAATGGGATGTGGAAATAGCCATCGGCGGCGGCGTGAGAAGTGTCTATTATAGAGACAAGAAATGGTTTGGCATAGCCACCGTTTCCGTCAGTGCACACTGGCAACCGGTCAGTATCTTCCGCCTCGGTGGAGGTTTAGACCTTTTCTACGATGGTGCATACGCATATACCGACAGTTATTTTGAAAAAACATATATCGCTCAAAGCAAACAAAGTAACTGCTTCCGTTTGGGTTTGAGTCTGCAACCGGAAATGGTGCTCGGACGCTTCACTTTCGGCTATCATTTAGGTGTCTATCTCTACGACCCCGTGAAGAATATGGAACCGTATGACGAGGCTAAAGCCGGCGGATTGCACAGAGGTCTGTTCTATAGTTACGACCTCTCGAAGGCAAGCACCAAACAGGATGGGTGGTTCTACCAAAAAGTGCAGTTTAAGTACTTGTGCTCCAAACATATATTCGTTCATCTCGGACTCAAACTGCACGTTATGAAAGCCGAGTTTATTGATTTAGGTGTAGGTGTAAGAATATGAAAGTAAGGATAGTCACATTAGGTTGCAAACTCAATTTTGCGGAGTCCAGTGCTTTGATGAACACGTTGCTTTCGCGTGGTTATGAGCGAGCCAAAGATGGTGAGGAGGCTGATGTCGTTATCGTCAATACCTGCACCGTCACAGATACGGCAGACCATAAGGACCGTCAGGCTATCCATCGTCTGCGTCGCGAGAATCCCAATGCAAGACTCATAGTAACAGGTTGTTATGCGCGTCTCAAACCGCAAGAGATAGCGCAAATGGTGGAGGTGGACCATGTAGTGCAGAAACCCTTGGAGAGGTTTGTGCCGGCACGCTCGAAAGACGACCGCACACGCTGTTTCCTCAAAGTGCAGGACGGGTGCAACTATTTCTGCACTTATTGTACCATCCCTATGGCGCGTGGCAGAAGTCGTAACGCACCTATCTCAGAGGTGGTGCAACAAGCACGATTGGCTTTGCAAGAAGGCGCAAAAGAGATAGTGCTAACAGGTGTCAATATAGGTGACTTCGGACGATCAACCAACGAACAGTTTATCGACCTTGTAAAAGCGTTGGATGATATAACGGTCTATGATACAGATAATAACATTATCAATTATCGTATTCGTATATCATCTTGCGAACCCAATCTGCTCTTAGATGATATAATCCGTTTTGTGGCTTCATCCGAGCATTTTGCGCCGCATTTCCATATCCCTTTGCAGTCGGGTTCAGACGAGATGTTGCGTATTATGCACCGTCATTATGATACAGCCCTTTTTGCCGAGCGTATCCATACCATACGCCAACTCATGCCGCACGCTTTTATCGGCGTTGATTGTATGGTAGGTGTCAGAGGTGAGACGGAGCAGAGATGGAACGAGTATCTCCGTTTTGTGGAAGGGTTGGAAGTGAGTCAGTTGCATGTCTTCACTTATTCCGAGCGTGCTAACACACGTATGCTGACTATGCCCTTGGAAGTGGTGTCGCAACAAGAGCGCGACAGACGCAGCCACATCCTGCACAAGGTGAGTGAGAACAAACTGCGGCAGTTTTATCTTAAGCATCAGGGTGAGCAGCGGTGGGTGTTATGGGAGAGCCGAAACAACAGAGGACAGATGTTCGGCTTCTCCGACAACTATATAAAGGTATCCCGTCCTTTCAGTCAAGATAAAGTGAATACTTTTGAGTTAGTTGCTCTTTAGTCTTTTATCTCTTTCTTTCCGTACTGTGGATTGACTGTACGGCGTATTATTTCCGTTACCAAGAGTGTGATAAGGCAGCAGCACATCACTATGATAAAGAAGCCGGTATAGCCTACCGATTCTTGTATGTATCCCGCCGCCATTCCCGGCAACATCATTCCTGCAGCCATAAAGGCGGTGCAGAGAGCGTAGTGTGAGGTCTGTTTCTCGCCCGTAGAGAAGTACATAAGGTAGAGCATATACGCCGTGAATCCGAAGCCGTAGCCGAACTGTTCGACAGCCACTGCTATGGCTATCCAAATGAGCGAGGTTGCGCCGTGCCAACTGAGCCACAGATAGACAGCGTCGGGTAGGGTGATGGCTAATGCCATCCACCATAATGAGCCTCGCAAACCACGCCAAGACGCAAAGAGTCCGCCTACGATGCCGCCTAAGAGCAATGCCACCACACCGGCTATGCCATATACAATGCCATATTGCTCAAGGGTGATACCTATACCGCCTGTCTCGGCTGTACCTAACATAAAAGGTGTCACTATCTTCAAAAGAAAAGCCTCAGGCAAACGGAACAGCAACATAAAAAGCAAAGCCACCACTATATGCGGTTTCTTGAAAAAGGTGACGAAAGTGTTACCGAAGTCTATAACGTAGTCGCGCCACTGTTTGTTGGTAGCTTCTTTACTTGTCTCTTTCTCTTGTGGCAGGAACAGGTTATGCCATAGTGCGATGAGTGTGAAGAGTGCTGCGGCTGTTGCCAGCGATATCTGCCATGCTACGGGAACGGAGGTGCCGCCTTTTTCCAAGCGACCGGCTATAAGCACCAAGAGTGAGTTGCAGAAGATATTGCTCAGTCGATAAAAGACACTTCTCAGTCCGACATACTGCGCCTGCCTGTGTTCGTTGAGTGCTAACATATAAAAGCCGTCGGCAGAGATGTCGTGTGTGGCAGAGGCAAAAGCGGTGATGACGAATAGTATGAGTGTCAGAGTGAAGAGCGAGATAGGCGTTTGAGTGGCAATAATAGTGGCAGTGTCAGGGTGGGGAAGGGTGATGGTAAGCAATATCAATGCGGCTGCTATCAGTGCCTGCATCCCTATTATCCAACGACGTTTGGTGCCGATGATATCCACTATAGGACTCCATATAGGCTTTAACAACCACGGCAAATAGAGAAGTGAAGTGAACATTGCCATCTGACTATTGCTCACACCCATCTGTGTGAAGATGGCAACCGAGATATTATTCACTATGAAATATGGTATTCCTTCTGCGAAATAGAGTGTCGGAATCCATAACCAAGGATGCGTATAGCGGGAAGACATGGTGGTTTAGTTGAGAGTTTAGAGAAGTTTGAGAGTTTAGAGTTTAGAGTTTAGAGAAGTGTACGGATACGTTGGTGCGTATCCGTACACTTGGTTTGAAATATCAGCAAGGCAGTGCCATTGCATATACTATTTGTTCAGATGAAAAGGTCTATTATTGGAAGTTAGCGCGGTTATCGGTTACTTCTGTTTGGTCTAATACCCAGTTCTGTATTTGATAGACGCGATAAGCATAAGTGTTGTTCAGGCGTTGTATCTCTGCTTTCTCGTCGAAGGTGGCTTCGGCTGTCACTTTCTCTCCGGGAACGAGCATATACATACCGGCATTACCTTCGAAAGGACGGCTTAAGGTGTTGGCAGCCACTGCAAAAGCGGTACCAGTAGCCACGGGTTCGGCACCGGCATTGCCGAAGCGATAGCCACCCATTGTAACGTTCTCGGCTGTCTGAACGGTGAGGTTGTATGCTTGTGCGGCTTCTTCCAATGAGGTATATTGCTTCATCTCTTTGTACATCATACCGGCTTTCTTGTGCTTGATGACTTGTTGGCGCAACTCACCTTCCACCTCTTCCATTGAGCGATATTCGCCGTCGTTGACTTGTGTGAGCAGAGCCACAACATACTTATCGCCACATTCAAAGACATCACTCACCTGACCTTCCTTGGCATCGTATGCCCAACGTACGATGGTGCGGCTCGACTTCAAGTCACCCACCTTGTCGGCGTTCTTATCGAGGTTATAGGCAGGGTAGAGTTGCATGTTTTGCTCTTGTACGGCTTGACGGAAAGCCTCTTCGGTGTTGTTAGCCACAATGAACTGTTTGGCTTGGTTGTAGAGAGCGGAATAGGTGCGGCTTGAAGGTGTCACCTTGCGCTCTATAACTGCCAACTTCACCTTAGGTGTGGCTTTGGCTACATCCATTATCTCAAAGGTCTGTTCGCCTAAACCGACAGCCACAGTGAAACGTGTACCTTTCTTACCGGTGAAAGCAGGTTCGGCAATCTCACGTGTGAGCATATCTTCTGTGAGCCAACCAATCTCTTGATCTTCTTGTCCTTCTTGTGTGGCTATGAGTTTGAGTTTGACGGAGTCGGGCATCGAGTAGCCGCATTCAACCAGACGTGCCATACGATAGGTGTCGTCGGCAAACTCAATGTCGGTCACTGCATCTTTCTTTGCGTTCTTACCGAAGCCAAACTCTTTGTACTGCTCGGGAATAGTGTTTTCTGAATAGTTGCGTCCGTCGTACATAACGTCGGAGTTGGTGTTAACCACGAGTGCTATGTCGTCGGTGGTGGCGAACTCTTCGCGCAGATTATCCATTGCTTGTTTGGCAGCGGCAAAGTCAGCCTCACTGGGAACGATAGCGAACTGTACATACTCAATGGAGCGGTTAGGTTTGCGTTTGTAGCGCGGCTTGCGAACATTGTATTCCTTGCGTAGGTCGCGGCTCTTAACCGTGATGGTAGAGTCGGCTATAGTGCTATAAGGACGAACGATGTATTGTGCGTTAACGCTTTGGTTTTGAGCATCGAAAGCATACTGAGCGTCCAACTTGTTAGCCGTGATAAGGTTCTTAACTAGGTTGTTGTACTTATCCTGCATATGGGTGAGGCGAACGGCGTTCTCCCAGTAGTTCCAATAACTCTTGGCTTGTGTGAGGTTAGCGTTTTGTCCGTCATCTTCCATTGTTTCGATATTGTGCAGGAAGCGGATGAGGTTTTCGCGACTGAACTCACCGTTCTCGTCCATAAACGAGCGGCGTGAACGGATGTATTGGTGAGGGTTTTCACCGATGCACAGTTCGCTCAGTTCGTTGGCGGTAACGTCCATACCTATCTCTTTGAGTTGAGCGCGAAGAGCGTAGTCGGTGAGCATCATCTGCCATACCTGATTGCGAATTTGGAAAGTCAGATCCTCGTCAAAATCAGAGCGTCCGCTCTCTATCTTATACACTTCAGTGAGTTGCTCACGGGCTTTTTCGTATTCGGTGTAATGAATCTTCTGACCGGCTATCACACCGATATTCTCACGGTTACGATTGAAAAAACTGCTGCCGGATGTGAATAAGTCACCCAAAATGAATGCCAGCATAGCCAAACCTACTATCAATACGAGGACCCAGCCCATGCTGCGAATTTTTTGTAATGTTGCCATATTATTATTTTGATTATTTAGTTTTCACAAAAATAGCGCACAAAGGTACGGCGATTTTTAAGATTGTGCAAATATGTGCGCAATAATTTTGTGCAAATATAAGGGTACTCCTAATTATTATAATGTTTTTAGGCAGTACCCTTTTCCCTTATCGGGGTAAAGGGTTATTGGAAGAAAGAGAAGTGGACGCTGCCGTACTGCCTTAGTTCCACGAAGCGGGGGTGTTGGGAAAAATCGTTTGTTTTGCCATGTTCCAAGACCATCCATCCGTCGTTTTTCAGGTGTGGGAGTATGAGGTCGGGCAGTTCGGGAATACGCTCTAATTGGTATGGCGGATCGGCATAGATAAAGTCGAAGAGGATGTGATTGGAGTTAAGAAAGCGGAAGACATCGCCTCTTACAACATGCAAGTTAGTTATGCCTAACTGTTTGCTTGTCTGTATGATGAAGTTTTGTTGAACATGTGCGGCTTCCACAGCGATCACTTCTTTTGCGCCTCTTGACACACATTCAAGCCCTATGCCGCCTGTGCCGGCGAAGAGGTCAAGCATATCTATCCCTTCAAAATCCATACGGTTTTGAAGGAGGTTGAACAGACTCTCTTTGGCGAAGTCGGTGGTTGGTCGGGCTGTTATATTTTTAGGGGGCATCAACCGACGCCCCCTATATTTACCGGAAATGATTCGCATTGTATTATCATTGAGCCTATGACAGGCTGAAAAGCAGTGTTTTACTCCCAGTTACCTGCGTTGTTGTTAGGTGCGTCTATTGAGCCGAATTTCAAGCCGGGGAAGTGCTCCAATTTCTCTTCTTTATCGATGAGGTTAACCAGTTCTTGTTTGTCAAGGTCGCTCAGATAGGTATTGAAATGTGCGGAGGCTTCCATAATAGGTATGCGTATGCCTTGTGGTGTGGTGTAGTTGTTGTTGGCTTCAAGTGTGAAACGCTGCCCGTTGGAGTAGGGGATAGTGGTGATAGAAGCGATGTTGTCGGCAGTGTATTCGCCTTTGTACAAGGTCTGAATCATATTCTTATAGATAGTGTCGCGGCGGAAGCCTTGCAGACCGTTGTTAATCACTTCGCGGTCTTTTTCCCAAATATAAGCATAGATAAGACTGTCGTTATCGGTGCGCAGTTGTGCTTTGGCTTTTATTTTAGCGCGTTCGATGATCTTCACGGCTTTGTGTTCTGTCATACCGGCTTCCAACTGTTTATCGGTGAGTGCACCCTCTTTGAGCACTTCTTTCTTTGGTGCTGTTTGCAGGAAGAGGATGAGCGAGTCAAGGTCGGTGGTGAAATAGCCTTTTTCGAGTTTGAACTCACTTTCGGCGGCACGCAGGTGAACAAGGTTCTTAATCACTGCTGTTTCTCTTTGTGCGCGTGTTTCCTCAAAGCGGATAGGGGTAACGACACTGTCGATGCACAGCCATGCCAAAAAGACAACGGCGCAGCCCAAAAGAAGGCGGAAAATAAATTGTGTTGCTTTCATAACTATAGTTAAGTATATAAATTTTCGGACTGCAAAGGTAGGTCGTTTATATGGATTGTGCAAATTCTTGCGCACAAAAATACGGTTTTCGTATTAAAAGGCTTGCGAAAGCCAAAAAAACAACCTACCTTTGCCGCGTTGCTTAATCAATTTAGCAAACATTTTTAGTGTCATACTCTGCTTGTTTATGGAAAGTGAATATCCTTCCCAACTCTTAGATACGGCTGTTCAGCAGATGTCGTCGTTGCCCGGCATTGGTAAGAAGACGGCGTTGCGTTTGGTGCTGCATCTGTTGCGTCAGCCCTCGGAGGATGTGGAGCGTTTTGCTTCGGCAATGACACGCCTCAAGAACGAGGTGCATTATTGCCGTTGCTGCCATAATATATCCGACCAAGAGGTGTGTTCCATCTGCAGCAGTCATCGGCGCGACAAACGTACTATCTGTGTAGTGGAGAATGTGCAGGATGTGATGGCAGTGGAGAACACAGGGCAGTACAGCGGACTGTATCATGTCTTAGGTGGTGTTATATCGCCTATCGACGGTGTGGGACCCAAAGACTTGCAGATAGAGTCGCTTGTGCAGCGGGTGCAGACAGAGGATGTGCAAGAGGTGATATTAGCCTTGCCGACCACTATGGAAGGCGATACCACCAACTTCTATATCTACCGCCATTTGCAACCGACCGGTGTAAAGGTGAGTCAGATAGCCAGAGGCATAGCCATCGGAGGTGAGATAGAGTATGCCGATGAGATAACACTCGGACGCTCCATACAAAACAGAACCGAATTTCGGGCGTGAAATGAATATTTTGTTCTCTAACAGTCAAAATATTTACAAACCTTCAATCTATACGCTTATGTTCAGAAACGCGCTAAAAACACTTATGTTGATTCATTATGCCATCATCGTTGCAGTGCTTCTTGTTTATTACATTTTTTGGCAGTTGTATAAGCAAGATCCGCTGGGAATGCAGTTCTTTGAGCCTTCCTCCACAGCAGGTATTGTCTTGCAGTCGTTGGCAATACTTACCACACTCACTTTCATACCTCTGTCGTTATACCTCTTTAAGCGTTCCACGACGCGTTTGCGGGAGTTGCCAACGATGGAAGAACGCATCGAACGTTATGTGCCGCTTGCCACCAGGCGTGAGACCCTCATAATGCTGCCGATGCTGATATCGGAAGTGCTGTATTTCATCTTAGGCGGTTGCAAACCAATGCTCTGGTTGTTAGGTATATGCGCTATCGCTTGGGTGTTCTGCAAACCGTCGGAAAGGCAGATGCAAATAGATTTAGAGGACTCGCCTTATGACAATCGCGATTGATTTTGACGGCACTATCGTCACCCATGCCTATCCCGCCATAGGTAAACCCATACCCTTTGCTATTGAGACGCTTAAGCAGTTGCAGCAGGTTGACCATCACCAACTTATCCTATGGTCGTGCCGCGAAGGACAACTGCTGCAAGAGGCTGTGGACTACTGCCGCGAACGCGGTTTGGAGTTCTATGCCGTCAATAGCAATTTCCCCGGCGAACCGCAAGACGGCATGAGCGCACGCAAACTGACAGCCGACCTCTTTATTGACGACCGCAACCTCGGCGGACTGCCCGACTGGGGTGTTATCTATCAGATGATTCACAGCGGCAAAGCCAATCAGCCGCCGCAGGCTCTCGAACCACCAAAGAAAAAAGAGAACTTCCTGCAACGATGGTTCGCCTAAACACTACTATCTGTTTTTAGACGGTACTAAAAACCTTCAGCAATGGTTACTTTGCGCAAATTAGAGCCACACGACCTGCCGTTCCTCTATCAATGGGAGAACGACTCGTCCGCTTGGGCTTACGGCGGAACACATAACCCTCTCAGCCGACAAGACTTGCGTAACTACATCGAATCCACCACCGGCGATATATATAAGGACGGACAGTTGCGACTTATTATTGAGCAAACCGATACCGCCACCTCTCATACCGCCACCTCTTTGCCTCTTACTATCGGTTGCCTTGACCTCTATGATTTCGACCCGCGCAACCTTAAAGCATGCGTAGGAATCTATATCTCGCATGACTGCCGCCAACAAGGTTATGCCCTTGAGGCTTTGCGACTATTGGACGACTACGCCTTTGGTTTTCTGTATCTTAACCTTCTCTACGCGTTCGTTTCCGAACAGAACACAGCCTCCGTTGCTCTCTTCAGCAAAGCAGGCTATCAACCCTCAACGCCCATACCCCATTGGACAATAGAAGGCAATGCCCGACTATGGTGGAAAAGCCAAGATTTAAGATTGGAAACTTAAAAATTGGCAAAAACTTGACATTTTCGCGAGAAAAACTTGTATTATGTACCCACTCACTGACAAAGAAGGCACTGTCATCAACAACATCCGCGAGGATTTTTTTGCGGACTACGACTGCCGCAAACTAATAGGTAATATCGACTTTTCGGTTGCCATACGCAAGGACAGGCGCGACCTCTTTCCCGAGGTGGAATATCTGCTATGGGCGGAAGCCAAAGCGGGCAACCGCCATAGTATCTACGACTCTTTTATCCAACTTATCCTCACTATCGGCAGGGAGCGCACCATCGACAAGCTCCTCCCGCCGAAGTTCCTTGGTGCGTTAGACGCGGAGAAGATCGCTTTCATCCCGTACAGTGCGGTGATGGAGGTCTTCTCGCAGAACGACTTCAACTGGAACGTCGCCCCCACCGACCACGAAAGCAAGCAATTCAAGCAACTCAAAGAGTTGGTGCGCCGCCGCCTCGTCATCTATATCAACCCGCCGTATAAAGAGGCAACGAATGCAAGAACTATTACAGGCACAGGTAATAATCAAGCAGGTGCGACTATCGAAACAGCAACATATCTGAAATATAAAAACGTAATAGGGATAGCCGGAGTTGAACTGTTTGCGCAGTTCTTTATCCGCATATACCATGAAATTCCGGGCGCGGTGCTTGCAGAATTTTCAAAGTTGAAAATTCTGCAAGCACCGAATTTTTCGGATTTCCGCTCGGTATTCAAGGCTAAACTGCTGAAAGCCTTTATTGTACCTGCTAATACATTCGATAATGTAAAAGGTCAGTTCCCGATAGGGTTCTTTATTTGGGACACGGCTGATAAACCACATTCAGAGACAGGACTAACTAACTCCCCCTCTAAGTTAGAGGATGTTGGGGGCGTGTGTCAAATGTAACAGACGCCGCTCACCTCACCGCCTCTACGCTTCACTCCTGCCGCTCAAGCCGTGATGGAAGCCGGACGGAAGTTCTGGCATTACTATTTTCAAGGGCGTGACGACAAAGGCAGGATGAACGCCGACAGTCCCGAGGAGGAATACATACGCTTATTGAAGGACCTCCGCCAAAAGCAGAAGACCCTCGCCGCACAGATCGCCACAACGGTCTATCAATACGGATTTTTGAAATAATCAACCAAAATAACAATACTATGAAACACTTTTTAACCACTATCTTGCTTGTTGCTGCAATGGCAGTGCAAGCGATGAACGTGCAACAGGTGGAACCCCTATGCTGGTGGACGGATATGCAGTGTCCGCTCACGCTGATGGTACACGGTGAAGACCTGTCAGACGCTACCGTCACTATCCAACAGTTGGAAAACAACCGTGTCAAAGACGGTGAGTGCACAGGCTTAGTACTTAAAGGGCAACACAATGCCGAATCGAGCAACTACCTCTTCCTTGACCTTGATGTCAAAGAGACAGGCACTTATCGCGTTACGTTGAACAAAGGCAAACGTCGTGTGTCGTTCGACTACACCGTTCTTCCCCGTCGCGAAGGCAGTCGCCAAAGACAGTCGTTCACCACTGCCGATATGGTCTATCTCATTATGTCCGACCGTTTTGTGGACGGCAACGAAGCCAATAACAACAGTTCTCTGACCAAGGAGAAAGCCAACAAAGCGAGTGTTCACGGTCGTTGGGGCGGCGATATACAGGGTGTGGTAAATAGTCTTGACCATATAGCCTCGGTAGGTGCCACCGCTATCTGGGCAACGCCTATGCTGCTGGATAACGAGCCAGACTGGTCGTATCACGGTTATGCTTGTGCCGACTACTACCATATAGACCCGCGTATGGGTTCCAACGAGGAGTATCAGCAGATGGTGCAACAAGCCCACGGCAAAGGCATCAAGGTGCTGATGGATATGGTGCCTAACCACTGCGGTGCGGCTCACTGGTGGATGCAAGACCTGCCGTATAAAGATTGGATCAATCAGTTTGATCATTTCACCAACACCAATAATGTTTTCTCTGCCAACTACGACATCAACGCTTCGGTGTACGACCGTCAGTTGAGCAACACCGGTTGGTTCGACCATCCTATGCCGGATATGAACCTCAATAACGCTGACCTTTTGCAATACTTCAAGCAGTGGGCTATATGGTGGATTGAGTATGCCGACCTTGACGGTTTGCGAGTGGACACCTATCCGTACATAGAGCCGCAACCTGCAGCCGAGTGGTGCAAAGCCATAAGAGAGGAGTACCCAAACTTGAATATCGTGGGTGAGTGTTGGACGCGACCTGCACCTGCCGTGGCTTATTGGCAGTCAGGCGTGAAGAACTACAACGGCTTTGACAGTCATCTGCCCACCGTGATGGACTTCCCCGTGGAAGAGGCTATTCGTCAAGCATTAGAGAACGACGGCAACTACTGGGGTGGCGGACTGACCAAGGTGTATGATGCTGTGGCTATGGACTATCTCTATGCTGATGTCAATCGCCTGTTCACATTCCTCGGCAACCACGATATGGACCGCTTTGCGGACGTGGTGAAGGACAAGTCGTTAGACCGTGTGAAGATAGGAATGGTGCTGCTTGCCACTATGCGCGGCATACCACAACTGCTGTACGGAGAGGAGTATAATATGCATTCGTCGGATATGTCGTTAGGTCATTCCACCTTGCGTATGCCTCTGCCCGCAGAGAATGAGTTGACAGCAGAGATGAGGTATATGTACGACTTTGTGAGCCGTCTCTTTACCTGGCGCAAGACGGAGAAAGTGATACATACGGGTAAGACGATGCATTTCCTTGACCGCAATAACACCTACGCTTTCTTCCGCTATAACGACGACGAGGCAGTCTTTGTCTTTGCTAATGCTGCCGAGCAGGTGCGAGAGATACCCACTGCCCATTATCAGGAGATACTGTCGCGTTATAACACCGTGGGAGAGGATGTGCTGACAGGAGAAAAAGTGGATCTGAGTAAGAACAACCTTATCGCTGCACCTCTCAGCACCATGATAGTGAAACTGAAAAAATAAACACAGGTTATGTCATTGAGAACGAAAATAGTTGCATTTATAGTCTGCTCTGTTACTATGATTGCTTGCACTTCAGATAAAGCCACGGATGAAACCGTCCTGTCGCCAATCACCAAGCCTCAGATCACCATCAACGAGGGTCGTCTCACGCCTGAGGCGTTATGGGCAATGGGGCGTATAGGCAGTGTGGCATTGGATATAGAGACGGGTTGGATAGCCTATACCGTCAGTTATTATAGCGTTAGTGAGAACCGCAGTACCACTTGGATACGCATTGCCGTTGAGGACAATGGTTCGCTGACCACCACCGATGAGTTCGTGGGTTCCGACCCCGTATGGTTTGGCAACAGCGGCACTTTGGCATACCTGAACAAAGGCAAACTGTATCTGAGGCAGAACGGACAATCGTTGCTCGTCAAAGGTTACGACAATGATATAGAAGGCTTCCTCTTCAACCGTAAGCGTGACCGTATAGTGCTTATCTCAGCCGTCAAGACCACCACCTCGACAGCCGACCTCTATCCCGACCTGCCACAAGCCACAGGCAGAGTGGTGACTGACCTGATGTACAAACATTGGGACGAGTGGGTGGAGACAGCACCGCAACCTTTCCTTGCTTCACTCAACCTCCGTTATCGCGGTGAAGGCGAATATATAGAGGAAGCCGCTATTGTCAATCCCGTCAATATACTGGAAGGCACACCTTTTGAGAGTCCGATGCGACCTTTCGGCGGTGTCGAACAACTTGCTTTCTCGCCTGACGGTAAGACACTGGCTTACACGTGCAGAAAGAAAACAGGCAAGGACTATGCCTTTTCCACCAATTCCGATATCTATCTCTGCGACCTCGCCACCGCTACACATACCAACCTCACTGAGGGCAATGAAGGTTACGACCTCAATCCGGCTTATTCGCCTGACGGACAGTATATAGCGTGGCTTAGTATGGAACGTGACGGGTATGAGAGCGACGAGTCGCGCCTTATGGTGCAGAACACCCTCACAGGCGAAAGACGGTTCGTGAGCCAAACGCTCAACTCCAATGTGGATGATTACTATTGGCGCGACAATGAACATATAGTCTTTTCTTCCGTTTGGCATGGCACCACTATGCTTTATCAAACCGACCTTGAAGGTCGTCGTGTCTGCCTCACCAACGGGCAATACGACTATGTGCCGGTGGCAACACCTGCCGAACTGTCAGCGGAAGGAAATGTGTATCTCAGTATGCGGCACTCAATGTGCGAGGCTAACGAGATATATAAGGTTGTGACTAATAATGGCGATGAGCCAGTATGCCTTCAACTGACGCACGAGAACGACAATATCTATTCGCAGATAGAGCAGGGTAGAGTCGTTCCTCGTTGGCAGACCACCACCGATGGCAAGCAGATGCTCACTTGGATTATTCTGCCGCCGCATTTCGACCCTGAGAAGAAATATCCCGCACTGCTCTATTGTGAGGGCGGTCCGCAGAGCCCTGTCAGTCAGTTCTGGTCCTATCGTTGGAACTTTATGATGATGGCAGCCAACGACTATGTCATTGTGGCACCCAATCGTCGCGGTCTTCCCGGTTTCGGCAAGGAATGGAACGAGCAGATAAGCGGTGACTACGGCGGACAATGTATGCGCGACTACCTGACTGCCATCGATGAGGCTGTTGCCAACCTGCCTTTTATAGATAAGAACCGCCTTGGTTGTGTAGGTGCTTCCTTTGGCGGCTTTAGCGTCTATTGGCTTGCCGGACATCACGACCACCGCTTCAAGGCTTTTATAGCACACGACGGTATCTTCAATATGGAGATGCAATATTTGGAGACGGAGGAGAAATGGTTTGCTAACTGGGATATGGGTGGTGCTTATTGGGATAAGACCAACAAAGTGGCGCAGCGCACTTTTGCTAACTCGCCACACCACTTCGTTGACCAATGGGATACCCCCATCTTATGTATTCACGGAGAGAAAGACTATCGTATTCTTGCCAATCAAGGTATGGCTGCTTTTGATGCGGCCGTTATGCGTGGCATACCTGCCGAACTGCTCATCTATCCTGACGAGAACCACTGGGTGCTCAAGCCTCAGAACGGAGTCCTTTGGCAGCGCACTTTCTTCTCGTGGCTTGACAGATGGCTCAAATAAGCCTTTTCTCCATCTCTACGTGCTGAACACCGGCATCGTCGAACGGTTCGGACACCGCCACAAAACCGTATTGCTCATACAAGGGCATTATATAGCACTGCGCCTCCATTCGTAAGATGGTGGCGCAGTGTTGTTGTGCTGTCTGAATAAGAGCCTCCACCATCTTCTTTCCCAACCCTTGTCGTCGTTCGCGGGTGAGCAACCTGCCGCAATGCCAAGCATTTGGATCTGCCGATAATGGCACAAAAGCAGGTGCTAAACGGTCGGGGAAAAGGCGAGCATATGCCACCAAATGCTCACCATCCCAAAGACACAGATGCAACGCTTCATAATCGATGTCGTCAGGGTCTAAATAGAAGCAGTGTTGCTCCATAACGAACACCTCAAACCGAGCCTGAAGAATCTTGTAAACCTCTTGAGCAGTCAGTTCGGCAAAACGCTTAACGGTAAGTAACATATAAAGATAAGGTAACTATCAGTTTTTTATACTAATTGTTTTATGTTCTCTTCCGTCTCACCTTCCAGCAGGTAGATGGGTGGTATTTCAATCAGTGTGTAAGCGCCGTAGCGTTTCTCTTGTTGCAGTCGTAGAGCGGCTCTGAGAGTGCTTACCAGCACTTGTCCTGTCAGTGCGGGGTTGTTGATGGTCATGGAGAAAGTCATACGTTGGTTGTGAGTGGTGCCGCTCACGCCGTTGCGGGTCAGTTTCACTCCGTGAGCCACATTATTCAATGCTTCCACACTGTCCACTGCTATGACGTGTGTCTCATCGTGCGCAAAGTAGTCGTCTTGCAAGAGCCGTTGTTTAACATCTTCGTATTGTGCTCCTTCTTCCAACTCTATATAGACCATACGTCTATGTATGCCAGTGCCTAAAGGTATAGTCATTGACAGTGCGTTTTTCACACCTTTGATGGCTTTGGCAGCGACGGTGTGTCCCATCGACCTGCCCGGACCGAAGTTGGTGTATGTCAGTCCGTTAGGCACCATGGCTTTCATCAGTGTTCTTACTACGGAGTCTGTTCCCGGATCCCAACCTGCAGCCACTACCGCCACGGCTTGACCGCTAACGGCTTCTGTGTTGAGTGCTTGGCGCAAAGAGACTATCTGACCGTGTATGTCGAAACTGTCAACGGTGCATACACCGGTGCGTAACAGGCGTTCGGCATAGGTCTGCACCTCGCGTGTGGGAGTGCAGATGATAACACCATCGATCTTGCCTTCACGGCAGTCCGACTCTAAAGAGTCAATCTCGTTGTGGTGATAGATGCGCAAAAGCGTCAGGTCGGTGGAGATAGAGAGGGCTTGTTCGGCGGCTTGACCGATGTTGCCATAACCTAAAATAGCAATGTTTTTCATTGGTTAAGGAATGAGTAGATATTAGTTTGATATTTTTTTAATTGTTGCTCACATTGTTCTTCGCTTAACCCTAAGATGGCTTGTGTCAGTTTATCCAGAGTGTCGTGAAAAGAGGGTGAGTGGTCGGGGTGTCTGGTGTGAGTGAGTTCGTGCAGGATAATGAATTGTGATAGATGCAGAGGTAGAAGTGCTGTGTAAACGCTGAAGATGATCTTGTGTGCGCAGTACTCTTCTCTTGTTCTGCCACCTATATCGAGGGTTATTGTTTGAGGTTGTTTGCTTTCCACTATTGGCTTTTTCAAGTCATTTTTTCTTGCGCATACGCCCCATCTTGTATGTGCTATGCCTATGCCCATCTGTTCACAACCAAGTCCGCTCAAGGCTGACATGTGGCGCAACTGACCGTATAGATAGGGGTGTGCAAACGTGCGAACAGACTCAATGATAATCTTTTCCAGCCATTGTTGGTGTTCTGCAAAGATGAACCCTTGCGGAACATATAGTGTGGCTGTATGGTTGTCGGAAGCGGGCGACTCGTGCTTAACGCAGAGGTTAGTCTTGTTGTGAAATTGAACGCGGAAGTGGAAAGCGTTGGTGTCAAGGCGAAAGTGTTGGTCAATGAGAGTGGGTTGTTGCACCTGGTTGAGCAGTTGCAGCAGTTCTTTTCGTTTGAGTAAGGTGCGCGACTGCATCTCCTTTTCTGTTATACCCAAGGGAGAGGTAATCCATATATGTTGTTCCTTGGCTCTGAACACTATATGTGTGGCTCTGGCATTGATGCGAACATAGACTGTGCCTAAATGCTCATCCTCAAAACAATAGTGGTAGGTGCGAACGGACATTTATTCGTAGTGTTGGAAGAGGAAGTCATTGTAAGGATAGCGTTGTATATGAATGGCTTTGACGCGTTCGTAGAGTGTGTCTTTGAGGGCATCGATATTGGTCTTTTCCCGTGCGGAGATAAACAGACAATCGTTTTGCAGTCGTGCCATCCATGTCTTTTGCAGTTGTTCGAGCGAGTAGTTCTCACGTTGCATAGGTGTGAGGTCGTCGGCTTCTTTGGGGGTATAGGTGAAAGCGTCGGTCTTATTAAAGACCACCAGTCGCTCTATTTGTTTTATCTGTTTGGTTTTGCTGCTGTTCTTCTTGCCTTTCTGCCAGGGCTGACTGCCTGCCACTGTCTCTTCTCTTTCCAGCAGTTCGTTGATAGTGCGTTCCACCACCTCATACTGCTCCTCAAAATTAGGGTGACTGATATCCACCACGTGTAGTAGCAGGTCGGCTTCTCTTACTTCGTCGAGTGTAGATTTGAAACTCTCCACGAGGTGGTGTGGCAGTTTGCGTATGAAACCCACGGTGTCGCTAAGCAGGAATGGCAGGTTCTCTATTGTCACTTTCCTCACTGTGGTGTCGAGTGTGGCAAAGAGTTTGTTTTCGGCAAAGACTTCCGATTTGGAGAGCAGGTTCATCAGCGTTGATTTGCCCACGTTGGTATATCCCACCAGAGCCACTCTCACCATCTTTCCTCTGTTTTGTCGTTGGGTAGCCATCTGCCGGTCTATTTTTTTCAGTTCGTCTTTGAGCAGTGCTATGCGTGTGCCTATTATACGTCTGTCGGCTTCTATCTGTGTCTCACCCGTACCGCGATTGACACCGCCGCCGCGTTGTCGGTCGAGGTGACTCCACATACGTGTCAGGCGTGGCAGCATATATTGCAGGTGTGCCAGTTCCACCTGTGTGCGGGCATAACTGGTTTGTGCTCGTTGAAGGAAGATTTCGAGGATAAGCATCGTCCTGTCCATCACGCGTATCTCGCGTCGCTCTTTTGGGTTATCGCGCCAATTGAGGTCTTTCTCTATGTTGCGAATCTGCCGAGGTGACAACTCATCGTCGAAGATGACATAGTCGGGTGCGGTATCATCGTTTGACTGATGATCCACTATCCATTGCCGTATCTCTTGCAGTTTGCCGCTGCCGACATAAGTGTTGGTGTCGGGTGTGGCTACTCGTTGTGTGAAACGTTTGAGCGTTTCGATGTTGCGTGTGTCGGCAAGAAAACAGAGTTCGTCTAAGTACTCACGTGTTCGTTCTTCACTCTGTACGGGAGTGATGAGACCTACTAAAACAGCCTTTTCCATAATAGTGCCTGTAATGCCTTGGGGCTTTGCAATGATGCTTATTAGAGCAGTGTGTTGGGGTTAAGGTTGTTCTTTTCTATGTCGAGGAAATACTTATATGTCCCCACTTTGAGTTCATCGCAAGCCGACTCGTCGCACACTATGATTGCGTGTTGGTGCATTTGCAGTGCGCTCACCGTCCACATATGGCTGATAGGTTTTTCTATTACGTGTAGCAGAGCGCGTGCTTTCTGGTGACCGTTGACTAACACCATCACTTCCTGTGCGTCCATCACCGTACCTACGCCTACTGTCAATGCTGAACGTGGCACTTGGCTGATGTCGCCGCCGAAAAAACGGGAGTTGGCAATGATGGTGTCTTGTGTGAGTTCTTTCTGTCGTGTGCGTGAGGAGAGCGATGAACCGGGTTCGTTGAAGGCTATATGTCCGTCCGGACCTATGCCGCCAACGAAGAGGTGAATGCCGCCAAACTGTGCAATGGTAGCCTCATAGCGCGCACACTCTGCCTGCAAATCAGAGGCGTTGCCATTCAAGATATGAACATTCTCTTGAGGGATATCTATATGTGAGAAGAAGTTCTTCCACATAAAAGAGTGGTAACTCTGTTCGTGGTCTTCAGCCAAACCTACATATTCGTCCATATTGAAAGTGACCACATTGCGGAAACTGACTTTGCCTTGTCGGTTGAGTTCTATCAGGTGACGATACATACCGAGCGGCGATGAACCGGTGGGCAGACCCAAGACAAACGGATTACTCTCTTTAGGGGCATATTCGTCGATACGTTTAGCAACATAATTAGCAGCCCAACGGCTCATTATGTCATAGTCCTTTTCAATGATTACTCGCATAACTACTTGTGTCTTTTAAGTTGTGATTATGTTAGTTGTGTTCGTGTGTTGGTACGCGAATCATTGCGCAAAGGTAGTGACAATATCCCAATCTCGCAACTTTTTCCGTTTTTTTGCCTATTAAAGGGGAATGTGCTGCCTCGTGATCAATAGTCAAACAGAGGTTTGACGTGTATAACAGCAAAGGCGACCCGCATCAACGGGTCGCCTTTGCTTGTAAGTACATACCATTTATTTCATCTCTACGCCGAGAACATTGTATGTCTTGTCACCTTTGAGGATGCGTATTTGACCGTCGCGTATGATTTTTGTTGCCTTGCTTTCTGCAACGGTATTTTCGATAGCAGTGGCAAAATCGCCAACGAGAACGATATCGGTAACGTTGAACGGAGCAAGTCCTTCTTTGTTGAATTGAATCATCCAGTGGTTGGCACCTGCGAGGCGTGTACGCAGTTCGTTGGTGAGTGTGAGTTCTTTGTAGCCTTCGCCGTTGGTCATGCTGTTATGGTCGGCAATATGTCCCCAGTCAGCCCAGTCCTCTTTGAAGTTGAGAACATAGTCGGAGCCTGCTGCCTCGGAGTAGAAGCGGATAGCGGTAGCCTTGTTGAAGTCGGCATCGGCATAACCTTCTTTATAGAGTTCGAGTGTACTCCACTCGTCAGCCCAGAAATAGCCTGTCCAAATGGTATAGCCGTCTTTGAGTGCTTCTTTGCCGTCAAGGAGTTCCACTTTGGTGCAAGTGAAGTTAGCACCGATAACTTGCAGTCCGTGTTCTTTAAGACCTGTTATGGCTGCGGGTGTTAGGAACTGCTCGAATGTTCCGTCGCCACCTATCCATGCGGCTTCGCGTGAGCCGGCAAGGTGATCCCATACTTCGAGGAGTTTGAACTCGATACCGTCAGATGCGCCAGTGAAGGTAACAACGATTTTCTGACCGGGTTGAGCATCGGCGAACATTGCGGCTTCGATGTCAATACCACCATTTTCCCATGATACTTGCTTGCTTCCTGTCCATAGGTCGGTAGCGTTCAGATTCATTACAGCGGCTGCAAAAAGAGCCAGAAGAGTTGATTTTTTCATTTGTTTAATACGTTTTGTGAACGCGGAGTAAGGAGTAAACCGATATTCACTCCTTACTCCGTATTCGGGTTAATATTGTGTTAATTGGATATCCTTAACGGTCATAGCCCCTTCGTAGCAGTTGACAGACCAACAGTTGCGTTGGATGCCGTAGATACGTTGGGTGTAGGTGAGCACGTCGTTGATATACATAACGAGAACCGAGTTGTCGGTATAGATGTTGATGTTGTAGGTATGGTCGGCAGGGATGGGGAAGGTATAACTGCCTCCGCCTTTGAGTTCCCATTTGCCTTGTTCTTCTTCAAAGCGTATGTAGTTGTTATTACCGTCGGGGCAAACCATAATGCTGTAGTATTGCTCGTAGGTGTTGTCGCCGTCTTGGCGGTCGCCGCGCACGAAGGAGATACCGAAGCGGTCGGCATTGTCATTGGTGGTAACGGTCATGGCAATATGGTTGTGATAGCCGAGAGTGTTGAACATAACGCTGCTATATGCTTTCATTGTATAAACGCCGTCGGCAATGCTTAAAGTACCATCTTCTTCGCCCCATTTCTTCACCGGTTGGCAGGTAGCCGTTTGGTTGTATTTATCGCGAATAGCAGGTACTTCGGCGGTATAGAGAGTACCGTCTTCACGTTGCATAAGGCGATGTACTACCAGTGTACCACCCCATTTAGGTTCGGCATCGGCACTTATGTCGGTATTATCTTTACCCCGACGCTCCGGGCACCAACCCCATATATAACGGTCTGTACCATCGGAAGCGGTGTTGCCTGCATAGAAAGCGCGGCTGTCAAGTGCACCCTCTTTGCTGTCGGGCCAATGGGGGTTGGTGGCATTTTTGAGTTCATCGATAGTATGCCCTTTCAGGTAGTGTACGCGACGCTCAAAAGCGGACATATCGCTATAGGTGAGATACCACCAGTCGCCCATCTTGAATACGTTCGGACATTCGAGGAAACGATCCCAAATCATCTTGGTGAAACGTCCTTTGTGTTCCCACGTCTTGAGGTCGGTGGAGACGAATTCGGCAAAGCAACCGTCTTTGTCTTCGGCTTTTGAACCGGCAGGCATAGGTTTGGTAGCCACAATCATGTGGTAGCCGTCCTCCATACGCCATATATACGGGTCGCGGAAATTGAGTGTGCTATAACCATAGTCGCCACCGCGCAGTCGGAAGAGCCGGTCTTTAGTCCATGTCTTGAAGTCGGTACTGGTAGCACGCATAACCACTTGGCGATCCTCGTCGGCAGCAGGTTTATAACGCTCACCGGTGTAGTAGATGTAGTACAGTTGTTGTGCCTCATCATAGACAACGCAACCTGTACCGAGTGCAGCATCTTGTTCGCCTGCGCGACCGGTAGGCAGCACCTCACCCATAGGGGTATAGGTGGCGCAGTCGGTAGTGCGGATGCCCCATAAGGGGTGGAAAGTCTGCTCTAAGTTCTGCTCGAAGTTATGCAGATAGAGTATCTTATACTCACGTGCTATCGGGTCGTAGAACGGCAATGGATCACCGGCAGAGCCTACGGAAGGGATGTAATAGGTGGTGGTACCTGACTCGTCCGACGCATTGAAATAGACAGTGGTATGAGCCCAATCTTTATGTTCTGTGGGGATATTGTCTTTACATGCTGTCAGGAATAAGGAGCAAGGAATAAGGAATAAGGACATATATGCCTTTACTATCTTTGTTGCTTTCATATTACTTTCATTTTTAGTCGTTTGTCACTCATTCAGTGAAGCGGTCTTTATTCCCCCTTCAAGTAGTTAAACGCATTTTGTGTTATCTTGGCGATATTCTCGTGGTAGTACGAGGTATATTCGCTTGGGTCGGCAATGGTGTACCAGTCGTAGCAACCTGAACCGATGCAGATGATAGCACCGTGGTCTGCTGTGCGGCGATATTCCCAAACCACCACTGCGTCTGTGCCACCGGCAATATCGTAGGCACCGGTTTTTTCGTGGAAGGCTTCACGGTTGTCATATCCACCCCAGTCGGTACCTATATGGTATTGAGCGGTGGAGTTGGTTATCTTATATCCTTCGTCGCAGGTATAAACGTGGTCTAATGCTGTTGGGTTCATTGTCAGGTTTTGCCAAAGTGCATGGTCGGTATGACCTGTGATGGCAAACTCCCACGGACTGCCTACACGCTCGGCTTCTGCTTCTTTGCCGCCCCATGCATTGTTGGGGAAACATTCATTTTCGCCCAAGTAGAAGGGCAGGTTGACGGCATAACGGGTGAGCAGGAACGAACCGCCTGCTTGATAGAAGTCCTTGAGTTTGTCCAATACTGCGAAATCGACGGCTTCGGGTGCATTGGCTTCGAATGCACCTTTGCCTTCCATGCCGCCGTCTTTATGGAAGTGCCACCAGATGACTTTGCAGTCGGTCATCACCACACGTCCGGCAGCAAGATCGGAGAAGGAAGCGTAGTCGGAATTCTCAACATTGGCGAGCATCCAGTTGACTGCTTCTTGCTCCTCAGGGTTGAGTTGTGCCACTGTTTCAGCCAATCCCAGGTAGAGTACCACAGGGTTGCCTTTCTCCTTGACGGTCACTTTATAAGTGGTGGAAGCGGTGTTGAAGGTTACGGTGAAGTCCACCGGGTTGGTGAAGTCGCAGGGTATGCCGGCATTGGGAGAAACGGTAGCACCGTCTGTCGTCTTGATGGTCGGGATAAGTGTTTTGATATCCGTTCCTACAGGTACAGAGACGGTGATGGTGTGTGCCACTTGGTCGATGATACCTATATAGAGGTCGTTGAGTGTGAAGGCGATGATACGTGCTTCGTCGTGCTTCACTTTCACTTGGTAATCCCGATAGACATTACCGTTTTCTACGTGGATGACGTTAGTAGAGGTCATGTTGAGTTGTTCTCCTTCACCCGGTGTTGCCGTTGCTCCGTCAGAAACGCGGAGTGTGGTGATGGTCATCAGATGGTCGTCGTGCACTTCGGGAACAGCCACTGTAACTGTAGCGGAAGCATGATCCACCACGCCCGAATAGACTTCATCCAACACTAACGATTCGATGAGGCAGTCGCCTTTGACGTTAAAGGGATTGTCATTCTTTTTGCAACTTGCGAATAATCCGACTATTGTGCATAATCCGAGTATTCCTATAATTTTGTTCAGTTTCATAATTACCATCCTCCTATGTTTTGTGTATAATGATCATTGGATGCTGCTACCTGTTCGTGCGGAATAGGCAGATATTCGTTTTTGTTGGCAGTGAAGTGCGCTGAAGTATAGATACGGCAGTCGTTGGCTTCTTCCACATAATACTTATTGAGTACTTGTTCTGCTTCCCCCCATCTGACGAGGTCGAAGAAGCGCTCCGATTCCATAGCAAGTTCCAAACGGCGTTCCATCTTCACTTTGGCAAGAGCGTTAGAGTTGTCGGTATATGGTTTGACGCGTATTTTGGCACCGTAGTTGGCGTTGTAACCTGCGAGCATACCTAAACTGCGGGATGCTCTGTTACGCAGTTGGTTAACCAGTTCGATAGCCTCAGCGTCACGACCTAATTGTGCCAATGCTTCGGCGCGCATCAATAGCACGTCGGCATAGCGCACCACTATGCGGTTCATAGGTGAGCCGAACCACAGAGCAGAACGAATAAGATAGCCGCTTTCGGGATCTACGTTATGTTTGAGGGTCACGTGATAGCCGTACAGACCGTTAGAACGACTCCAGTTCTTCGAACGACTCATAATAAGTTTTGGGTTGAACTCGTACGGGAAACCGGCTATACCTACTGTGAGCCACAGACGAGGGTCGGCATTGTCTGTGGTGGCATCGAAATCTTTTTCGTTGAAGTTGTCGATGAAAGGCAGACCTTCGGCATTGGTACGGAAAGCATTGACGAGGTTTTGACTCGGTTTGTAGAAATCGCAACCGCCGTCCGTCACTCCCTCTATACCCGGCACCATCAAACCATACGACCAGTTGCAATTACCGAGGTTAGTGCCATCGTTGGTGGAGTATTGCATTGCCCAAAGGCTTTCCTTACCGTTCTCGTACTGAGGCTCAGGACGGAAGTTATTGTGGAAATCATCCTCTAATCCATAACCGCCGGCAGTGTAGATGTTCTCTTCGGTGTAAGTGATTACTTTTGCCAAATCCGCGGTGTTGATTTCCGTTACCTGATGTGAGGCGGGGTCGTCTTGACGATATGCTTTGTAGAGATATACTTTTGCCAGCATTGCTGCTGCGGAAGCCTGTGTGGGACGACCTTTGTCGGCTTGGGTAACAGGCAGAACACTATATGCATATTCCAGATCATCGGCAATGAGTTGCCACCCTTCATCGTTGGTGTATAGAGTGTTACTCAAAGCATGATACTCATCCTGTTTCATTGTCGGATTCATCACAAAGGGGATATTCTTGTACAAGCGTTTGAGGAGGAAATGTCCGTATGCGCGGAGGAATCTCATCTCGCCTAAACGTTGTGCTTTGAGTTCATAACCATTGTCCATAGCGTTAAGTGCGGCAATGGCTGCATTCACGCGGCTTAAGCAGTTGTACAGACGAACCCACATATCGTTGATGTTCCAGTTGGTGGTCATTATTCCCTGACTTATTTCCAACTGGTGGAACACATCGCCGTCGTTCTCTGATATACCGCCTTTGTACGCATCGTCGGAGCGTACATCGAAGTTCCACATTGAGAAGGAGGAGTTAACATCCTCAGCCGATATAAACACCGCATAGGCGGAGATACAGATATTGTCGATATACTGCGGGTCATTCACTTGATCCTCACTCAAGATGCCTTGCGGAGTGTCGTGATTGAGAAAACTGTCGCAACTACTTAAGAGCAAGGAGCAAGGAATAAGGAGTAAGGACAAAAATGCCTTAGTGATATTCTTCGTTTTCATATTTCTTTTCATTTTTAGTCTTTTTCTTAATTCATTTAGCGAAGCGATCTTTGCTCCTTAGAACGTTACTTTCGTTCCTATTGTTACGGTTAGCGGGATGGGATATCCGAAGGTCGGTATTTCCGGATCGACGCCTGTGAATTTAGGTGAGTGGATGGTGAATACGTTCTGAGCGGAGACGAACCAACGCCAGTTTTGCATCAGCATCTTTTCGCACGCACTCTTAGGCAGGTTGTAGCCCAACTGCAAGTTACGCAGTTTGAGGAACGAACCGTCTTCCACAAAATAGGTGCTTACGCGTGTCTCGTTGTTGTTATTATTGGTGGACAAAGCAGGGATATCGCTACCGGTGTTGGTCGGACTCCATGCATCTAACACACGTGTTCCTTTGTTCAAATTAGCCACGTTAATGCCGCTCCACAGATCGGTCTGCTGCTTGAAGTCTTTAGTGATAACCTGTTGTTTGCCTACACCCTGGAAGAAAATAGTAAGGTCGAACCCTTTATACTCGAAATAGAAATTCACACCAAAGGTGACAGCGGGAATAGGCGAATAGATCCAGTCTTGATCCGCTTCTGTAATGACACCGTCACCGTTGATATCGCGGTAGCGTATGCGTCCTAAGCCGGCTCCTTCTTGGTAAGCGTGATTGTCAATCTCCTCCTGGCTCTTGAAGATACCGTCGGCGATATAACCTACCTGTGAACCGATAGCGTGTCCTACTACCGACTTCACACCATTACCGCCAAATCGGCCGCTGGCTGCCACTGTGCCCGGCATATCTATCACTTTGTTGTTGTAATGCGAGAGGTTGGCGGAGATATCGTATTTGAATCCGCCTTTGGTTTGGTTGCGGTAGCCCAATTGCAACTCTACACCCATATTATCCACGGCACCGGCATTAACCCATTGAGAAGCACCTTCACCCATGACACCTATGCCGGTCATCTCCACGAGGATGTCTTTGGTCTGTTTGTAGAACCAGTCGAACGAACCGTAGAAAGTCTGTTTGAAGAACGCAAAGTCGAGTCCGACGTTGGTCTGTGAGGTCGTTTCCCATTTGATGTCATCGTTACCTATCTGTGTGCGACGGAAACCTGAGGGCAGGATACTGCCGCCGTTGGTGCCGGCTATGTCGTAAGACGTACCATACGACTGACCGCCGTTCTCAACCACACCGTAGTTGGAGTCGTAGATGGTATAGCGTGCGGTGGCATTGATGTCTTGGTTACCGGTCTGACCCCAAGAGACGCGAAGTTTGAGGTCGTCAAGCCATGAATAGGCACCAGACATAAATTTCTCTTGGCTGATACGCCAACCTGCCGAAACAGAGGGGAAGAAGGCGAATCGGTTGTTCTTACCGAAACGGCTCGAACCGTCGTAACGCATCGTCACAGAGACAAGATAGCGGTTGTCGTAACTATAGTTAGCCTTGCCGAAGAATGAGATGAGCGAGAAACTGCCACCTCCGCCGTATGCCTGTGCTTTGCCTGTTCCGGCTGAAGGCCACATATAGGTGGGACGAAGCACGATAAAGTCCTCTTTGTAGCCAGAGAACCAATTGTCAATCTGGCGGTTCAACTCCGTTCCCAAGAGGAAGTCGGCACGATGTTTGCCTATCTCAAGATCGTAAGTGATGATGGCGTTCCACATCCACTTGGTCCAATGCTCTTGCTTTGCCTCAACAGCGTTCTTGTCGTTGGCAACAACACCTTCCATAATAGGATAGGTGAAGATACGTTGTTTCTTTTGTGCATAGTCGATACCGGCAGTAGTGCGGATGTTCAGTCCTTTGATGGGATTGATATTGATAAAAGCATTACCGAAGATGCGCCAATAAGTATATCGGTTGTCTTTGTTGCGTTTGAGAATAGAGAGAGGGTTCTCGCGTTGCGGGAAACCGCTGGAGGAAGGAGCTTGAGCCAAGTTGCCTTCCGTGTCATACACCGGCAGCAACGGGTTATATTGCAGTACGCTTTCTATGTATCCGTCGGGAACGCTCACCTCCGATGTGCGGTTGAGAGTGAAGTTCTCGCCAATGGTGATGATGTCTTTGAGCAATTTATAATCGCTGTTAATACGTGCCGAGAAGCGGTCGAAATCCGAATACTTGATTATACCGTCGTTCTTATAGTAGCCAAGCGAGAAGAAAGCACTTCCTTTTGGTCCGCCATTGCTCACGGACACGTTATAGTTTTGTATTATTCCCGGTCGTGTAGTCTTGGCAAACCAGTCGGTGTTGCTCACAGGTACGGTGCCGGCTGCATCAAGATACTTGTTGAGCATAATGTTGTTGAGTACCGGTTGTCCTTGTTCGTTATAACCCCAGTCGTAGCGGTAGCCTAAGACGTTGGTGTTCGGGTCGGCGACACCGTCGTTGACGTATGCTTGCCACAAGGCGCGTCCGAACTGTTCGGAGTTGAGCACTTGCATACGGTTAACATAGTTCTGCACAGCCACAGAAGCGTCTAACGTCACGTTCAACTTGCCGTCCTTCCCTTTTTTCGTCGTGATGATAATCACGCCGTTAGCGGCGCGCGAACCGTAGATGGAAGCCGAAGCGGCATCTTTGAGCACCTGAATAGACTCGATGTCGTTAGGGTTCAACTCGTGCATACCGGACGTGGTGGGAACACCGTCGATGACGTAGAGAGGGTCATTGGAAGAGTATAACGAACCTGTACCACGAATACGCACAGTGGCTGCTCCGGAAGGGCTACCATTGGCTTCGATATTCATACCGGGTACCTTACCTTGAAGGGCTTTCATAGGGTTGTTCTCCTGCTGCTTCTCAAGGTCTGAAGCACTGACTGCTGTCACAGCACCCGTCAAGTCAGCCTTACGCTGAGTGGTGTAACCCGTTACTACCACCTCTTCCAACAACTCCGTGTCCTCCGATAAAAACACTTTTAAGTTGTCGGCGGCTGCAATCTCTTGAGAAGCATAACCTACATAACTGATTACCAATATAGCACCATCGGCTACATCTAATGTGAAGTTACCGTCGAAATCGGTAATGGTACCATTGGTCGTACCTTTTTCCAATACACTGGCTCCGATAATCGATTCGTTGGTCGCCTTGTCAACCACCACACCATTGATAGGGCGGGATATGGCAGGCAACGATATAACCAACATCAGCAACCAAGTGCTAAAAAACTTTGTTTTCATGAGTTATATATTAAGGATTAGTATCATTTCTTCATTTCTTCGGGCAGAACAGGCATCGCACCTATCTGTGTGCAGACGAAAGCCGACACTTCCACGGCTTTCTTATGTGCCTCTTTGATGGACCTGCCCAATAGCGTTTGAGCCACGAAGGCAGCCGTGAAGGAGTCGCCGGCACCAACAGTGTCTGCCACCTCTACCTTTGGAGTGGCTATATAACTCTCCTCCTTGTCGGTGAACACATACGAGCCGACGGCACCGCAAGTGAGAATGAGCATCTGCAAGTCGTACTTAGTTATAAGGTCGCGACATACAAGACGCACCTTGTCTGAATCCTGAGCAATCAGTTTGCCCGGAACAGTAGGAACACCAAGCAGCATAGTGGCGACCACGTCTAATTCTTCATCGTTGATCTTCAGTACATTGGCGCGGTTAAGCGACTCGGCAATGACCTCTGCCGTAAACCAGTTCTGACGCAAGTTGATGTCGAACACACGCAATGCACTCTTAGGTGCTGCCTCTATAAAGGCGTGAATAGTCTCACGACTCCGTTGTGAGCGTTGAGCTAACGAACCGAAACAGATAGCATCGGCACGGCGTGCCACCTCAAGCATCTCGGCCGTCAAAGGGATATTGTCCCAAGCCACACCAAGACAAATGTCATACTGCGGAACGCCATTGGCATCCAACGTCACTTTGACCGTGCCTGTCGGCTGCTCCACAACAGGAAGGATGTGGTTGAGATTAACCTTCTCAAAAGTCTCCACTATCTCTTCCCCTAACTCATCATCGCCGATAGCAGAGATAGCCCAACCTTTCAAACCAAACTGATTAACATGGTACGCGAAGTTGGCGGGAGCACCACCTAACTTACGACCCTCAGGCAGGCAGTCAAATAATGCCTCACCTATTCCTATTACTGTCTTGTCGTTTGCCATAGTTATTTGATTTTAAGTGTGTAACATCACTACTGTCCACTAAAAAATGGACGATTAAAAATTTAAGTCAAATAATAACAGTTCACTTGAATCAAGGTGTTCTTTGTCATTTTGAAAATTAGTTTTGTTGAGCAAATCCGTAAGGTGCATTTTGCTCGTTAGTGA